>CAYRUB010000003.1:0-154544 GCA_964427405.1 uncultured Planctomycetales bacterium | reverse complement strand
TGATGCCAAAGCATTTTTAAGACTAAAATCCCGCCAAAAAGAGCAGACAATAGAGATCGGAATAACTATTCCGTTTTAGAATTAAACAAAATCCGCCCTAGTATTTCTTCTGGTCTATGAAATTATGTTAGATTTTACCTCCTTAGTCGTCTATTAGTGTAGGAGGTGTCAATATGGACCAAGCTATTCCATCAGAAGTTATTTTGCCTAGGATTCTAATAACTCGAGGCAAAAGAGTAATGTTGGATAGGGATTTAGCAGAACTTTATGGAGTTGCTACAAAGGTTTTGAATCAGGCGGTCAAGAGGAATATTAGGCGCTTTCCTATGGATTTTATGTTTCAATTAACAAAGAGCGAACAACTTGGACTGGTCACAATCTGTGACCGGTTCAAATCTCTGAAACATTCAAGCTCGCAATCATACGCATTTACAGAACAAAGCGTAGCTATGCTCTCTAGAATAACTCGCATCAATATTTCTTTAGTAACTGCCTATCCTAGATACAATTACATACACTGTCTATGAAATATGAAATTATGTTAGATTATGCTTCTTTTTGCGTCTGTTATAGTAAGAAGAAAATAATAATAGCGTGAGAAAGGAGAAGAGCGGGATGAAGAATACGATGGGTAGAGAATATATCAATTTCTTGAATGAAATTAAATCGCGCATTGTTACTGCGCGAATTCAGGCGATTAGGTCGGTTAATAAAGAGCTTATAAAATTATACTGGGATATTGGCAAGGCTGTTGTACAGAGACAGAAAAAATATAAGTGGGGTGATAATATCGTTGAGGCGCTGGCCCGTGATTTGAGAGCAGCATTTCCGCAAGTTCACGGTTTTTCGGAAAGAAATGTTTGGAATATGCGTAGATTATATGAGGAATATAAAAACAAGCCATTTCTGCAACAAGCTGTTGCAGAAATTCCGTGGGGTCATAATCTGTTGATTATGGAGAAAGTTTTTGGCGATAAAGAACGGGAATATTATGTCAAATCTTCCCATGATTTAGGTTGGTCAAGGAATGTACTGCTCAATCAGATAAAGGCGGGAGCTTATGAGTTTAGCCTGAAACAGAAAGTTCATAATTTCCCTAAAGTTCTTCCCGCGTATCTTGCTGAACAGGCGGACGAATCCATAAAAAGCGTTTATAACCTCGATTTCCTTGATATTACAAAATCTGTAATTGAGGGGGAGTTAGAACGCCGCCTTGTTGAAAAAATTAAGCGTTTTATGCTTGAGCTGGGTAAGGGGTTTTCATTTCTCGGGAATCAATATCGGCTCACATTGGGAAATAATGAATATTTCGTTGATCTTTTGTTTTTTAACCGTTTATTGAAATGTCTCGTGGTAATTGAACTTAAGGCTGGCAAATTTGAACCCGAATATGCCGGTAAGATGGATTTTTACTTGCAGCTTTTAGACGAGCAAGTAAAGCTAAAAGATGAAAATCAGTCAATAGGCATTATTCTATGCGCGGCTAAGGATAACATCGTGGTTGAGTATGCTTTGCGTAGTGCCAAAAAGCCCGTGGGAGTTGCCGAATATTATCTTACTAATAAATTACCTAAGCATTTATCCGGAAAACTTCCCGACGCAAACGCATTAAGGTTGCCGATACAAGAGGAATTGAAATAATAAAGAAGTATTTCTTTCGTAACCGCTTATCTTAGATATAATTACATACACTGTCTATAGTTCCTTTCTAAGCAAAAAACCCTTTATTTTACTTGCTCCAATGCTATAATAATTATTCATCTTGCCTAAGAACGAGAAGCAGGCAATCCCGTCAAAAACATGAAAATAAGGAGATATAATGGAAAATCAGCAATATGCGCAGGAAGAAGAAATTGACTTACGTGAATATATCAACGTTATAATTAAAAGAAAAAAACTTATCCTGGCTATATTCTTAGTTTCAGTCTTTACCGCTGCGATAGTCAGCCTAATGATGCCTAAGGTTTATGAGATTACCTCTATAGTCCAGCTCGGGAGCGTTAACGAGCCTTTAATTAAAAACGAAGAAGCAAAAGCAATAATGCTGAACCAAAACTTACTTCTATCTATAATTAATGAACTAAACCTTAAAATGGGTGTCGAGGGCCTTCAAAAAGCCATTAAGATTAGCGATTTAGCCGGTACTAATTTATTAAAGATTAAAATAACCTATCCCGGAATTGATACGGCCATTAAGATAAACGATGCAATCGTAAATCCGCTTATTACTCAAGGTCAGAGCCTTTATCAAGAGCGTTTGGCTATTATTAATGAACGGTTAAAAGAATTAGATCTGGAAATAAAAAATGCTGAAGGTGATATTAGCAGGACGCAAACTTTGATATCTGGGCTTCCTAACGCTAACAATATTTCCCAATCTGATGTTTCCTTAAGGATAATTTTACTGCAAAATACACTTCCTAATTATGAAAGTAATCTTACTGCGCTTAGAAATCAACGAAACGGGTTGAAGTTTTCGCTAGCCAATGCCAAGGATTTTAAGATTTTTGATCAGCCGATTAAGCCTAAAAATCCAGTAGGGCCTAAAAAGAAGCAAAATGTTCTTATTGCCGGCATGCTTAGTTTAATGTTTGGTGTATTTTTAGCTTTTGTGCTGGAATTTTGGCAGAAAAGTAAAAAGTAGGAATGTCTAGTATTTGTTTCATAACCGACTAGCATTAATGAAATTACGTATACTGTCTATAGTTATTGGGTTGGTTTTGGTTACAACGGGCGCTTTTTGTTTTCCGGCCGACGTAGTCAGCTTAAATAACCAGGAGTATTTCCCGGCAGCGCAAAAGGCAATCTCCGAGGCAAAGAAATCAATCTTTGTAGTGATGTATTTAATCAGCTTCAACAAAGAAGATAAAAACTCAAAAGTCTCCCAATTAATGGACGAACTCGCCAAAGCCAAACTTAGAGGCGTGGAGGTCAAGGCTATTCTGGATTATCAAAGAACCGGTTCCAGCCTTGCCGCCGGCGAAGCCAATTTCGAAGCCTTTAATTTTCTAAAAGATAATGGAATTGAAGCGTATTTTGACAGTGTTCAAGCCTACACCCACACTAAAGCTATAGTAATTGATAAAAGGATAGTTATCTCCGGAAGCCACAACTGGTCCGACGCCGCGCTCACCAGGAATAATGAGTTATCTTTTTTAATTAATTCCCCTAAACTCGCTAGCCGGATTTTAGATGAATTTTCGCGCATAAAACTTTCTGCGCAGCTGCAAAAAGAATTCCCGGGGGTTAGTATCCCCTATTGGGCAATGGAAAAAAATGGAGTTGTGCAGGAAATGGTCCGCAGGCATCATTCAAGGGCTTTGGATATTTGGTTTTTGCTTCTAAGGGATTTTAACGGTAATGCCGAAGGTTTGGTAAATACAAATTACGAGGCATTAGCTGATGATCTTGGGTTGTTAAAAGATATGGATCGATCGTTTTATCGCAGGGAAATAAATTGGCAGCTTCGGAGTTTAAATAAGCGGTACAAGTTAATTGAATTAGAAACTCAAATTAACCAGCCGTTTAAAGTAAGGCTGTCAAAAAAGATAGGGAAAGAAGTTTTTAGCCTGCCTATGTCCTATTGGGATTATGGCTGGGCGGATAGATTAGATATGAATGCCAAGGTATGCCTTTTGATTAATTTAGCCGAACTGGGGCGTAAACAACAGTCGCCGGAGTGGTCGCTCTCCCGTCCGCGGATTGCCGAAAAATACGGCGTAAGCCTGAAAGTGCTTTATTCAGGAATGAAGGCGTTAAGGGATTTTAATATAATTAATATCAAATATAGCTCCATTGACGAGGGGTATGAATATAGGGCGCCTTCCACAATCATTTTTCAGGGATTATACGATATGCGTGAATTTGAGCAAAACCTAACGCGTCTTGAAGATACCCACGGTAGGGAATTAATAGCAAAAAGCAGGGATTATGCTTTTGTGGTTTTTAAGGGCTATGACCTAACCGTAATTGAGGAGATAGCCAAACTCATTAACATTTACGGAGCGCCTAAGGTGGATGAGGCTTTTAAAGTGGTTGGGAAGAAGGGCGCGGATAATCCTAAGAGGTCGCTGGGCTATGTAATCGGGATTTTAGATAAGATGAAAGGTAACCAATGAAAAAAGCATTAATTACTGGCATTACCGGTCAGGACGGTTCATATTTAGCAGAGCTGCTTCTCTCTAGAGGCTATGAAGTCCATGGTATTATAAGAAGGGCAAGCACATTCAATACCGGCAGGATAGGGCATATTTATGTTGACCCTCATTCCCAAAAGGCCAGGCTTTTCTTACATTATGGCGACATCTCCGACGCCGAGCAGATCAACAATATCATTTTTAACATTAAGCCAGATGAGGTGTATCATTTGGCAGCGCAGAGCCATGTAAGAGTTAGTTTTGATATCCCCGAATACACAGGCAACATTACCGGCTTGGGCACAACGCGTATTTTGGAGGCAATCCGCCGCAGTGGTAGAAAGATCAAGTTTTACCAGGCTTCCAGTAGTGAGATGTTCGGTTCCGCGCTTCCTCCGCAATCAGAAAAAACTCAATTTCAGCCGCAAAGCCCTTATGCCTGCGCCAAACTTTATTCGTATTGGCTTACCAAGAATTACCGCGATGGCTACAATATATTTTCCTGTAACGGCATACTGTTTAATCATGAAAGCCCTCGTAGAGGTGAAACCTTCGTCAGTAGAAAAATCACCCGTGCAGTAGCTAATATTTTAGTGGGTAAACAGAATAAGCTTTATCTCGGTAATCTTAATGCGAAAAGAGACTGGGGTTATGCCCCGGAATATGTCGAGATGATGTGGAAAATATTGCAGCAGGATAAGCCTGATGATTTTGTTACCGGCACAGGCGAATCTCATTCTGTAAAAGAATTAGTAGAAGAAGCTTTCAGTTACGTGGGCCTAAAATGGAAGAAATACGTAAGTATTGATCCGCGCTATTTCCGTCCGACAGAAGTGAATAACCTTATTGCTGATATCAAGAAAGTAAAGAAAGTATTTAATTGGAAACCGAAAGTAAATTTTCAAGATTTAGTAAAAATAATGATTGATGCTGATATGCGGGCTTCTGGGTTAGAGCCGATAGGGGAAGGCGACAAGATTCTTGAAAATAAGTTCCCTAATAGATGGTGGAAAGTTGATTAATCTAAAGAATAAACGGATTTTAGTTACCGGTGGCGCAGGTTTCTTAGGCAAGTATATTGTTGCTAAGTTAAAGGAACGCGGCTGCGAAGATATCTTTATTCCGCTTATTGAAGATTACGATTTAGTCAATATGGAAGCGGTTAAGCGGCTTTATGCTGATTCTAGACCTGATATCGTTATCCACCTTGCGGCTAAGGTAGGAGGTATTGGTGCTAATCGCAATAATCCAGGTAAGTTCTTTTATGATAACCTGATGATGGGCGTTCAAATGATGGAAATCGGTCGACAGACTGGAATTGAGAAGTTTGTCGCTCTTGGGACCATCTGTGCTTATCCTAAATTTACTCCGATCCCTTTTAAAGAAGAAAATCTTTGGAATGGTTATCCTGAAGAAACCAATGCTCCTTATGGGTTAGCTAAAAAAATGCTCTTAGTGCAATCTCAAGCATACCGTCAGCAGTATAGTTTTAACAGTATATTTTTGTTGCCGGTTAATCTTTACGGTCCGGGTGACAATTTTGATCCTAATTCATCTCATGTTATTCCTGCTTTAATTAAAAAGTGTATTGATGCTCAAGAGTCATCTTCATTGCGAGCCCCGAAGGGGCGAGGCAATCTAGTTCCTACAATTACCGTTTGGGGCACTGGAAAGGCAACTCGTGAATTTCTTTATATTGAAGACGCCGCTGAAGCTATTATTTTAGCTACCGAAAAATATAACAAATCAGAACCAGTCAATATTGGAGCTGGCTTTGAAATATCTATAAAAGATTTAGTCAGTCTTATCGTTAACCTGACTGGTTTTAAGGGCAAGATCATTTGGGACAAGTCTAAACCAGACGGTCAGCCCAGAAGGCGTCTTTATATTAAAAGAGCAGAAAGAGAATTCGGGTTTAAAGCGAAAACAGGAATTGAAGAAGGATTAAAAAAAACAATTGAATGGCATGTTCAATAAAGAGATAGGTTTTTCCAAAGCGTCTCATAAATAGGGAATTGACCGTAATTTACTTGTAGGATTCTTGAAGAAGCTGAGGGTTTAAATGCTGAAATGGGATTTATCAACTTTGCGTGAAAAGTTTCTATTGAAAGCCTATGGGTTGGTGTTTTTATTGGCTGAATTAATGATTGGGTTACCGACCCTTCTTTTTATATTCATGATTAGACCTATAAAGAAAATAAGCCTTGGGCATTTGTATACCTCAAGAATTGGTCACTTATGTTTTAATATGGATAATTACCTATGTTTTAGAAAAAAAAATGATTCAAATGAAATCGGGTTATTTATTACTGATTCGCGTATTGCGAATTCTCAAATAATCAAAATGTGGAAGAGGAGTAATAAAATAAAATTCTTAAATTATTCTAAGGTACTTAGTAAATATTTTAAAGTAGTCATTAGGTTGCTGCAACGCTTTTGTCCGGAATCACCGGTACTTATTAAATGGCGCAGCGAGCTTCACGTTATCCCTAATTTATTTTCAACTTTCTCTGCAAATCTACATTTTACGGATGATGAAGAAGAAAGGGGGGTTAAGCTGCTTAAGAAGGTTGGCATAAATAAACCATTTGTTTGTTTTCATAATCGGGATTCTTTGTATTTAGAGAAATATGGGCAAGACGGGAATTATCATGACTTTCGCGACTCAAAAATAAGTGATTATGTGATGGCTATTAATTTCATTTTAGGCGTCGGCTACCATGCTATTAGAATGGGTGAGCAGGTCAAGGAATCATTGAATTTAGAAGACAAAAATTATATAAACTATGCAGAATTGCAAAGAAATGAATTCATGGATGTTTATTTGATGGCTAAAGCAATTTTCACGGTCAGCACAAATACCGGATTTTCTATTATTCCGAGAATATTTAGAAAACAGCAGCTGCTGGTTAATTATATTCCATTTAAAGTAAATGAGTTAACTGCTTGGTCGGCAAATTCAATAGTTGTACCAAAAAAACTCTATTCACATGAAAAAAATCGCTATTTAAAGTTTTCTGAAATTGAACTTTTAGACCAAGGTATTCACTATAAAGGTGATTTCTATAGGGATAATAATATTGAAGTTGTAGATAATAGTCCTGAAGAAATCTATGAAGCCGTTAAAGAAATGGAAGCCCGTCTGTTAGGTCGCTGGACTACTAATTCTGAAGATGAAGAATTACAGAGTCGGCTTTGGAATTCATTTGTGGACAAAGAATCAGCTCAAATGGTATCGAATGTTTTGGGAACACGAATAGGTGCGCATTTTTTAAAATCAAATTCTTGTTTAATTTGATTATTAATTGATGTTCGACTAGCCTAGTAAGTCTATTTGCGTCTACTTTCTACTGTTATATAATTAGATGAGCAGAAAGTGTTTCGTTGGCAATTTGAATCTATCCTTGAAATTACAGTCTGGACATCGACAGAATGATATAAAAAAGTATGGTTAAGATTTAATGTTAGCGATTAATGGAAAAAACTGATATTTTGATTATAGGGGCAGGGGTAATTGGTTTAGCGATAGCCAAAGAGCTGTCTTTTAATAAGAAGGATATTATTGTCATAGAGAAAAATAAATCTTTTGGGCAAGAAACGAGCTCTCGCAATAGTGAAGTTATACATGGTGGAATGTATTATCCATCCGGGACCCTGAAGGCTGGACTTTGTATTAATGGTCATCGACTTTTATACCAGCTTTGCATGGAGAAAAAAATCCCGTATAAGAAAATTGGTAAACTTATAATCGCTACTGATAAAGATGAGTTATCTGCGTTAGAGGTTATATTGGCTCAAGGGAAAAGTAACGGAGTTGAGGGCCTTAAATTTATTACGGAAGCGCAAATAAAGAAGCTTGAGCCGAAAGTATCAGTCATAGACGCCCTTTATTCTCCGGAAACAGGCATTATTGATTCACACAGTTTAATGGATTATTTATTGACGACTGCGGAAGAAAATGGGGCGACTATAGCCTATAACGCTAAAGTTATCGCTATTGAAAAGAATAACAATGGCTATAGAGTAACTATCAAAAATAACGGTGAGATTGTTGAAATAATAGCTCTGGTAGTTATTAATTGCGCCGGGCTTGATTCGGATATTATTGCTGGAATGATTGGGGTTGATATCTTTAAAGAAAAGTATAATTTACACTATTGTAAAGGGCAATATTTTCGTGTTAGTCCAGAGAAATCCAAACTTATAAATCGTCTCATATATCCTGTGCCGCTGCCTAAAAGCGGTGGTTTAGGTATTCATGTTACGCCTGATTTAACAGGTAGTCTACGCCTAGGACCGGATGATAACTATCTCAACAACAGGATTAAAGATTATTCTGTAGACGAAAAAAAGAAAAATGATTTTTTTATTTCTGTAGCAAAGTTTCTTCCATTTTTAAAAGAAGTTGATTTGACTCCGGATTTATCAGGCATAAGGCCTAAATTACAGCCAAAGGGAGGAGAATTCCGGGATTTTATCATTCATGATGAAACAGATAAAGGGTTTCCGGGATTTATTAACTTGGTGGGCATTGAATCTCCAGGACTTACTGCTTCTTTGGCAATATCACGCTATGTGAGAGACAAATTTCTAAGATATTCTTAAAGAATATCAAAGTGATTACGAAAGGTAAAATATGCCTAAAGAATTCATTAAAAATTATCAAAATCGTCTAATCAATTGTATTCAATCTTTTGACTGGTCGCCGGTAGCCCAACTTGCTCAGAGGATTCTGTTGATTCAGAAAGAAGATAGGCATGTATTTTTATGCGGTAATGGTGGTAGCGCCGCCAATGCGATGCATATCGCTAATGATTTGCTGTATCTTCAGTTAAAGGGTAAAGGGATAAAGGTTACTGCGTTGCCAGCAAACCAGGCTGTTCTGACTTGTTTAGCAAATGATATTGGATATGAAAATATTTTTTCATTCCAACTGGAACAATTAGGTAAAGAGGGAGACATTCTTATTGTGTTTTCCGGAAGCGGTAATTCTAAAAATATTATAAAAGCTATAGAGTCTGCTAAAAAGATGCATATTTCAACCTGCGCAATTTTAGGGTTTGATGGCGGTAAATGTTTAAATTTGGTGGACATCCCTATTCATTTCCCGATTAATGATATGCAGATAGCGGAAGATCTACAATTAATTGTTGGGCATATGTTAATGCAATGGCTCAAAGAGGGTAAATTTTGATGACTGAGGTTGGTCAGAAGATAACTGTAATAGGAAGCAATTCTTTTTCCGGGGCAAGCTTTGCGGCACATTGCCTTTCTTTGGGGATTGAAGTATTGGGCATAAGTCGTTCTGCTGAATTATCAGGCGTTTTCCTGCCGTATAAATGGAAAAATATAAATAAGGCAGCTAAGTTTAAGTTTGAAAAGCTCGATTTAAATCATGATACAGAAAAAATCTCCGGTAGTATCCAAAAATTTCGTTCGGAATATGTTGTAAATTTTGCTGCACAGGCGATGGTAGCCCAAAGCTGGGAACATCCGGAGCATTGGTATCAGACTAATGTTATCGGTAATGTTAAGCTTCATGATAAAATCAGGAATTTTAATTTTCTTAAAAAATATGTCCACGTTTCAACTCCAGAAGTTTACGGTAACTGCACAGGTCAAGTAATCGAGTCAACGCTATTTAATCCAAGCACGCCTTACGCTGCTTCAAAGGCAGCTTGCGATTTGCATTTACGAACCTTTTTTAATCACTATAAATTTCCGGTTGTTTTTACGCGCGCAGCCAATGTCTATGGACCGGGGCAGCAACTCTACAGGATAATTCCCCGGACTATTTTCTTTATTAAGCTGGGTAAGAAATTACAATTGCATGGGGGAGGAAATTCAGTGCGTTCTTTCATTCATATCCAGGATGTATCCTCAGCCACTCTAAAAATTGCGCAAAATGCTCCCGCAGGAGAAGTCTATCATATATCAACTGGAGTATATACCTCTATAAGAGAATTGGTGGAACTGATCTGCGTAAAGATGAAGGCGGATTTTTCTAAAGTTGTTGAAATAGCAGATGAGCGCCCGGGTAAAGATGCCGCGTATTTATTAAATAGCGGTAAATTACGCAAAGAATTAGATTGGTCAGACCATATAAAACTAGAAGATGGCATAGATGAGACGATAAGATGGGTAAATGAGAATTTTCGGGAGTTGAAAAAACAACCGTTTGAGTATATTCATAAAGAATAATGTTTTAGGACAATAATAAAGAATAGGAAAGAGGGAAACAATAATGTTCAGCTCCAAGAAAAATATTCCTTTTCATGATGCCCAAGGTACTTTTTCTAAACTTAGAAGCCAGGGTAAGAAAATTGTTCAATGCCATGGGACATTTGACTTGCTTCATCCCGGGCACATTGTTCATTTTGAAGAAGCCAAGGCGCTTGGCGATATTTTAGTCGTTACTATTACTACTGAAAAGCATGTTAATAAAGGGCCGGGCCGGCCGTATTTTAATGACCAGCTTAGGGTTAAATACCTGTCGTCGCTAGAGTGTGTTGATTATGTGGTGGTAGTTCCTTTTCCTGCTGCTCGCGAAGCAATAGAGTGTGTTTGTCCGCATATATATTGTAAAGGAAAAGAATATGAAAATCCTCAGGTGGATGTGACTGGCAATATTTATGATGATATTCAGGCTGTAGAGCGTTTAGGTGGCCGGGTGCATTATGTAGGCTCAGTTGTGTTTAGCTCAACCAAGTTGCTGAATAATAATTTTGAAGTTCATCCTCCGCAGATGAAAGAATTCTGTAAGAAACTATCAACTAAATATACAGCAAGCCAATTCAAAGAAATTGTTGATAGTTTTAAGGATTTAAAAGTTTTAATTATCGGGGATATAATTTTTGACCGTTATTCATCAGTTAAGGTGCAGGGGCTTACTTCTAAAAACCGTATAATTTCTACAAGGTTTTTATCTGAAGAAACTCAGGCCGGAGGCGCTTTAGCGGTTTTCCGCCACGTAAAACAATTTACTCCAAATATCAAACTCATTAGTTTAGTAGGTACTGAAGGATGGGTAGGCCCGGCTTTAGCTAAATATATAAATCATGATGAGGATAAGATAATCCGCGATCCTGATTTTACGACGATTATCAAGCAGCGTTTTGTTGAGCCGCTTCCGGAGGGCAAAGAATTATCCAAGCTTTTTGCTATTAATGTCATTGAAGATCGGTGTTTAAATGAAAAGATTCAGAATTTAGTTTATAATTTAATAGATAATTGTATGAAGGACTATGATTTAGTTATGGTAATGGATTTTGGTCACGGTCTGATGCAAGATAAAATTCGAGAGCTGGTCCAAGAGAAGGCACCATTTCTTGCCCTTAATTGCCAGACCAATAGCTATAATCATGGTTTTAATTTAATTGACAAACAATACCATCGCGCTGATTCCTTTTCTTTAGATGAATCGGAATTGACTTTGGCTTGCGGTAAGCGAAATATAAATTTTTCTGAAGAATTAAAAAAGCTGCAACATAAGTTTTCTTCCCGCTATAGCTGGTTAACCCGCGGCGCTACGGATACTATCGGTATCAAAAAAGGGGAGCCGGAATGCGAATGCATGCCTTTTGAACAATCTGTAATTGATACTGTGGGCGCCGGAGATGCTTTTTGTTCCGTGGCTTCTTTGGCAGCAGTAAAGGGCCTGCCAATTGATTTGGCTACCTTTATGGGCCAATTAGCCGGAGCACAAGCAGTGCGGATTATCGGCAATTCCGATTCAATAAGGAAGGATAAGTTTTTGAAAGGCGGGATGGCATTACTTAGTTTTTAATTAATAGAGAGGGGTATATGAAAATACTTGTTTTAGGAGGCTGCGGTTTTGTGGGAACAGTTTTAACTCAAACGCTTTTGGATGAAGGCCATCAGGCTACTGTTGTTGATATCCAATGGTTTGGTAATTATCTGCCTGAGCATAAAAATCTCAAAGTCATTAAAGAAGATATCCGTAATGTCGATAATATTCCGATGGAGGGCGTAGATGTAATTATGCACCTGGCTAATATCGCCAATGACCCTTGTGGAGAATTAAATTCCAAGTTAGCTTGGGAGGTTAATGTTTTAGCGACAATGCGTTTAGTGGAACGGGCAATAAGGCATAAAGTTAAACAATTTGTCCTTGCTAGCTCCGGCAGTGTTTATGGGGTTAAGGATGAGCTGGAAGTTACCGAAGAGCTTTTTCTGGTTCCGATATCTGATTATAATAAAACTAAAATGATAAGTGAGCGGGTATTGATGAGTTACCAGGATAAAATATGCATTCAAATTTTGCGTCCGGCAACAGTCTGTGGTTATTCTCCGCGGATGCGACTAGATCTTTCGGTCAATATGTTAACTATGCAAGCTTTAGTCAATGGTAAGATCACTGTGTTGGGAGGTAATCAGACTCGTCCCAATATTCATTTAAAAGATATGGTAGGAGTTTACCTGCATTTTCTTAAGAAAGGCACACAGCTGCGTGGGGTGTTTAACGCAGGTTTTGAGAATATATCTATCATTGATATAGCTAATAAGGTGGTTGCGTATATTCCTGCTCAGATTATTGTTAGCGCATCTAACGATCCCCGTTCATATAGGCTTTGCTCAAAGAAGCTGCTTGCTACAGGATTTAAGCCAAGTTGTTGCGTTGATGATGCCATAAAAGAAGTTGCTGAGAAGTTTAAATCCGCCAAGCTTAGAGATGAAGATAAGTGTTATAACATCAGGACAATGAAAAATCTTAAATTGGCATAAATTATAAAAATGAATAAGAAAACATTTATTGCCTTATATTATCATATGTTAAGGATTCGAATGGTGGAGGAGAAGATTGCTGAGCTTTATTCGGAACAGCAAATGCGTTGCCCTGTGCATTTATGTATTGGGCAGGAGGCGATTGCCGTAGGTATTTGCGCAAATCTGCTTAAGAAAGATTATCTTTTAAGCAACCATCGTTCCCACGGGCATTATCTGGCTAAGGGCGGTGATTTAAAACAGATGTTAGCTGAGATTTACGGCAAGGCAACCGGGTGTTCTAAGGGTAAGGGTGGTTCAATGCACCTGGTTGATTTATCAGTGGGTATATTAGGTACGACTCCCATTGTTGCCGGAATTATACCTGTTGCTGTCGGAGTTGCTTTTGGTACCAAGATGAAAGGGCTGGATAATGTAACGGCTGTTTTCTTTGGTGAAGCCGCTACAGAAGAAGGGGTATTCTTTGAAAGCCTTAATTTTGCTTCCCTAAAGAAATTGCCGGTGCTTTTTATTTGCGAGAATAATTTCTTCTCAGTTTATTCTCCTTTATCTGTCCGCCAACCTAAGGAAAGGGATAATTTATCTTTGGTGAATTCGCTTGGTATAAAAGGGGACAAAGGCGACGGTAATAATGTGATTGAAGTATATAAACTGGCAAAGAAAGCAGTAGAAAATATACGAAAGAACAAGGGGCCGTATTATCTTGAGTTTGAAACATACCGCTGGAGAGAACACTGCGGCCCTAATTTTGATAACGATTTGGGATATAGGAGCAAAAAAGATTTTTTGAAATGGCAAAAGAAATGTCCGGTTAGTGTATTTGAAAAGAAATTGATTAAAGATGGTATCCTTGATCTTTTGCAGATTGATAATTTTAAACAGGATATCCAGGCAGAGATTAACGATGCGGTTAGTTTTGCAAAAAATAGCCCTTATCCTGAAAGTAAAGAAATGCTTTCTGATGTGTATGCACATGAATAGACAAATTAATTACGCACAGGCAATCCTTGAAGCAACAGGGCAATGCATGGAGTCTGATCCATCGGTTTATATAATGGGTCTGGGGGTTACCGATCCCAAGGGGATTTTTGGGACAACCCTTGGTCTTGAGAAGAAATTTGGTAGCAAAAGAGTCCTGGATATGCCGGTAGCGGAAAATGGGATGACTGGTATAGCTATTGGTTCTGCTTTAGTAGGAATGCGTCCAATCTTGACTCATCAGCGTATTGATTTCATGCTTTTATCTCTGGATCAGATAATCAATAATGCCGCAAAATGGCATTACATGTTTGGCGGGAAGATGAAGGTTCCTTTAGTAATTCGTTTATTAGTTGGACGCGGTTGGGGGCAGGGGCCGCAGCATTCACAAAGCCTGCAAGCGCTTTTTGCCCATATTCCCGGGCTTAAAGTAGTTATGCCGGCAACTCCGTATGATGCTAAAGGTTTATTGATTTCTGCTATTGAGGATAATAATCCGGTTATTTTTATTGAACACCGTTGGTTACATAATGTTTTAGGGAATGTTCCCAAAGAAAAATACAGTATCCCTTTAGGTAAAGCGAAAATCGTAAAGGAAGGAAAGGATGTAACCATCATTTCTTCATCATATATGACATTAGAAGCGATAAGGGCAGCTGAGGTTCTTAAGAAAGATGGCATAAATGTTGAAGTTATAGATTTACGAACGATTAAACCATTAGATCAAGATATGGTTGTGAATTCAATAAGGAAAACCGGAAGGTTAATTGCAGTTGATGGTGCTTGGGAAAGTTTTGGCGTGAGTGCTGAGATTTTAGCGATGGTATCTAGTGATCTATTTAGCTTACTTAAAAATCCGCCAATGCGTATTGCATTTCCAGATGTTTCAGTTCCTACCAGCTGGTCATTAACGAATAAATATTATCCGACATCTGTGGATATTATAAAATTAGCAAGAAATATGTTGGGAGTTAAAGTAAAAAATGTAGAAGGATTCGGGGTAATGAAAAATGTGCCACATGATGTTCCGGACAGTTCATTTAAAGGACCATTTTAAAAGGAAAAATGAAGAACAAATTATTTAAAACTATTATTATTTCGATTTCGAGTGATATCGGAACAGCAATGGCGTACAGGTGGTTACTCCGGGGATGGCAAATTGCGGGTACATATCGAACCAATACGCTAGCATTAAAAGATCTTTCTGATGCTGGGATAAAACTTATACAATGTGATCTTTCTAAGGACGAATCAGTGAAAATGGCTTGTAAAAATTTACGAGAATTATACGTAAAATGGGACTTTCTCGTGCTTTGTTCTGGCACACAAGAACCAATTGGATCTTTTAAAAAAGATGACTTTGATGATTGGAAAAACTCAGTACACATAAATTTCATAAATCAACTTCGTATTGTTCATGAATTATTACCAAGCCGAAATATTAAGAACTCTTTAGGGCCGTGTGTTCTTTTTTTCGCTGGTGGTGGAACAAACAATGCAACAGTAAATTATTCAGCATATACCATATCGAAGATTGCTTTAACTAAAATGTGTGAATTGCTTGATGCTGAAATTCCAGATACACGGTTTGCTATTATTGGTCCTGGTTGGGTTAAAACCAAGATACATAATTCTACTTTAAAGGCGAAAGTTAAGGCAGGAGAAAATTATAAACGTACTTTAATTAAATTATCTGGAGATGAATGTACTCCTATGGAAAAGGTTTTAGATTGCTGCGATTGGATAATGGATAGTTCTAGGGATGTTGTAAGTGGTAGAAATTTTAGCGTAGTTTTTGATCAATGGGGAACAAAAGGATTGGAGAAGAAATTATTAGATGAAACAGATATGTATAAGCTTAGGAGATTCGGAAATAATTGGTTAGTTAAAAAGAAAAAGGGAGAGTAAATGAAAACATCCTCAATACTAGAAAAACTTTTTTTATCTTTACCAATATTAAAAAATTATCATAAACCAGATTCTGAAATCCATGCTTTCTTAAAACAAGTATCCAGAAAGGAGATAAAAGGATTGTTTGGTATTGACGGAATACAGTCTAGCGAGTTTAACCCTTTTGGGGAGCTAGCATTTCCTTATCATAAAATGGGAGCTATTAATTCGCTTAATTTGTTTGATATAGATGAGCTTATTATATTCAGCTTCTATTGGGTTAATCGTAAAAGATATCATAGGGTTTTAGATATAGGATCTAATTTGGGGCTTCATTCTATTGTTTTGGATAAATGTGGTTATGAGGTGCGCGCATATGAACCAGATCCTAGGCATTTTGAAATTATTCAAAATAATTTGTCATTAAACAATTGTTCTAATGTGCAGCCATTTAATTCTGCTGTCTCAAGTAAGGCCGGTAAGGCAGAATTTATTAGGGTTCTTGGTAATACTACAGGAAGTCATCTAGCTGGTTCTAAATCTAATCCCTATGGGAAACTAGATAAATTTTTAGTTTCAACTGTAGGTATAGGTTCAATTATAAATTGGTCTGATTTGATAAAGCTTGATGCCGAAGGTCACGAAAAAGAAATTCTTTTATCTACTAATCGAAAAAATTGGTTAAAAACAGATGCTTTAATTGAGGTTGAAAGCGAAACTAATGCTGATTTAATATACTGGCACTTTAAGAAATTAGGTATTAATCTTTTTTCTCAAAAAAATAATTGGCAGCGCGTTAAGAATATTAAAGATATGCCTCGTGGATACAAAGAAGGAACCCTTTTTCTTACATCTAAGAACGAGATGCCTTGGTCTTAAAGGAGACAGTAATGAATAAAGACTTAAGAAAAAAGATAGTAGATATGGTTTATAGGGCTGGAGAAGGGCATATTCCAAGTGCCTTTTCTATAATTGATATTATTGCTTATTTATATGAAAAAGTTATCAAGTTTGATCCTAAAAATCCAGATTGGAATGAAAGAGATTATTTTGTTTTAAGTAAAGGTCATGGATGTGCAGCGTTATATGTAGTTTTGGAAAAGTATGGTTATATTAAACAGTATGATTTAGATAATAAAAGTAAAAAAGGCGCAATTTTAGGAGGGCATCCAGATAGAACCAAAGTTCCGGGTGCAGAAGCATCAACCGGTTCTTTGGGGCATGGCTTACCTACTACACTAGGTATAGCTCTGGGGTTAAAATTAAGAGGCAAGAAGAATAAGGTAATTGTTTTTGTCGGAGACGGAGAGTGTAATGAGGGAACTATTTGGGAGTCAGCTTTAATTGCGTCTAATTTAAAATTAGGTAATCTTTGTTGCATAGTTGACAATAATGGTTCAGCTGCTCAGGTATTGCCGGTAGCCGATTTAAAGCTGAAATTTGATGCTTTTGGTTGGGAAACTTACGTAATTGATGGGCATAATCAGAAAGAATTGGAGGAGGTATTTAAGAAAATCCGGTTTGAGTTTAGCGGAAAGCCAAAATTGATTGTCGCTAATACCGTAAAAGGCAAAGGTGTTAGCTTTATGGAAACTCACGGCCCTTGGCATTATAAGGTGCCGAACAAAGAAGAATTGGAATTAATTTACAAGGAGCTTTCCTAATGAAAGATATGCGGCAAGCGTTTGCAGACATTCTTCTTGAGGTGGGCAAAATCGATAAAAATCTGGTAGTTATGGTTGGCGATATTAGCCATTTTAAACTCTTGAATTTTGCTAAAGCTTGTCCGGGGAGGTATTACAATGTTGGTATTTGCGAGCCGACCATTGTAAACATGGCGGCTGGTTTATCAATGTTAGGTTTTTACCCGGTTGTACATACTATTGCTCCGTTTATTGTCGAAAGGTCGTATGAACAGATAAAGCTGGATTTTTGTTATCAAAAACTAGGAGTTAATATTATTACCGTAGGCAGCGCCTTTGATTATTCAACTCTGGGATGTACCCATCATTGCTATGTTGATTTTGCTTTATTAAAACCATTACCTGATACGCAAATATTTTTTCCTGCTTCCCCCGTTGAATTAAGTACTCTTTTTAGACAAACTTATAATAATAATAAAGTTTCCTATTTTAGGGTTCCTAAGATTTCGCATGATTTTGTTTTTAGTCAGGATGAGTTGATTGTTGGAAAGGGGATTAAAGTTAAGCAGGGGCAGGATGTCACTATTATAGTTACCGGGCCTCAATTGAAGACTGCGCTTGATGCTACTGAACAATTAAAAAAGCAAGGGGTTGATGCTGAAATAATTTATATACATACTATTAAGCCTTTTGACCATGAATTGGTAATTGAGAGCATTAAAGCTACTAAAAAAGTTATTGTGATCGAAGAACATAGTATGTACGGAGGTCTAGGTGATGAGGTTGTTAGGTATGCTAAAGATATCAATGGTGTAAAGTATTCATTTATTGCTATATCCGATGTTTTTATCAGGGAATATGGTTCTTATGCTGAGCTTTGTGAAGTTCTTGGATTTACAGCTGCAAATATTATAAAAAAGATAAAATCAGAATTATTTTAAACGATTTTAAAAGTGAGTAAAGTTATGAAAGAAGTAAATTTGTTAAATACTTATCCAAAAATTGTGCGTGATTATGATTTGCGTGCTAAAGAAAAGACTCTGGAAATTATTCGTTTAGCTAAGCAGTTTGGCCGAGATTTTTTCGATGGAGATAGAAAATGCGGTTATGGTGGATATAAATATGATGGTCGTTGGAAGTCCGTTGTAAAACGCATGAAGGACTATTATAAGCTTTTGGACAATGCCGCGATTCTGGATATCGGATGCGGCAAAGGATTTATGCTCCATGATTTCAAAGAACTTATGCCTAATGCGCAAGTAGTTGGAATAGATGTCAGCGATTACGCAATATCTAATGCCATGGTTTCAGTTAAGCCTTTTCTGAAGATTGCTAGTGCTGAGAAATTACCTTATCCTGACAAATCCTTTGATCTGGTTATTTCCATCAATTCTATTCACAATTTGCCCCTAGAACGTTTGAAAACCGCATTAACAGAAATAGAGCGAGTTAGCCGGGGAAATAGTTATGTTACTGTAGATGCCTGGCGGAATGAAACGGAGCGTGAAAACTTATTTAAATGGATATTAACCGCAGAGACCGTGATGCACGTTGATGATTGGAAAAATCTTTTTAAAGAAATTGGGTACTCTGGGGATTACTGGTGGTTTATCGCTGATTGATGAAGACTATTGCGGCAGTATTACAAGGTATTAATAAACCGTTAATAATTGAAGAGCTTGTTTTACCTGCTCTTCAACCGGGGCAGGTTTTGGTAAAGATTGCTTATAGCGGGATTTGCCATTCTCAACTGAATGAAATACAGGGATTAAAAGGAGAGGATAAGTTCCTTCCCCATACTCTTGGCCATGAGGGGGCAGGTATAGTTGAAGCGATTGGAGCAGGAGTTACTAAAGTTATACCTGGAGATCATGTGGTTTTAACATGGATCAAGGGGAGCGGCTTAGATGTCCCATGCTCTAAATATTCCAGGTCTGATGGCTCTACGGTTAATTCTGGAACCATTTCTACATTTCTAGCAAAAGCGGTTATTTCAGAAAATCGTCTTGTTAAAATTTCGGATGAAATGCCTTTGCGTGAAGCTACTCTTGTAGGATGTGCTATTCCTACAGGTGTAGGAATAGTTATTAATACTTTAAGACTACAGGCAGGAAGTAGTGTCGGAATTTTCGGTGTGGGTGGAATCGGATTAAGTGTTTTACTTGGGGCAAAAATTAATGGCGCCGCTATTATTATTGCACTCGATATAAATGATAATAAGCTTGATAATGCGATACGGCTTGGAGCAACGCATACTGTAAATGTTCAAAATAGAAATGTTTTATCACGGATAATGGAGATTACTTCCCAAAAAGGATTAGATTATACTATTGAGTGTGCCGGTAAGCGTGAATCGATGGAGATGGCGTTTAAATCAGTAAAGGATGGGGGTGGAGTATGTGTGATAGCAGGTAATCTACCTCAGAAAGAATTGATTTCAATTGAACCGTTTAATCTTATAAAAGGTAAGCAGATTGTTGGTTCTTGGGGGGGCGAAACAGATCCGGATATTGATATTTCAATGTATGTGGACTTATATTTATCTGGGAAATTAAAAATCGATAAACTTATTGGCAATATATATAGTTTGTCGGATATTAACAAAGCGTTAGAAGAATTAAAGAATGGAACGGTTGGGCGTATATTAATAGATATGGGTTTAAGCTAAGGTCTGTGAGAAATGAAAATATTGGAAGCGAAAGATTTTATTAAAATTATGCTACAAAAGATAGAAGTTGATCGACCTGTATTTTTCGGTATTTTATCAAAAATATGGTGTACTTTGGCAGCTCCAGTTACGGCTATGCTCATTATTATTAAATTTTCACCGGAACTGCAGGGATATTATTATACATTCAACACGCTTCTTGCGTTGCAGATTTTTGTAGAATTAGGATTGGGAGTTGTGCTTGTTCAATTTACAAGCCATGAATGGTCGCAACTGCATCTTACAAAAGAAGGTTTTATAGCGGGAAACGAAGAAGCATTATCAAGATTAAGTAGTTTAGCGCGGTTATCTTTAAAATGGTATGCTATTGGTGCAGCGTTTTTAATTATTGCTTTAGGGATAGGCGGGTATGTATTCTTTTCGCAATCACAAAAGACTGATATTAATTGGGTATATCCATGGTTTAGTTTGTGTTTAGCCACAGGTATAAATCTTTGTCTGGTGCCGATATGGTCGTTACTAGAAGGATGCAATCAAGTTTCAGAATTATATTTTTTTAGGTTTTGGCAAGGTATACTGATAAGTTTATCTGTTTGGGCTGCAATTTTATTCAGAGCAAGACTCTTAACGGCTACTATATCTAGTATGATGTTTCTATCGTGTGGACTTTTTTTTATAATATCAAAATATCGAAATTTCCTCAAAAGTCTTTTTCTTTTTAATGCAAAAGGTTTAAGAATCAAATGGTTTAAAGATGTCTTCCCGATGCAATGGAGAATTGCTGCTTCGTGGGTTAGCGGGTATTTTGTGTTTTCATTATTTACCCCAGTATTATTTAAATTTCATGGGCCTATTGTTGCAGGACAAATGGGTATGACATGGAGTTTAGTCACGCTTGTTGTTTTTATGTCGAGTAGTTGGCTTGCTCCAAAAGTTCCGAGATTCGGAATTCTTATAGCCAAAAAGGATTATAAAACGCTTGATAAGCTTTTTTTCAAAATAACAAAGGTTATTTTAATTGTTTCTGTGATTATGGGTTTTTTAATTTGGTTTGCCGTGTTTTTATTGTATAATTTTCATAGTAAATTTGCCATGAGGTTTTTGTCGCCATTGCCGGTAGCCATTTTATTATTAGCGCAGATTGTTGTAAGTATATCATTCCCCGCGTCTTCTTATTTACGTGCACATAAAAAGGAACCGCTTGTGTTCTTATCGGTTACAGCTGGATTATTCGTGGGAGTATTAACCTTTGTTTTAGGAAAATATTATTCTGCTACTGGGGTAGCAATAGGGTATTTATTTGTAAACTTAATTATAATCCCATTGGTTTTTGTAACTTGGTATAACTGTAGAATAAGTTGGCACAATAATCCAGAGGGAAAGAATTTATAACAACAGCTATGTTCAGAATAAGTACTATAATTTCAGCGCCGCGCATGAAAACTGGGATAATATATTTTAAATAAAATAACGGTATCGTGATGACGAAAAGGATGGGCAAATGATAAAGCCAAAAGTATTTATTCTCGATGTTGATGGGGTTATGACGACAGGTCAGTTTTTTTATACCGAAAACGGCAAGACTATGAAGGTGTTCGGTCCAGATGACAATGATGCATTGTCTCTTTTAAAGCCCTTTCTGAAAATGATATTTGTAACAGGTGATAAAAAAGGGTTTAATATTAGTCGAAAAAGGATTGTTGATGATATGAAATATCCTTTGGAGTTGGTAAGTACCATAAGGCGTATCGAGTGGATATCTGAACGATATCCACTCGATAAAGTTATTTATATGGGGGATGGAATATTTGACCATTATATTTTTAAAAAAGTCGGGTATTCTATAGCTACTACTAACGGTGATGAAAATGCAAAGAAACACGCAGATTATGTTACAAAGAGAACTGGCGGCGACAGAGCTGTAGCCGAAGCTTGTCTGCATATACTGAAAAAATTCTTTAGACCTTACGATTCGGAAAGATTGCCTGATTCTCAATTAAAGCTTTCGGGGGAGTGGATGGTTTGATGGCAAGCGAAAAGTTAAAACAATTTATGCATAGAAGGCGGTGCACCCTTTTGGGTGTAGGTTCGATGAGCAAGAATTGTGTTGATGCTACGATTGAACTCTCAAATGATTATGAAGTACCCTTAATGATAATTGCTAGTCGTAGACAGGTTGAGGCAAAATGTTTCGGAGGTGGTTATGTGAATAATTGGTCTACGGAACGATTTGCCGAATATGTTAAAAAGTATGATAAAAAGGGGAGGATAATCTTAGCGCGTGATCATGGAGGGCCGTGGCAGAATAATTTTGAAAAGGAGCAAAAATTAAATCTCCGTAATGCCATGGAGTCTGCAAAAAGATCGTTCCGTGTTGATATAGAGTCAGGGTTTGAAATCATTCATATTGATCCAAGTGTTGATATATGTGGCGATTTAAGTATTGATAAAATCTTGGACAGGATTTTTGAACTGTATGAGTTTTGTTGGTCAACTGCTGAAGAAATGAAAAAAAGAATATTTTTTGAAATAGGCACAGAGGAACAGAGTGGTACTAATCATAATCAATTTGATTCAGAAAATGTTATTTCTGAAACTAATAAATTCTGCAATAAAAATCATTTACCGGCTCCAACCTTTGTTGTTATTCAGACAGGCACAAAAGTAATGGAAACAAAAAATGTGGGTACGTTTGATAATCCGTTTCGCATCAAGGATGAGTTGCCTGCGGAAATCCAGATACCCAGGATTCTTGATATATGCAACAAGCATAATATTTTTCTAAAACAGCATAATACAGATTATCTTTCAGATGAAGCGTTGGCCTGGCACCCCAAATTAGGGATTCATTCAGCTAATGTGGCTCCTGAATTTGGTGTTGCAGAAACGTTGGCTTTTATCGAAATATTAAAAAAACATAAGTTAGGTGATCTTATCGGAAAGTTCGTTAAGCTTTCGTATGGGTCAAATAAATGGCGTAAATGGATGTTACCTGAAAGCAGGGCAGGAGAAATGGAAAAGGCCATTATTGCAGGGCACTATGTTTTCTCTGATCCTAAGTTTGTCGAAATAAAGGCGTATGCAACAGCTGAATTGAAAAAACATAACATATATTTGGATGACTATCTCAAATCAAAAGTTAAGGGATCCATTATGAGATATCTTAAGCTTTTTCGTTTAGTGGGAAGAGAATGAAAAATACAGCCACAATAATTCTTAATCGAAATCTGCCCGATGTTACGGATAGGTTGTACGAATTAATTCGCATAAACAATGATGATAAAACAGATATTTATGTAGTTGAGGCAGGTTCTGACAAAGGTAAGTTGTCAAAACACTGTACATGGTGGGCTAATTGGGATGAAGCTATGGAGCATGGCTTGAGGGTTCCCAGAGGCGTGAACTACGCTTTATTGCAGTTAATAAATGAGAATAAATTTAAGAACTATGATTTTTTTGTCATGTTGACAAATGACGCAGAATTTGAAGATAAGCCAGTGATTGATATTATGCTTCAGGTAATGCAGGAACATCCGTATGTCGGTATTTTGTCTCCATGTTCAAAACAGTGGGGAGAAGCTCGCCTTCTCGGTCACGAGAGCACTAAATACTTCTGGTATGTCCACAATGTCGCCTATATGATTAGGCGAGAATACATTGAAGCAGTAATGGAATTAGAAAACCCTACTTATTTGAATTTGTTATATGACGGCACAAATTTTAGGGGATACGGTTTGGAAACTGAACTTGTTGCCAAAGGTTATGCTAATGATTGGGCAACGGCTATTACAAGCAAAGTTTGGGTAAATGAGAATGAAGCCTATCTCCAAAAGAAAGCGGATTTGATAAAAACCGAGGCATTCGATACAAACTTACAACTTTGTTTAGATGAGAGTCGTAAATGGATGCGTAGGAAATACGGATTTAACAGCAGGTGGACAATGCAGATGTATTCAAAATTTTTTTATGAAAAGTTTTTTGAATTCTATCCGGAACTTAAACAGTATTGCATCTAAATCTTCAAGAAAGTAAATAATTATGAAAATAATCGAGAAGCCGTGGGGCAAAGAGGAAGTTATCGAGATTAACGACCATTATATGATGAAAAAGCTTACTATGTTAAAAGGACATCGTTGTAGCCTGCAGTATCACAAAGTTAAGCAGGAAACGCTTTATGTGCTTAGCGGGCAGCTTCGTATTTATTATGGGCCCTCACAAGAAAAATTACAGTCGAGGGTATTTAGTTGTGGCGAAACGATTACTTTAATTCCGAGAATTGTTCATCGTATGGAAGCGGTTGAAGACAGCGTGTATCTTGAGGCGAGTACTCCCGAGATGGATGATGTTGTTCGGTTAGTTGATGATTACCATAGGGAGATAAAATGAGCTATCGGGTTCTAATTCCAACAGCGGGAATCGGTACACGGCTAGGGCGATTAACTCAGTATGTTAATAAGTCACTCGTGAGCATTGCAAATCGGCCAACGATCTCGCATGTTATTGAACAGTTTTCTGTGGATGTTGAATTTGTTATTGCTCTTGGGTATAAAGGACATTTAGTAAAAGAGTTTTTGAGTTTGGCGTATCCAGAGCGACAATTTTTTTTTGCAGAAGTTAACCCGTTTGAAGGCCTCGGATCCGGGCTGGGGTTGAGCGTTCTTGCATGTAAAGAGTATCTTCAGCAACCATTTGTTTTTATTTCGTGCGATACCTTGGTGCGTGAGCCAATTCCTGTATTGGATCGGAATTGGATGGGGTATGCTGAACTAAAAAGCACTGAACAATACCGCACATTGGAAGTCTTATTTGGTAAGGTTAAGGCCGTTTACGAGAAAGGAATAGGCAAATCAAATATTTGCAAACCATACATTGGTTTGGCTGGAATACGAGATTATAAAACTTTCTGGAACGCAATGGAAAATGGTGGCGTAGAGGCTATTACGGTTGGTGAATCATATGGCATGCGTAGTCTGTTAGGGCAGGGGGTACAATCGTATTGTTTTACTTGGTATGATACGGGCAATCTTGAGACGCTTGCTCAAACTCGTGAAGCATACCAGGAACATGACGAACCAAATATCCTAGAAAAGGAAAATGAGGCGATCTGGTTTGTAAATAATCAGGTTATTAAGTTTTCGGAAGATAAAAAGTTTATAGCTAATCGCATTAAGCGGGCAAAGGAGATCAAGGAATTTGTTCCAGAAGTTATATCTACAACGCCTAATATGTACAGGTATGCTAAAGTAAAAGGTGAAATATTGTCTAAGGTTATTACTCTGCCGCTGTTTGGACAACTTCTTCAACATTCCAGGTTGTTTTGGAAATCGCAGGCCTTGAATGCATCCGAAAAGCGAGATTTCCGTGATGCATGTATGTTGTTTTATAAGAATAAGACAGAAGAACGAGTAGAGTTGTTTTATAAGAATTTTGGGAAACAGGATGGGGTAGAAACAATTAACGGATTGAAAGTCCCAAAACTTAAAAAGTTGCTAGATGCGATTGATTGGAATTGGCTCGCCGACGGTTTGCCTGGTCGTTTCCATGGCGACTTTCATTTTGAGAATATTCTCTACTCGCAGACCGGTCAGCATTTCACATTTCTGGATTGGCGGCAAGAGTTCGGAGGGTCTTTGGTAACAGGGGACATTTACTACGATTTGGCCAAACTTCTGCATGGACTTATTATTTGTCATGAGTTGATTGTAAAAGATCATTACTGGGTTGATTGGCAGACCAATGAAATCAGTTTTGATTTTTATCGAAAACAGATACTGGTTGAGTGCGAACAATATTTCTCCGATTGGCTTTCTGCAAATGGTTACGACAAGAAAAAAGTTTGGACATTGACGGCTTTGGTATATCTAAACATCGCCGCATTGCACCATTATCCTTACAGTCTTTTACTTTTTGCTTTAGGTAAACAGATTTTGAATGAACAGAATGGAAAACAAAATGGAATTTATTAAAAGAAATACTTGCGCCGTAACGCTAATGCAAGATTTAGAACCTCTTTATACTTTTAAACAATTTCCTGTTTTTATGGGGTGTAGCAATAGTATAGAGAGTGCTGACCTAAATGCGGATATGGCCTGGATGATTAGCAAAAGTTCTGGATTAATTCAGCTAGGAGCTTTATTGCCACTTAATGTCCTATATCCAGAATCGCATGGGGCGGGATGTGTGGGGGAATTGTGGAATAAGCACCATAAAGCCTTTGCAGATTTCATTCATCAATATAATTTAACTGCAATATTTGAGATTGGTGGTTCTCATGGGATACTATCGAAAGAATACGATGAGTTGGGTCGCGTTCCCTGGACAATATTGGAGCCGAATCCATCCCCACTGGAAGGGGTGAGAGCTCGTTTTATTAAAGGTTTTTTTGATCATAGTTTTCGATTCAATGAATATTTTGATGCGGTTGTGCATGCGCATGTATTTGAACATATTTATGAACCAGATGAATTTATGAGTCATCTTTCCAGTTTTATCGATGAGGGTAAAAACCTAATCTTTTCAATTCCGAACATGCAGGTAATGCTAGAGCGTAAATATACTAACTGTATAAATTTTGAACACACGACATTTCTTACTGAACCGTATGTGGACTATTTGCTAGCCAAACACGGCTTTCGCCTTATCGGAAAAGAATACTTTATGGAAGACCATAGTATTTTTTATGCGGTAGTTCGGGATTCATCTGTAAAACCTCTAAAACTTCCTCAAGGGTTGTATGAGAAAAACAAGAAATTGTACCAAGATTATGTGAGGTATCACGAGAAGCTCATTACAGAGCTTAATCAAAAGATACGGGCTAGTGAACAACCTGTTTACTTGTTTGGGGCTCATGTTTTCGTACAGTATCTAATTGCTTTTGGTTTGGATATAAGCCGCATTGTCTGCCTTCTGGACAATGATCCCAATAAACAAGGCAAGAGGCTTTATGGCACCTCGCTACTCGTTAGTTCACCTAAGATACTAAAAGATGTTAAATTGCCTGTGGTTATTCTCAAGGCGGGTGTTTATAATAATGAAATTAAGGAAGATATTGTTAGTAATATCAATCGTAATGCGAAGTTTTGGGAATAGGATAAAAAAATGCCGACATTGACGATATTTGCCAATTTTCGCATCAACGATCAAGAAAGATTCTGTAGAATGCGGGATTCATTTCTATCTTTTAAAGATATAGATGCACAGCGTTGGGTAATTAATGCGCGTGGTAAATATAAGGTAGAGGCTTTGTTTTTCTTACACGATCACTTAGGTTGTAAATTGTCAGCTCATGCCATAGAGAGCGGACGGGGTTGGTTTGCCGATACCAGAAAGCTATTACCGGAAATCGATACCGAATTTGTACTATTCTGGGTCGAAGATCATATCAATTTGGTGGATGTCGATAAGTACAGGGTTATCCTGGAAGAGATGAAAGATAGCGGTAGCGAAAGTCTATTTTATTCCTGGTGGCGACAAGGAAAATTAAGGCAGATATATGATGGGATAGAGAAAAATGAATACGCTAATATAGAAACATTTTTTCTGGATAAAAAGACAAATGCCATAGCGCAAAAAAATTGTCCCAGTTATATTATTTCTGCCGTTAGCATTTTCAATACCGAATTTTTTAAAAAAGTGGTTAATAAGAATGACCCTTTTTTAAAAAGGTGGCCAAAAGAAACACCTTTTGATTTTGAGAAGAAGGGTACGGATATTCATTGGCTGCCTATTAAGCTTGCTATACCAAAATATGAATTATTTGCATCGATCGATGACGATCATGATTGTTCGGGATATTCTTTGCAATCAAGAGGTTTTTATCCTCGTAGGATTCTCCGGAAAGAGGAAGTAAAAGACGTGCAGGATTTAGGCAGGCTAAGAATGATTATTAGAAAGATAAAGCGGTTTATAAAAATGATAAAATTACATTGAGGAAGCTATAATGAGAGTATCGGTAATAGCAAAAGACTGTATCGCTATTTTGGTTTTGATATTGGTGCTGTTTTGGCTTGGTCCGCTAGTTTACAAAGAAAAGACATTGTTTACGCTAGGAATAGGTCTGATTTTATTTGTTATTTTAGTTAAAAAACCTGAACTATCTTTAGCAATTTTATTTAACGGGATGCTCATCTATTTTTATGTGATATACAAATTGGGTATAGACGGGAATAGATTGTTAACAGGATCTTTATATGCCACTTTGGTATTTTCTCCTTTTTTTGGGGCAATTCTCTTGGGAGTTAAAAAACGATTCCCACCTAAACCTTCATTAGTTGATGTATTATTTGTTTCTTTATTTTTATGGATTTTTCTAAGCTATTTCATATTTTATACAGGAACTAAGGCAACTTATATAAAACTTGCTTATGCACCTTTAATGGTTATCATGCCGTATGCTATCACTCGGCTTTTATTAACAGAGGTGAGAATAAGAAGGTTTTTTAATTACTGCGTATATCTTAGCATAATTATAGCATTTTTTTCATTTTATGAACTTATATCTAATCCGGCGCTTAATAAGGTAGAAAGATTTTCTATAGATATTACAAAGGATGGTTGGTCAAATCATATTGTATTCGGAGTTACTTTTGCAGTCACGCTTTTGATCGTATTTATCAGTGCCTGCGAGAAAAATAAAAATAAATTTAAAAGCCTTATTTTAATAATCCCATTTGCATATTTGCTTGTAAGATCTGGTTCGCGAGGAGCCTTACTAAGTTTTATTCTTACCATAGTTTTTTATTTTATATTTATGCTTAAGGGGATTAAGAGAGGTTTTTATTTAACTATCCTTTTCGTCATTGTAATCCTGATTTTTTATCGATTTACTCCGCAATTCACCACCGACAGGTATAAAAACAGTTTCGAGTATGAAAATATGCCTTGGACACAGAGCACTGTTGCGCAGAGAATTATTATGTGGAAAAACGCTGTGGAAGATTTTAAGAGGCATCCTATTTTAGGCGTCGGGATTGGAAACTCAGGGAAAGATATCGGCGTTGGCATTCCTCATAATATAATATTTGAAGTTGCGTCTGAACTTGGAATTATTGGTTTGTTTATGTTTCTATCCATGTGTTATTTAACCATTAAGAGAGCTTTTAAATTTATAAAGAATGAACGAAACGATAATTTAAGCATACTAACAAAATTAGCTTTATTATTATTTGTTTATAATCTAACAATGGCAATGTTCAGCGGTTATATAACCAATCAGGTGATGTTTTTTATCAGCATGGGGATTATTATGTCTTTAGTAGAATTGAAACAAAAAAAGAATGCTCCTTTAAAAATCGGGATAAAGGTTTAGCTATGGATGAAAAAGGTCTTTCTGAAAGGCAGTATGGTGAGAAAAAACTGAAATATCTACCTATGAGAAATTATTGGGGTATGAGAGATTTGCTCAAGAAATATGATTATGACAGGTGTAGCATAGTAGAGCGTTTCGTTGCTCCTAGTGAAAGAATATTGGACATAGGTTGCGGCGATGGGGGTTTTTTACGAAGAATATTAAGCAAGCATAAGGAACTTTATGGTATGGATATATCTTCTTCTATATTGCGTGAAGCAGAAAATAAGACAAAGAGTATGTACCCTGTGAAAGCAGGCAAAATCAAATGGATAGAAAGTAATGCTACTGAACCTTTTCCTTTTTCAGGTGAATTTTTTGATACTATCGTTTCCATATCCGTGATTCATCTTGTTTATGATATTTTTGGTCTTATCAGAGAGATAAGTCGTGTTTTAAAGAGTGGAGGCTCTGTGGTAGTAGAGGTTAGTAATATTGCTTATTTTCCTAGGCGCATAGGTCTTCTTTTAGGGAAATTACCTTCAGTTTCAGCGGCGCATAACTGGCAGGAAATTGGTTGGGACGGCGGCGCGATACATTACTTTACAATGGACAAACTTTGTTGGTTATTTGAATCGAACGGGTTCAAAATTGAGAAAAAGAGTGGTAGCGGTTTTTTAGCCGATGTTAGAAACTTTTGGCCATCTCTACTTTGCGGCGATCTGATCATCCAAGCGAAAAAAACATGACAGTCAAGAATATAGCGCTTATAACCAATATCATTCATCCTTGTAGGATACCGGTTTTGAACTATTTTAGAGAATTTAATCCAGGCTTAAAGGTTTTTTACATGAGTAGGATTCATAGCAATAGAGACTGGGATACCTGTGAAGGACGTATCAAGTATAAATTTGAAATATTGAAGGGTTTGAATTACTTTTGTAGAAAGCTGGATCTTAGTATGCATATAAATTTTGGGTTGCTGCCTCTTTTAGTCAAAGGTAATTTTGATGTAGTCGTTTCCGAAGGATATGAGTTACCGGGATATTGTTTTGTTTTAGCCTATACAAAGCTATTTAAAAAAAAATTGGTACTGTGGAGCGGAAGTACTCTTTTGAGTAGAAGGATAAAAAATCCGATAGTTGATGTGCTAAAAAAAGCTTTTATTAAAAATGCAGATGCGTACTTGGCCTATGGTAGCTTGTCGAAAGAATATTTGCAGTATTTTGGGGCGGAAGAAGAAAAGATAGTAGTTTCATGTAATACTGTGGATATTCTATCGTTTTCGCAAAGAAGCTTTGAAATCGGTATGCGTAAAGATGAAATTAAGATGCAAAAAAGATTTCCCAAGCATGTTATACTGTTTTCCGGACAACTTATTGAAAGAAAGGGTCTTGGGGTGCTGTTAGAAGCTTTTAGCAAGATTTATAATAAAGATATGGGTTTAGTTATAGTTGGTGATGGTCCAGAAAGATCAAAAAATGAAGATTTTGTGAATCGCAATAATATAAAAAACGTCTACTTTGAGGGTAGTCAGAAAGCGGAGAAATTATATGAATATTATGCTATAGCAGATGTGTTTGTGCTGCCCTCGTTAATAGAGGTATGGGGGTTGGTTCTGAACGAAGCAATGGCGTGTGGACTTCCTGTTCTATGTTCTTCCATGGTAGGTGCGGCGAAAGATTTGGTAAAAGACGGAATAAACGGATATGTTTTTAACCCGCACGATTCTGATGAACTAGCAGATAAGCTTAATTTGCTTTTCAGGGAGAAAGGCTTAAGAAAAACGATGGGAGAGAAATCCAGGCAATTGATATCGGATTTTACTCCGCAGAAATACGCGAAAGATTTGAATCGCGCTGTAGAGATTGCTGCTGGGGTATGCTTATGAAAATTGCTTGGCTTAATTCTAACTTTCATCACTGGACAGGAGGCAACAAATTTATATTTGAAGTCACAAAAAGACTCGGAAAATACTGTAGGATAGATGTCTTTTCACAGACAGCGGAAGACAGAATAAAGGATATGTTTTTAAAGGAAGGGATTGGATTTAAAACCATAGGAACAGCTTCAACTTATTCTATGTTTTTTTGGTTATTCTTGCCGCTCTATCTTAATAGGGATATTGAAAACTTGAAAACGGAGCTTGATGAATACGATGTTATAGTTGTCAGCATGTTCCCGATGAACATTATCGCTCAAAGAATGAAGAAAAAGTATGTGCAATATTGCTTTGAGCCCTATGTAATATTCCACGATAAGCAATCTATAAGCGATTGGTCTTTTTATAGAAGAGGTTTTGCAAAATTGATGCGACTATTATATGCTAAACAGGATATTCGTGCAACCCGTAATGCTGAGAGGGTATTAACAACGGTAGAAGGTGTTTCTAAATGGATAAAGCGTGTATATGATCGGGAATCATTACCAACTTATGTCGGCGTAGATACTGAGTTTTTCCGAAGGAAGGATAGTGACGACCTAATAAGATTGTATAGTGATAGGAAAATAATCCTGCACGCCACAGATTATACTGCTTTGAAAAGATCCGATTTTATTGTTAGTGCTATGCCAGATATAGTTAGAAGGTTTCCAAATAGTCTGCTTCTCATAACGCATGTATTCGAGAACAAAAAGGTTATTAAGGATCTTTTGAATAAAATAAAAAGACTGGGTGTAGAAAGAAATGTACAGGTCGTCGGTTTTGTTAGCATCGATGATTTGCCGTTTTATTATTCACTTGCCGATGTTTGCGTTTACACAGGTATTGGTTCCGGAACCAGTTGCAATAGCTTGTTTGTATTGGAGTCCATGGCATGTGAAACTCCAGTTGTGAGAACAAACTTTACAAACGATGAGGTTGTCCATGGACTATCGGGTTATTTGTTCGATCCATATAACCAACATGAGATGATTGAATACATAGCGAAGATCTTGTCTGATAGTGAGAATGCGAGGTCTATGGGGGTGCATGCCAGAGAGAGAGTTAAAAGCATGTATAATTGGGATTCTGTTGTCAAAAAGATTTTTGATACACTAAACGAGGTGAAGAATGGAGCGAGTTGAGCATAGGGATAGGCTTTTTGCTATTGTCTTCAGAAAAGATTTTCAGGCTGATAAGAGCACATTTCTTACTCCGAGCGAGAGTTCCCTTCAGGTTGGGTTTATAGTCCACAAGAAGGGATACATTGAGGTTCCGCATACACATAAGCCGATGGAAAGGATTATTCGCGATCTCCAGCAGATGCTTTTTATTGAAAAAGGAATTGTAGAAGTTGATTTTTTTTCTGATCGCTGTGAGAAAATAAAGACTGTAAAACTGGAGGAAGGTGATACGATCCTAATAATGAATGGAGCTCATTCCATTAGGGTTTTAGAAGACCTAAGGTGTTTGACAGTAAAGCAAGGTCCTTTTCTTGGTGCAGAAGAAGATAAGATAGATATAGGAGAAAAACTATGATACCTGTATGCGAACCGATATTAGGGGGTAAAGAAAAGAAATATGTGCTTGAGGCACTAAACAAAAATGAGATATCTGGGGCATTTGGCAAGTATATTTCACTTTTCGAAAGCCAATTTAGCAAGTTTTGCGGAGCCAAGTTCGGTATTACTACAACAAGCGGGACGACCGCGTTGCATTTAGCGCTGGCATCTATGGGAATAAAGAAAAACGATGAGGTTATACTTTCTGCCTTTACGAATATTGCTACTGCTTATGCGGTAATATACTGTGGCGCAAAACCCGTAGTGGTTGATTCCGAGACGGCTACTTGGAACATAGATGTAAATAAGATCGAAGAGAAGATTACCAAAAATACCAAGGCAATAATGCCGGTACATATTTATGGGCACCCGGTTAACATGAAGCCGATTATCGATATTGCTAATAAATATAATCTAAGGATCGTGGAAGACTGTGCGGAGGCGCACGGAGCAGAATATCTTGGTAAGAAAGTTGGTTCATTGGGCGACATGGGGTGTTTTAGTTTTTACGCCAATAAGATCGTTACTACCGGTGAAGGAGGAATGATAGTAACAGATAATAAAAAATTTGCCGAACGCGCGAAATTACTAAGAAACCTAGCATTTTCAAAAAAGCGCAGGTTTCTTCATTATCATGTGGGTTTTAACTACAGAATGACCAATGTGCAAGCGGCTATAGGCTTGGCACAGGTGGAAAAAATCGATCTTATTATAGAGAAGAAGAGGGCAATTGCAAAAATGTATAACTCTCTATTGAGTGGTATCGACGGTATAACATTGCCGGTAGAAATGGGATATGCAAAAAACGTTTACTGGATGTATTGTATTCTAGTGGATGGTTGCAAAACAGGTGTTGGCAGGGATGTATTAATGCACCATTTGCATAAAAAAGGTATCGAGACAAGAGGATTTTTTATCCCAATGAATAAGCAACCTGCTTTTACAAAAATGGGATATTTTAAGAATGAGAGATGTCTCGTTGCCGAGGAGCTATCTAAAAAAGGACTTTATTTGCCGTCCTCGATAAATCTTGAAGAAAAAAAGATTAAGTTTATTGTCAACTCGATTAAAAATGCTATCGTCACCACTAGAAAAAAATAAGGAGAATTGATTGCGTATGAATTATTCCTGGTTTGATATTTACAAGTATAGTATTAAGATAGGATTGAGGTGGCTTTGCAAGTTTTCCAAATATAATAAGGAAGGTTTAAAACGTTTATTGATCCCTATGGATATTGCCAGGTACTTTGAGCTTCCGGCTACAGCAAATGCGTTAGAGATAAAATCAGCAGAAAAGGTTCTGGATCTTTCCAGTGCTAAATTACTATCTCTGTTTATTGCAGAAAACATCGATTGTCAGATAACTGCCGTAGATGCTTGGCAGAAAGAAATCGATAACTGGCAGTCTCTGATTGGTATTATAGATAAAAAGAAAAAGATTTTATCTGGTATAACGCTTGGTGTGGTTGATGGCAGATCTCTGCCTTATCCCAATGAATATTTTGATAAAATATATTCCATATCGGTGATTGAACATATTCCCGATGACGGAGATAGCCGGACAATGTTGGAGTTATCTCGCGTATTGAAAAAAGGAGGGGTATTAGTTATTACTGTTCCATACTATAGAAGCTACTATGAAACCTACGTGGCTAAAGAATGTTATGGCAATGCTCCTATCGGAAATGGGGAAATTTTATGGGCAAGACGATACGACGAGAATGCTTTACGAGAACGACTTATTTTACCCTCTAAATTGTCCTTGTTATATAAGATTTATTGTTGCGAAAGTTATCCTGTATTTTCAGATTTGTGTGGAAAACTCATGCCGTTTTCTTCTATTTTTTTCGGTTTGCTTTATCCTATTTTTGCAAAAATCAGTCTGAAGGTATTCAGGGATATGCCTTCAGAGCCTTCGAGACTAACCAATGTTTTATTGAAGTTTAGAAAATGAAAAATTCTCTAGGTACAACTCCTGGTAAGTAATGGGGAATCTAAAGGTATCTATAATAACTGTTTCGTACAATAGTCTTTTGACAATCCGAGACTGTATTGAAAGCGTGTCTAGGCAGAGTTATCAGTATGTGGAACATATAATTATTGACGGCGGCTCAACTGACGGGACAATTGGAATAGTTAAGTCTTATGGTAACAAAATCAATAAGTTCATAAGCGAACCTGATAGGGGAATTTATGATGCGATGAACAAGGGGATTAAATTAGCTTCGGGAGAAATTATTGGGATTTTAAATTCCGATGATTTTTATTCAAATAATTCTATTGTGAGTACCGTAGCAAAAGCTATGAATGATGTGAAGATAGATGCATGTTATGGCGATTTAATTTATGTTGATAGATATAGTACCAATCAAGTAATAAGATATTGGCGGTCATGTGAATATAAAAAAGGATTATTTGCCAAAGGCTGGATGCCGCCACACCCAACTTTTTTTGTTAAAAGATGGGTATATGAAAAATACGGTGTCTTTGATTTAAGCTTACCTGTTGTTGCGGATCATGAAATTCTCCTTCGGTTTATGCACCAACATAAAATAAAAACCTGCTATATCCCGCAAGTTTTGGTTAAGATGAGATTGGGGGGCGTAACAAATAACAGCATTTTAAATATCTTCAAACAGAACTTCACGATTATAAAAACCTTACGTAAAAATCAAATTAGAGTTTGTGTTCTTTCTTTTTTTATTAATAAGTTTATTGAGAGAATAAAACAATTTTTTCATAGAATATGAGAGTTTTAGTAACGGGCGCAAACGGATTTATTGGCCGCAATCTGTGTGTTTCCTTAAAAAGAAAAGGCTATCCTATTCGCGCGGCTGTGCGTAATAATGTGTGTGAACCCTCTGTAGTTGATGAATATATTTTAGTGGGAGATATGAATGAGTCAACGGATTGGCAGGAGGCTTTAGCCGGGGTGGATACAGTTATTCACTTAGCGGCGCGTGTTCATATTATGTATGATTCAACGGTTGACCCTGTTGAAGCGTTTCGTAAGGTAAATGTGCCTGGAACCGAACGCCTGGCGAAAATGGCTGCAAATGCAGGAGTGCGCAGGTTTATTTTTATTAGCTCAATCGGCGTAAACGGGAAATTTATTGATAGAAAACCTTTTACCGAGAATGATATTCCTAATCCGGTTGGTGGGTATGCGGTTTCAAAATGGGAGGCGGAACAAACTTTACGCAAGGTGGCAGAAAATACCAAGATGGAAGTTGTCATCTTGAGGCCACCATTGGTTTATGGATTAAATGCTCCGGGTAATTTTGGAAGATTGGTGTGTTTAATTAAAACCGGCTTGCCGCTTCCATTAGGAAATATAAATAGTTTGCGTAGCTTCCTTTACGTCGGCAATTTGGTGGATGCTATCAGTACCTGCATTTCTCATCCGCTGGCAGGAGGTGAAACTTTTCTGGTAAGTGATGGGCAGGATATTTCTACGCCGGATTTAATAAGGATGATTGCTAGTGCGATGAATAAGAAGGCGGTTTTATTTTCCTTGCATCCTGGTATTCTAAAGGCGCTGTGTAAGATTGCAGGAAAGGCTGAAGAGCTGGAGAAATTAACAGGAACTCTCCTTGTTGATAGTAGCAAAATCAGGAACCTGCTTGGCTGGAAGGCGCCGTTTACCCTGGAAGAGGGGATAAGAGGGACGGTTAAGGGGTATGGTAAAACGAATTTTTGATTTAATTTTAGCTTTGATTTTGATAGTTCTATTGAGCATTCCTATGTTGGCTATTGCTTTATGGATTAGATTAGTTTCTAAGGGGCCGGCTATATTTTGGACTAATCGCGTTGGTAAGAATAATGCTGTATTCAAAATGGCTAAATTCAGGACTATGGAATTAAACACGCCTCAGGTAGCTACGCACTTAATGGAAAACCCTGAAAGATATTTGATTCCCGGGGGAGCTTTTTTGCGTAAATTCAGCCTTGATGAACTGCCACAGTTATTTAACGTTTTAAAGGGGGATATGAGTTTTGTCGGGCCGCGCCCGGCATTGTTTAACCAGGATGACCTTGTGGAATTGCGTACAAAGAAAGATATTCATAAACTTGTTCCCGGAGTTACGGGCTGGGCACAGGTAAATGGAAGGGACGATTTACCGATTCCCGTAAAGGTTTATTTCGATGAATATTACCTCAAACACCGCTTTTTTGCCTTTGACCTTTATATTATCCTTTTGACTGCGATAAAGGTAGTAAAAAGAGAAGGCGTCCAGCATTAAAAATCGTATCAAATAATTGCTAAAACTGTATTTTGGTATATAATATAACGCTATGAACCTGAAAGAGTTAATTCTTAAATCCCGGCGTTTAATTATCATAGCTTTCCATTTAGCTTTGGTGATTTGCGCCTATATCTTTGCTTTTTACCTGCGTTTTGATTTCAAGATTGATAGCAATTATTGGCAGGTAATTTTTAAAACCCTCCCCATTCTTATTGGTATTAAAATTGTTATTTTTGGATATTTTGGGCTTTATTCCGGTTTATGGAGATATGCCAGCATAGATGATATCTGGAGGATTGCAAAGGCGCATATTTTAGCTATGCTTTGTTTTATTCCCGCTGTTGCTTTTTTCTATACTTTTGAAGGTTTTCCTCGATCGATCTTTGTTCTGGATTGTATTTTAAGTTTCTGCTCTATGGCGGGGATCCGTTTTGTTACCAGATTATTGCGGGAAAAATACCGTCCTGCAATAGGAAGTAAGCGCAAAAGGGCGATTATCGTAGGGGCAGGAGAAGCTGGTGTAATGGTTTTAAGGGAGGCAAGAATTAACCCTAAGGCCAATATAGAAGTAGTGGGTTTCATCGATGATGATCGAAGCAAAAAGAATCTGCGTATTCAAGGCGTAAGTATTTTAGGGGCCTGTAAAGATATAGCTTCAATTGTTGAAAAATACGGGATTGATGAAGTTGTTATAGCTATTCCTTCTGCTAAAGGTGAAGTAATCAGGAGCATTATTTCATATTGCCAAATACCTTCTATAAGAATTCGCATAGTTCCGGGTTTGCAAAAGTTACTCAATGGTGATTTAGAGGTTAAGCCCAGAGATGTTAAGCCGGAAGATCTTCTCGGCAGGGAAACTGTAAATATCGATGAGAAAGAGATTAAGGGGTATCTATCAGGGAAAGTAGTTTTGGTTACCGGCGCGGGCGGCTCAATAGGCTCATCTCTTTGCAGGCAGATAGTGAATTTTAGCCCTAAGGAGATCTTGTTATTTGATCATAATGAGAACAATGTTTATTATTTGGGAATTGAATTTTTGACAAAATATCCCCAAATTAAGTTTAAAACCATAATCGGAGATATAAAAGATATAGGCTTGCTGAAGAGCGTGTTTTCGCTTTATAAGCCGCAAGTTGTTTTCCATGCGGCAGCGCATAAACATGTTCCGCTTATGGAAGAGAATGCTGTCGCTGCCGTAAAGAATAATATTGTTGGAAGCCGAAATCTTATTTATGCTTCGGATCATTATAAAGTAGAGAGGTTTATTTTTATTTCTACGGATAAAGCGGTAAACCCGACAAGCGTGATGGGTATTACCAAAAGGATCGCGGAGATGATTTTGCAGTCCAAGGCTAAAATCAGTAAGACTAAATTTATGGCGGTTAGATTTGGCAATGTCTTAGGTTCTGATGGTAGCGTTGTCCCTTTATTTAAGAGACAGATTGAAGAAGGCGGGCCTGTAACATTAACTCATCCTGAGGTTAAAAGATATTTTATGAGTATTAATGAGGCAAGCCAGCTTGTTTTGCAGGCCGGGGGAATGGGCAAGGCGGGAGAGATATTTATTTTGGATATGGGAGAGCAGATCAAGGTGCTGGATTTAGCAAAAGAGTTAGTTGCTCTTTATGGCTTAAAGCTCGGAGAAGACATAAAGATAAAATTTATTGGGTTACGGCCGGGGGAGAAACTTTTTGAGGAAACCTTGTTAAATAGCGAAAAAGATAAAGCTACCAAGGCGAATAAGATTTATATCGCCCAGTCGGATTATTTTGATCCGCGGGTATTAAGGCGAAAAATAAAAGAATTGGAAAAAATAGCAAAGGTGATGGATGGTCCGGGAACGGTTAAGAAAATGCGCGAGATAATATCTCTATGAAATTAAAAATATTAAGATTTTTAGATGTAGCAGTTGAATATTCTGTTTACGGGCTGATATTCTTTATTCCTATTTCTATAGCGATGATTGGTACTTTCGCCAGTTTTGTGCTGACCTTTTTTTTGCTCAAGAAGGTTTTATCCCCGGATTTTACCAGTATAAAAGCTAATAAGATGTTGTTTATATTTCTTTTGTTATTTTTTGCCTTTATGGATTTGTCGCTGCTTAACAGCGGGCCGTTAGTTGTTAAAAGCTTAAAAGTGCTTATTATAAAATGGGGCAGGTTTCCTTTGCTTATTTGGGCAATAATTGATACATTTCGGGATACCAGGCGTATTGTTAAGGCTGTGTATATTATTTTGTTTAGTGCGGCATTGGTGGGGCTTACAGTTTTTACACAAAAGTTTTTTGGGTTTGAATTCTTAAGGGGGAGAGCTTCGTGGGGGTATTCTGCTCCTAGCATAGGCCCTTTTAAAAATCCAAATGGTTTGGCAGCGTATTTAACTTGTGTTATTCCTGTTGTTTTGAGTCTTAGTTTATGGAAATGGAAGAAAATTACTGTAAGATTATGCTTTATTTTGATTACCGTTATGCTTATTCTGTCTTCTCTTTGGACTGGTTGTCGAGGTGGGTGGTTGGGGCTTATAGCTGGTTCAATTTTTGTTATTCTGATTACTAGTCATCACCGAATAATAAAAGTATTTTGGTCATTGTTTTTGTCCTGCTATCTTTTCTTTGTGCCATTAATAGGATTAGCTTTATTTTTCTTCCAGAACAGGAGGGATAGTTATAGGTTTACTCTTTTCCATGGCGCCTGGGGAATGATTAAAGAGCATCCTTTACTTGGCAAGGGGATTGGAACTTTTATGGATTATTGTGCTCTTTATACAAATAACCCTGGTGTTTTTTACGCTCATAATTGTTTCCTCCAAATATGGGCTGAATCAGGAATTTTTTCTTTATTGTGTTTCCTTTTGTTTGTGGGTTATGTTTTTTATAGAAGTATTAAGGTGGGTATAAGAACACCCCAATCCTTAAATCTTTTTGTTTTAATAGGCTTAACCGCGGGTTTATTGGGTTTTCTAGTACATAGCTTTTTCGAGGTTCATCTATATTCTTTTCAGTTGAGCTTTCTTTTCTGGATTATATTAGGTTTAACGGTAGCTTTGAGCTTTAGCTTGGAGCAATAAATAGTAGCTGTTTAGTGTAATCAAAATGAAATTATCCCTTTTAATTCCTGCGCATAATGAAGTAGAGAATATTGAAAATACAGTTTTGGCTTTCAATAGAGAGCTAAAAACAAGCAAGATAGACCATGAAATTCTGATTATTAATGATAATAGCACGGATAGCACAGAAGAGATACTTAAGAGGCTTAAGACTGAAGTTAAGGAATTAAATTATATTAATAACGGGCCCCCAAACGGTTATGGTTTTGCGGTGAAAAAGGGGTTAGAAAACTTTAATGGTGATTGCGTAGCTATTGTTATGGCTGATATGTCTGATAGCCCCACGGACTTGGTAAATTATTATAGAAAAATGCAGAAAGGCTATGATTGTGTTTTTGGGTCTAGATTTATTAAGGGTAGTAAAGTAATTGATTATCCTGGCCATAAACTTATCTTAAACAGGCTGGGAAACATGCTAACAATGGTTCTTTTCGCAATTAAATATAACGATATAACAAACGCCTTTAAGTTATACAAAAAAGAGGTCATAAATGGAGTTAAACCTCTGCTAAGCCATCATTTTAATCTGACTGTTGAGATTCCCCTAAAAGCGATAATAAGAGGATATAGCTATTGCGTCGTTCCTAATTCCTGGACAAATAGAAAGAAAGGTTTCTCAAAATTCAAGATTAAGGAACTGGGGAGCCGGTATTTATTTATAATACTTTATTGTCTATTGGAAAAATGGTTAAGTATGGGAGATTATAGAAAGAGTTGAGAATAAGATAAAAAATGATAAATTTAATTGCAGAGATTGTTATCGTAACGGTTAGTTCCTGGATCCTTACAAGGAAGTATTTTGGCATAGTTTTATTAAGTGATTCAATTTTAACCTGTTTTACTTTATTTCTTGCCCAAATTGTTTTAGTTACTAACTTTTTAGGCATTATTGGAAAACTTTATTTTATTAATGTTTTTATATTCCATCTTTTAATTTTATTGATAGTCCTGTTGGTTTATTCACGAAAAACAACACCTGTCTTTATAAAACCGGATTTAAAACCTTTTATTAATAATAATTTGATACTTTTTGCAGTTTCAATTTTTTCCTCCTTTGCTTTAGTAAGCATATATATCAATTTAATTAATCCTCCGCTAGATGCTGACAGCTTGCTATATCATCTTGCTTTTCCCGCCTCCTGGATTAAAAGTGGGACTTTAGATACTCCTTTTTTCATATTTGGGTCAAAACCTATTCTTTTCCCGGGTTCATTGATAGATAGCGCGCCATCTTATTTTCCTATTAATGCTGAGTTATTTTTTACCTGGTTAGTGTTGCCTTTGAGAAACGCGTTTTTAGCGGATTTAGGAGAAGTTCCATTTTACGTTATTGGTATAATAGCTTTCTATTCAATACTAAAGAAATATAACGTAAATAGCGGGTTAGCATTGCTAAGCGGCTTGCTTTGGGCGCTTATACCCAATATCTTTAAGCAGCTTAAAACCGCTAACAACATAGATGTTATTGGCGCGGTATTATTTCTTTTGGTAATTTTTATGCTTTTATTGTTTAAACGAGATCTTACTTTAAAGAACGCAATTCTTTTTGGGGTATCAGCAGGGCTTTTTATCGGAACTAAGTTTCATAATTTTGTTTACCTGGCAGCTTTATTGCCCCTGATTCTTTATATGTTATATAGGCAAGTAAAAATAAGGAAATTTACATTAAGTAAGACATTACAATTTTCAGCCGTGATTATCCTGATGATTATTTTGTTTGGTGGTTACATGTATATAAAGAATTATTTATATGTGGGGAACCCCATATTTCCTGTGAAATTGAAGATATTTGGCAGGACTATTTTTAATGGGCTATTCGATGCTAGTCTGTTAAGAATCAATATGTTTACAAGCGATTACAGTAATTTATTAAGGCTTTTTAGGGAAGGTTTAGGTATTCAATTTTTTGCCTTGATCTTACCCTGCACTTTTCTACCGTTGTTTTTTTATGGGTATTTAAAGAAAAAGGTATCACCTTTATGGGAATATTTATTGTTATTTTTTACTCCTCTTGTTGCGCTTATTTTATTCAAGATCTTTATTAATGTGTATATAGTGCGGTATTTTTACCCGTATTTGAGCTTGGGGTTATTGACTGCTGTTATATTTGTAACTAAGCTGTCGCGTGGAGATAAATATTTAGCCGTTATTTCATTTGTATCAATTTTTGCTGCAGTTTTTAAGTTAGCTCATAGATACGAATTAGTCATATCAATTTTACTTTCTTTAGCATGTTTTGTATTGTTTATACGTTGTAAAAAGCAATTGGCTGCTTTCTATGAAAATAAGAATTTTGGTAAGACTATGTTGATTGGTTTATTTCTAGGATTTTTATTCCTGATCTATTCCAACAATAGGTATGATAACGAAGAGTACAATCGCTATATATCTAGCCTTGGCAAGAATGAGGCATGGCAAATTGATTTAAGGAGGGGCTGGAAGGCGCTTAATGATATAACTAAAGAAGGTGGGAGGGTTGCCTATACAGGCCGACAAGAAGCCTACCCTTTATATGGCAGGGGCCTTAAGAATGAAGTGAAGTACGTTTCTATTAATGAAAAAGAAATCACTACTTACAATAACCCTGATGGGTTGTACCGTGAAGTCAAAGATTTCTCAGCTTGGAGAGAAAATCTCAAGAAATATAAAGCCGAATATTTGTTTATAGCTAAGCCGGTCCTTGAAAACCGGGAATCAGTTGACCCTGATAAATTCCCTATTGAAGATGATTGGGCATTCGAGCATCCGCAATTATTTAAGCTGTTATTTAAAAATTCGCTTGTACACATATATTCAGTTGACTTAAAAGAGTAATGCTTATCGGTTTAGTAAAATATGCTTAAGTATAAGAAAAGAAGAACAAAGTTAGTAAAGTTTTTAAGAGTTACAAAGCTGCCTTATTTGCCGTTTATTTTAGGTATCGAACCCGGAAATGTCTGTAATTTAAGCTGTCCGCTTTGCCCAACCGGTAAAGGTGATAAGGAATTACATAAGGGGTTTATGGAATTCGGCCTTTTTAAAAATGTATTTGACCAGCTTAGCAGCTCTTTGACCGAAGTTTATTTATTTAATTGGGGCGAGCCGTTATTGAATAATGATTTATGCCAGATGATTAGATACGCGAAAACTAAAAATAACAAAGTTAGGATCATCATAAGCACTAATTTAAATATTAACCAGAAAGAGAAGCTGACGGATTTACTAAAAAGCGGAATAGATGAAATTATCGTATCTTGTGACGGCGCCAGCCAGGATGCATATTCTCAATATAGGGTAGGGGGTAATTTTGATTTAGTCCTGGAGAATATGCGTTATCTCATAAGCGAAAAGCGTCGTCTTGAGGTTAAGGTTTGCGTTGTATGGAATTTTATTGTTTTTAAACATAATGAACATGAAGTAGAGCAGGCGCGCCGCATGGCATCTTTGATAGGGGCTGATTTCCGGATTGGCTTGATGCGTACTTCTATGAAGGATGAAATACTTAAGCCTCACTCCGAGGCTATCAAGCAGGATATTGCCTGGATCCCGGATAATCCTCAATATAGCGCATATGATAAGGATAAACTGAAAACTAAGAAACAGATCCGGAGTTGTAGGAAGCTATGGCAGGAGATTAGTATTAATTGGGATGGTAAGGTTTTTCCGTGTTGCGCTGTATATGGAGGCCGTGATTTTGGGGATGCCAGTAAGCAGTCTATTAAGGAGATTTGGAATAATAATTCTTTTGTCAGAGCGCGTAAAGAGGTATTAAGCAGAAGATACTCTGCAAGCACTATCTGCGGAATATGCCGGAATAATGGTTTTATGCATATGTAAATATATATGAGAAAATCACTTTTAAATAATTTAATGTGCCTTGATTGTAAAAGTAGTTCGTTTTCTGTAGCGGAAGAGGAATCGAGCCAACTTGAAATATTTAATGGAAAGCTTATTTGTAATAAATGCGGGGCATCCTATCAGATTCAGGATGGAATAGTTAATTTCTTAAAGAACATGAATAAGGCGATATCCCGTGAGAGAGAAGCGATGGATATAGATGATTATATTAAAGACGAGCAGGGGAATAAATATAAAATAACCGCCGATAGTATCCAGAAGTTTAGCGATGTATTTTTCTCTCTGCCTGAAGGAAACGGGTCTTATTTTTTCAAAAGAGGTGGGAGTTTCCAGACTATAGCTGAAGCTTCGGATAGGTTTTATTCTACTTTTAACCGGCTATCACTTACGGGCCAGGAGAAGATACTTGAAATCGGGGCTTCTTTTTCCTATGCTTCTTTTAAATTTGCCCAAAAGGGCTGCAGTGTCGTAGCAACGGATATTAGTAATTATTTAAAAGTCTCCAATCTTTTTATAAAAAAAGCATATTATGACCGGATGTTTTCTGATATGCACAATATCCCTTTTGTTGATAATACTTTTGACATTGTTTTTGCCGCAGCTGTTTTGCATCATAGCAAGGATTTGAAGAAGGTCTTTGTAGAGATCTACCGTGTTTTAAAACCCGGAGGAAGGTTAGTTTTAATTAATGAAACATCGAGAGGGGTATTGGAAAGGATTCATCCTGTTTATAAGGAAATGGAGGAGAAGGGGTACGGTGATACTGCTTACACATTGGTTGAGTGGAAAAAGGCCGCCCGTGATGGAGGGTTTAGAAATGCTAAAATAGAATTTCTATCTTTGGCTGCTGATTATGTTACCAGGCGTAAAAACAGGGGCGCTAAGCTTGATTTTAAACTAAAGTTGGCTTATTTTTTTAAAAGGCATCCCAGGTTTGAGAAATTTTTATTGTGGTTTACAATTTTGCCAAGATTATTAACCCGGCCAAAGAGCTGGAGAATTATTTGTTATAAAAATGCAAAAAATTAAGACAGTAATATTATGCGGCGGCAAAGGAACGAGGATGGGCAGCGATGAGCTGCCTAAGGTTTTATTTCCGATAGGGGGCAAGCCAATCCTTTGGCACATAATGAGTATTTATTCGTATTTTGGGTTTAATGATTTTATATTATGTTTAGGGTATAAAGGGGAGATAATAAAAGAATATTTTTCAGGTTCAAGTAAATGGAATATAACCTTTGCGGAAACTGGAGAGAACACCAATACCGGAGGCAGGATCAAGAAAATCGAGAAGTTTATCCGGGAGGATTATTTTTTCGCTACTTACGGAGACGGGATTGCGGATATTAATTTACCGGAACTAGTGAAATTCCATGAAAGGCATAATAAAAGCGCCACGATTACCGTAGCCAGGCCATTTTCTCAGTTTGGTATTGTAGGGGTTGATAATCATACTCAGGCAGTTACGCACTTTGAAGAAAAGCCCATTCTGGATCACTGGATAAACAGCGGATTTTTTGTATTTAACAAGAATATTTTTAGCTATCTTAAGGACAATGATATACTGGAAAAAGACAGTTTCAAGCGGATTCTAAAAGACAAAGAGTTGAATGCTTTTAAGCATCTGGGTTTCTGGAGGTGTATGGATACTTATAAAGATAATCTTGAGTTGAACGATCTTTGGAAAAAAAATAAGGCGGTTTGGAAAAAGAATATGGAGAAAAGATGAATATCTGGAGAAATAAGGTTATTTTTATTACGGGGGCAAACGGTTTTTTGGGTTCGCATTTGGTAAAAAGGGCGCTGGCTTATAATGCCAAGGTGATTGTTTTGATAAAAGAGGATATTCGCTCTTCATTGTTTAACCTTGAGGATTTGGGCAGTAGGTCCAAGATTTACCGGGGTGATTTATCTGATAGCAAGCTCATAAATTCTATATTTAAGAATAACAAAATTGATGTTTGTTTTCATATTGCAGCCCAGGCAATCGTGGGAATAGCCAATGATTCGCCGCTAGGTACATTTAAGACAAATATTGAGGGGACATGGAATATACTTGAAGCGGCCCGGGTTTTTGGGGTTAAGGCTATGGTTGTTGCCTCGAGTGATAAGGCATACGGAGAGCACAAGAAGCTTCCTTACAAGGAAGAAGCGCCTTTAATTGCCCTGCATCCTTATGATGCCTCTAAATCTTGCGCGGATATCCTTAGCAGGACATACGCCCACACTTACAAACTCCCGGTAGCCGTTACCCGTTGTGCTAATATATATGGGCCGGGTGATTTAAATTTCTCAAGGATTATTCCGGATACTTGCCGTGCGGCTATCCAGGGAAGAAATCCAATTATAAGAAGCGATGGGACTCCTTTGAGAGATTATGCTTTTGTGGGGGATATTGTTGATGCGTATTTTATTTTGGCCGCCGGTTTATTAAAAAAGAAAGTGAGCTTTGGAGAAGCTTTTAATTTTGGCATTGGTAAGCCGATAAGTGTAATTAAACTTGTAAAAATGATCCTTAAGATCTCTGGAAAATCCGGATTATCCCCCAAGATATTGAGCAAGGGTAAAATAAAAGGCGAGATTGACAGGCAATATCTTTCCAGCGCTAAGGCAAAAAGGATTCTAGGATGGCAGCCCAAGTATTCGCTTAAGCAGGGCTTAGAGGCAACTTATAAATGGTACAAAGAGTACGCTTCGCAATGACGTATAGGAGAATTTATGCCGCTTATATCAGTAATTGTCCCGGTTTATAACGAAGAAAAGACCATTGGGCAGATAATCGAAAGAGTTCATTCTGTAGATATCGATAAGGAGATTATCATAGTCGACAATTGTTCCACTGACGGCACGCATAAAATATTAAGGGATTTACATTATGAAAATTTAAGGATTATTTATCATGCCACTAACCGGGGCAAGGGCGCCTCTTTTCTAACCGGGCTGGGTAATGCCTGCGGGGAGTATGTCATCGCGCAGGATGCCGACCTGGAATATGACCCTAATGATTACCCGGTTTTATTTGAGGCGATTAAAGATGGCAAGGCTGATTTGGTTTTAGGGGCGCGTTTCTTTAAGGGCTACCACGGGCTATTCATGCATAGGGCGGGTAATAGGTTTTTGACATTTGCTTTGAATTTTCTTTTTGGCGTAAAGTTAAACGATTACGCTACTTGTTATAAGCTGGCACGCAGGGAGGCATTCAATTCCCTGGGATTACAGGCAACAAGTTTTGATATTGATGTGGAAATTATTTGCAAGGCTTTACGCAAAGGTTTTAGGATTAAAGAGGTGCATGCCTCTTATCATCCGCGTTCCTATAAAGAAGGCAAGAAAATCAGGATAGGTGATGCTTTTCAGGCAATTTTCGCGATGCTTAAATACAGGCTAGGGAGATAAAATTATGAAAATACTGCAAGTTTTGGATTTTATTCTTTATTGGTCAATCGTAGCTATGCCTTTTGCTGTAGCTATCGCGCCCGGGTTAGCCAATGTCTTTATCGGCTTGTTTTGCATATCCTTTATAATAATTAAATTATTCAAGAAAGAAGGGTTATTTAAAGAGAGAAAGATCTGGATTTCTTTTAGCGCCATTATTTTAATTTCTTTACTTTCTTTTGTAAATTCAGTGAGCCTGGATACGAGCGTGCAAGGCATAGTCAAGTTGTTGAAAAGTCTATTAATTTTTGTTGTCTGTAGCGAAGGAATCAAGGATGAGCGGCACTTAAAAAGGATTATCTTTTCGGTTTGCTGCGGGATTACCCTGGTGTCCATCGATGCAATATGGCAATTTCTCTTTGGTTTTGATTTTGTGCACAGGGTTGCTTTGCATCATCAAGCTGGATTGGCGCGCGCCTCAGCTTCATTTCCGAACCCCAACCTTTTAGGGATTTATTTGGCGGCATTGATCCCGCTGATTGCCGGTTTGAGTATTCTTTATTTTAAAGGGAAGAAGAAACTGTTGATGTCCTGCTTAAGCATTTTGGCATTAGGCGGTTTATTTTTAACCCTTTCCCGGGGAGCGGGGGTAGCTGTTTTTTTAGCAATTTTGTTTTTGGGTATTAGCGGCAGGAAAAAGTTATTGATTTCCGGCTTGGCGGCAATCCTGATAATTTTTCCTTTTGTAATGCCCAAAGATATAAAAAAATGGGCAAAAGAGGTTAATTATAATCCAGCGGTATTTATGCTTAATCAGGACAGGATCAGTATTTACAGTAATACTATTAACATGATCAAGCATCATCCGTTTATAGGCGTGGGAGTGAACACCTTTTCTAGAAACTATGGTAAATATAAAACAGAAAGCGCGGAGAAATACGCGCCTACTCCCGATACTATTTATTCGCATAATATATATTTGCAGATGGCGGGGGAGATTGGCTTGTTGGGTTTAGCTGCCTTTTTAGTATTTCTGTTTTTAATTTTTAAAAATGCCTGGAACAGTTATTTTAACCTGAAAAATGAATACCTGAGGGCGGCCTGTTTATCTTTAATTGCCTGCCTTTTTGCCTTTTTAGTTAACGGCCTAACCGAGACCAGCCTTTATAATTCTAGAGTAGCAATGATATTCTGGTACTTGATTGGGATTTGCCTGTCTTTAAGGCGGCTGGAGAGAGTGGCGCAAACTCGTTTCTAAATATGAAAAAGAATATTATCGTATTATTTTTAATAATTATTTTGCTGGCAGCTTTTTATTTTTTCTGGCTTTCTCCGAGATATGCGGTGCCTATTTTGATGTATCACAGTATTAATTACCAGAAAGACAATCATTTTGTGAGCCCTGAAAATTTTGCTAAGCAGCTGGAATATATTAAAAATAAAGGTTACGAGGTAATAACCTTGGATGAATTAGCCGGGAGCATAAAAAGTAAACAGCGGCTTAAGAATAATAAGGTAGTTATTACTTTTGATGACGGTTATCAGGATAATTTCAAATATGCTTATCCTGTTTTAAGGAAATTCGGGTTTCCCGCGACAATCTTTCTTATCTCTGATTTTGTAGGAGGTGAAAAAAGATTCTTGAATTGGGATGAAGTAAGGATAATGTCTAAAAATAATATATCTTTTGGCGTGCATACCAAAACCCATTTTTATCTTGGATCTTATATGGATGAAAAGACCGCCTGGGAGGAAATAGTAAGCCCCAAAATAAAAATCGAGCAAGAGATTGGTGCTGCCGTGGATTATTTTTGCTATCCTTCCGGAGGATTCAACGAAAGAGTCAAGGGGTTGGTTAAGGGAGCGGGCTATCTGGGGGCCTGTACGACAAACCGCGGCCTTGTTAATTTTAACCGCGATGCCTATGAGCTTAAAAGAGTCAAAATGACCAATGCGGATACATTTAAGCCGCTTTCTCTTTGGATAAAGCTTTCAGGTTATTATAATTTAATCAGAAGCAAGAAAAAGCCAGATTAAGGCAAATCATGACACTCTCTGTTTTGATACCTGTTTATAATGAAGAAAAGACAATTGAGGAAATAATAAGTAAGGTTAACAACTTGCCTATTGAAAAAGAGATTATTGTGGTTAATGATTGTTCAAAAGACCGCACTGCGTCAATCTTAAACTCGCTTTCTTTTAATAACCTAAAGGTTATACATCATGTCAGTAAAAGGGACAAGGGCGCTGCGGTGCGCACAGGCTTAGAGAATGCGACAGGCGAGTTTATTATTATTCAGGATGCGGATTTAGAATATGATCCTAATGATTATCTTAAACTTTTAGAGGCGATAAATAATCAAGGGGTTGATATGGTTTTAGGCGCCCGGTTCACCGAAGGGTATCGCGGGATATTACTTCACAAGATAGGTAACCGTTTTCTAACCGGATTAATGAATAAATTGTTCGGCGTTAAGCTAAATGATTGTTTTAGCTGCTATAAGCTTATGCGTAGGGACAGCATTTTAGGGCTGGGCCTTAAGTCAAATAGTTTTGATATTGATATTGAGATATTGGCTGAGGCGATAAAGAAGGGTATGCGTATACTGGAGGTGCCTGTTTCGTATAAGCCGCGTTCGTATAAAGAGGGAAAGAAGATAAAGATTCGCGATGGGCTTTGGGCAATAATGAGGATAATATATTTTAGATTTAGTAATCACAAGTGAAGGAAAAAATTTATATTCTAGGGATTTCTTGTTTTTACCATGATAGCGCCGCTTGTTTAGTTTGCGACGGGGAAATTATTGCCGCGGTTCAGGAAGAGCGTTTTAGCCGCAAGAAACACGATTTTAATTTTCCTAAAAACGCGATAGATTATTGCCTGAAAGAGGCTGGTATCAACGCCAGTGATTTAGATTTTGTAGTTTTTTATGATAAGCCATTTATTAAATTTGAGCGTATTCTTGAAACCGCCCTTGCTTACGCGCCCGGAGGAATAACTGGATTTATCCAAGCTATTCCGTTATGGTTAAATCAGAAGCTTTGGATCTCCGAGCTGATCAGGAAGGGGCTGCGTTATAAGGGGAAGATTTTATTTAGCGAGCATCACGAATCGCATGCTGCAAGCGCGTTTTATGCCTCACCTTTTAGGGAAGCCGCGTTCCTGACTATGGACGGAGTAGGAGAATGGGAGACGGCAAGTTTTGGCGTAGGCAGGGGCAATGAATTAGATATCCAATATTATCTTAGATTCCCGCATTCCCTGGGGTTACTTTATTCAGCATTTACTTATTATTGCGGCTTTAAAGTTAACTCAGGGGAATATAAGCTTATGGGGCTTGCCCCGTATGGCAGGCCTATTTATAAAGATTTAATTTTAGGTAAACTGATAGATCTTAAAGACGACGGGTCTTTTAAAATTAATATGAAGTATTTTGGTTATTGTAACAGCTTGCGTATGACAAATCATCGTTTTGACCGTCTCTTCGGCGCTCCCCCCAGAAAACCTGAAACAGAGATAACTCAGAAATACAAGGATGTAGCTGCTTCTATACAGGATGTTACGGGGGAAATAATGCTTAAAATGGCCTGTCAGGTGCAGAAGGTAACCGGACAGGAGAATCTTTGTTTAGCCGGGGGCGTAGCCTTAAATTGCGTGGGAAACGGCAGGATATTGCGGGAAGGCCCGTTTAAAAATATTTGGATCCAGCCGGCAAGCGGGGATGCCGGTGGAGCGTTAGGGGCCGCTCTTTTGATCTGGTATAAATATTTAGGAAACAAACGTATTGCCGATGATAAACATGATGCGCAAAAAGGTTCATTATTGGGCCCGTCTTACAGTGATGATTATATTGAAAAATTTTTGACAGGATTTAATATTCCTCATAGGCGGCTTGATGATAAGGCTATCGCGGGAGAGGTGTCAGATTTAATCGCGCAGGGTAAAGTTATCGGTTGGTTTCAAGGGCGCATAGAGTTTGGGCCTCGGGCATTAGGGGCAAGAAGTATTATCGGAGACGCGCGTAATGCGGATATGCGATCCAGGATGAACCTGAAAATTAAATATCGTGAATCATTCCGCCCGTTTGCCCCTACGGTCTTAAGAGAAAAAGCAAATGAATGGTTTGATTTAGATAAAGAAAGCCCGTATATGCTTTTAGTCGCTCTGGTAAAAAAAGAAAATAAGCATTCTGCTATACCCGCAGTTACTCACGTAGATTATACTGCCAGGGTGCAGACTGTTTCCAGAGAAGATAATCCGCTTTATTATGAACTTATAAATCAGTTTTATCAAAAAACAGGATGTCCGGTTGTGATCAATACTTCTTTTAATGTAAGAGGAGAACCGTTAGTTTTGACTCCACAGGATGCTTTTAAGTGCTTTATGCGCACAGAAATGGATTATCTGGTTATGGGCAGTTTTCTGTTAGATAAATCCGGGCAGGGTGCTGTAAAAATATGAAAATTGCCTCCATATTTAAACATTTATACATTTGTTGGATGAAATTAGCGTATGTTTTATCCTGGGTCAACACCAGATTATTATTATTTTTAATATTCTATTTTGTTTTTACGCCAATCGGATGTATTTTAAAATTACTGCGTAAGGATTTGTTAGAGGAAGAAATCAGTAAAGAAGGGAAATCATATTGGAGAAAAAAAGATAAGAATGAATTTGGAGTAGCGTCTTATGAGAGGCAATTTTAACACCCCGCGTTGACAATCACCCGACGCTAATATGTATTGCGTCGGTGTGCGCTATGTAGCGCAATTGCGCGGGTGTGTCCCTTCTGGACAAGGAGGAATAAATGGGTAAGTTGGGGATTTTAAAAGAATTATGGGATTTCTTACGTTTAAGAAAGAAATGGTGGCTGACTCCGATATTAGTTATACTTATTTTGCTGGGATTATTGATATTTTTTACTCAAAGTAGCGCGGTAGCCCCGTTTATTTATACGCTTTTTTAAAGGTCCTATAGACAGTGTAGCTAAAGTCTTGGAATGTAGAGAGATATAGAACAAATATTTTAGATTAAAAGATTATTTGTTAGATTTTGTCTTTTCTTGCGTCAATTACAGTAGAGAGTAAGTAATAATAACGCGAGAAAGGAGAAGGGCGATATGGAAATAAAAATATCAGTATTTAAGGGGCAAAAGGTGCGCAAAACCATTCATAATAATGAATGGTGGTTTGTGGTTAATGATGTAGTGGCGGTGCTTACGGATTCAGTTCAACCTGATGGGTATATAAAAGATATGCGTAGGAGAGATCCGGAGTTGTCCAAAGGGTGGGGGCAAATTGCCACCCCCCTTTTAATTAAGACGGCAGGAGGGCCTCAAAAGCTGAACTGCGCCAATACGGAAGGCACCTTTCGTATTATTCAATCAATCCCATCGCCTAAAGCCGAGCCATTTAAGCGATGGATGGCTAAAGTTGGTTATGAGCGGATTAAAGAGATCGAAGATCCTGAACTGGCAACCAAACGGACAAGGATGCTCTATAAGCTTAAGGGATATTCCGATAGCTGGATCGAAAAACGGATGCGGGGCATTGCCATTCGGGAAGAACTTACGGATGAATGGCAGAAGCGCGGGGCGCAAGAGCAAAAGGATTACGAAATTTTAACAGCAGAAATTTCTAAAGCTACCTTTGGAATTACCCCTAGCCAATATAAAAAGATAAAACGGTTAAAACGTGAAAACCTGCGCGACCATATGGACGATTTTGAGCTTATCTTTACGATGCTTGGAGAAAGGTCAACTACCGAAATTCACCGCACTGAAGATTCGCAGGGTGTGCCGAAGCTTAAATCTGATGCCAAAGCCGGAGGAGATATTGCCGGTAATGCCAGAAAGCAGTTGGAAAAAAGGATAAGAAGGCCTATTGTCTCAAGAGATAATTTCTTAGAGCAATCTAAAAAAGTTAAAAGATTGGTTTGAAAATAACCAATTAGGTGAGCGCTAGGTATTTGTTTTGTAACCCTTTATTTCTACTGTACTTACATAGACTGTCTATGAATCCTGAAATGATTAAAAATATACTAGTTATACGTAATGACCGGTTTGGGGAGTTTTTGCTGAATATCCCGGCAATGCGCGCGCTGAAAGAGGCATATCCGCAGTCAAAGCTTAGCTTGGCGGTAAATCAAGCGGTTTATGAATTGGCAGGAGCAATTGAGTGTGTTGATGAGGTTGTGGTTTGGGATGAACAATTCCGCAAAGGATTACGCAAACAAAAGTTTGACGCCTGCATCGTTTTAAATCCTACTAAAGAGGCGCACTGGGCTTCTTTTCGGGCAGGGATTCCGCTGCGCGTTGGTTATGATAGGAAATGGGGATTCTTACTGACGCATAAATTAAAAGATATTAAACACTTTGGGGATAGGTACGAGGTGGATTGTAATTTGGAGTTGGTGGGATTGATTGGCGCAAAAACACTTAATAAAACACTTAAGATTAAGGTTAATGATAATCTTTTTAAAGAGTTTGTCGGCCAGAAAATTGTAGCAGTACATCCATTTACCAGTGATCCGCTTAAGCAGTGGCCGCCTGAAAGGTTTAGGGGATTAGCGCAGAGAATTAAGTGTGAGTTGGGGTTAAGGGTTGTTATGGTGGGATTATCGCAAGGTGTTTTGGATGCAGGAGATGGTATTATCAACATGGTTAATAAAACTTCTTTACTGGAATTAGCCGCTCTGTTGAAGCATTGCTCTTTGCTTATTTCTTGCGATAGCGGTCCGGTGCATTTGGCGGCTAGTGTGGGTACGCCGGTGATAGCGTTGTTCAGGAATGATTTGCCGGGTAAGACCGCGCTACGCTGGGGGCCGCGGGGAGAGGAGCATGTAGTTATTGAGAAGAGCAGCCTTGAGGATATTAGTGTGGATGAAGTTTTAGAAGCAGTAAGGAGGCAATGTGAAAAAGAAAAAAAAGGTTAACTTTCTTCTTGAGTCAGTAATCAGTAATTTTTCCGGTTTACCAAAAGGCAAAATCCTGGACCTTGGTTGTGGAGACGGGGATTACGCAAGAAGGTTAAAAGATTTAGGATTTGATGTTATCGCAGGGGATATTGATATAGTAAGGTTTAAGTATAATAATGAGATTGAGTTTAAACATTGCGATATAACCAAAGAAATGCCTTTTAAGGATAATACTTTTGACTATGTTTTATTAATGGAAGTTGTGGAGCATTTGAGAAATCCTTATACGGTTATTTCGGAAATTAACAGGGTTATTAAAAAGGGAGGTTCTTTGATCATATCTACTCCCAACATCCTTAGCTTAAAATCAAGGCTTAGATTCATGTTTGAAGGTTGTTATGAGTATTTCAGGGAGCCGCCCTTGGATCAGGCAAAAAATCCTAAGGAGGTTATTTTTAATTTGCACATTGTTCCGTATAGATACCAGGAATTAGAGTTTTTATTATCTGCTTCAGGTTTTGAGGTTGAGAAAATATTTGCGAGTAATTACGAAGGTTATGGTTTATGGTATTTATTGCCGATGATCAAGCTTCTGGCCTGGCAAAAAGAAAGGCGGACAGTGAAAAAAGGTGGTAATATAGATTACAGGAGAATACATAAAATCCTGTCTTCAAAGGAAATACTGTTTGGCAGGCATTTAATTATAAAAGCGGTTAAGTAGGGGAGCGGCGCAGATGAATTATGCGGTTATTTTAGCCGGGGGAGTGGGAAGCAGGTTTTGGCCGTTTTCGCGCGAGCTTGAACCAAAGCAGTTTATGAAGATTATCGGACAGGCAAGCCTCTTGCAGGCAACTATCCGGCGTTTAAAAGGCGTGGTGGATGCGCGGCATACTTATATTGTCACGAATAATATTTATTTCTATGAAGTAAAGGCGCAGGTTGCTAAATTTGGCATTCCTGACGCGAATATAATCCTGGAACCGCAAGGTAAGAATACCGCTCCTGCGGTTGGGCTTTGCGCGAAGTTAATCAGCCGAATAGATAATGATGCGGTGCTCCTGGTTTTGCCTTCGGATCATTATATTAAAAATATAGAGAATTTTAAGAAAACGATTAAAAAAGCAATTGCCTGCGCTAGGAGAGATCTTTTGGTTACAATAGGGATTAAGCCGAGCGCTGCGTCTACGGGGTATGGGTATATAAAAGTTGGCGGTAAGAAAAATGGGCATAGCGTAGTTGAGAAATTTCTGGAGAAACCGGATTTAAGTAAGGCAAAGAAATATTTTAAGGATAAGAAATTTTTTTGGAATAGCGGGATGTTTGTTTGGAAGGCTTCGGTGTTTCTGGATGAGACAAAAAAATATTTGCCTAAACTGTACGCTAATCTGCGGTTGATTAATTCGGTAAAAGATATTCCTAAAATCTGGCCGAGGATTGAGGCGATTTCTATTGATTACGGGATTATGGAGCACTCCCGCAGGATTGCGCTCATCCCCGCCGATTTTTACTGGACGGATTTAGGCAGTTGGGATGCGCTTGCGGAGATTTTTCCGAAAGATAAAAAGGGTAATATCACTAATAGTGATACCTTGAATGTTGATAGTCATGGCGTATGCGTATTTGCCAGAGGCAACAGGCTGGTTTCGACGATTGGTGTTAATAATATGGTTATCGCGGATACCCCGGATGCCTTACTGGTTTGCGATAGGAATAGGACTCAGGATGTGAAGCAGTTGGTTGAAAGGCTAAAGACGCTTAAGCGTAAAGAGCATCAGGTGCATTTGACTGAACGCAGGCCTTGGGGTTCTTTTACTGTTTTACAGGAAGGCCCAGGTTTTAAGATAAAGCTTATTGAGATTACGTCCAAAAAACGCCTTAGTTTACAAAGGCATAAAAGCAGGGCTGAGCATTGGGTGGTGGTTTCCGGCATGGCAAAGGTTACCAGTGTGGGAAAGGTTTCATTTGTACGCAGTAACGAGAGTGTGTATATACCTAAGGCCAGAAAACATCGTTTGGAAAACCCTTTGCGTGCGCCACTAAAAATTGTTGAGGTGCAGACAGGCGCGTATCTGGAGGAAGATGATATTGAAAGATTTGAAGACGATTTTATTAAAGAATGCAGGTAGGGTAAGCCGATCCGACCCTAAATTCCTGATTGTTAATCCATTTGGGATAGGGGATGTTTTATTTACCACACAGGTTATAAAGGCGATTAAGGGGCGTTATCCAACGAGTTTTATTGGTTACTGGTCGAATTTGCGGGTTAAACCAATTTTGGAGAGTAACCCTCAGATAAATAAAGTTTTTGCTCTTTCGCGCGGTGACCTTAAGAAGATTTACGAGGAGTCATTCTTTAAGGGTGTTTGGAGCGCGATTAAATTAACCTGGCAAATAAAAAAAGAGCGTTTTGATATTTGTCTTGATTTCTCTCTCGATCACCGTTATAGTCTATTTGCAAAAATAATGGGGATAGGCAGGCGTATTGGATTTAATTATAAGGGTAGGGGAAGATTCCTGACTAGCCGCCTGGACATAGATGGTTACCATGATAAGCATGTGGTGGAGTATTATTTAGAGCTGCTCAAATTCTTAGATATTTCAGTTAATAATAAAGAGATGCTTCTGGCTGTTTCTTCGGAAAGTGAAACGAGGGCAAGAAATTTGCTTGCGGCAGCGGGAATTGAAGAGAAGGATTTGGTTATTGGTATTGCCCCCGGAGCTGGAGGCAGTTGGGGTAAGGATGCCTCTTACAAGCACTGGCCGGCATTAAAGTTTGCCCAGTTAGCGAATAAGCTGATAGATAAATTTGGCGCCAAGGTGGTAATTTTGGGTGATGAGTCAGAGCGCAAGATCGCCGAAGTAATGGTTCATGCGATGCGCAATAAGCCGATAGATTTGACGGGTAAGACGGGATTGGATATTTTGCCGGGGGTAATCAAGAATTGCAACTTGCTTATTACTAATGACGGCGGGCCGATGCATATGGCAGTGGCGTTGGGGGTTAGATCAGTTTCAATTTTTGGCCCGGTGAGCGAGACGGTATATGGGCCGTATCCCGGGAAGTGGACGCATATAGTTTTGAAATGGGATATGGCTTGCCGGCCGTGTTATAAGAATTTCAGGCTGCCGGTTTGCGATAAAGATAAAGAGTGTTTAAAACAGATTAGCGTTGATGCGGTATTTGAAGCGGTGGGGAGGTTGTTAAAATAGAGGTAAGATTATGAAAATAGCGGCATTGGATTTGAAGAAACAAATTGCGCCGATACGGCAGGAAATAGATGCGGCGATAAAAGAGGTAATTGATAATACCAGTTTTGTATTGGGATCCGGTGTTGATAAGTTTGAGCAGGATGTTGTGGAGTATTCCGGGGCAAAATACGCGGTCGGGGTTTCAAATGGGACTGACGCTATAGCATTGGCCTTGCTTGCTTTGGGGGTTGAACCCGGAGACGGGGTGATTTGTCCTACGTTTACCTATTATGCTACGGCAGGGGCGGTGGCAAGTATCGGGGCGCATCCGGTATTCGCGGATATTGACCGTGATACTTATAATATTTCGCTTACGGGTGTTGAGAAGATATTGTCTAAGAAGAATAAATTAAAAATTAAGGCGATTATCCCTGTGCATCTTTATGGCCAGTGCGCGGATATGGATGGAATATTGAAGCTGGCGGCTAAATTTAAAATAAAAGTAGTTGAGGATACTGCGCAGGCGTTTGGCGCCGAGTACCGTGGTAAGAAAGCCGGAACTCTGGGCGATTGCGGGGCGGTAAGTTTTTATCCGGGCAAAAACCTGGGGGCTTTCGGCGATGCCGGGTTGATTTTGACAAATAATAAAGCCTTGTTTGAGAAGCTGAATATTTTGCGTAATCAGGGAAATAAGAATAAATATTATCATATGGTTTTGGGCCGCAACAACCGCCTGGATACAATTCAGGCGGTTGTTTTGGATGTTAAGCTTAAATATCTGGATGGATGGAACAAGAAAAGGCAGGATGTCGCTCGCTACTATAATGAGAAACTGGCGGGTTTGGGAATAAAGACTCCGTTTGTGCCCAGTTATACCACGCATATTTATCATCAGTATACTTTACGCACATCGGCTTCCAATAAGGGATTTATGGAGTATCTGCATGAGAAGGGTATTGACTCGCGGGTGTTCTATCCGGTGCCGCTGCATTTGCAGAAATGTTTTAAGTATCTAGGGTATAAGAGAGGGGATTTTCCGGAGGCGGAATCGGCGGCAAGACAGATATTCACTTTGCCGATAGATCCGGAAATTACGCAGGAAGAAAAGGATTATATTATTGACCAGGTTCGAAGCAGGGTTAGTAAATAAATAGGGATAGCGCTAAAGGAGAATATTGATGGATAAGATTAATTTAACGGTAGTAACCTTGACCAAGAACAGCGCAGCGATTATCGAGGATTGTTTAAAGAGTGTTTGTGATTGGGCGGGTGAAATTGTAATTGTTGATGACATGAGCTCGGATAATACGCTGGAGATTGTCAAGAAATATACGGATAAGATTCATATTAAGAAATGGGAAAAAGAGGGCGCCCATAGGAATTATGCTTATTCTTTAGCCAAATATGATTATATTTTGAGCCTTGATTCTGATGAGCGGGTTACGCCTGAATTGAGGGATGAGATTATTAAAATATTTAAAGAGGGGCCGAAATTCCCCGGATATAATATACCGCATAGAAATTTTATAGGGGATTATTGGATTAAATACGGAGGTTGGTATCCTAACGCTAAGCTTAAGATGTATGCCAGGAAAGAATTCCATTACGAAGAAGAGGCGGAGTATCATCCCCGGGCGTTTTTAAATGGCCCGACTTATACTTTGAAATCGGATATAATCCACTATGCCTACAAAGATTTTAAGAATCTCTTTTCTAAGCTTAACCACCAGACTGATTTTGAGGCAAAGAAATGGTTTAGGGATAAGAGGAAGATGAGTTTTGGTTTTTGTATGTTTAAGGCGATTACCCGGTATATTAAGTTTTATTATATAAAGAAAGGTAAAAAGGACGGATATATCGGGTTTATGATGGCACTTGCTTCCAGCGCGTATCAGTTAATGACGTACGCGAAATATTGGGAGATGAAAAATAAGAAGACATGAAAGCGGTATTTTTAGATAGAGACGGCGTTATAAACAAATATCCCGGCGATAGATTGTATGTAACTTCGCTTAAGAAGTTTAGGTTTTTGCCCCATGCAAAAAAAGCAATTGCTTTGTTGAGTAAGGCGGGTTTTAAGATATTTGTGGCATCCAACCAGGCCGGAGTGGGCAAGGGAACTTATGCTCAGAAAACATTAGATAGCATAACTGCCAAGATGCTTTGTGATATTGAACGGGCAGGCGGAAAAATCGCCAAGGTCTATTATTGCACGCATCGTAAAGAGGCAGGTTGCAGCTGCCGCAAGCCCAAGCCTGGTTTGCTCAAGAAAGCCGGCCGGGAATTCAAGATTAACTTGAGGAAATCATATTTTGTGGGTGATACTATACGCGATGTACTGACTGCTTATGCCGTGGGCGCTAAATCCATTCTCATTTTTTCCGGCAAAGAGAAATTGTCTAATCAAAAGAATTGGGAAGTAAAGCCGGATTTTGTGTTTAAGGATCTCTTCGCGGCTGCTAAATTTTTAATATGAAAGTATTGATTACTTATGCTTCAGCAGGGGCCGGGCATCGCAGGGCGGCTGAGGCGATATATGATTATTTAAAAAACAACCGTAAGGACCTGACACTTGAGTTAGTCGATATCCTCCCCTTTGCCAATCCTTTTTTTCGTTTTTGCTACAATTCCGGGTATCCGTTTTTAGTGCATTATGCCACCTGGCTTTGGGGATTTTTTTTCTGGATGACCGAAAACCCGCTGACTCGTTGGCTTAGCCGTAAAAGCGCTTTAATCGCAAATTATCTTGGTTGTCACAAATTCGTTGGCTATTTAATTAAAGAAAAGTTTGATTTTATTATCTCCACGCATTTTCTTAATTCAGAGTTGTCCGCAAATTTAAAACTAAGAAATAAAATCCAAGCAAAGCTGGTTACGGTAATTACAGACTTCGGGGTGCATCCGTTTTGGGTTTCAAACGGCACTGATCTTTATATCGTTGCTTCAGGATTAACCAGAGATAAATTATTAAATATGGGGATAGCCGGAGAAAAGATTCAAGCTTCCGGTATTCCGTTTAACCCTAGTTTTACTAAAACTCAAAATAGAGCTCAGTTGGCGGAAAAATTTGGAATAGATGGAAATAAATTTACGGTGCTGATTATGACCGGTTCGTTCGGTTCCGGGCCGCTTGAGGAAATTGCCGAAGGTCTTTGTAGTCAGGCACAGGTGCTGGTAGTTTGCGCGAAAAATAAAAGGCTTTTCATCCGCCTGCAAAAACGGAACTTAGAGAATGTGAAAGTTTTTGGATTTGTGAATAACGCGCAAGAGCTTATGGGGGTTTCTGATGTTATAATTACCAAGCCCGGAGGCTTAAGCATCGCGGAATTTATGAATATGGGATTATTTCCTATTTTTATATCTGCGATACCGGGGCAGGAGCAGGAGAATATCAGGATTTTAGCCGGTTACGGAGTAGGATGCGCCCCGGAGAATATTAAGCAGATTAAAGAGTTGATTGTTGATCTAAAGAATAATCCGCAGAAACTCCAGAATTTAAAGAAGAATGTCATCCAGGCAGCTAAACCAGCTGCTTGTCAGGAGATAGCTAGTGTTATATGCTGAGGTTGTATTAGGCCTGCCTATTGACGGCCCGTTTGATTACCTTGTCCCGCCGGATTTGGAGAATAAGGTTTTTGTCGGAGCGAGAGTTTGGGTAAATTTCCGCAATAAAAAAGAAGTTGCCTACGTAGTCGGCTTAAGCAATAAAACCAAAATTAAGATAATAAAAGATATTTCGGCGGTAATTGATACAACGGCTGTTTTAGATGAGCAGATGCTGTTGTTGACGAAAAGATTAGCGGAATATTACTGTTGTTCCTGGGGGGAGGCAATTGAGGCTGCGCTTCCGGATGAGCTGAGGAAAGGCAAGCTATGGGAAAAATAGATCCGGCCCCAATTGTCGCAATTATCGGGCAGGAGCGGATGCCGGTTTATTTAAGGGAGATTAAAGAGGCTTGGGCGGCTAATCGTTCGGCGATTGTTTTATTTAGTGATATTCTGGAGGCAGAAAGGGCTAAGGAATTAATTGAAAAAGATTTAGGCATAGAGGTCTTTTTGGTATTCCGTAAACAGCCAAAAGAATTGGAGATATGGAGAAAGATCAGCCAGGCGGCAAAATGTGTTGTAGTAGGCACGCGTTCAAATATTTTTTCTCCGGTAAATAATTTGGGTTTGATTATAATCGACCAGGAGCAGGATCAGGTTTATAAGCAAGAGCAGGTGCCGCATTATCACGCCAGGCAAGTAGCCTTAATGCGCGCGGAGATTTGCGGCTCAAAGGTTGTTTTGGGCAGTCTTGTCCCTTCCCTGGAAAATTTTTATCTTGCGCAAGAAGATAAAGTTAAATTTGAATTTGTTCCGCCTAAAACAGCATATCCGCTTGTTCAGGTTATTGACGCACGGCGGCTTTCTTACGCGGATAGAAAGAGCAAGGCTATATTTTCTAAATTTCTGTCAGATGCGATTTATGCGACATTGGTTGAGAAAGGAAAGACCCTGGTGTTTATTGAGCGCAAAGGTTTTGCAACCAGCGCCGCTTGCCATAATTGCGGGGTGGCTTTAAAGTGCCCGCGCTGTAATATTAATCTGGTATTTCATTTTGATGAGGATAAATTAAAGTGCCACCATTGTAACTTTAAAATGGATGTGCCCAATATCTGCCCGAGTTGTAATACCGGTTACATAAAATATTCCGGGATAGGCACGGAAAAAGTGGAGAGTGAATTGGCCAGGATTTTTCCGCAGGCGCGAATAAATGTGGATATTTCTGTGGCGAGCAGTTCAATTATAAAACATCAAGATTTAAGTTTTGATTTAATCGGGGTAATCGCCATAGATAATTCGCTCAACCGGGTGGATTTTAGGGCCGGCGAGAAAACTTTTGCTTTACTTATGGGGTTGACTAGCCTAACCTCCAAGAAAATGATTATTCAAAGCGTTAATGCTAATCATCATTGTTTCCAGGCGCTGATTAAGAATGACCCGCAGATTTTCTTAAAAGAAGAATTGAAGCAGCGCAAACAGTTGAATTTTGCGCCGTATAAACATATGATTTTGCTTAAGCTAAGAGGGGTGAGCCTGGAGAAGGTTAAAAAGTCGGCCCAGGATTTATTCGAAAGATTAAGCCGGATTAAAACCTCCAGCATAAAAATGCTCTCGCTTAACCCCGGGCAGCCGGCTAAATTACGCGGGAATTTTTATTATCAAATATTAATGCGTGCATCTAGCGTAGAGAAGGCTGGGAAGTTTTTAAAATTACATTTAAAAGAAAGCCATTTTTCGGGTATAATAGTAACGGTGGATGTGGATCCTATATAAATATGAAAATAGTATATTTTGGCAGCGCACATTTCGCGGTTCCGGCACTGGAAGCCTTGATTAAAGGTAAGCATGAGCTGGTTTGCGTGGTTACCCAGCCGGATAAGAAAAAGGGCAGGCATTTACATGTTGCCGGCACGGATGTCAAGAGCATGGCTATTGCGGCAAAACTCAAAACCTTCCAGCCGGAAAATATTAAAAGCAAAGAAAGCGTAGATTTCTTAAAAAGCCTGGATGCCGACCTTTTTGTTATTGTCGCCTATGGCCAGATTTTTTCCCAGGAGGTTCTGGATATTCCGAAAATCATGCCGATTAATATTCACGCTTCGCTTCTTCCGCTTTACCGCGGGGCAGCTCCGATCAATTGGGCGATAATTAACGCAGAGAAGAAGTCCGGAGTAAGTATCATGTATGTGAGCCTTAAAACGGATTCAGGGCCGGTTATTTTGCAAAAGGAAATAAAAATTGAAGAAAATGATACCGCAATAAGTCTTGAGGAAAAACTGCGAAATCTAGGGGCGGAGTTGTTAATGGATGCGCTTAAGATGATTGACAATAGGAGCTATTCGTTATTAGAGCAGGATGAGGATAAGGTAATTCTTGCGCCGAAGCTGAAAAAAGAGGATGGTTTAATTGACTGGGATACTCCTGCCATAGATATTCATAATCAGGTAAGAGGGGTTTTGCCCTGGCCGGGGGCATTCACGGGTTACCGCGGAAAAATACTTAAAATATTTCAAGCGGATGTTTTGCCGATATTCCCAAATCATAAGCCTGTGCCCGGAGAGGTGGTCAGGGCGGATAAACATGGTATTGTTGTAGCTTGCGGCAGGGGTTTTTTAAATCTTAAAGAATTACAGCTGGAAGCGGGCAAGCGTATGTCCGCGCAGAATTTTATCATAGGGCATAAGCTTAAATCAGGAGATAAGTTTACATCTATTTAAATGTTGCAAGGTATGTTCTTTAATTTACATTGTAAATTAAAGAAGTTCTGTTATAATTAATTTCTATGCCAGAATTAAGAAAAGATCCGATTATAGGTAGATGGGTAATTATCGCCACTGAACGCGCTCAGCGGCCTGATCAGTTTACAGGCAATAAAGAGCAGGATGATCAGGGTGCTTGTCCATTTTGCGATGGCAAGGAATCTAATACTCCGTCTGAAATTTACGCTATACGCCCGCGAAATTCTACGCGCAATGGCCCGGGTTGGGACTTGCGTGTTGTCCCCAGTATTGCGCCTTTCTTAAGGGTTGAAGGTGACTTGGACCGGCGCGGAAACGGTATATATGACGTAATGAATGGTTTAGGTGCGCATGAGGTTGTGATTGAGACTAATCAGCACATTGCCAACATGGCGGATTTAAGCGAAGAGCAAATTACCAATGTGCTTAATTGCTATTCCGATAGAATAACTGATTTAGAGAGGGATGGACGGCTTAAATATGTCTTGGTGTTCAAGAATTACGGTAAAGGTTCGGGAGGCGGCTCAATCAGGCATTCCCGCTCGCAGTTAATTGCCACGCCTGTTAATCCTAAACGCGTAAAAGAAGAATTGGCCGGGGCGCGCCTTTATTATGAATACCATGAACGTTGTGTGTTCTGCGATTTGATTAAACAGGAGCTGGCGCAGAAAGAACGCGTAATTGCCGAGTTTGATGGTTTTGTGGCAGTAGCTCCGTTTGCCGCGCGTTTTCCTTTTGAGACCTGGATTTTGCCGAAGAAGCATTGTTGTGACTATACCTGTATGGATGCGGAGTCAAAAAAGCACCTGGCGCACGTACTTAAAACCGTGCTTTTGAAATTAAAGATTGGGTTAAACGACCCGGATTATAATTATGTAATTCACACCGCGCCATTCCGCAGGCAAAAAATGGGCTATTGGAAAACTATTGAACAGGATTATCATTGGCATATTGAGATCATACCGCGTCTGACTAAGGTCGCGGGTTTTGAGTGGGGCACAGGTTTTTATATTTGTCCGCTTCCCCCAGAAGAGACAGCTAAATTTTTAAGAGAGGTAAAAGTTTAATATGGCAGAATTAAGAAGGGATCCGGTTGTCGGCAGATGGGTGATCGTGGATACGGATCATCCGAACAAGCCGGAGGATTTTAATTACGAGCAGTATATTCCTAAGGGCGGTTTGTGCCCGTTTTGTTATGGTAATGAATTTATGACTCCGCCTGAAATAAGCTGTTTTCGCGATCCCTCTACCGGAGCAAACACTCCGGGTTGGCAGGTGCGCGTGGTGGCAAATAAATTTCCCGCTTTGCAGATTGAAGGCGAGCTTGACCGCAGGGGTTTGGGTATTTATGATATGTCAAACGGGGTAGGCGCGCATGAAGTTTTAATTGAAAGCCCGTATCATAATAAAGATATTCCGGAGCTCCTGGAGCAGGAGATTGAAAGTTATCTGAAGATGTGCTGTGTGCGGGCAGCGGATTTAAAAAGAGACAGCCGTTTTAAATATATTATGGTATTCCGTAATTATGGCTCTGCTGCGGGGGCTTCTCTGGAGCATCCGCATACGCAGCTGGTGGCTCTTCCCATGGTGCCGAAGAACGCGTTAGAGGAGATCCACGGGGCGCGGAATTATTATAATTACCGCGACCGTTGCATATATTGCGATATGATCCGCCAGGAGATTCAGGATAAAGCAAGGTTAATCTTGGAGAATAAATATTTTATTTCATTCTGCCCGTTTGTTTCGCGCTTTCCCTTTGAGATCATGATCATGCCTAAGCAGCATAGCGGTTATTTCTGTCACATGTCAGAAAATGAAGTTTCGGCCTTAGCTCAGATTTTAAAAGATACATTAGGAAAGTTAAAAAAAGTATTTGAAAATTTATCATATAATTATATAATTCATTCTGCACCTATTAATGGTGAGTCTGATGTTGAGTATTACCATTGGCATCTTGAGATTATGCCTAAGCTGACGCAAGTAGCAGGTTTTGAGTGGGGGACCGGTTTTTATTTGGATCAAACCCCTCCTGAATTAGCCGCGCAGTATCTAAAAGCCGTAAAAGAATAAAACCAATTTCATAAGGAGGAGTAAAATGGCAGTTAAAGTCGGTATCAATGGGTTTGGCAGGATTGGACGTTTAGTGGCAAGGGCAATTTTAGAAAAAAACAGCAAAGAGATTGAGCTTGTCGCGATCAATGATTTGACTGATGCTAAGAGCAACGCTTATCTTTTTAAATATGACTCGGTGCACGGGCGTTTTAACGGGGACGTTAAGGCAACCGCCGACGATGTAATTACAGTTAATGGAAGAGAGATTAAAGTGTTGAGCAAGAGGGATCCCGCTGAACTTCCCTGGAAAGATTTAGGGGTTGAGATTGTGGTAGAGTCAACCGGGTTATTTACAATTAAAAAAGACGGTGTAAATAAAAAAGGCAAGGAAGTAAAAGGCGCGGAGAACCATATAACCAAGGGCGGGGCTAAGAAGGTTATAATTTCTGCTCCTGCTGAAGGTGAAGATATAACTATTGTCTTGGGTGTGAACGAATCAAAATATGATCCTAAAAATCACCACGTAATTTCCAATGCCTCTTGTACGACTAACTGTTTGGCTCCGGTGGCAAAGGTTATACAGGATAATTGGGGAATAGTTAAGGGGTTGATGACCACTATTCATTCTTATACTAATGACCAAAAATTACAGGATATGGTGCATTCTGATTTACGCCGTTCACGCGCTGCCGCAGTTTCCATGATTCCTACATCAACCGGTGCCGCTAAAGCGATATCGTTGGTTATCCCGGAATTAAAAGGAAAACTGGACGGTTTTGCTATTCGTGTTCCTACTCCGAACGTATCAATTGTGGATTTAACCGTGCAGTTGGCTAAAAAAGCAACGGCCGAAGAGTTGAATGCTGCTTTTAAGGCAGCTGCGGAAGGAAAAATGAAAGATATTCTTGGATATACCGAGGATCCGGTGGTTTCGATAGATTTTAACCACTGCAAATTAAGTTCGATTCTCGATGCCAAGCTCACTAAGGTTATTCAGGATGATTTCGTTAAAGTACTTTCTTGGTACGATAATGAGTGGGGTTATTCAAATCGCGTTGTTGATCTGTGCGAATATATTGTTAAGAAGGGATTATAAAAATACATGGCGAAATTGACCTTAAATGATGTTGATTTAAAAAATAAGACGGTGCTGGTGCGCGCGGATTTTAATGTACCGCAGGATGCCAGCCTTAATATTACCGATGATACGCGTATACGGGCAACCATACCTACCCTGAAATATATTTTAGAGCATGGCGCTAAGAAATTAGTTCTGATGAGCCATTTGGGCAGGCCGGATGGCAAGCTGGTTGCTAAATACAGCCTTAAGCCGGTAGCTGCGCGTTTAAAAGAGCTTTTAGGCCAGGATGTGTTATTTCTTAATGACTGCATCGGAGATAATATTAAACCGGATATTGATAAATCAAAGGAAAAGATAGTTTTACTCGAGAATTTACGGTATCACGCCGGAGAAGAAGGCAATGACGCTAATTTTTCTAAACAGCTTGCGTCTTTAGCTGATATATTTGTTAATGATGCTTTTGGCACGGCGCACCGCGCTCATGCCTCAACCGAAGGTGTAACGCATTTCTTAAAATCTGCCGCAGGGTTACTTCTTGAGAAAGAAATCAAATATTTAGGCGACGCAGTTAAAAATCCGCAGAAGCCGTTTGTAGTTATTTTAGGGGGCGCTAAGGTTTCGGATAAGATTGGGGTAATTGAGAATCTTTTGCCTAAATGTGACGCGATTATTGTCGGCGGCGGCATGGCGTATACTTTTCTTAAGGCACAAGGAAAACAGATCGGTAATTCTAAGTTAGAAAAAGAGAAGCTGGATTTAGCCAAGTCAATTTTAGATCAAGCTAAACAGTTAAATAAAGAGATTTTATTGCCCGTTGATAACGTGATTGTTGATACTATTGACGCTAACGCTAAAACTGAAATTGTAGGTGAGAATATACCCGACGGCAAGATTGCCGTAGATATCGGGCCCAAGACTATTAAGTTGTTTGAGGAGAAATTAAAAACAGCCAAGACCATTGTTTGGAACGGGCCGATGGGTATATTTGAAATGGATGCTTTTAGCAGGGGCACACGGGAGTTGGCTGATTTTATCGGCAGCCTGAAATGCATTTCAATTATCGGCGGAGGGGATACTGCCGCGGCGATTGTTAAATTCAAATTAGAAGATAAGATGTCGCATATTTCAACTGGAGGAGGGGCGAGCCTGGAGTTTTTAGAGGGTAAAAATTTGCCGGGTATTGCCGCGCTTACAGAAAGGTAAGATGAGAAAGACGATTATTGCCGGAAACTGGAAGATGTATAAGACGATTAAAGACGGCCAAGCTTTAGCGGTTGCCTTGAAAAGGGAACTTTATAAAATTGAAAATGTGGATATCATAATTTGTCCGGCTTATACATTGCTGGCGTATTTAGCGGACGATTTGGAGGATAGTAATATAGCTATAGGCGCTCAGGATATCTATTGGCAGGAAGAGGGGGCTTTTACGGGAGAGGTTTCTCCGCTTATGCTTCTTGATGCGGGTTGCCGGTATGTTATTGTCGGGCACTCTGAACGCAGGCAGTTTTTCGGGGATACCAATGAAACTGTAAATAAGAAAATCAAGGCCTGCTTAAAACATGGGCTGACTCCGATTGTTTGCGTGGGTGAGAACTTGCAGGAAAGAGAAGCTAATAAGACATTCAGGGTTATTGAAGATCATATTAATAATGGATTAGTGGATATTAGCTCCTCTGATATGCTAAATTTGGTAATTGCTTATGAGCCGGTCTGGGCAATTGGTACGGGTAAGACTGCCACCCCGGAACAGGCGCAGGAGGTGCATAAATTTATCCGCGATTTATTAAAGAAAAATTACGGCCAAGAGGTAGCGGATAGCGTCAGGATTCAGTATGGCGGAAGCGTTAAGCCTGAAAATATCACGGAATTAATGAATAAGCCGGATGTAGACGGCGCCCTAGTGGGCGGAGCAAGCTTGAAGGCGGAATCTTTCAGTGCGATAGTTATTAAAGCTAGCGAGGTTGTAAAATGATGACGTTGATAATTGTAGTCCATGTGATTGCCTGTATAGTTTTGATTGTTTTGGTTTTAATTCAACGCGGAAGAGGGGCGGGGTTGGTGGAGAGCTTTGCCGGGGTGGAATCGATGTTCGGGACAAAGACCAGCGCTTTTCTTACCCGTACGACCACAATTATGTCCGTAGTTTTCTTCCTGACTTGTTTGAGCCTGGCGGTATTATCCGTTAAACAGAGTAAATCGTTGATGCGTAATGCTAAGGTTCCGGTAAAGGCGGCAGCAAAAACAGAAACGGTTAAAACAGAGGATGTAAAAGCAGAGCCCGTTAAAGTAGAAACAGCTAAAGTAGATGCAGTTAAAGCTGTAGCTCCCATAGAAAAAGCTAAGTCGGAGGCAGGAAAATAAAAAACTATTTTGTAACAGAAGGGGACGGTTCTATTTTTCAGGTAAACTAAAAATAGAACCGTCCCCTTTATTTTAAATATGAAAAATAAAAAACTTTTTTGGATATTTGCTTTAAGCAGCGCGGTTTATTTTACGCAAGGCATAGAAGGCCTGCCTGGACAGGGGCTATTTTATTACCTTAAAGAGACTTTGCATTTTTCGCCGGACAAGATAATGTTTCTTGGAAGCCTGACTACCTTTGCCTGGATGGTCAAGCCCTTGATCGGCTATGCTATAGATCATACTTTTAGTAAAAGATGCTGGATCTTTATTTCTTTAGCTTTGGATATAGTTTTTGTTTTGTTTTTGGGCCTGATGCAGATGCCGCTTATTTTCTTAATGGTGTTACTTACGGTTAATTCCGCCAGCGCGGCTTTTCGCGATGTAGCGGTTGACGGGATAATGTGTGTGGAGGGCAAGAAATACCAGGCTACCGGTAAGATCCAGAGTATCCAGTGGGTTTCGATTTTAGTGGCGGGATTGTTTACCGGCATAGGCGGGGCTTTTATCGCCGAGAAATGGGATTACCGGATTGGTTTTCTGTGCCTTGTGCCTGTTTATTTGCTGGTAGGCCTGCCGGCTTATTTTTATCAAGAGGAGAGTGGTGAGAAAAAATACGCGTCTCTGTTAATTGATTTAAAAAGGCTTTTTAGCGATAAAAAGATATTGATCATCGGGTTATTTATTTTTCTGTATAAATATTCCCCCTCTTTTGGTACGCCGTTGCTTTTTATTCAGCGGGATACCTTTAAGTGGGGCAAGATGTGGATTGGGACTTTAGGCACGATTAGCACAGTATGCGGGATTATCGGCTCGTTGTTCTACTACAGGTTAAGCCAGAAGATAAATTTAAAGAAATGGTTATACATTTCAGTATTTTTAGGGGCAATAACTACTTTAAGCTACTTGTATTATACTCCCCTAACGGCTGTTGCTTATGATGTAGTTTACAGCTTTTTGGGGATGTTTATATTCATAATGGTTATGGATTTTATGGCCCGGCATTCAGTTAAGGGGCTGGAGGCGACTTCATTTGCCTTGTTGTGCAGCATAAATAATCTTTCCGGAGTAGCCGGTAATTTGTCCGGCGCGTTCCTGCTTCCGCATATTGGCCTGAAATGGTTGATTGTTTTATCCGCGTTAACCAGTTTCCTTTGTTTACCTCTGATTCGCAGAATTGAATAGTTGAACGGGGAGAGTTGTTATTATTTAGAAGATGAAGAATAAGATTAACTATAAAATATTTATTATTCTCTTAGGATTTGCGCTGGCAATTTTCATGCTTAAGTTATCAAGATACGGAAGTCCAAAAGATCCCAATATTATTTTTATCACAATAGATGCTTTGAGGGCGGATCACTTAGGATGCTATGGGTATCAAAGGAACACCTCGCCTAATATTGATAAATTGGCCGGGGAAGGGGTAATCGTTGATAAATGTTTTGCTACGAGTAGCGCGACTTTTTGGTCATTTCCAGGGCTGCTTACGGGAAGATATTTAGGGATTAAGTCTAAGCGTTTTGAATTTCTTGATCATCTACTTGATAAAAAATTCGTAACTTTAGCAGAATACCTTAAGAAAGAAGGTTATTACACGGCTGCTTTTATAAATAATCCGCATCTAGAGGTCGACAAAGGTTTTGAGCAGGGGATTGATTACTTCAGTAATCTTAAGCAAGAAGCGGGGAGCGGGCAGTCAATTACTGCCAGGGTAATTGATTTCTTAAAACACTATCAAAATGATAAGCCTCTTTTTATCTGGGTACATTATATTGGTGCTCATGCCCCCTATACTGCGCTTGAAGGATACTTTGATAAGTTTGAGAATGATAAGTTATATAAAGAAAATGATAAGATGCTGGAATTAAAGCCAAAGGACGCGGATGAAAAAGATAAATTAGCTGATGATTGGGTAAGTGATGGATATATACCTAAAGGAGTGTTTTGCGCAGGCAAGTACAACCTTAATTATTACATTGCCGCTTATGACTCAAAGATACTTTATACTGATTTCTATATAGGGAAACTGCTGAATAACATAAAAGATGATACAATTATTATTCTGACCGCAGACCATGGGGAGTCTTTAGGTGAACATGGCGTATATTTTGCTCATGGCCGGAATATCTATGATGAGGTATTGCAAATCCCGTTAATTATTAAAGATAAGCGGTATTTTAAGGCCGGAAAGAGGATTACCGCGGCAGGCTCTGGCGTGGATGTTGTCCCAACGATATTAAGCAGGATAAATTCCTGCTGGTACTTTTTTAACAAGGCTAAATTTAACGGTATAGATTTATTAGCTATTTCGGATGGTAAGAATAGGGAGAGAAGATACATATATTCTTATTCTCTTAATGCTTACAGTATTCGGGATATAAGGAAGAATGTTAAATATATTTTAGCAAAAGGCGGCAGGGAGGAGTTATATTTTCTTCCTGATGAGAAAACCAACCTTATAAAAGACAACTCTCTTCGGGTAGTAAAGGTAAAAGAAGAATTAAGGATAAATTTAAAAAAATGGCTTAACTCCGGTTATCCTGTTTTTTCGGACATAAATCCCAGGGAAACTGTTTTAAACCGCAAAACAGAGGAGGGACTAAAGAGCCTGGGTTATTTGCAGTAAACCTTTTATAATTGTTGCATTTAATTAACTATTTTATATAATATATTCATGATGGAAGCGCTTAGGCCGTATATACTTAGCTTTATTCCGCTGTTTGTGGCGGTGGATGCGATCGGAAATATCCCGATATTCCTTTCTTTGGTGGAAGGTACATCAAAGGTTCAAAGGCATAAGATAATTTTCGATGCAGTTCTTACTGCTATGGTAGTGGCGGTTATTTTCATGTTCATCGGCACCTGGGTTTTTTCTCTCCTGGGCATAACTATTCCTGATTTTCAGATTGCCGGCGGAGCGTTATTGTTTGTTATCGCGGTGCGGCTTTTATTGCCGGGGGCGCAGAAGAGCGTATTGACCAGCTCTCATGATAAGGATATGGGCGTATTCCCGCTGGGCACACCATTGATAACAGGGCCGGCGGTTTTGACTACTACGCTGATGATGATGAATAGCTTTGGCGTTATACCTACTTTAGTGGCGCTGGTATTAAATATGTTTTTTGTCTGGATTACTTTGGTCAAGACTGATACAATTATGAAGGTGATCGGCCCCAGCGGTATAAGGGCATTTTCTAAAATCATATATATATTATTGGCGGCAATCGCGGTGATGATGATCAGGCATGGTATAATCGGAGCGTTTATCAAATGATGCGTAAAGTATTAACATTTATTATGGCAGGGGGAAAAGGCGAACGGCTTCTTCCTTTGACTAAGGATCGCACAAAACCGGCGGTGCCTTTTGGCGGGATATACCGGATTATTGATTTTACTTTAAGCAATTGCATAAATTCAGGGTTGCGCAAGATTTATATCCTTACGCAGTATAAATCTTCTTCTTTGCAGAGGCATATCCGCTTAGGTTGGAATTTTCTGCCTTCAGAATTAGGCCAGTTTATTGAACTTCTTCCTGCGCAGCAGCGCATAGGTGATTCCTGGTATTTGGGCACGGCGGATGCGATTTTCCAGAATATTTATACCCTGGAAATGGATAAACCGGATGAAGTTTTGATTTTAGCCGGGGATCATATCTATAGAATGAATTATTATTCCATGATTGATGTGCATCGCGAACAGAATGCGGATCTGACGGTGGGGGTTGTAGAGGTAGAAAAAGATAAGTCTAAACAATTGGGGGTAGTTGAGGTGGATGCGGACGGCCGGGTTACGGGTTTTTACGAGAAGCCGGTAAACCCAAAGACTATTCCCGGTAAACCCGATAAGATCTATGGTTCAATGGGGATATATGTATTCAATCAGCCGGTGTTGGTGCAGGAGTTGCTTGAGGATGCTAAGAACAATAAATCTTCGCATGATTTTGGCAAGAATATTATTCCGCAGATGTTAAAGAAGGGGATGAAGATTGTAGCTTATAATTTCCGCGATAAAGACAGGAACGAGGAGTATTGGCGGGATATCGGGACAATAGATGCTTATTATGAAGCGAATATGGAGCTAATCCAGGTTAACCCTACTTTTAATCTTTACGACCAGGAGTGGCCTTTAAGGACTTTCCAGGAACAATACCCTCCGGTTAAGACTGTGCACTCAGGGGATCGTGAAGAAGGCCGGGTTGGTTTGGTACTTGATTCTATTGTTTCTGAAGGCTGCGTGGTTTCCGGGGGCAGGGTGCAGCGTTCAATACTCTCGCCTAATGTAAGGATAAATAGTTTTTCCGAGGTGTATGATTCTATTCTGATGGAAGGTGTTAATGTGGGCAGGTATGCTAAAATTAAGCGGGCGATCATTGATAAAGACGTGAGCATTCCGCAGGGGATGATTATTGGTTTTAACCTGGAAGAGGACAAGAAAAGATTTTTTGTAAGTGAATCGGGGATTGTGGTAGTGGCAAAGGGTACGGAAATTAAATGATTAGAAAAGCTAAAATAAAAGACATAAAGCAAATTCAGGAGTTAATCGCTTGTTTCGCCAAGCGGGATGAGATGTTGCCTCGTTCGTTGAATGAGCTTTATGAGAATATCCGGGATTTCTGGGTGTATGAAGATAAGGGCAAGGTAGCTGGTTGCGCGGCTTTACATATTTCCTGGGATGATTTAGCGGAGATTAAGTCTTTAGCGGTTGCCAGGAATAAGCAAAGTAAAGGTATTGGCCGGGATTTGGTTACAGCCTGCCTTGCGGAAGCCGAGATTATGGGAGCTAAGAAGATTTTTGTATTAACTTATAAGCCCGAGTTTTTTAAAAGAATAGGTTTTAGAAAAATTAAGCATGATGCCCTGCCGCATAAGATTTGGGCGGAGTGTATTAACTGCTGTAAATTCCCCAACTGCCAGGAAATTGCCCTGTTAAAAATCTTGTAAAATCTAAATAATATGGTACAATTCTTAAACTTGGTAATTTACGATAGGAGGATTCAATGGATTATTTGTTGACTGATGAACAGAAGATGATTAAGGATTTGGCGCATAAGATTGCCGAAGAAAAGATCCGGCCTGCTGCGGCTAAATATGATATCAGCGAAGAATACCCCTGGGATGTTTTAAAGGTTATGGCTGAATCAGATATGTTTGGCCTATTTATCCCTGAGGAGTACGGTGGATTTGCGACCAGCGTTTTTAATTTATGCCTGGCCACTGAAGAGTTTTCCCGCGCCTGCGGAGGTATCGCAGTTTGTTATGCTGCCAGCGCCTTAGGAACTTTTCCCATTGTCTTGTTCGGGGATGATGAGCAGAAGAAAAAATATCTTCCGGATTTAGCAAAGGGCAAAAAAGTAGCGGCATTCGCGATTACTGAACCGGAGGCTGGGTCAGATGCCTCAGGGATTAAGACTACCGCTAAAAAAGAAGGTGACCATTATGTTTTAAACGGACTTAAGCATTTTATTACCAATGGCGGCGATGCGGAGACTTATGTTGTGATTGCCATGACTAATAAATCAAAAGGTGCCCGCGGAGCCTCCGCGTTTATTGTAGAGAAGGGCACGCCGGGTTTTACTTTTGGTAAAAAAGAGGACAAGTTTGGCATTCGCGCATCAAGCACGCGCGAATTAATTTTTACTGATTGCAAGATTCCCGCTAAGAACCTGCTTTCTAAGGAAGGTATGGGGTTTATTGTAACCATGAAAACTTTTGATATGTCGCGTCCGGGCGTAGCAGCTCAGGCATTAGGTATTGCTCAGGGTGCGCTGGAGCTGGCGGTAAAATATGTGCGCGAAAGGGTGCAGTTTGGTAAGCCTATCTCAAGCTTCCAGGGAATTCAGTGGATGCTCGCGGATATGGCAACTGAAGTTGAGGCAGCGCGCGGTTTAGTATATTCAACTGCCAGGATGGTTGATGCTGGAATTAAGGATGTTGCGAAAGAATCCGCTATGGCTAAGATGTATGCTTCTGATGTAGCGATGAAGGTTACTGTTGATGCCTTGCAGTTGTTTGGCGGATATGGTTATATGAAAGATTATCCAATTGAAAAATATGTGCGTGATGCCAAGATCACCCAGATTTACGAGGGGACAAATCAGGTGCAACGTAATATTATAGCTTTGGCTTTGATCAAGGAGATGGCTAAGTAAATAAAGTAGGTAATTTTAATTAATTATAAGTAAGAGTAAGTAAGTTTAAGTAAGTAGGATAATCAGGCAAGGAAGAAAGAATGAATATAATAGTTTGTATAAAACAGGTTCCCGAGACAACTGAGGTAAGAATTAATCCCGAGACAAACACGCTTATGCGCGAAGGGGTCAAGTCGATTATTAACCCTTTTGATATGTACGCGATTGAGGAGGCGGTGTTGCTTAAGGAGAGATTCGGGGGCAAGGTTTCTGTTTTGACAATGGGGCCGCCGCAAGCGGATGGAGCTTTGCGTGAAGCGATTTCTATGGGAGCTGATGAAGGGTTCCTGGTGTGCGACCGCGCTTTTGCCGGAAGTGATACCTGGGCAACCAGCTATACATTGGCCGGAGCGATTAAGAAGTTGGGCGCGTTTGATTTGATTATTTGCGGTAAGCAGGCTTCAGACGGAGATACGGCGCAGGTGGGGCCGGGGATATCCACACATTTAAATATTCCTCAGGTAACTTATGTTAAAAAGATAGAAGAGGCAACGGATAAATTGATGAAGGTTGAAAGGATGTTGGAGGAAGGCTATGAAATTATTGAGACCCCGCTTCCGGCGCTTTTGACAGTAGTTAAAGAGATTAACGAACCGCGAATTCCTTCATTAAGAGGATTGATGAAAGCAAAGTCGGCCAAGATTACTACGCTTACTCAGAAAGAGTTGCAGTTAGATCCGCAGCAGATTGGTTTGTGCGGATCACCTACTCAGGTAGTAAAAATTTTTACTCCTGCGCATAGAGTTGGCGGACAGATACTTACGGGTGAGATTCCTGATATTGCCAAACAACTGGTGGACTTAGTTAAAGGCGAGGTTAATTAAAGATGTCAATTGCGATTATTATTGAGAAATGTACGGGTTGTACGCTTTGTGTAAAGGCCTGCCCGTTCGATGCTATTCGCATAATGGATAAAAAAGCATCGATTGATTTGCATAAGTGCACCATTTGCGGTGCCTGTAAAGATGTGTGTAAATTTAAGGCAGTTTTGATAGAAAAAATTCCTGCTAAATGTGAGTTGCCGGATATAAAAGATTACAAGGGAATTTGGGTTTTTGTCGAGCAGAAGAATGGCCGGGTGCAGTCGGTTTCATATGAATTGCTAGGTAAGGCGCAGGAGCTGGCTAATAAATTAAATTGCCAGGTAAGCGGGGTTTTGATCGGTAATAAATTAGAGGACCAGTTGGATGAGCTGATCTTTTGCGGTGCGGATAATCTATATCTGGTAGAGGCCCCGGAGCTGGCGAATTTCCAAGATGAACCGTATACGAATATCATTGTTGAGTTGATAAAGAAATATAAGCCTGAAATATTTTTATGCGGGGCGACAAATATAGGCAGGTCTTTGATTTCGCGCGTGGCGATAAATATTAAAGCCGGCTTAACCGCGGATTGTACCGGTTTAGACATCGATCCGGTTAAAAAAATATTGCTGCAGACACGCCCGGCTTTTGGCGGCAATATTATGGCGACAATTATTTCTCCGAATTACCGGCCGCAGATGGCTACGGTACGGCATAAGGTATTTGCGCCCATGCCCGCGGATAAAAAACGTAAAGGAAAGATTATTAGAGAAAGTTTTGACAGCTCGCTTTATGTTTCACGTACAAAGCTTTTGGATATTATCGACGAGATTGAGTCTACGGTTAATTTATCCGAAGCGGATATTATTGTTTCCGGAGGACGCGGTTTAGGAGGGGCGGAGAATTTTAAATTACTGGAAGAATTAGCGCATGCCCTGGGTGCGGCAGTCGGCTCAAGCCGCGCGGCAGTAGATAGTGGTTGGATACCTTATTCGCATCAGGTCGGCCAAACCGGAAGGACCGTGGCTCCGAAGATTTATATTGCTTGTGGAATAAGCGGCCAGATACAGCACCTTGTGGGAATGCAGTCCTCGAAGATTATTATCGCCATCAACAAAGATCCCGAAGCTCCGATTTTTAAGATAGCTACTTACGGAATTGTCGGAGATCTTTTTCAGATTGTTCCAGCTTTGACTCAAGCTTTCAAGACAGCGCTTCGGAAATAAAGAAACTTATGTTGTAATGGGGTCAGATTTATTTTTCTCAAAAGATTGAGAGGGAAAGATAAGTCTGGCCCCATTATTTTGTATTGAGAGAAGTATTTCTTGCATAAGTATTTGATATATATAGTGTTACATACACTGTCTACTTTGCAGGGTTATGCAGTATTTTGCCTCATATCAACCTTAATCTCAGCTATATGTTAAAGAATGTAAAGATTCTCCTTGACAAGATTGTGTAAATTATTTATAATAGGCACATAGTATTCAAGGAGATGTTGAATGGTAAGTAGTAACTTAATGACGATTGAAGACCTGGCGGATTACTTAAAGGTAACCCGCAGGACTATTTATGATTGGCTAAAGCATAATAAGATACCGGCGCTAAAGCTCGTCGGGCAATGGCGCTTTAAAAAAGATAAAATTGATGACTGGCTTGAAAGCCAACAGTCACAACCATGTTAGGAGGATTAAAGCATGTATTTTAAAAGACTTGAGCTTCTGGGTTTTAAATCATTTTGCGACAAGACCGTGCTTAACTTTGAGCCGGGGATTACCGCTGTAGTTGGCCCAAATGGTTGCGGGAAAAGCAACATTTTTGATTCTATCCGCTGGGTATTAGGAGAACAATCTGCAAAGTCACTGCGCGGCTCAGAGATGCTGGATGTCATTTTTAACGGCGCGGACAATAAGGAACCGTTAAGTATGGCGGAGGTAAGTTTGACTTTTGATAACTCCACCCGTTTTTTTAATGTAGAGCATCCGGAGGTAATGATTACACGCAGGCTTTTTAGGAGCGGGGAGAGTGAATACTTGTTGAATAAAGCCACGGTGCGGCTAAAGGATATTCTGGACTTATTGTTAGGAACGGGTATTGGCGCGGAGAGTTATTCTATTATCGCGCAGGGAAAAATTGATTTAGTTTTAAGCTCCCGGCCCGAAGACCGGCGCATGGTTTTTGATGAGGCAAGCGGGATAAGTAAATATAAATCACAGAAAAGAGAGACTACGCGTAAGCTGGATGAGACAGAGCAAAACTTATTGCGGGTTAATGATATTGTTACCGAGGTAAAGCGGCAGATTGGTTCTCTTGAGCGGCAGGCGAATAAAGCGCGCAGATACAAGGAGGTTTTTGAGGAGTTAAAATTAAAAGAGACCGATTTGGCGGTTATGGATAAAAAGAATTTCCTGAAACAGAAGGATGAGATTGCTAAGCAATTGGAGGAATTAAGAAAAGAGGATTTAATATTAAGTGAAGGGATCGCGGAACTTGAGGCTAAGATCGCAAACCGTCAATCGGAGTTAAAAGTGCTGGAAGAAAGTTTGATGGCCAGCCGCAGCGAAATACTTAATCTGGAAAACAGCCTGGTGCGCAATAACGAGCATATTACTTTTAACCAGCAGCGTATCGCGGAGTTAACCGAGAATAGCCAGGTTTTAGAGGAGCAGATTGAGCAGTCAAGAAGCAAGCTTTTGCAGGATGAGGAAAAACTGCAGAAGGTGCGCGTTGAATACGACAGCCTTAAGCAGAATATAGAAGAGAAGCAATTTGTTTTGGCTCAGAAGGAAGAGGAGATTGATAAGCTTAGTGCCTCTATTAAAAGTTCTCTGGAGGCTATTTCTGAAAGCAAAAAGATTATCCTGGATTTAGAAACCAGGATTTCAAATACTCATAATGAGGTAAGTGAGTTTAATTCCAAACATCAGGTATTTCTGGCGCGTAAAAAGAGGCTGGAGATTGAAAAGGCCAAAGTCTATGAAGAAAAGGTAATTGCCGAGGATGCTTTAAGTAAGGTTGCCCAGGAGTTGGCCAGCACCCGGGAATTAGTGGATAGCTTCAAGCAGAAGATCGCGAGTGTTAAGGCCAGCCTTGAGCAGGAAGGATTAAATTTAAACGGGGTTAACCAGGAGATTACGAATCTAGAAAACGAGAAGCTTACTTTGGTTTCGCACAAAGAATTCCTGGAGAAATTAAAGAACAAATATGATGATATTGGTGAGTCGCTTAACGCGGTGATCTATCTGGATAAGATGCCCAAGGAAAATGTTACCGGCCTTGTGGTAAAAGTTCAGAATCAGTCATGCTTAAGCGATGAAGATAAGGCCCATCTTGGCCCTTCGGCATTTAAGATAAGCGGAGAGGCCAAGCCCATTGAATTAGACACGCAAAATATCAGTGATAAGATTGCCAGGCTTGAAGAAAACCTTGGTGAGTTAAGAAGTAGAAAGGTGCTACGCCAAAGCTGTATTTCGGAATTAAATAAAATGTCCGAGGCGCTTGAGCTGGAGCTGCGTAATCATGAGATCGCTTTAGCGAATAAAGAATCCAGCCACGCTACGATCTTAGAGCAGTTTAATAAAATAAAAGAGGAAGAGGATGTAATTGTCATGGAGTTAGGCGATGTCGGCCGTGAGATTTCCGCGATCCAGCAGAATTTATCCGATGCCCAGGGCCGGCTTTTAAGTTTAAATAATGAAGAGAGGTCAAGGCAGGATTTAATCGTGCAGGAAGAGGACAGTATTGCCTTAAACAGTAAGGCGCGCGAAGAGGTGTTGGTTTTAATTACCCAGACTAAGACGGAGATTGAGGCTTTAAACAAACGTTTTAGTTCTGATGTGGCAACCTTGAAGATCCTCGATGAAACTTACGCGCAGGATAAGGCCAGCCTTGAAAATATTGAGCGCCAGATTACTGAGGCCAAAGAGCGCCAGCAGGGATTAAGGCTTGAGATTGTAGATTGTCAGAATAAGATTAATGAGTCAGAGGCGCAGATTAAAGAAAAGAAAGACGGGCTTCTGGAGGTTGAACTTAAATATAATGAAGTATCCAGCGGTACGGTCGGGGTGGTTAAAAGAATCGAAACTGACCGTAAGCAATTAGAGCAGATAAAAAACCAGTTGCATGATTTAGAGATGCAGGATAAAGACCTGGATTACCGTTATTCGGCGATAAAGGAGAGGATGATTTCGGCGTATAAAATTGACTTGGATCTTCTGGAAGAGTTAAATAAGGAGTTGGATCAGGATGCGCTGGCCAATGAGATCGGCGAGTTAAAGAGAAAGTTAGATTCCTATGGCACGGTTAATCTGGTGGCGATTGAAGAGTATGATGAATTAAAGCAGCGCTATGATTTTCTTATCCAGCAGCAAACAGATCTTTTGACTGCCAAGGAGTCGATGCATCAGGCGATTTTGAAGATTAACCGTACGACAAAGCAGATGTTTATGGAGACATTTGAGAAGGTAAAGGTGGAGTTTAAGAATTATTTCCGCCTGCTCTTTAACGGCGGTGACGCGCAGTTGTTTTTGGTTGACGAGAATGATCCGCTTGAGTCGGGGATTGAGATTATCTGCCGGCCTCCGGGGAAGAAATTGCAGAATGTGCTCTTGTTAAGCGGCGGGGAAAAGAGTATGTCGGCGATTGCGCTTATCTTCGCTATTTTTAAAATCAAGCCTTCGCCGTTCTGTATTCTGGATGAAATTGACGCTGCGCTTGATGAGGCTAACGTAGACAGGTTCTCAAGGGTCCTGCAGGAGTTTTCCAAGACCTCGCAGTTTATCGTAATTACCCATAACAAGAAGACGATTGTAAATGCCAGTATTATGTATGGGATCACTATGCAGCAGTCGGGAGTTTCAAAGATAGTTTCGGTAAAATTGTCGCAGAATAAAGAAAAGCAGGAGCAGCCGGTTGCGGTTTAAAAGTGTTAACTGCAGCAGGTGATATTTTTGCCCTGGTTTTTTGCTTTGTAGAGTGATTTGTCTGAAGAGGTAATCAGGTCCGCAGGAAACAGCCCGTTCTCAGGGAAGGTGGCGATTCCCAAGCTTACCGTCAGTGTTTTATTAGGAAAGATCTCCTCATTTAAAAAAGGGTATTTTTGAATATCCACTCTTAGGCGTTCGGCGATCATGTAGGCTTCTTTCTGTTCGGTTTGGGGCAAGATTATAGTGAATTCTTCGCCTCCGTAACGGCAGACATGATCCATCTTGCGTGATTGATTACGCAAGAGCCGCGCTAAGTCTTTTAATATTTTGTCTCCTGCCTGGTGTCCTAAAGTGTCGTTATAAACCTTAAAATTATCTATATCTATTGTAACCAAACTAAGTTTGCTTTTGGTTGCTTTAGCTTTTTCCATCTCTGTCTGCAGAAGAAACTGGAAATATCCGTGGTTCCAGAGGTTGGTCAGGTAATCCGAGTGCGCGCGTTCGGCGGTTAATTCAAAAAGCTGGGAGTTTTCAATCGCCAGGCCTGCCTGGTTAGCCAGCATGGTGAGCATGCGGATATCGTCTTTGGTAATCGGATCATTAGTGATGAAATTATCTGTTACGATAATTCCGTTTACCCGGTCTTTTGCTTTTAACGGGATAAGTAAAAGTTCGTTGCTTCCCAACATTTTAATTACGGGGGAGTTCTGATATTTTTTTATAGCCTGGCTGGTTAAATGCAGGGGCATGCCTTCTAGGACTGCTAAAGAAAGAGGGTTTTCATCTTTGTCCTGCATAGATACCTTTAGGCTCTTGACCTGGCGGTTAAATCCGGATTCCAATACCCAGCTGGAATTCTTAAAGGCGCTGATCAGGTCATCCAGGTCCATCTTTTCTTCTTCAATTTTGGTCCAGGCGATATTAGCTTCTTCGCCATTTTCCGGTCCGATACCCATTTTACCTTCTATGATTTTATCCTTTTCATTGACTAGGAAAAGCATGGCGCGGTTGAATCCTAAGCCGGTATGCGCAGTTACACCTGTAAGGATTATGTAAAGAATTTCATCCAGTTTTAAGGTGGTGCGCATGGCATTAGAGATTTCATAGAGTATCCCCAGCTCGATTTTTGTGCGCTCAAGTTCAATCTTTAATTTATTCAGCTCTTCCATAATGTTTTAAGTGTAACACATTTCTTGCTAAAGTCAAGAAAGGGGTAGGGTGTTAAATAGTTGACATTATAGGATATTCCTATATAATTAATTCAATATTACCAACACCCGGCCTGAAAGGAAGTGGCCGGTGTGCCCTTTCTGGGCAAGGAGGAAGTGATGGCAAGATTGTCAAAAAGTTTCTTATTAATTTCTTCTGTTTTAGTTCTTTTTGCGTCTATTGTTTTTGCTGAAGACATTACTATTACCACATATTATCCTTCGCCGTACGGAAGCTACAACTCTCTACAGACAGATAAACTTGGCGTGGGAGATAATAATAGTGACGGCTTTTTTACTGCTGCTGATGTGCCCACTACCACCGGAGATGTTTGGATTAAAGGTAAAGTTGGCATCGGGACGATGGTTCCGGGGTCGTATCGGCTTAATGTTGTGGGAACTGCTGGTTTGAGCACGGGAACTGCGTGGACTAATACATCTGACCGGCGTTGGAAAGACGTTAAAAGTGAGCTAAAGGGTAGCTCTCTTAGTAAAGTCTTGGCTTTGCGCCCTATATCCTACACATGGAACGATCTTCATGGTAAGCAGTTTGGGGCAAGCTTGGGTTTAAAATATGGATTTATCGCGCAAGAGATCGGCAGCATTTTCCCGACTATGGTTACACAGGATGAAGATGGCTACTATTGGTATAACCCGAGCGGCATAGAGGCGATTCTGACGGCTGCTATTCAGGAACAACAGGATGTTATTAAGGCTCAGCAAATTGAGATTAATGGGCTGAAGGCTCGATTGGATAAGCTGGAAAGAAAATAGAAACGTCCCATAATTATTGTTAGGTTTCCCTCCTTTATGCGTCTATTAAGGCAGAAAGGAGGGATTTCTATTATAGGAATGTGGTTGACACTTGGGTGGGGTCGGGTTATAATATTTACTTAAATTTAAAAAGTGGAGGGTTAAAATGTCAGTTGAAAAGAAGTCACAACCAAGAGTCGAGATCCCGCCGAAGGCGGGGAAAGAAGAAATAAAAGAGACATCAGACCGGCAAAAGGCGCTGGAGTTGGCTTTGGCGCAGATAGAAAAACAGTTTGGCAAGGGTTCAATTATGAAGTTGGGGGCGCATACCAAGGCAAATGTTGAGACTATATCAACAGGCGCGCTTACGTTAGATCTTGCTTTGGGTGTTGGAGGCCTGCCTCGGGGCAGGGTGGTTGAGATATTCGGGCCGGAGGCCTCTGGAAAGACCACTTTGACATTAACCGCGATCAGGGAGATCCAGAAAAAGGGCGGAGTTGCGGCATTTATTGACGCGGAGCATGCCTTCGATCCAACTTATGCCAAGATAATCGGTTTGAATTTGGATGACCTTTTAATTTCCCAACCGGATACCGGGGAGCAGGCTTTAGAGATTACGGAAACCCTGGTGCGTTCTAATGCTGTAGATTTAGTAGTGGTTGATTCAGTGGCGGCGCTTACTCCGCGGGCGGAAATTGAAGGTGAGATGGGGGATTCACATATGGGCTTGCAGGCGCGGTTGATGTCGCAGGCCTTGCGTAAGCTGACCGGTTCAATCAGTAAATCGCGCACCACGGTAATTTTTATTAACCAGTTAAGAGAAAAGATTGGGGTTATGTTTGGTTCGCCTGAGACAACTCCCGGCGGCAGAGCGCTTAAGTTTTATTGTTCGGTAAGATTGGATGTGCGTAGAATTGCTTACTTAAAAGAAGGGGATAAGGTTATTGGTAATCATGTCAGGGTAAGGGTGGTTAAGAATAAAGTTGCCCCGCCATTTCGTGAGGCAGAGTTTGATATTATGCATGATGAGGGGATTGCTAAGACCGGCGCGGTAATTGATGCGTCGGTAAGTTTAGGAGTAATTGCTAAGTCCGGAACATGGCTTTCATTTGAAGATAAAAAGTTAGGCCAGGGGCGGGAGGCGGCAATAAAATTCTTAAAAGAAAATCCAAAATTACAGGAAGATATTGAGAAAGAAGCGCGCAAGAAGTTTAGCCTCGCCAGTTAAGCCACAAGGCGATGGTTTGCCATCCTGTCGGCAAAGCCATAGCCCGGAAAAAGCCAGAGAGTATGCTTTTCTTCTGCTTAAGTTTCGTCTGCGTAGCGAGAAGGAGCTATTGCAAAGACTAAGGCAGAAAGGTTTTTCCGAAGAGCTATGCCATGATACGGTAAATTTCTTAAAAGATAGAGAATTTATTGATGACCGCATTTTTGCCAAGGGCTGGGTATCCAGCCGGCTGAGGCGGCCATTTGGTTTAAGAAGGATAAGGCAGGAATTAGTTCAGAAGGGTTTAGATAAAGAAATTATTGAAGAAACTTTTGTTCAGGCAAAAGAAGATTACGATGAAGCTGGTATAGTAAGGAAGTTGGCTGGGCAAAGATTTTCCAAGTTGAAGGGTATAGAGCCGCTTAAGGCTAAGCAGCGGGTATATGCGTATTTGATGCGTAGAGGGTTCTCGCCGGATTTGATTGGGGATGTGCTAAATAAAACATATGACAGCAGATAGTTTAAGAGAAAAATTCCTGGATTTCTTTAAGGCTAGGAAACATAAGCTTGTTGAAAGTGATTCTTTGGTTCCCAAGGATGATCCAACAGTGTTGTTTACTCCTGCCGGAATGAACCAGTTTAAAAAAGAGTTTATGGGTTTTGACGCCGGATTTAAGCGCGCTGCAACAGCTCAACGTTGCCTGCGCACGGATGATCTGGATAAAGTCGGTAAGACTAGCGCTCATCACACCTTTTTTGAAATGTTGGGTAACTTTTCCTTCGGGGATTATTTTAAACAGGAGGCGATTACCTGGGCCTGGGAGTTTTTGACTAAAGAATTACGCATAGATCAGGATAAACTTTGGGTTTCAGTTTATCAGGAAGACGATGAGGCCTATAAGATTTGGAAGGATAAAATAGGCATACCTGAAAAAAAGATTGTAAAGCTTGGGGACAAAGATAATTTTTGGCCGGCGGAGGCTAAAACAAAAGGGCCCAACGGTCCATGTGGGCCATGTTCAGAGATCTTTTATGATTTTGGGCCTAGTGTGGGTTGCGGTGAGAAAATTTGCGATCCGTCCTGCAGCTGTGGAAGGTTTGTAGAAATATGGAATTTGGTTTTTACACAATTTAACCGCAAGAGTGACGCAAGTTTAGAACCTCTGCCGAATAAGAATATTGATACAGGTATGGGTTTAGAGAGGTTGGCCGCGGTTATGCAGGGTAAGCAGAATAATTTTGAGACAGAATTATTCCAGCCGATAATTAAAGAGATCCAGCGCAGTGTAGAAATAGAGATAAATCCCAAGGATAGCAAGAAGGCTCTTTATGCTATTGCCGACCATCTAAGGGCAGTGGTTTTTTCAATATATGACGGGATATCTCCATCCAATGATGGCCGCGGGTATATCGTCAGGAAGATTATCCGTAAGAGCGTCATGCATTTAAGAAGCTTGGGCATAAATAAGCCATTCTTAAATAGATTAGTCGGACAGCTTGCCCAGATTATGCATACGCCTTATCCGGATTTAAAAGACAGGCAGGAGGATATTGCTCAGGTTATTCTGAATGAAGAAAATAATTTTATTCGTACCCTGAATTCAAGCAATGATTTATTTAAGGATAAGTTCAGCGGACTTGGCCGGGAACAAGACCCGGAAAAGGTAGGTAGAATTGCTTTTCAACTTTATGATACTTACGGAATACCTTTAGATTTAACTAAGGCTTGGTTAAATGAAGAAGGCATGCGAATTTCTCAGGGAGCGTTTGATCAAGAACTACTTGAACAGATGACTCGTTCTAGGCTGCAGAGTTCAATGAAGGGCGATGTTTTTGATGCCAAAGGTTTAGGGTTAAAGTTAAAAGATACAAAATTTTTAGGTTATAAGAATAATTCTATAGAAGCTGAGATAGTTGAAATTATTGATCCTGATAGAAAGAATAAGAAAATAACTGAGATAAGCCCGGGAGTGGAAGCCGCAGTCATTCTTAACGAAACGCCTTTTTACGCGGAATCCGGAGGACAGGTTGGGGATACCGGTAAATTAATAAGCGGAACGAATATCTTTGAGGTTTTAAATACACAGAAGGTTGATAATGTATTTTTGCATATTGGACAGGTTAGCTCTGGAGTTTTTAAAAAAGGCGATAAGGTAGTCGCACAGATAAATATTGAACGCAGATTAAATATTGCCCGTAATCACACGGCTACACATATATTGCAGGCAGCTTTACGCGAAGTTTTAGGAAATCACGTCCAGCAGCAGGGCTCAATGGTAGCCGAAGAAAGGTTCCGTTTTGATTTTACACATTTTAAGGGATTATCCAAAGAGGAGATTGCCAGGGTTGAGGAGGTAGCTAATGGCTGGGTTGCTAAGAATCAGGCGGTAAATTGCAAAGAGATGCCTATTAAAGAAGCAAAGAAAGCAGGGGCGCTGGCATTTTTCGAGGAGAAATACGGCGATAATGTGCGCGTGGTTTCTATAGGAGATATTTCAAAAGAGTTATGCGGAGGCACGCATCTTGATAATATTAGTGAAATCGGCTTTATAAAGATAATTAGCGAGGGTTCAGTAGCCAGTGGGATAAGAAGGATCGAAGGAACCACTGCCAGTTTTGCGGAGCAGTTTATTAAAGATGAACAGCAGAAAACGGTTGAAGAATCTAAAAAGAAGGATAAGCTAAAAGAATTAAAGGAGCAGGAGAAGAAGCACAGCTTGGAAGTAATTAGCAGCCTGCGGGATGCAATACCAAGGATTATAGATAAGAAAGTAGAGATTAATGGAATAAAAGTAGTTGCTTCGTTTGAGGATGGTTTAGAGATGAATGCCTTGCGGCTTCTGGCGGATAAGGTAAAAGAGCAGTTGAGGCAAGGGGTGATTGCTTTAGGCTCGCAGGATAATGAGCAAAAAAGGGCGTATTTGGTTATCGCGGTTACGCATGATTTGTTAACCAGAGGTTTAGATGCGGGTGCATTGATCCGTCAGGTTGCTCCGCTTATCGGAGGCTCAGGCGGAGGCAGGCAGGATTTTGCCCAGGCCGGGGGGACATTACCTGAAAATTTTACATTGGCATTTGATAAAATAAAGGATATAATTAAGAGTTATTTATAAAGGGTAACAGGATAGGCGAAAATGAGAAAATAAATGAAGATTATAAAAGCAGCCAGTAAAAAATTAGAGAAGATTTATAATCGCGGCTTAACGCGGCAGGCCCGCGTCGAGGAAAAGGTGAGAAAGATCATTGATGATGTGCGCCTTTTTGGAGATGAGGCGCTGCTTAAGTATACCAAGAAGTTTGACGGGGTGAAAATGATGCCGAGGCAGTTAAAGGTCTCGGAGATTGAAATCAGCGGAGCCTACGCTAATATCAGCCCGAATTTTGTCAGTTCACTTAAAGTAGTCATAGAAAATGTGAATCGTTTTTACCGCAAGCAGATGCGTAAATCCTGGAGGATAAAAGGGATTGAGGGCGCAGTGTTGGGTGAAAATTATACGCCTCTTGAAAAAGTGGGTATTTATATTCCTGCCGGGACAGCGCCTCTGGTCTCAACGGTTTATATGACGGTCTTGCCGGCAAAGCTGGCAGGGGTAAAAAAGATTGTTTTGGTCAGTCCGCCGGATAAAAACGGTTATATTAATCCGCACATCCTGGTAATTGCCGATCTCTTAAAGGTTGATGAAATTTATCGTGTTGGCGGAGCGCAGGGGATTGCGGCCTTAGCTTACGGGACCAAGACTGTCCCAAGAGTGGATAAGATTGTCGGCCCGGGGAATGTTTATGTAAGCGAAGCAAAGCGGCAGGTTTTTGGTTTGGTTGATATAGATATGATTGCCGGGCCAACAGAGTTGGTGATTATCGCCAACCGTTTTAGTGACCCAAAATTTATTATTGCTGACCTGCGCGCCCAGGCTGAGCATGCAAAAGGTCTGGCAATATTAATTACTAACTCCAAGGCGTTAGCTAAAGAAGTAAAATCCCAGTTGGATGGGGATAACGGGTATATTATTTTGACCAAGAACTTAGAACAAGCCTGCGAGATTGCCAATAAGATTGCGCCTGAGCATTTGGAGATTTTAGTGCAGAATCCTAAGGGGTTGGCAAGGAAAATAAAAAATGCCGGGGCAATATTTTTAGGGCCTTATAGCCCGACTGCTGTGGGAGATTATGTTGCCGGTCCAAGCCATGTATTGCCAACCAGCGGCACAGCCAGGTTCTTCTCCGGTTTAAGCGTGTGTGATTTTATGAAGAGCAGCCATATTATCAGCTATTCCAAAAAGGCGCTTGAGAAAATGCGCGAGCCGCTTGAGAAGATCGCCGGGATTGAAGGATTGCAAAAACATGTGGATTCGGTAAAGGCAAGGTTCGTATAATTTTCGAGAATAGGGTAGGTAGAATGTAGGTAAGGAGAAAAATGAGAGAAGCGAGCAAAACCCGGGAAAGTAAAGAGACCAATATAACGGTTAAGTTGAATATTGACGGATCAGGAGAATCAAAGATTAATTCCGGGATAGGTTTCTTGGATCATATGCTGGAGCTCTTCGCATTCTGGGGGCATTTTGACTTAGAGATTACTACTAAGGAAGCAGATTTTAAGGTTGATATTCATCATGCCAACGAAGATCTAGGGATTGTTTTGGGGCAAGTTTTTAAGTTGGCCTTAGGTGATAAAAAGGGGATCAATAGAATTGGAGATGCTTCAGTTCCGATGGAGGAGGTAACTGCCACCGTAAGTCTTGATATTAGCGGTAGGGGTTCTTTTAAAATTAGCGGCGCTATTAAGGGCATTGCGAAAGAACAATCCGATTATGTAGATTTTGGAAAGCTATATGATAGAATCAGAAAAGTAGATCCTGCGGATGCTGTTAAACCTATACAGGAGTATAGGCTTGAATATGCCGAACATTTTTTTGACGCTTTTGCCAAACAGCTTGGGATGAATTTGAATATTAAAATCGAAAATGCGAGTAATGATTTACATACTTCTTTGGAGCCGGTTTTTAAGGCGTTAGGAAAGGCTCTATCTGAAGCTGTAGGAATTGATCCGCGCAGGAAAGGCATTCCTTCTACCAAAGGTGTTATTGACTAATGAAGATAGCGATTATTGACTATGGCATGGGCAATATTCATAGTGTGTCCAAGGCGATTGAGCTTTGTGGGGCAAAGCCAATAGTAACCAACAAAGCAGGCCAGCTAAATTCTTGTAAGAAAATAGTCTTGCCGGGAGTAGGCGCATTTGATGACGCGGTTGCGGAGCTGGAGAAACTGGGGTTAATTTCCGTGCTTAAAGAGGAGATTAAAAACAAAAAACCGTTTTTGGGGATTTGTTTGGGTATGCAACTTTTGTTTGAAACAAGCCAGGAGGCTAAGAGTAAAGAAGGTTTAGGGGTATTAAAAGGGCAGGTAGTTAAATTCAGCGCTAAGCTTGGGCAAAAAGTTCCGCATATGGGTTGGAATAATTTGGAGGATGTATCTTCTATCTGTTCTTTATTAAAAGGGATAAACGTAAAGGAGCAGGTTTACTTTTGTCACTCATATTATCCCGAGCCTGTTGATAAAGATATTGTCGCGGCCAGCTGTGATTATGGCGTAAAGTTTGCTTGTGTTTTGGCCAGGGATAATATTTACGGGGTACAGTTTCATCCGGAGAAAAGCCAGACAGCCGGTCTTAAGATAATCAAAAACTTTGTAGAATTATGTTAATCATTCCGGCGATAGATTTGAGGGGCGGGAAAGTGGTTAGGCTTTTTCAGGGGAAATTTGACCGGGAGAAGGTTTATTCCAACGATCCGGTTAAGGTGGCTAAGCATTGGGCTAAGCAGGGGGCGAAGTTTCTGCATATTGTGGATCTGGATGGGGCTTCAAGCGGTTCTCTTAAAAATTTGGAGGTTTTAAAAAAAATCATAACTCAGGTGTGTGTGTCGCTTGAATTTGGCGGCGGAGTTAGGAGTATGGAAACGATCTCTGAACTGCTTAACTTAGGGGTGCAAAGGGTGGTTTTGGGTACGCGGGCGGCTAATGACGCGCAATTTTTGAAAAAGGCCTTTAAGAAATTTGGCGAAAAGATTATTGTGAGTATTGACGCTAAAGGCGCAAAGGTCCTGACGCAGGGGTGGAGCAGCTCAGCTTCTAAAACGGTATTGGATTTTGCCAAAGAATTAAAGGAGGTGGGGTTTAAACAGATAATCTATACGGATATTTCCAAGGATGGCGCTTTAGTCGGCCCGAATATTTTAGGGATTAAGGAATTGATTCGTAAAACCGGGTTGGATGTTATTGCTTCCGGTGGGGTGGCGGATTTAAAAGATTTGATTAAACTTAAGAGCTTGCAGAAAAAAGGTATATCAGGGGTGATTGTGGGTAAGGCTTTGTATGAAGGGAAATTTACCCTTGTTGAGGCCTTAAAACTGAAATAAAGGAGGAAACATGGGAAAGAGAGTATTGTTGTTAGGCGCGGCAGCGGCATTTATTTTTTCTTTAAGTGGATGTTCCACGGGCAGAAATAAAGATTTGGAGATTCAGGGTTTAAGAAATCAGGTTACTGCACTTGAATCACAGGCACCCGTAAAAACGGAAGAGGTAAGTAGCGCAGAGCAAGCAGCAGCTGTTTCCGCAGAGAGTTTAGCTAAAACCGGAGAGACTAAGGAACGGCCGAGCTCAAGGCAGATTCAGGCGGCTTTAAAGAATGCGGGTTATTACCAGGGGGTTATTGACGGTAAAATTGGCAAGCAGAGCCGTCAGGCAATAAAAGATTTTCAAAAAGCAAATAATCTTTCAGTGGACGGCAAGGTAGGCAAAAAGACCTGGTCAGCCTTAAGGGAATATTTGCAGAAAAAAAATAAGTAAGCGAGGTTATTGTAATAAATGCTCAGCAAACGCATTATTCCCTGTTTGGATATTAAGGCCGGCCGCGTAGTTAAGGGCGTAAAGTTCCTTGGGTTGCGCGATGCCGGGGATCCGGTTAGCGTGGCTAAGGCATATGATGCCCAGGGCGCGGATGAACTGATTTTTTTAGATATTACTGCCAGCATTGAGAATAGAAAAATTCTGCTGGCTCTGGTTGAAAAGATCGCCCGCAATATCTTTATGCCGTTTACGGTTGGCGGGGGGATAAGTGAGATTGATGATATTCGTAATATTCTAAATGCCGGAGCGGAAAAGGTTTCTCTTAATACCCAGGCAGTGAAATTTCCTGAGTTAATCAGCAGCGCCGCGAAAAGATTCGGCAGTCAGTGTATTGTGGTAGCTATTGACGCAAAAAAACAGGAGGATTTCTGGGAGGTGTTTATTAACGGTGGCAGGACTCCTACTGGTATTGATGCTTTGATTTGGGCGGAGAAAGCTGCCAGGCTTGGGGCAGGCGAGATCCTTTTGACCAGCATGGATTGTGATGGAACCAAAAACGGTTATGACCTGAAGCTGACTAAGGCAATTACTGATAAGGTAAATATTCCGGTGATTGCTTCCGGCGGCGCGGGAAAATTAGATGATTTCTACAATGTTTTTACGCAAGCTGGGGCGGATGCTGCTTTGGCCGCCTCGCTTTTTCATTATGGCAAGTTATCCGTAAAACAGGTAAAGGAGTATTTAAATAAAAGAGGGATAAATGTAAGATTATGAAAAATATAAAATTTAAATTAGGGAGTTTAAAGTTTGATGGGAATGGATTGATACCGGCGATAATCCAGGATTATAAGAATAGCCAGGTTTTGATGGTGGGTTATATGAACCGGGAGTCGCTGCGCAGAACTTTAAAATTAGGTAAGACTTGTTTTTGGTCGCGCTCAAGAAAAGAGTATTGGGTTAAAGGTTTAACCAGCGGGCATTTTCAATTTGTTAAGTCTATCGCTTATGATTGCGATATGGACGCGCTTTTAATCAAGGTACGCCAGGTGGGTAAGGCGTGTCATACGGGCAATAGGTCATGTTTTTACAGGAGATTAAAGTAGTATTCATGTATAAACCAGATTTAAAAGAATTTTTAAAATTAAGTAAAAAGGGTAATGTGATCCCGGTTTATATGGAGGTCAACGCAGACCTGGATACTCCGGTTTCCGCTTTTTTGAAAATTAAACAAGGTGATTATTCTTTTCTCCTGGAATCAGTCGAAGGTCAGGAGAAGATCGCGCGGTATTCCTTTTTAGGGACTAATCCCAGCCTGATTTTTAAAAGCAAGGGTAAGAAGATTGAGATTATTGATGTCGCAAGTAAGAAAAGCAGGAGTTTTATTACTAAAGAAACCCCTCTTGATGAGATTAAGAAGATAATGCGGGATTTTCGCAGCGTAGAGCTGGCTGGTTTACCGCTTTTTTACGGCGGCCTTGTAGGTTATATGGGATATGATACGGTGAGGTTCTTTGAGAAAATCCCGGACAAAAATAAAGATACCCTGAAGATTCCGGATACGCTTTTTATTTTAACGGATACAATTTTAATTTTTGACCGGCTTAATCATTCTTTAAAAATTGTGAGTAATGTTATCTTGCCGAAGAAAGCGGGGGTTTTAAAGAAAAGAGAGCTTTATCAGCAGGCAATTAAAAAAATAAATTTTATTCATGATGATTTTAACCGTTTTGTTATTCAGGCTAAGCCAGTAAAGTGCCCTGGCAAGCTACTTGTAAGCAGCAATCTTAAAAGATCAGAATTTATTGATATGGTAAAGAAGGGTAAAGAATATATTAAGAAAGGCGATATTATCCAGGTAGTTTTATCGCAGAGATTTAAGGTTAAGACGCAAAGAGACCCTTTTGAAGTTTACCGTGCTCTGCGCAACCTTAACCCTTCTCCTTATATGTATTATTTGAAGTTGAAGGATTTTTCTATTGTCGGCTCAAGCCCTGAAATGCTTGTGCGTTGTGAGAATGGCTTGGTGCAGACCCGTCCTATTGCCGGAACGCGCAGGCGCGGCAGGAATATCCAGGAAGATACGCGCTTAGAAAAAGAGCTTCTGGCTGATGAAAAGGAAAAGGCGGAGCATTTAATGCTGGTAGATTTGGGTAGGAATGATTTAGGCCGTATAAGCAAACCGGGCAAGGTAAAGGTCGATGATTTCATGCGTGTGGAAAAATATTCTCACGTAATGCATCTGGTTAGTGGAGTCAGCGCGGTACTTGACAAAAAAAGGTTTGATATCTATGATGTGTTAAAAGCCGCTTTTCCGGCAGGCACAGTTTCCGGCAGTCCCAAGATTCGGGCGATGGAGATTATTGATGGGCTGGAGAATTTGAGGCGTGCTTTATACGCCGGTTCAATCGGTTATTTTAGTTTTTCGCATAATTTAGATACTTGCATTGCCATCCGTACAATCGTACTTAAGGATGGTTTTGCTTATGTGCAGGCCGGAGGAGGGATTGTCGCTGACTCTGTTCCGCAGAAAGAATATCAGGAATCAGTGAATAAAGCTAAGGCTATGATGGAAGCAATCGGAGTATAAGAAAGGAGTAACAAATGGCAGTTCATATTCGTTTAAGAAGGATTGGTAAAAACCCTAAAGGCAAACCGCATTTTCGGGTTACAGTTTTTGATGAGCGTAAAGGCCGGGATAGCCGGATAATTGAGGAGTTGGGTTATTATAAGCCGACAACCGGTGTGGCAGTGCTCAAGAAAGAGCGTATTGCCGCCTGGGTAAAAAACGGCGCGCAGTTGTCAGTGACCGTAAAAAGTTTATTGAAGAAAGATAAAGGAGCCTAATATGCCACAGTCGAGTGCAGCAAGTCCGTTAATTCAGCTTTTCCCGTTAGTTTTGATTTTTGTTATCTTCTACTTTTTGCTTATCCGACCGCAAAAACAAAAAGAAAAAGAGCATCAAAAAATGCTCGCGGGGATCAATAAAAATGATGAGGTTGTTACTTTAGGCGGGATACATGGCACAATCGTTAACGTGAAAGATAAGACTTTAACTTTGCGCATTGATGATAACGTAAAAATGGAGATTGAAAAAAACAGCGTTGCTTATATTAAAAAACCTTAAGCATATTTAAAACAGGAGTTCTAAAGTCATGGAAAGAAAACTGATCTATAGAATATTGCTTATCCTTGGAGTTGTAGGTTTGTTTTCCTATTACGCCTTTCCTTTGGATAAACGTATTAATCTGGGGCTTGATTTACAAGGCGGGATGCACCTTTTGCTTAAGGTTGATACCAGCCATCTTGAAGGCCAGGCCAAACTTGATGCCTGTGACCGGGCAGTAGAGGTAATTCGCAACCGCATAGATGAGTTTGGGGTCAGGGAAACTTCCATTCAAAAACAGGGCGAGGATGAGATTGTTGTGCAGTTACCCGGGGTCACTGACCGCGAGCGCGCCATTGATATCATCGGTAAGACCGCGATGCTTGAGTTCAAGATTGTTTCCGATGATCCGGCTAAGCTTAGGGATGCTTTAGCAGGGACTATTCCTGATGGGTATGAATTAAAATATACTTTAGATGAGAATATGCCGCTTTTGCTTGAGAAAAAGGCGGCATTGGTAGGTGATACACTGACAAACGCGGAAGTGCGTTTTGATCAGAGCCAGTTTAATGAACCGATTGTTTCTTTGAAGTTTAATGCCGTAGGCACAAAAAAGTTTGCGGAAGTAACCGCGGCTAATGTGGGTAGGAGCCTGGCAATAGTTCTGGACGGCAAGGTACAGTCAGCTCCCCGGATAAGAGAGGCTATTCCCTCGGGTGAGGCAGTAATTACCGGCAGGTTTGATGCGCAGGCAGCGCAAGATTTGGCGTTGATTTTAAGAGTAGGCGCTTTGCCTGCTCCTATGCATATTGAAGAGGAAAGGACAGTTGGACCATTGCTGGGCCAGGATTCTATTAATAAAGGAGTTAAGGCCTGCTTAGTTGGATGCGCGTTGGTTTTTATTTTCATGTTAGGTTATTATCTTCTTGCCGGATTTATAAGTGATATCGCACTTTTCTTGAACCTTATAATGATTCTCGGAGGCTTAGGTTTACTGCCAGTGTTATTCCCGGGGGTTTCGGCAACTTTGACCTTGCCCGGCATTGCTGGTATCGCCTTATCTTTAGGTATGGCAGTAGATGCCAACGTTTTGATTAATGAGCGTATCAGGGAAGAGTTGGCGTTGGGCAGGAACCTGCGAACTGCCATAGGTAATGGTTATTCGCGCGCCTTCAGTGCTATATTTGATTCTAACCTTACTACCTTAATTGCGGCATTTATGTTGTTTCAATTTGGCACTGGTCCGATCCGCGGTTTCGCGGTTACCTTAACCATTGGTTTATTGGCAAGTATGTTTACAGCTATTGTGGTTACCAGGGTAATATTTGAGATCTTGCTTAATTTAGGATGGATTAAGGGTTTACCGATGTTGCAGTTGATCGGAGAAACTAAGCTTGATTTTATCAGTAAAAGAAAGATATTTTATGCCTTGTCTATTATCTTAATTACGGTAGGAATTTTTTCATATATTAAGAAAGGGCCAGCGGTATATGGTATTGATTTTGCCGGAGGCCAGCTCCAAGAGTACAGTTTTAAGAATGTTCCATCCATAGATAAGGTCAGAGAGGTACTTAAAGATATAAATTTAGCGGATGCTACTATTCAGCAGTTTAAGGATAATCCAAAGGTGGTTTTAATCAGGACCTCTGAAGATAAAAATCAGATTTTGACCAATAAATTAAAAGAGGTTTTTCCTGATGAGGATATCCAAATTTTAAAGATTGAACGTGTGGGGCCGATTGCTGGAAAGAATCTTAAGCATAAGGCTATTCTTGCATTGTTCTGGTCTTTAGTGGGTATTTTGATTTATGTAAGTTTCAGGTTTAAGCATATTAACTTTGCCGTAGCGGGCGTAATCGCGCTTTTGCATGACGTCCTGGTGGCTATGGGGTTTCTGGTAATGACTAACCGCCAGATAGATCTTTTAAGTATTACTGCTTTTCTGACTATCGCAGGTTATTCTATTAACGATACCATTGTTATATATGACCGGGTGCGCGAAAATACCCGTCTTTACCGTAAGCTTTCTTTAAGGGATCTGATTAATCTAAGCGTGAATCAGACCCTTGGCCGGACCCTGCTTACTTCCGGGGTGACGCTTTTGGTAGTAATCGCGTTTTTGTTTTACGGCGGTGAAGTTCTCAGTAATTTTGCTTTTGCTTTATTTGTGGGATTTATCGCCGGAGCGTATTCTACAGTTTTTATCGCTTCTCCTCTAGTGCTTGCCTGGAGCCGCAAGGGAGCGAAATAGGCGAAGATATAGGAAGTGGAGGAATATTTGGGGACGGTTCTATTTTTGATTTAGAAAATAGAACCGTCCCCTGATTTTTAAAATTATGTTTAAATCCCTTAAACTATATCTTAATCAGAATATTGATTTGGAATACTTGACTAAAGCCTTAGTTGATTTTGATTATAAAAGGTTTGAGCAGGTTTCCGGTGAAGGTGATTTTAGCCGCCGCGGCGGCATCATTGATATATTCCCCGTTTCTTTTGAATTACCCGTCCGGATTGAACTGGATAATCAGAATATAGTTTCTATTAAAACCTTTAATCCTGAAAGCGGTGAAGCGCTTTGGGAGCATAATATCGTAATTATCCTTCCGCATAAATCTGCAAGTACCAGGAGCGCGGTATTTAGTGAAGAGTTTCCTTTAAAGAATTTTGTAGATTTGAATGTTGGTGATTTTGTTGTGCATAATCAGCATGGCATTGGAAGGTTTTTAGGCATGCAGAAGGTTCAAGTCAAAGGGGTTTCTAAAGATCATCTGGTGATTGAATATGATCGTAATGAAAAACTTTTTGTCCCCATTGATTCTATGCATTTGGTGCAGAAGTATATTGCTTTTCAAACCCGTAAACCAAAGCTTTACCGGCTGGGGAATAAGGAATGGCAGAGGGTTAAGGAGCGTACGCGTAAGGGTATCGCAAAATTAGCCTGGGAATTGTTAAGTTTACAGGCAATTCGCATAGCGGGTGAAGGATTTAAATTTTCCAAGGATACGGATTGGCAGGCTGATTTTGAAAAAACATTCCCGTATCAGGAGACCCCTGATCAGGTCAAGGCAATGGCCGAGGTTAAACAGGATATGGAGTCGCTTAAGCCTATGGATAGGCTGCTTTGTGGAGATGTGGGATATGGTAAGACTGAGGTGGCCATGCGCGCGGCTTTTAAGGCAGTAATGGATAATAAACAGGTTGCCTATCTTGTGCCCACTACTATTTTAGCTGAACAACATTATAAGAATTTTATTCAGCGTCTGAAAAATTTTCCGGTTAAGGTGGAGATGCTTTCCCGTTTTAAGACTACCGCAGAGCAAAATGAGATTATTAAGGGCTTAGCTGGCGGTAGCGTGGATATCGTTATCGGTACGCACAGGCTGCTTTCGCCTGATGTGAGTTTTAAAAATTTAGGTTTAGTTATCGTTGATGAAGAGCAGCGTTTTGGTGTTAAGGCTAAGGAACAACTAAAGAAAATCAAAACTTCCATAGATGTTCTGGTTTTAACCGCAACACCAATACCGCGTACTTTGTATATGAGTCTTATGGGCGCAAAAGACTTCTCCGTAATCAACACCCCGCCTCAAAATAGGTTGCCTATTAAGACGGTTGTGGTAGAATATGACACAGATCTGATCGCCCAGGCAATTAAGCATGAGCTTGATCGTCGGGGGCAGGTGTTCTTTTTACATAACCGCATCCTTGATTTGGAAAAAGTCAGGGATAAAGTTGCCAGAAGCCTGGGTGGTAATGTGCGTATATCGATAGCCCACGGCCAGATGCCGGCGAAACAATTAGAGCAGGTGATGTCGGATTTTATAAATGGCAATATCGATGTTTTAGTTTCTACAATGATTATTGAATCCGGGATTGATATCCCGAATGCCAATACTATTATCATAAATAATGCGCATTGTTTCGGGCTGGCGGATTTGCATCAGCTGCGTGGAAGGGTGGGCAGGTTTAACCGCTCGGCATACGCTTATTTTATGATTGGCCGCAATGAACTAATAGACGCGGTTGCAAGAAAAAGGCTCCAGGCAATAGAGAGCAATAGTGATTTGGGTTCTGGTTTTAATATCGCCATGGAGGATCTTGAGATCCGGGGCGCGGGAAATCTCCTTGGCCAGGAGCAGCATGGTTTTATTGTAGCTGTGGGGTTTGACCTCTATTGCCGTTTATTAAAAGAAGCAATCGTCAATTTTAAGAAAGCAGGTGTTTTCAATGAGACGCATAATTAGTTCTGTTGCGCTGATATTCTTATTTCTTTGCCCGTTTTATTATCTTTACGCGCAGGATAAGGTGGCCGCAGTGGTAAATAATGAAATTATCACGCAAAAGGATCTTAATGATTTTTTAAATTTTATACGTATGCAGTATTCTCGGGAGTTAAACGGAAAGGCCCTGGAGGAAAAGATAAATTCCGCTAAGCAGGATCTGTTGCAGCGCTTGATCGAGGACAGGATTATACTCCAGCAGGCAAAAAACGAGAAGATAACTATTGAGCCAGCCAGGATAAAAGCAAAAATTAATGAAATCAAGAAGCGTTATGCGCTAGAATCTGATTTTGAGCGTGATCTTGCTAAGCAGGGGCTGGTGCAGGCGGATCTAGAAAATAAGATTCGCGAACAGATGCTTACGTATAGTGTTGTTGAGCAGAAGGTGCGCAGCAAGGTAGTGATCCGGCCTGAGGAGGTTACTGATTTTTATAATCAGAATAAGCGCAAGTTCTTAAAACCGGAGGAACGGCTTTTGACGGTTATTGTTTTGCAGGATGAAAGCACTGCAAAATCTTTGAGTTACTATTTACGCCTGGGAGAAAAACTGGAAGATTTGGCTACCAGGTATGCTTTTACAGTTGATAGTCTTTCTGTTTCCCAGGGGCAAGATTTGCGTAATGAAATCGAAGGGACAGTATTTAAGTTGGGTATATCTGAGGTATCTGATCCGGTAAAGATCGATGGGCAATATTATATATTTAGATTAAATGATATCCTTGGGAGCCGTCAGTTAGACCTGGCTCAGTCCCAGGATAAGATCCAGGTATATTTATTTGATAAAAAACTGCAGGAAGGGCTAAAGAAGTGGTTAGATGAGCTCAAAAAACAATCCTACATTAAAATCCTCGACAATTAGAGTAGGCCTTACAATAGGAGATCCCGCCGGTATTGGGCCGGCTATTGCCTTAAAGGCGCTTAAGGCGTTAAAAGGTAAAGCTCATTTTACAATTATCGGCGATAGTTTTGTGTTGGCTAAGGCAGCTAAGGCTTTAAAGATCGGGCCTTTGTCTACGGAGTTAATAGATTTAAATAACGTAAAGAAAAATGATTTTATTTTTGGCAGGATAAGCGCGGCAAACGGTAAAGCCTCTTTGGAGTATCTTGATAAAGCTGTGGAGTTGCTTAAAAATAAAAAAATTGACTGTTTAGTTACTTGTCCGATTTCAAAAGAAGCGATTAACCTGGCAGGATCAAAATTTTCCGGGCACACAGAGTACCTGGCGGATAAATTTAATTGTAAAGATTTAACCATGATGCTTATTAATAACAGATTCAGGTTTAGTTTAGTTACCAGGCATATACCGCTTAAAGATGTTTGCAGAAGGATTACCCGTAATAATCTAGAAAATAACATTTTAAGTACGATCCAGGGTTTGAAGTGTTTATTTTTAATTCGTAAACCTAGAATTGTTGTTTGCGGAGTTAATCCTCATGCTTCTGATAATGGAGTAATCGGCACAGAGGAGTTGCGGGTAATTAAACCGGCAATTGCGGCCTTAAGAAAGAAGTGTAAGGGGGCGTCTATAACGGGGCCGCTTTCTGCGGATGTAGCGATATCAGGGGCGGCTAAGGGGAATTTTGATTGTGTAATTGTGCCATATCATGATCAGGCGCTTATCCCCCTGAAATTGACGGATTTTGATAGCGGGATAAACTTTACTCTTGGCCTGCCTTTTATACGGACTTCCCCTTTACATGGGACTGCTTTTGATTTGGCCGCAAAACCCATCTTAGCTAATCCGAATTCTCTTATTGCAGCCGTAAAACTTGCTATAAAATGTACGTTAAACCGAAAAAAAGCCTAGGCCAGAATTTTCTTATTGATAAGAATATCCAGAAAAAAATAACCTCTGCCTGCGATTTATCTAAAGAAGACATTGTTTTAGAGATTGGCGCTGGGATGGGTGATTTGACAGAGCAGCTAGTAACCGCTGCAAAGAGAGTTTATGCTTTAGAAGTTGACCGGCGGCTCTTTCCGTTCCTTGAGCAAAAATTAAGCGCCCATATAAATTGTCAACTAGTAAAAGAGGGCATATTGGAATTTGATATTAACAAATTCCTGCAAAATAATCTAGTGAAGCAAAAAATAAAGGTGGTTGGCAATATACCTTATTATATCTCTAGCCCGATTATCGAACATCTTATTCAATACCGCGCTAATATAGATACAGTCTTTATCACTGTGCAAAAAGAATTTGGACGCAGGATTAACGCAACTGCCGGCTCAAAAGAATACGGGTCTTTCAGCTGTTTTGTGCAATATTATGCTCAAAGCAAAATTATTTTTAATATTAAAAAAGGAAGTTTTAGGCCTAGCCCAAAAGTAGACTCTTGTTTCTTAAGTTTGAAGTTTAGGCAGAAGCCTCCTGTTGAACTTAGGGATGAGGAATTATTTTTCAAATTAATACGCAGCGCTTTTAATCAAAGAAGGAAGACCTTAAGAAACAGTTTGGCAGGCTTTATAACTTTAGGTTCGCTTGAGACGTTTCTTGATGGAGAAGGACTTGATAGAAATGTCCGGCCGGAGGATCTTACACTGGATAAATTCGCCCGCTTGAGCAATGCAATAGATTCTGCTAAGAACTTAGAGGCGCCTAAAAAAAGTCAAAAAAGGTCTTGACAAACCTGTTATCTTAGTATAAACTCTTTTTTTACGTAAATATCTATTATAAAATCACTTTAGTTCGGTAATATTTTAATTTTAAAAGAGATAATTGAATAATTTCTTGGTCTGTGGTTTTTTTTTGTTTAAAAGCTTATTCGACGGAGCGAATCCATTTTTGCTGGAGTAGCTCAGTTGGTAGAGCACGTCCTTGGTAAGGACGGGGTCACGAGTCCGATTCTCGTCTCCAGCTTACTAAAAAAATATGCGTGAAACTATAACTTTAGAATGTACGGTTTGCAAAAATCGAAATTATACGACGAGCAAGAATAAAAAGTTGCATCAGGATAGGCTTGAGCTTAGTAAGTTCTGCAATTCCTGTCATAAACATACCCCGCATAAGGAAATTAAATAAGCGCTTAATTTACGAGCACGAGAGTGCGAGTAAATTAATGCGCGAATTTATCCTGGCGAATGCCTAAAATTTACCAAATTTTTAGGCAGAATTTGAGCCGGGATATTGATAACAAAGATTAAACTTAGGGGCGTCGGTTAATGGCAAACCAACGGTCTCCAAAACCGTGACTGCAGGTTCAAGTCCTGCCGCTCCTGTAGTTACAGGTTAAGGGGAAAAGTTCTTAAATATGAATATTATAGCAAAACCGGTAAATTTTTTAAAAGAAGTTAAGGCTGAGTTAAGCAGGGTTTCATGGTCAACCAGAAAAGAACTTTTGGCTTCTACGGTTTTGGTAATTACCGTTACGGGGATAATGACAATTTTTATCGGGATAGTAGATCTGGGATTATCCAGATTTCTAAGTGTGATTTTTAAATGAAAAAATGGTATGTTGTGCACACCCAGACCGGGATAGAGGAAAAAGTTAAGACATCTCTGGAGAAAAAGATTGTTTCCAGCGGCCTTAGTGATTTGATTTCCAGTGTGGTTATTCCTACGGAACAGGTTTCTGAGGTACGGGCCGGTAAAAAAAAGATTACTCAAAGGAAATTCTTTCCGGGGTATTTGCTGGTAGAAATGGATTTGAGCGAAGGGACCTATCTTTTTATTAAAAATTCTCCTGGAGTTACGGGTTTTATCGGTTTAGGCCGTAAACCTGTACCGCTTCCTCAGGAAGAGGTAGATAGCATTCTTAAGCGTACCAAGGAAACTGCGGCTAAACCTTCGCCTAAAATAGTCTTTGAGAAAGGCGAGCAGGTAAGGGTAAATGAAGGGCCATTTTTAAATTTCAACGGGGTAATCGAAGAGGTTTATCCTGAAAAAGGCAAAGTTAAGGTAAGTGTTTCTATATTTGGACGCTCTACGCCGGTGGAGTTAGAGTACTGGCAGGTGGAGAGGGTATAACTATGGCAAAGGCAATTAAGGCTCAGATTAAGTTACACGTTCCGGCAGCGCAGGCAAACCCTGCTCCTCCGGTAGGCCCGGCTTTAGGCCAGCATGGCGTGAATATCATGCAGTTTTGTAAACAGTTTAATGATCAGACTAAGGGCAGAGATGGTTTGATCCTGCCGGTTGTGATTAGTGTTTATGAGGATAGAACCTTTACCTTTATTATAAAGAGCCCGCCATCATCAATTTTATTAAAAAGGGCTGCGAACCTGGCTAAGGCGTCCGGTACTAGTGGTAAGGAAATCATTGGTAAGGTAACCAAGAAACAGGTTGAAGAGATCGCCAAGCTTAAACTTTCGGATTTAAATACCGCCAGCATGGAGCAGGCGATTAAAATTATTGAAGGCACTGCCAGGAGTATGGGTATTGCGATTGAAGGATAGATAGACCACCGTTGCAAGTAGGGTCTGTCCCCGAAGGGGACTGACCCACGACAAGATAAGCGTCGCTGGGGAGATAAGCAAAAAATGAAAGTTCAAAGCAAGAGATATAAGGAATCGGTTAAGCAGGTTGAGCAGGACAAACTTTATCAGTTAAAGGAAGCAATCATTTTATTGAAGAAGCTGCCTAAACCAAAGTTTGACGGCTCAGTTGACCTGCATTTTAATTTGAGCGTAGATACTAAAAAGAGTGACCAGATGGTCCGTGGAACTGTAGTGCTTCCTCATGGAACCGGAAAAAAGGTACGTGTGGCAGTGTTTTGTAAGGGCGAACATGAAAGACAGGCCAGGGAAGCCAAAGCGGATTATGTCGGAGGAACGGAGTTAATTGATAAAGTTGGCGCCGGATTTCTCGATTTTGATTGCGCTATAGCTACTCCTGAGATGATGAAAGATTTAAGCAAATTGGGTAAAGTCCTGGGGCCGCGCGGTTTGATGCCATCCCCTAAAACCGGCACAGTTACCAATGATATATCAAAAGCTATCGAAGATGTAAGGAAGGGCAAGGTTGAGTTCCGCGTCGATAAACAGGGTGGGATGCATTTGTCTGTGGGTAAAATTTCATTTAGCGAGGAGCAGCTAAATGATAATGCCTCTAAGGTTATAGAGGCGGTTAATGAGTCCAGGCCCGCTTCTGTAAAAGGTAAATTTGTGAAGGGCTTAAGTATCGCTGCTTCTATGAACCCGGGATTACATTTGGCCTGCTAAAAAAGCAGTGCGTAAAGTGAGTTTATAATATGAAAAAAATCGGATTATTAGTAAAAGAAACATCAGAGAATCGCATAAAGAACAGCCTTAAATTATCCAAGGGGCTGATTATTGTAAAATACTCCGGAGTAGCCAGCCCTGATATGAGCGGGTTAAGAAAGACGCTTAAGGCAACCGGTTCAGACCTTTTTGTAGTTAAGAATAGCGTAGCCAGAAGGGCAATGAAAGAATTAGGTTTAAATGACCTGATTAAGTCTATTGAGTCGCCTTGCGGATTGATTTTTTTCAAAGATGAACCGGTAGATACTTCTAAGATTTTATGCGCCTTCCGTAAAGATCATGAAAAACTTATATTAGAAGGTGGGCTGCTGCAGGAGAAACTATTAACTTCAAAAGATATAGAAACCATGAGCAAACTTCCATCTAAGGATGTGCTCAGGGCTCAGGTAGTTTGTGCTTTGAATGGTCCGATTGTCAAGGTGGTTGTTGTATTAAATCAAACTTTAAAGAAATTTGTTTACTGCTTAGATCAAATCAGACAGAATAAACATTAATCAATGATCCAGAAAAATCCTTGCGAACGAAAGAGAGCAAGGAAAAGACAAGCTAACAAGGGAGGAAGAAATGGCAACTGAAAAATTGGAAGAATTAATCAAGTCGATTGAAACGATGAGCGTTTTAGAGCTCTCCGACTTAGTTAAGGCTTTGGAAGAGAAATTTGGCGTAAGCGCGAATATGCCGATGGCCGCAGCACCCGCTGCCGGCGCCGCAGCACCCGCTGCCGCTGCTGAAGAAAAGAGCGTATTTAGCGTAGTATTGACTAGTGCCGGTGCAAATAAAATTGCGGTAATTAAAGAGGTACGTACCATTACTAGCCTGGGTTTAAAAGAAGCCAAGGATTTAGTAGACGCTGCTCCTAAGTCAATAAAGGAAGGCGCTACTAAAGATGAAGCTGCTGAGATGAAAAAGAAACTAGAAGCAGCTGGCGCAACCGTAGAGTTAAAGTAACTTAGGGTAAGTATAAGTAAGTTTAAGTAAACATAAGTAATTAAAACTAGGCTGAGTCTAGCCATAAGGGATTATGAATAAACGTAAAAGCTTTGCTAAGATAAAAGAAGTTTACGATTTGCCTAATCTTTTGGATGTACAGCTTGATACTTATCGTGAATTTCTGCAGATGGATGTGCCGGCAGATCAAAAGAAGAATCAGGGGCTACAGGAGGTTTTTGGAGAGATCTTTCCCATTGAAAGCCCTGACCGCTCGGTAAAATTAGATTTTATCAGCTATTCTTTAGGAAAGCCTAAGTATACGATAAGTGAATCTAAGAATCGTTCATTAAGTTATGCTTCTCCGTTAAAGGTAAAGTTTCGCCTGACTACTCCCAGAGAAACAAAAGAGCAGGATGCTTATTTTGGCGAAATCCCCTTAATGACTGAGACTGGCACATTTATTATAAATGGCGACGAGCGTGTAGTAGTCAGTCAGTTGCAGCGTTCTCCTGGTGTATCTTTTGAAGAGGAGCTGCATCCTACAGGTAAGAAGATTTTCTATGGTCGCGTTATCCCTTATCGCGGCGCATGGCTGGAATTTAAATATGACCTTACCGAGACAATTACAGCTTATGTTGACCGCCGCAGAAATTTTCCCGCAACGCAAATTCTAAGAATCCTGGGTTTTTCAGAAGACAGCCAGATTTTTGCTGCTTTTGGCAAGGAACATCCGGAGATTATCAATACCTTAAAAAAAGATTATACTAAAAATAAAGAAGAGGCATATCTTGATTTCTATCGCAAGATGCGGCCTACTGAACCGGTTACTAAAGAAGCGGCGGAAGGCCTGTTCTATAGATTATTTTTTGACCCTGCCAGATATGACTTAGAGCGTGCGGGTCGCTTTATCCTGAACCGTAAATTAGATATGAATGTATCTTTAGAAAAAAGGATACTTGACTCTGATACCGTAATTAAGGTAATCGAATATTTAATCAAGTTAAATGCCGGTACAGGCAAAATTGATGATATTGACCATTTAGGAAACCGCCGCGTAAAAAGCGTCGGCGAATTAGTGCAAAATCAAGTGCGTATCGGACTTTCCAGGGTTGAGCGTTCAATTAAGGAAAGATTGAGTATTTTAGGCGAGTTTGATAATTTAAACGTGCATTATTTGATTAACTCCAAGCTTTTAAGCAACCAGATTCGTGATTTCTTCGGCCGCAGCCAGCTATCCCAATTTATGGATCAGATTAATCCTTTGGCAGAGATGACTCATAAACGCCGTTTAAGCGCTTTAGGTCCGGGAGGCCTGTCACGCGAAAGGGCAGGTTTTGAAGTAAGAGATATCCATCCTTCGCATTATGGAAGGGTTTGCCCCATTGAAACTCCCGAAGGCCCGAATATCGGTTTAATCGCTTCTTTGAGTTGTTTTGCACGTATTAACGCTTTAGGTTTGATTGAAACCCCATATCGTAAAGTAGAAGATGGCCGCGTAACTAAGAAATTCGAATACTTGACCGCGGATATTGAAGAAGATAAAATTATCGCCCAGGCTGATGTTGCGTTAGACAGCGAAGGCAGATTCACGGATAAGTTTGTTACCTGCCGATATAGGGAAGATTTCCCGAAGGTTTTGGCAAAAGATGTGCAGTATATGGATGTTTCCGCTAAGCAGTTGGTTTCTGTTGCCGCGGCATTAATTCCTTTCTTAGAGCATGATGATGCAAACCGCGCGCTCATGGGTTCAAATATGCAACGCCAGGCTGTTCCTTTGATGATTACCGAGGCTCCTTTAGTCGGTACTGATATGGAGGCAAAGGTAGCCCAGGATTCCGGCACAGTGGTTATTGCCCAGGATTCCGGTAAGGTAACCAGTGTTGATTCTTTGTCAATTACGGTGGGTAAGAAGATTTACCATTTAAAGAAATTTCTGCGTACCAATGCGGATACTTCAATAAATCAAAGGCCGCTGGTAAAATTGGGGGATAGGATAGAGCCGGGCCAGGCAATTGCCGACGGGATTGCTACTAAAGACGGCGAGCTGGCTTTAGGAAAGAATATCCTGGTGGCTTTTATGCCCTGGAGAGGTTATAACTTTGAAGATGCTATTCTAGTCAGTGAAAAATTAATTAAAAGTGATACCTTTACCTCTATCCATATTGAAGAATTTGAAATTGAGGCTGCTGAAACAAGGCTTGGTAATGAAGAAATCACCCGCGATATTCCTAACGTAAGTGAAGAGGCCTTAGGGAACTTAGATGAAGATGGGATTATTCGCGTTGGCGCAGAAGTAAGCGCCGGGGATATCCTGGTAGGTAAAATTACTCCTAAGACTGATTCCGAGCCCAGCCCTGAAGAAAGATTGTTACGCGCGATTTTCGGAGAGAAGGCCGGGGATGTGCGCGATACCTCTTTGGTTGTTCCTCCGGGAGTTGAGGGTGTGGTTATAGATGTACATGTTTTTCAGCGCAAAGACCGCGGCCGTAAGACCAAAGAAGAAAAGACAAAAGAATTAGCGAAAATCCGCGAACTCAAGGCTTATTATAAACAGGAGGTTGAGTTCTTGCAGATTGAAAAGACTGTGCGTTTAGCCCAGGTCTTAGGCATAGATAAGAAAAAGGTTGAGAAGTATGATTTTAGCGATAATGATGAAGCCAAAATCTTAGCTGCTTCTTTTGATGAGCAGGTGCAGGAGTTATTAGCTGAAGAAGAGCAGGAGATTGAGAAGGTGCGCCGTGGAGATGAATTACCCACGGGTATCTTGAAGAGGGTCGTGGTTTATATTGCTACAAAACGTAAGCTTTCCGAAGGAGATAAGCTCGCCGGCCGCCATGGTAATAAAGGTGTGGTCGCCAGGATCATCCCTGAAGAAAATATGCCTTATATGCCCGACGGCACACCGGTGGATATGGTTTTGAATCCGTTAGGTGTCCCTTCTCGTATGAACGTAGGCCAGATACTGGAATGCCATTTAGGCTGGGCAGTGAAAGCCTTAGGGTTAAATGTAAGCTGTCCGATATTTGACAGCGCTAAAGAGAGCGAGATCAAGGAATTATTGAAGAAGGCAGGTCTTCCTGAAGATGGAAAGGTTACGCTTTATGACGGTTATAGCGGTGAGCCTTTTGACCAGAAGGTAACCGTTGGGTATATGTATATCTTGAAATTAATCCATTTGGTTGACGAAAAGATTCATGCCCGCTCTATAGGGCCATATTCCTTAGTTACTCAGCAGCCTTTAGGCGGTAAAGCGCAATTCGGCGGCCAGAGATTAGGTGAAATGGAAGTTTGGGCGTTGGAGGCATACGGGGCAGCATTTACTTTGCAGGAAATGCTTACGGTTAAGAGCGATGATGTCAGCGGCAGAACGCGTATTTATGAAGCGATAGTTAAGGGTGAACAGCGCCTAACTCACGGGACTCCAGAGTCATTTAATGTATTAATCAAAGAATTACAAGGCTTATGCCTTGATATCAGGACAGAAAAGGCTAAATAATGGAAGAGATCGTATCGTTTGATAGTATTTCAATTAAGATTGCCAGCCCGCAAATAATTAAATCCTGGTCTAAGGGTGACGTCAAAAAAGCCGAAACTATTAATTACCGTACGCTTAAGCCGGAAAAAGACGGTTTGTTTTGCGAAAAGATCTTTGGCCCGGTGCGCGATTGGGAGTGTAACTGCGGTAAATATAAAGGTATAAAGTTTAAAGGAATTACCTGTGATCGTTGCGGGGTAACTGTAGATCGTTCAAGCGTCAGGCGCGAACGCATGGGGCATATTGATTTAGCTACGCCAGTTACACATATTTGGTTCTTTAAAGCCGTACCCAGCCGCATGAGTGCATTATTGGATATTGGTTTAAGGGATTTAGAAAGAATTATTTATTACGAGGAGTATGTTGTTGTTGATCCCGGAACCTCTCCTTTAAAGAAAAAAGAACTGCTTACTGATGAGCAATATCAGGAAGCATTGGATAAGTATGGGGCAAATTTCAAGGCCAAAATTGGCGCTGAAGCGATAGTCGAACTTTTAAAAGAATTAGATTTAGATGTGGTTTGCCGTAAATTCAGAAAGGATTTAGAGAAGTCCAAGGATGTTTTAAGTAACCGCAAGGCAATCAAGAATTTAAAAATCGTTGAAGATTTTAAGAAAAGCGGCAATAAGCCGGAATGGATGATTTTAAGTATCCTGCCGGTAATCCCTCCGGATTTACGCCCGTTAGTCCCGCTTGAAGGCGGAAGGTTTGCTACAAGCGACCTTAATGATTTATACCGCAGGGTTATTAATCGCAATAACCGTCTTAGAAAATTAATGGAGTTGAGTGCGCCTGAGATCATTATCCGTAATGAAAAGCGCATGCTTCAGGAGGCAGTGGATGCGCTTTTGGATAATGGCCGTCACGGTAAGCCGGTAAATGGCGCCAATAATCGTCCATTAAAATCTCTTTCCGATATGCTTAAGGGGAAGCAAGGACGTTTCCGTCAGAATCTTTTGGGTAAGCGTGTAGATTATTCCGGACGTTCGGTGATTGTCGTAGGCCCGGAGTTAAAACTTCATGAATGTGGCCTTCCTAAACAGATGGCTCTTGAGTTGTTTGAGCCGTTTATTATTAAAAAATTAAGAGAAAAAGGTTTTGTACATACGATTAAAGGCGCGCGCAGGATGGTTGAGCGCGGCAAGATTGAGGTTTGGGATATTCTGGATGAAGTAATTAAAGACCATCCGGTTATGCTTAACCGTGCGCCAACCTTGCACCGTTTAGGTATTCAGGCATTTCAACCGCTATTAATTGAAGGTAAATCAATAAAGATACATCCGCTAGTCTGTACTGCTTTTAACGCTGACTTTGACGGGGACCAGATGGCCGTGCATGTGCCGCTGTCTTTAGAATCACAATTAGAGACTAAAGTACTTATTATGGCCATAAATAATATATTTTCTCCAGCTGATGGCCGTCCGGTAATTTCTCCTACTCAGGATATTATTTTGGGTGTTTCGTATCTTAGTAAGGAGAAACCAGGTGCGTTAGGGGAGGGCAAGGTGTTTTCCAGCGCCGATGAAGTCCTGATAGCTTATGATGACAAAGCGGTTGAGCTGCATGCTAAAATAAAACTTCGCATATATGCTTTATATGATTTTGACCAGAAAAAGGTGCTTGATGGAAAACAACTACTTAATACTACTGTCGGCCGGGTAATGTTTAATCAGGTACTGCCTGCTGAATTTGGATTTGTTAACCGGGAGTTGAATAAAGGCAGAGTCAGCGATATAGTAGTCAGCTGCTATAAGAGGTTTGGTCACAGCGTAACTATTAAATTGTTAGATGATATTAAACGCTTAGGTTTTGAAATGGGCACCCTGGGTGGTATTTCTATTGGTATAGATGATATGACTGTCCCGTTGGAAAAGCCGGAGGTTTTAAGGGAATCCAAAGAAGAGGTAGCCAGGGTTGAGGATCAATACCGTAAAGGTGTAATTACTGATAGCGAACGTAAATCAAAGGTTATTGATATTTGGACCCACACAACGGATAAAATTTCGGATTTACTATTTAAAGGGATGCATGCATTTAATCCTATCTTTATGATGGCGGATAGCGGCGCGCGTGGTTCGCGCTTGCAGGTCAGACAGCTTGCCGGTATGCGTGGGCTTATGGCTAAACCCAGCGGTGAAATTATCGAAAATCCGATTACCGCAAATTTCCGCGAAGGCTTAAATGTTTTAGAGTATTTTATTTCTACTCACGGTGCACGTAAGGGCTTGGCGGATACTGCACTTAAAACCGCTGATGCCGGATACCTGACCCGCAGGCTTGTAGATGTTGCTCAGGAGGTAATTGTTTGCGAAGAAGACTGTGGCACGCTTAATGGTATCACAGTTTCTGCGATTGTTGAAGGCGATGAAGAAGTAGTCAGCCTTAAGGATCGCATTATTGGAAGAGTAGCTTTGGACAATGTAGTTGATATTATTACCGATGAGGTGATTGTTGAACAGGGGCATGAAATTACCGAAGAAAATACCGACCAGATAGAGAAATTAGGGATTGAGAAGATACGTATACGCAGCGTTTTAACTTGTGAGTCCGGGAGGGGGGTTTGCGCTAAATGCTACGGCCGCAATCTGTCTACCGGCAGGTTAATTGAGTTGGGTGAGGCTATCGGAGTTGTTGCTGCCCAGAGTATTGGTGAGCCTGGTACCCAGCTGACAATGAGAACCTTCCACATTGGAGGTACAGCCTCCAGGACTATTGAACAGTCATTTATTAAATCTAAAAATGATGGTATTGTTAAATATCATTCTTTAAGGGTTACGCTTAAGAATAAAGAAAATGTTGCCTTGAACAGGAACGGCGCGATCAGTATTAATGATGTTCAGGGTCGTGAACTTGAGCGCTATCCTGTTCCTCAGGGTGCTTATATTACTATCCTTGACGGAGAAGAGGTTAAGAAGGCGGTAGTTTTTGTGCGCTGGGATCCGTATACCTTGCCGGTACTTACTGAAGTTCCCGGTATAGTGCGTTTTGAGGATTTGCGCGAGAATGTTACTATGCACGATGAGGTTAATCCGGTTACAAAATTGACTGAGCGCGTAGTAGTTGAACATAAGCCTGAGTATCATCCGCAAGTAGTTATAACTGACGATAAAAAAGAAGTTTTAGGTATTTATCCTATTCCTATCGGCGCGCATATTATTGTTAAGGATGGCGAGCGGGTAGGTGGAGGAGATCTCTTGGCAAAGATTCCGCGTACAGTAGTTAAAACCCGTGATATTACCGGAGGCCTTCCGCGCGTTGCAGAGCTTTTTGAAGCCAGGCGGCCAAAGGATCCGGCGGTTATCAGTGAAATTGACGGATTCGTGGAATTTGGAGAGACGAAGAAAAACCAGCGCGTAATTATTGTTAAATCTGTTACCGGGATGTCCCGCGAGTATATTATTCCTCATGGCAAGCATCCGAATGTATATAAGGGTGATAAAGTTTCAGCCGGTCAGCAGCTTACCGATGGCCCGGTGGTTTTACAGGATATTTTAAGTGTCTGCGGCGATAAAGTTTTGCAGGAGTATCTGGTTAATGAAGTGCAGGAGGTATATCGTCTGCAGGGTGTGCGTATTAATGATAAGCATATAGAGGTAATTATCCGTCAGATGCTTAAAAAGGTAAGGATTGAGGATCCGGGCGATACGGAATTTTTAGCTACCCAGCAGGTAGATAAATGGGTGTTTCAGAAAGAAAATACCCGGGTGATTAAAAAAGGCGGCAAACCCGCCCAGGCAACCCCGCTACTTTTGGGTATAACTAAGGCTTCGCTTACCACTGAAAGTTTTATTTCCGCAGCCAGTTTTCAGGAGACCACTCGTGTTTTAACTGAAGCGGCAACCAGTGGAAAACGGGATGAATTGTTTGGCTTAAAGGAGAATGTTATTGTGGGCCACTTGATTCCGGCAGGAACCGGATTCAGGGCGCACCGCGATATTGAGGTAATAAAAACAGGCGCTGAAAAGAGCGCAGAGAAGAAAGAGGAAAAGGAATAATCTATGCCCACAATTGCTCAGTTAATAAGATTTGGTAGAGTCTCCAAGAAAAAGAGAAGCAAATCTCCGGCTTTAAAAAATTGTCCTCAGAGAAGAGGGGTTTGCCTTCAGGTGCGTACTATGACGCCTAAAAAACCTAACTCTGCTTTAAGAAAGATTGCCAGGGTCAGGCTTACCACAGGCATCGAGGTTACTGCTTATATTCCGGGAGAAGGGCATAATCTTCAGGAGCATTCCATTGTTTTAGTCAGGGGCGGTAGAGTAAAAGATTTACCTGGTGTGCGTTATCATATTGTCAGGGGTACATTGGATGCTTCAGGGGTAAACGCGCGTAGAAGATCACGTTCAAAATATGGGGCAAAGAAACCAAAGGATAAATAATGAGAAGAAGAAAAGCGCAGGAAAAAAATATTTTAGCAGATCCTAAATTTAACAGTAAGATAGTTGCCAAGTTTATCAATATGGTTATGCTTGCGGGTAAGAAATCCATCGCGGAAAAATTGGTTTATAGTGCTTTTGATATTGCCCAAAAGAATTTAAATGAACAGGATATCCTGAAGGTATTTTATAAGGCATTGGATAATGCCCGGCCGCGCCTAGAAGTAAAACCGCGCAGGGTCGGAGGAGCTACTTATCAGGTGCCCATAGAAGTTAGGCAGGAACGCGGTACTTCTATCGCTTTACGCTGGATCAGGGATTTTGCCCAGAATAGAAAGGGCAAGCCTATGCAGGAAAAGTTAGCCGATGAAATTATCGCCGCTTATAAAGGCGAAGGCTCAGCTATAAAGAAGAGGGATGATACGCATAAGATGGCTGAGTCAAATAAGGCCTATGCGCATTTCCGCTGGTAAAATATGAGAAAAATACCGTTAGAAAAAATCAGGAACATCGGCATAATTGCCCATATCGACGCCGGGAAAACTACGACAAGCGAACGCATCTTATTTTATACGGGTAAGAATTACAAGATAGGCGAGGTGCATGATGGCGCCGCGACCATGGATTGGATGGTTCAGGAACAAGAGAGAGGTATTACGATTACCGCTGCCGCTACCACTTGTACTTGGAAAGATGTGACTATTAATCTGATTGATACACCCGGCCACGTAGATTTTACTATTGAGGTTGAGCGGTCGTTAAAGGTGCTAGATGGAGCAGTGGTTGTTTTCTGCGGTGTTGGCGGAGTTGAACCGCAATCAGAAACTGTATGGCGCCAGGCCGACCGCTATAATGTCCCGCGCATTGCATTTGTAAATAAGATGGATCGCATAGGATCAGATTTTTTTGAAGTTATTGATCAGATGCGTAAGAGGTTAGGTGCTAATGTGGCGGCAATTCAGCTTCCTTTTGGTAAGGAGTCGGATTTTAAAGGGGTTGTAGATCTGGTTGAGAAAAAGCTAGTTTTATATAAAGATGATTTAGGAAAAGACGTAGAGATAAAAGATGTGCCCGAGGATATGCTTGGTGATTTTGAGAAGTACCGCATGATCCTGGTGGAAAAGCTTGCTGAGGCAGATGATTCGATTATGGAAGATTATCTTCAGGGCAAGAGCGTAACTAATGAGCAATTAAAAGTATCGATTCGTAAGACTGTAATTGCAAATAAATTTGTGGCGGTGCTTTGCGGAACCGCTTTTAAAAATAAGGGCGTGCAGCTGGTTTTAGACGCGGTAAGGGATTATTTGCCTTCTCCGATCGATGTGCCGCCGGTTAAAGGTACCAACCCGGACACAGGAGAGTTTGAGGAGGTTACCGCAGATGATAAAAGTCCTTTTACTGCTTTATGCTTTAAGGTAGCAACAGATCCTTTTGTCGGTAAAATTTATTTTGTAAGGATGTATTCCGGCACGCTTACCGCCGGAACCTATATTTATAATGCCTCTAAAAGAGAAAGAGAGCGCGTCACCAAGATTGTTAAAATGCATGCTAACCACCAGGAGATGATTGATAGTATTTCCACGGGAGATATTGCTGCGGCCGTAGGTTTAAAAGATACTAAGACCGGAGATACGTTGTGTACTGAAAAAAATCCCATTCTTATCGAGGCTATGCGTTTTCCTGAACCAGTTATTCAGCAGGCGATTGAACCTAAGTCAAAGGATGCCCAGGAAAAATTGGGCTTGGCGATGCATAAACTGGAAGATGAAGATCCATCGTTTAGGGTTACCTATAACCAGGAAACCGGGCAGACCCTTATTGCCGGGATGGGCCAGTTGCATCTGGAAATTATTATTGATAGAATTTTACGTGAGTTTAACGTGGAGGCTACAGTAGGCGCTCCGCAGGTAGCTTACAGGGAGACAATCAGAAAAAGTGTTTCCAGTGTCGGTAAATTTATTTCGCAATCCGGCGGCCGTGGCCAGTATGGGCATTGCGTTATAGAAATGAGCCCGCAGGAAATTCCCGGCACAGGTATTACTTTTGAAGATAAGATTAAAAGTGGTTCTATCCCGCGCGAATTTATCCCGGCGGTAAAACAGGGCGTAATGGGTGCGGCTAAAAACGGAGTTTTAGCCGGTTATCCGGTTACCGACGTAAATGTTGTTTTGGTCGATGGTTCGTTCCATGAAGTTGATTCCTCGGAGTTGGCATTTAAAATGGCAGGCTCTATCGCTTTCCAGGATGGAATGAGAAAAGCGCATCCGGTTTTATTGGAACCGATTATGGATATTGAGGTAATTGTGCCTGAAGAATTTATGGGCCAGATTATTGGCGATTTAAGCAGTCGTCGCGCAAAAATTATTGCCCTCGGGCAGAGATTAAATTTACGTACTATCCGAGCGAACGTTCCACTATCTGAAGTTTTTAATTACGCAACTATAACAAGATCCTTGACACAGGGCCGCGCATCGTATACAATGGAACCTTCCTTTTACAGCGAGGTTCCTGCGCATGTAGCGGATAAAGTTATTTCAGGATCAGCGAATACGGGTGCAAGAAAAACTTTTTAAAAAAATAGGAGGGCTAAGAAATGGCTAAAGAGAAATTTGTAAGAAGTAAACCACATGTAAATATTGGGACCATTGGTCATATTGATCATGGTAAGACTACACTCACTGCTGCCATTTGTAACGTTTTATCAAAACTTGGTAAAGCCGCGCATAGGGACTATGCGGATATTGCCAAGGGCGGAACAGTCAGAGATGATACAAAGGTAGTTACTATTTCAGTTGCCCATGTTGAATACGAAACAGATGCCCGCCATTATGCACATATTGATTGTCCGGGCCATGCAGATTACATTAAGAATATGATTACCGGCGCAGCCCAGATGGACGGGGCAATTCTGGTAGTTTCAGCAGCTGACGGCCCTATGCCTCAGACTAGAGAGCATATTCTTTTGGCGCGTCAGGTTAATGTGCCATCCATGGTTGTGTTCATGAATAAGGTCGATTTGGTAGATGATAAAGAGCTTTTGGATCTGGTGGAAATGGAGATCAGGGAGCTTTTGACTAAATACGGGTATCCTGGAGACAAAACCCCGATTATCCGCGGTAGCGCAAATAAGGCTTATGCTGCAACTGATCCTAATGGCCCGGATGCTAAACCGATTTTAGATTTAATGAAAGCAGTTGATGAGTTTATTCCGCTTCCTCCGAGAGAATTAGACAAACCTTTACTTATGGCAGTGGAAGATGTTTTTAGCATTGAAGGTAGAGGTACTGTAGGAACAGGAAGAATTGAGCGTGGCAAGGTAAAGGTGGGGGAAGAAGTTGAGATTATCGGCCTTAGGCCTGAAGCTAAGAAGTCAGTAGTTACCGGAATAGAGATGTTCCGTAAGTTACTGGATGAAGGCCATGCCGGGGATAATGTCGGACTGCTTTTAAGAGGTGTGGAAAAGAATGATATTGAGCGCGGAATGGTCATTGCTGCTCCTAAATCCATTCTACCGCATACAAAATTCAAGGCTCAGGTTTATATCTTGACTAAAGAAGAAGGTGGAAGGCATACCCCATTTTTTAAAGGTTATCGTCCGCAGTTCTATTTTCGTACTACTGATGTTACGGGTTCAGCTACACTCCCAGCGGGGATAGAAATGGTTATGCCCGGCGATAATGTAGTCCTGGAAGTAGAATTGATCACTCCGATTGCCATGGAGAAAGAATCACGTTTTGCTATCCGCGAAGGTGGCCATACCGTGGGTGCAGGCGTAGTTACGGAGATTGTTGCATAAGTCAATGAATACTCAAAAGATTCGTATTAAATTAAAAGCCTATGATCACCGGCTTTTGGATCAGGCAGTAATTGAGATCGTAGATACTGTTAAGCGCACCGGGGCCAAGATTTCCGGTCCCGTGCCGCTTCCCACAAAAAGGGAAATTTATACGGTACTGCGTTCTCCGCATGTTGACAAGAAATCGCGTGAACAGTTTGATTTATCTACCCATAAGCGCCTTATTGACATCTTTGAACCCACAGCTAAGACCATCGATTCATTAAGGAAGTTAAACTTGCCCGCAGGTGTGGATGTAGAGATCAAGTAGTAAATCAAAAACGGATAAAAAAGAAATGATTGGTTTGATTGGTAAAAAAATTGGAATGACGCAGGTTTTTACGGCGGATAACAGCCAGGTGGGGGTTACAGCCATACAGGCAGGGCCTTGTCCTGTTTTAATGGTTATGGACAAGAATATCCAGCTGGGTTTTGACGCAGTGCCTGAAAAGAGCCTGAAAAAACCCCAGGCAGGATTTTTTAAGAAATTAAATATTTCTCCGCGTAAGGTAATTAAGGATCTTACAAAAGAGGCGAATGTTGAATATAAGGTTGGAGATGAGCTTAAGGTTGATCTTTTTGCCGAAGGAGATTTTGTAGATGTTAGCGGGATCTCTATTGGTAAAGGTTTTCAAGGTGGAATGAAACGTTGGCATTGGCAAGGTGGGCCGAGAACTCATGGTTCAACTTCGCATCGCAGAGTGGGTTCCATAGGATCAAGCACCACTCCCGGACGAGTATTTCTTGGGCATCATATGCCCGGTCATATGGGAGCTGCCAAGGCTACAATTCAAAACCTTAAAGTCATCAAGGTGGATTTAGCAAATAACATTCTTTTGGTTGAAGGGGGAGTTCCCGGGTTTAAGAATGGTTATTTGGTAATTACTAAGGCCAAGAAAAAGGCTTTTAAGAAAGCAGTGCTTAAGAAATAATATGTTTACTTTACCTGTATATGATAGTGAAGGCAAAGAAGTTGATACAATAAAGCTTAATGCTGAAGTCTTTGACGGCAGCCAAAATTTAGACTGTCTTCATCAGGCAATTTTGGGTTACCAGGCTAATCAGAGAAAAGGTTTAGCTGCGACTAAGACCCGTGGAGAAGTTTCCGGCGGTGGTAAGAAACCATGGAAACAAAAAGGTACTGGCCGGGCGCGTGTAGGATCTACGCGTTCTCCTCTTTGGAGGCACGGTGGAGTAACTTTTGGCCCGCATCCCCGCGATTTTTCTTACGAGATTCCCCAGAAGATCAAGGCACTGGCTTTAAAGACTAGTTTAAATACCAGGTTAAAAGAAAATAATTTTTTAGTTTTAGATGAGTTTAAGGTTGAGGCGCCTAAGACTAAACTGGCGGTAAAGATATTAACTAATCTTAAATTGTTTTCCGCCAAAATTAAGAAAGAAAAGAAGGTCTTATTTTTAACCCATAAATTAGACGCTGATTTAAAGAAGGCCTTGAAGAATATTAGTTTTTTAACCGTAGATTTAGCTAAAGATTGCCACGCTTACGAGGTAATGAATAACCAGAAACTGCTTATTACCAAAGCCGGCTTAAATGAATTGACTGAGAGGTTGAAGTAATGAGCAATGGCGAGATAATAATTAAGGCTCTTTTACAGACGGAGAAATCCAGCACTTATCAGCCAGCCGGCAAGTATCTTTTTCTGGTAGTTAATTCCGCCAATAAGATCCAGATTAAGAAAGCTGTAGAGCAGGCTTATAAGGTGAAGGTAAAAGATGTAAATACTTTTGTTTCAGCAGGCAAGCTTAAAAGGGTCAGGCACCAGTTGGGCCGTACGTCAGACACCAAGAAGGCCGTAGTTACTTTAGCGGCCGGACAGAAGATAGAGGTTTCATAATATGGGTATTATTAAATTTAAACCAACTACACCAAGCCGCAGGCATATGAGTGGTCCGGATTTTGCCGAGATTACTAAGCATAAACCTGAGCGTTCATTGTTGATGCCGCTTAAGAAAACCGGCGGAAGAAATTCTTATGGCCGTATAACTACCAGGCATATTGGTGGCGGGCATAAAAGGATGTTGCGTATCGTTGATTTTAAGCGGGATATTTATGATCAGCCGGCAAAAGTTCTGGGCATTGAATATGATCCTAACCGTTCAGCCAGAATCGCTTTGGTTGAATATCCGGATAAAGAAAAGCGTTATATTATCGCCCCGGTTGGCCTTAATGTTGAAGATATGATTGTATCCAGCAACCAGAAAGATATGGAGATTAAGGTAGGTAATTGCCTTCTCATACGTAATATTCCTTCCGGTACACTGATTCATAATATTGAATTATTTAAAGGTAAGGGTGGCCAGATTGTGCGTGGGGCTGGCACTAGTGCTCAGATTATGGCAAAAGAAGGCGACTTTGCCCATATAAGGTTACCTTCCGGGGAAGTAAGATTAGTGAGTTTGGATTGTCACGCTACTATTGGCCAAATTGGAAACATAGAGCATGAATCGTTGATTTTAGGTAAAGCTGGAAAAAGTCGCTGGTTAGGCATTAGGCCTTCTGTAAGAGGTGTGGTAATGAATCCTGTTGACCATCCTCACGGCGGAGGCGAAGGTAAATCCGGCCAGGGTAATCCTCATCCGGTTACTCCCTGGGGTAAGCCTACTAAAGGTTACAGGACTAGAAATCGTAATAAGTATTCTAACAAATTTATCATAAAGAGAAGGAAACCATAATTATGCCGCGCTCATTAAAAAAAGGTCCGTATGTTGAGGAGAGTTTATTAAAAAAGGTCGAAAAGCATACCAAGAGCGGAGAGCGCCAGGCAATTAAAACCTGGAGCCGCCGTTCAACCATAATTCCTGATTTTGTGGGCCTGACTTTTGCGGTTTATGACGGTAGAAGGCATAATCCGGTGTTTGTTACCGAGAATATGGTAGGGCATAAGTTGGGCGAATTTTCTCCCTCAAGGATTTTCAGAAAGCATGGCGGTATTAAAGCTAAGAAAGCGTTGGAGAAGACATAAGATGATTTCAAAAGCTGAAGGAAAATTTCTACGGGTTTCACCCAGTAAGGTCCGCCTGGTCATGGATCTTATCCGCGGCAAAGACGCCATTGAGGCGCAGGGTATTTTGCTGCATTTAAATAAAAGGGCCAAAGAATACCTGATAAAAATATTAAAATCCGCGATTGCTAACGCCAAGGTTAAAGGTTTTACGGCGGATAAATTATATGTTTCTAAAATTGTTTGTAACCCCGGGCCGATGTGGAAAAGGTTTAAGGCTGCTGCTTTTGGCCGGGCGGCATCAATAGTTAAGCGCACCGCACATATAAAGATCGAATTGGATTTGAAAGATAGTATTCCGCATTAGCAAAAGGCACTTGGCCCAGACAGGAATTGGGCCAGTGTTCGCCAGGTGGCGAAAATTGCGCGGGTGTGCCCTTTTGGGCAAGGAGAATAATTTATGGGACATAAAGTAAGTCCTTTGATATTAAGGATTGGTTTTATAAGACAGTGGCATTCACGCTGGTTTGCTAAAGCTAAAGATTTCCCGCTGTTTATTCAGCAGGATTACAAGATCAGAAAGTTTATTAAAAGCAAATTTAAGCAGGCTGCGATTTCAAAGATTGTTATTGAGAGGTTGGCAGAGAAAATTAAAATCCGTATTTTTTCCGCTCGGCCGGGCATTATTATCGGCAGGCATGGTTCGGATATCGAGCGCTTGCGTTCAGACTTGAATAGCTTGGTAAAAAATGAGCTTTCTATAGATATACATGAGATAAATAATCCCGCCTGGGATGCGCAGTTAGTAGCGGAGAATATCGCTTTACAACAGGAGAAGAGAATTGCATTCAGGCGCGCCGTAAAAAGGGCCATGGAACAGTCTATTGCCTCAGGAGTAAAAGGGATAAGGGTAAGTTGTGCCGGGCGGCTTAATGGCGCGGAAATGGGACGCAGGGAAACCTATAAAATTGGTTCGGTTCCTTTACAGACTTTACGCGCGGATATTGATTATGGTTTTGCAGAAGCCCTTACTACATATGGTTTAATTGGAGTTAAGGTTTGGATTTATAAAGGGGATGTCCTGGGAAAACAATTTATACAGGAAGAAACAAAGACTGCGGGCCAACAACAGCAGTCAAAAGAACAGTTTAGGCCTCAACGGTAATACTTAGTTAGGAGCAGTGAGAAATGGTTTTAATGCCCAAAAGGGTCAAATATCGTAAATTACAAAAAGGTCAAAGGCGCGGAATAGCCACTTGCGGAGCGACTTTGTCTTTTGGTGAATTCGGTTTAAAGTCATTGGATAATGGGTGGATCAAGAATACGCAGATCGAAGCAGTACGCGTTATCTTGGCGCGCCAACTGCATAAAGGCGGGAAATTATGGATCAGGATCTTTCCGGATAAATCCATCACCAAGAAACCGGCAGAAGTGCGTATGGGTAAAGGAAAAGGCGATCTTGATCATTGGGTCTGTGTGGTAAAGAGAGGGCGCATACTTTTTGAATTAGGTGGAGTTCCTGAGGAGTATGCCAAGGCCTGTTTCCGTCTGGCAGCTTATAAGATGCCGCTGCGTACTAAATTTGTAACCAGGGTGCATAAATAATATGAAAGCAGAAGAGTTGAGAAATTTATCGGAAGGTGAGTTACTGCTGAAAGAAAAAGCTTTGTATGATGAACTCTCTAAACTGAATATACAGCGCTATACGGGCAGCGTGGAGAAACCACACAAGTTTGGACTGATTAAGCAGGATATCGCGCGCATCAGGACAATCTTAAACGAGAAGAAAGATAAATAAGATGGGTAAGCAAAAAGAATTTACCGGAGTGGTAGTCAGCGATAAGATGCAGAAGACGGTAGTAGTAAAGACCATGCATTTGAGCAGGCATGCAAAATATTCCAAGACGATAAGGATGCACAATAAGTTTAAGGCGCATGATGAAAAGGGTATTGCTAAACTTGGGGATACTGTAAGAATCGTTGAAACCCGCCCTTTGTCAAAAGATAAACGTTTTATTGTTAAGGAAGTGATCAAGAAATTCCAGAAGATAGAGGCTGTTGTTCCTGAGGAGATCGTATAAATGATTCAGTTACGTTCTATTTTAGACGTTGCAGATAATACTGGAGCGCGACGGGCTTCGATGATTGCTACTTTGGGTAAAAAGGGGAGCTTCAACGCTGAGATCGGGGATGTGATTAACGTCAATATTAAGGAATCTATTCCCGGAGCGACTGTAAAAAAAGGGGAAAAAGCCAGAGCGGTAATTGTGCGCACTAGACATGATATAAGAAGGGCGGATGGTTCAATCTTACGTTTTGACCGTAACGCCATAGTAATTATAGATGAAAAAGATAACCCCAGGGGTACGCGCGTATTCGGCCCGGTTGCCCGCGAATTAAGGGGTAAGAATTTTAATAAGATAATTTCTTTAGCGCCAGAGGTAATTTAATGCAAAAAATTAAGAAGAATGATATTGTCCAGATAACTAAGGGCAAGGATAAGGGTAAACAGGGCAAGGTAATCAACGTTATTGAAGATGGAGCGCGGGCTTTAGTTGAAGGCTTAAATCTGGCCAAGAAGCATAAACGCCAGAGCCGCCAGGATCAAAAGGGCGGGATAGTCTCGATTGAAATGCCGCTTAGTGTTTCTAATCTAATGATTTTCTGTAAGCATTGCTCTAAACCCAGCCGTGTGGGGGCAATGATATTAAAGGACGGTACAAAATCAAGATTTTGCAAGAGCTGTAAAGGGGCGCTATAAAATGATACCCAGGTTATTAGAAAGATACCGCAACGAAATTGTTCCTAAATTAATGCAGGATTTTAAGCTTAAGAATAAGATGGCTGTTCCTGTGGTGGTTAAAATTGTGGTGAACATGGGGATCGGTGAAGGTACCCAGGATGTTAAAATGCTAGAGAAGGCCGCTGATGAGTTGGCTAATATTACCGGACAGAAACCGATTATCCGCCGGGCAAAGAAAGCTATTGCCAATTTTAAGGTCAGGCAGGGCCAGGCGGTTGGCGCAAAGGTGACTTTAAGAAAAGCCATGATGTATGAATTTATGGATCGCCTGCTCAATATTTCTTTGCCGCGTATCCGCGATTTCCGCGGTGTTTCCCGGGATTCTTTTGATAAGGGTAATAATTATACCTTGGGCCTAAGCGAGCAGATAATCTTTCCGGAAATTGAATATGATAGGATTACCCGTACACAGGGTATGGATATTACTTTTGTAATTAAAAATGCCAAGACCAAAGATCAGGCAAGGGCGTTGTTAAAATATTTTGGCATGCCCTTTAAGGATAAGGAATAAAAGATAATGGCAAAGAATTCTCAGATCGCTCGATGGAAAAGGCCGGCAAAATTTTCAACCCGCAAATACAACCGTTGTTCGATTTGCGGCAGGAGTAATGGTTATTTAAGAAGGTTTCAACTTTGCCGCATCTGTTTCAGGGAGTTGGCTTGGCAGGGGTTAATCCCCGGCGTTAAAAAAGCCAGCTGGTAATTAAAATAAAAAATTGGGGGCTAAATGTCAAGAACAGATTTAATCGCAGACGTTTTTACAATTATACGCAATGGTATAATTATTAAGAGAGATGTTGTGGATCTTCCGGCATCCAACAATATAAAATCAATTATAGCCATTCTCAAGGATAATGAGTATATTGATAATTTTAAGTTGATTGAAGATAAGAAACAGGGGATAGTCAGGGTTTATTTGAAGTATACCGCAGGCAAATCCGCTATTCGTAATATTAAACGTATTTCTAAACCTGGTTTAAGGGTTTATGTGCCAGGTAAGAAGCTCCCTTCAGTTTTACGCGGGAGGGGTTTAGCAATTATTTCTACATCTAAAGGCGTAATTACCGATAAGCAGGCCCGGGAGCAAGGTGTAGGCGGCGAAGTTATCGGTTATGTATGGTAGTAAGCCTCTTGTGGGCTAACACCCGGCCCGAAAGGAAGCAGCCGGTGTACGCTTCTGCGTAAAGGAAAAAATAAATGTCTAGAATTGGAAAAAAACTGGTAGTAATACCAAAAGAAGTTAAGATCGAAGTTAAAGAGGGAGTAGTTTTTGTTGAGGGCCCAAAAGGCAAGCTTAGCCGTAAACTATCTGACCGTATTAGCGTGGAGATTAATGATAACCAGCTTTATGTTAAGCGGGTATCTAATACAAAGATAGATAGATCTATGCATGGCTTGTTTCGTGCCTTGATCATAAATATGATTAAAGGGGTTACTGAAGGTTATGTCAAAGAGCTGGAGATTCAAGGGGTAGGGTTTAAAGCTGCGGTGGCCGGGGATAAATTAAACATGGCCTTGGGATTTTCTCATCCAGTCAATATTACAATTCCGGCGGGGATTAAAATTGAAACACCTAAGCCCACGCAATTAATTATAAGAAGTACTGATAAGGAGCTGATTGGAAAAATGGCCGCTGAGATCCGCGCGATTTATCCTCCTGAGCCTTATAAGGGTAAGGGTATCCGTTATTTAGGTGAACATGTCAAAAAGAAAATAGGAAAAGCGCAGGCCACGGGAAAATAAAATGAGAAAAAAGGAAGAATTAAGGTTAAAGCGTCACAAAAGAATCAAGATGAGAATGTCAGGCACGCCTGAGAAACCCCGTTTGGTTGTGCATCGTTCTTTAAAGAATATCTCTGCTCAGGTATTGGATGATACGACAAGCAAGGTGTTGTTTTCCCTTTCCACTAAAGATAAAGCGTTAAAGCAGCAGTTTCGCTCTGCGGGAAACCTTAAATCATCTGTGCTTTTTGGAGAAATTTTTGCTAAAACAGCGAAAGAAAAGGGGATTAGTAAAGTAATCTTTGATCGGGCGGGTTATCTTTACCATGGCAGAGTTAAGTCTTTTGCCGAGGCATTAAGAAAAGGTGGAATGGAGTTTTAAATTATGCGTGAATTAAATATTGCACAGCAGTCAGATTTAATCGAGAAGGTGATTAGTATAAACCGGGTTACCAAAGTAACTAAGGGTGGTAAGAAATTGCACTTTAGCGCCTTAGTGGTTGTAGGGGATAGCAAGGGCAGGGTAGGTTTTGCTCTGGATAAAGCCAATGAAGTTGCCGAGGCTATTCGCAAATCTTTAACTAAAGCCAAGAAGAGCCTTTTTAGGATTCCTATGGAAGGGGCAACTATCCCCCATGAGATAGTCGGTAAATTTGGTGCGGCAAGTGTTATGCTTAAGCCTGCCTCTGAAGGTACGGGTGTTATTGCTGCAGGGCCAGTGCGCGCGATTTGCGAAGCTGCCGGGATAAAAGATATACTTACTAAATGTTTAAAATCAAATAATCCGATTAACGTAATCAAGGCTACGATGCAGGGGTTAAGGAGCCTTAAAGAATAAATAATAAAATGAAAGAGAAAAAATCTAAAAAAGAACAGATAGTTAAGAAACCGGCAGTTAAGAAGGTTTCAGTTAGAAAACCAGCCTTGAAGAATATCGAGGAGAAGCCCGCGTTAAATTTAGTTGCTTTACATAACCTGAAACGACCGTTTGGCTCGCATAAAAAAAGAAAATATTTAGGTCGCGGTCCCGGATCCGGTCACGGTAAGACCTCTACCCGCGGAAGCAAAGGGCAGACCTCGCGCGCTGGAAGGCATTTTTATTTAGGTTTTGAAGGAGGTCAATCTCCGCTTATCCGCAAGATGCCCAAGCGCGGGTTTGTAAGTAATTTTAGAAAGACCTACCAGATTGTTAATCTCGAAGATTTAAATAAGATAAAAGAGACCGTAGTCACTCCGCAGCTTTTAAAGGACAATGGTTTAATCCGTGATGAGAGCGCTTTAATTAAGATATTGGGAAAGGGTAGCATTAAGAATCCGGTAACTATACAGGCACATGCGTTTTCTAAACGTGCCTCTTCCGAGATTATCGCTGTTGGCGGCAAAGCGGAAATAATAAATGTTTAACGCGCTGGTTAATGCGTTTAAGATCCCGGATCTAAAGAAGCGGTTGATTATCACAGGTGCGCTTATCGCGATTTACCGCGTAGGTTGTTATATTCCTACTCCCGGTATCGATGGCGCGGCGCTGGCGGATTTTTTTAACCGTATTTCTAAGACTCAAGGTGGTACGCTCTTTGGCATAATTAATATGTTTTCCGGCGGCGCTATGGAGCGTCTGACTATATTTGCCCTGGGGATAATGCCTTATATTTCATCCTCTATTATTATGCAGTTGCTTACTGCGGTTATTCCGGCCTTTGAAAAAATGGCTAAGGAGGGTAAATCCGGATACGAAAAGATCAACCAGTTTACCCGTTATGGCACAGTTTTTCTTTCGGTTGTGCAATCATATTTTATTGCTTTATGGCTGGAAAACCCGGCGCGTTTTGAGGGGCTGCAAATTGTTATGCATCCGGGTTGGGGATTCCGTATCCTGACGGTTTTGACTCTTACTACCGGCACGATCTTTATCATGTGGTTGGGAGAGCAGATTCAGGAGCGTGGCATTGGAAACGGCATATCTCTGGTTATTACCGCGGGTATTATTTCAAGGATTCCTACAGCTCTTAATCAGCTATGGGTTTTGATTTCGCCTTTTGCTGCCAGCCGCAGGCAGATCCAGCCGATTACTTTGTTAATCATGGCTTTGTTGCTGGTAGGGGTTGTGTTTGCGGTAATTATGATTACGCAGGGAGTAAGAAAGATCCCCGTGCAATATGCCCGGCGTATCGTGGGGCGCAAGATTTACGGAGGACAGAGCACATATATACCGCTTAAGGTTGATACCTCCGGAGTTATCGCTATTATTTTTGCGCAGTCAATTATACTTTTTCCGGCAACCTTGGCATCTTTTATCCCGAATCCAGGTTTTCAGCGTCTGGCTCAGGGGTTAATCCGCGGACAGGTGCTATATTCAACAGTTTATGCTCTTTTGATAATCTTTTTCTGTTATTTTTATACCGCTATCGTATTTAATCCTAACGACCTGTCTGAGAATATGAAGAAATATGGAGGGTTTATTCCGGGTATACGTCCGGGTAAGCCTACCGCTGAATTTCTTGATTATGTAATGACCAGGATTACTTTAGCCGGCGCCAGTTTCATCGCGGTAATCGCAATTTTTCCGGATTTTATTATGGCCTGGCTTAAGGTGCCGTACCTGGTAGCATCGTTTTTCGGAGGCACAGGGGTCTTAATTATTGTCGGAGTTATGTTGGATACTTTAAAGCAGATCGAGTCGCATCTCCTGACGCATCATTATGAAGGTTTTATAAAAAGCAGCCATATTAAGGGGAGAAGATAATGTATCTGGTGCTCTTAGGCCCTCCGGGGGCAGGTAAAGGTACGCAGGCAAAAAGACTGGCAGAGAAGTTGGGTCTGCCGCATATATCTACCGGGGATATCTTGAGGCAGAATGTTAAGGATGGTACTGCTTTAGGCAAACAGGCAAAAGGTATTATGGATAAAGGCCTGCTTGTGCCGGATGAAATGGTCGCGGCAATGCTTGATGAACGTTTCAATAATCCGGATATAAAGAAAGGTTTTATTCTAGACGGATACCCCAGGACATTGCCCCAAGCTAAAACCCTGGATGAGATTTTGGCTCGCAAGAAACTTTCGGTAGATTTAGTGGTTTATTTAAATACAAGCGATGAGGTAATCATCAAGCGGCTTACCGGCAGGTTAGTTTGCTCTAAGTGTGGGGCAAATTTCCATGTGGTGAATATGCCTCCTAAGGAATCCGGATTATGCGATAACTGCCATGGAGAGTTGTATCAGCGTTCTGATGACAATGAAATTACGGTGCGTAAGCGTCTTGAAGTTTACAAAAACGAAGTTGCTTCTTTGATAAAGTATTATAATCAGCAAAATAAACTGCACAGCTTGGATGCGGATTTAGATGCGTTTAAGGTACTGGAACAGATTACTTTGCTATGCGCTAAGGTTTAAGTGATACCCTTAAAATCGGAAAAAGACTTGCAGATGTTGAAGCGCTCCGGCCAGATTTTATCGGCTGTTATGCGCAAGGTAGGAAAAAGTGTACGTCCGGGAATTACTACCCTGGATATTGACCGCCTGAGCGAAGAGTTAATTCTTAAAGAAAATGCCCTGGCGGCTTTTAAGGGGTACAAGGGTTTTCCGGCGACAGCCTGTGTTTCTGTAAATGAGGAGATTGTGCATGGTATCCCTGAGCCAAGGATAATTTTAGAAGGGGATATCGTCAGTATAGATTTAGGCGTGAATTATCAAGGTTATTTTTCAGATATGGCAATTACCTTGCCGGTGGGCAAGGTGGATGAAAACAAAAGAAAGTTGATTGAGGTAACCAGGAAGGCCCTGGATATAGGAATTAAGCAGGCCCGTCCGGGTAATTATTTAAGCGATATTTCTCATAGCATCCAGAGTTTTGTGGAAGGGAACGGGTTTTCAGTAGTCAGGCAGTTTGTGGGGCATGGTATAGGAACTGCCTTGCATGAAGAACCGGAGATTCCCAATTTTGGAGCCGCGCGTTTAGGCCCGCTTTTAAAAAACGGGATGGTTTTAGCTATTGAACCGATGGTTAATATCGGCGGTTGGGAATGCCTTATCGCCAGGAATGGTTGGACAGCGGTAACTAAAGATGGCCTGGCTTCAGCGCATTTTGAACATACGGTAGCGGTTACTGATAAAGGACCGGTTGTACTAACAGAGTAAAGATGCCTAAAGAAGAGCTGATTGAGACAGAAGGTAAAATAATTGAAGCACTGCCTAACGCTATGTTTAAGGTGGAGCTGGAGAATGGGCATATAGTTTTGGCGCATGTTTCAGGTAAGATGCGCATGAATTTTATCAGGATTCTTCCGGGTGACAAAGTTAAATTAGAACTTTCTCCTTATGATTTGAGCCGGGGGAGAATTACTTTTAGGGTGAGATAACAATGAAAGTTAAAGCGTCGATTCGTAAGATTTGTGATAAGTGTAAAATAATAAAAAGAAGAGGGGTAGTGCGGGTGATCTGCGTTACTACTAAACACAAACAGAGACAAGGTTAATTATTTTTTTAAACACCCGGCCTAAAAGGAAGTGGCCGGTGTACCCTTTGTGGGTAAGGAGCTAAGATGCCAAGAATTATGGGTATTGATATACCTAAGGAGAAAAGAATTGAGATTGCCCTGACTTATTTTTACGGGATCGGCCGGGCGCTCTCTAATGTCGTGCTTAAAGAGGCTGGGATCAACCCGGATAAGCGGGCAAAAGATTTAAGTGAAGAAGAAGTTTCGCGTCTTACCAATATCCTCCAAAAAGGAAGTTTGAGGATTGAAGGTGATCTGCGGCGCGATATATCCCAGAATATTAAAAGGCTTATGGATATTGGTTCTTGGAGAGGTATGCGCCATAAGAAAGGGCTCCCGGTCAGGGGCCAGCGTACACGCACTAATTCGCGCACTAGAAAAGGGAAAAAGAGAGTTAACCTGGCAGCAGTAGTTAAGAAGGCAGAACCGGCGAAGACTGCCAAACCAGCTGGTAAATAAGAGGAGTAAATAGAATATGGCAACAAAAGAGAAAGCTAAAAAGAAGAAGATTGCTAAAGGGATAACCAGCGGCGTTGCGCATATCCAGGCAAGTTTTAATAATACGATTATCAGTATAACCGATAAGCAGGGCAATGTTATAGCTTGGAGCGCTCCGGGCAATGTTGGTTATAGCGGATCTAAAAAATCAACCCCATTTGCTGCTCAGGTGGCTGCAACCGATGCCGCCAGGAAGGCTAAAGAGGTAGGGCTTAAAGAAGTTGAAGTTTATGTAAAAGGGCCGGGTTTTGGCAGGGAGTCGGCAATCCGCGCACTTCAGGCAGCAGGCTTGGTGGTAACTTTAATTAAGGATGTAACTCCTATTCCTCATAATGGTTGCCGTCCTAAGAAGAAAAGGAGAGTCTAATTTATGGGTCGCTATACTGGTGCAGTTTGCAGGTTATGCCGTAGACAGGGCGAGAAGTTATTTTTAAAGGGAACTAAATGTCAGACTGAAAAATGTCCGGCTAATAAAAGGGCATACCCGCCGGGTCAGCATGGAGAAGGCCGGAGGAAGAAACTTTCTAATTACGGTATGCAGCTAAAGGAAAAACAAAAAGTAAAAAGAATTTACGGCGTGCTAGAAAGGCAATTCCGTAAATATTTTGAGGTTGCCTCAAAGACCAAGGGCGTAACCGGTAAGGTGCTTTTGCAGCTTTTAGAGCGCAGGCTTGATAATGTAGTTTTTCGCATGGGGCTGGGTATTTCACGCTCGCAGTCGCGTCAAATTGTCAGGCATAATCTGATCGCGGTTAATTCACGCAGAGTCAATATCCCGTCATATCTAGTGGATAAAGATGATCTGGTTGAAATTAAGTGTAAGGATAAGCCTAAAATTAAAATTAAGGATAATCTGGAGCTTTCCAAAGATAGAACTGTTCCCAACTGGCTTGAGTTTTCAGCAGCAGAGATGAAAGGTAAGGTCTTGAGACTTCCGGAGAAAACCGATATTCAACAGCCGATCCAGGAACAGTTAATCGTTGAGTTGTATTCAAAATAACGGGATATTTACAAGTTTCATATCATCAGGTCCTTGTAGATTCATCAAGGATTTCATTGGATAGAAGATTTAAGGTGTTCAATTTTACTGAATAAAAGATAAAGGAGAATATAAATGGGTATAAAATGGAGAGATTTTCAGTTTCCTAAAAAACTTGAATGTGATGAGTCAACATATACGGATACATACGGAAAGTTTATGGCGGCTCCTTTTGAAAGAGGTTATGGCGTAACCCTGGGCAATTCGTTAAGAAGAGTCCTGCTTTCTTCAATAGAAGGAAGCGCGGTGAGCGCAGTTAAGATCTTAGGTGTCGCGCATGAATTCTCCACTATCCCGGGAATTTTAGAGGATGTCCCGGAGATAATCCTGAATATTAAAAGCCTGGTATTAAACTCTCATTCCAAGATCCCCAAAACAATTTATTTGAAAGCGGATAAAAAAGGAGAGGTTAAGGCTAAGGATATTGAAGCGGATGAGACGATTGAGATAGTCAATCCTGAATTGCATATTGCCACTCTTACCAAAGATACGAAACTTAATATCGAGATGGAAGTTTCCCGCGGCAGAGGATATGTTCCGGGAGAGTTGAATAAAAAAGAAGACAAAGTTGTAGGTTTTATTCCTGTCGACTCGATATTTACCCCTGTTAAGAAGATCAACTATTTCGTGGAAAATACCCGTGTGGGCCAGCGAACGGATTACGATAAGTTGATTTTTGAGATTTGGACTAACGGTAGTATCAGCCCAAAGGACGCGTTGCTTTATGCCTCTAATATTTTGCAAAGGCATTTAGATATCTTTGTGAATTTCGGGCAACTCCCTGAAGATATCGCAGAAGAAGAGCCGGAGATGACTAAAGAGGAAGCGGCCCTCTATGAAAAATTAAGGTTGCCTATTTCTGAGCTCGAACTTTCAGTTAGAAGTTCTAACTGTTTAAGGGAAGCGGGGATTAAAATTATTGCCGATCTGGTTAGGAAAAGTGAAGAAGAGATGCTCAACTTTAAGAACTTTGGCAAAAAATCCCTTACCGAGATCCAGGAACTGCTTATGGGCATGGGAGTAACTTTAGGCATGCAGATTGATCCTAAGAAAATAAAGAAGGGCTAAATAAAATGAGACACGCAAAAAAAAGACTGCAACTGAGCCGTTTTACCAGCTGGCATAAGGCAACAATAAGAAGCCTGGCGAGAAATGTTATTATTCACCAGAGTATTAAGACTACCTTGACTCGCGCCAAGGCCAGCCGGCAGATGATCGAGAAACTTATAACACTGGCTAAAGTGAATACACTTTTTGCCCGCAGGCAAGCGCAGAAAGTTTTAGGTGAGCATAAATTAGTAAGCCTTCTTTTTAATGAGATTGGGCCGCGTTTTTCCAAGCGTAACAGCGGTTTCACCAGGATTATCGGCTTAGGTAAACGCCGAGGGGATGATGCCGAGATGGTCATCTTTGAGCTTACTGAAATAAAGAAAAAGGCCGCTAAAAAGGCCAAGCTTGCTAAAGAGACCAAGTCTCAGCCAACTCAGCCTGTAGATGAAACAGTTGAAGAAAAATCTACTAAGGTAGAAACTGTCGAGGAAAAGAAACAGGAACCGACGGTTAAAGTGAATCCGGCTAAGGACAAAAAACCTCAGAAGAAGTTCATCGGAGGTATCAGAAACATATTCAGGAAGAAAAGTGATTCTTTGTAAGTAATGAAAAACTTCTATGAAAATAGATACAAGGCTGGCGGAGCGTTTAAAAAAGATAAATCCTTCTTCAACGTTAGCGATAACCTCTAAAGCCAAAAAGCTTAAAAGTGAAGGCAAGGATATAGTTACTTTTGCAGCCGGCGAGCCGGATTTTGACACCCCCGATTTTATCAAAAATGCGGCAGTTGAGGCTTTAAAATCAGGATTTACCAAGTATACCCCTACCACAGGCACCCCCGAATTAAAAAAACTTATTTGTCAGAAATTCAAAAAAGATAATTCACTTGAGTATGCGCCCGATCAGATTATTGTTTCTAACGGGGCTAAGCACAGTATTTATAATGCGCTTATGGTGTTATTAAATAAGGCTGATGAGGTACTTATACCCCTGCCTTATTGGGTGAGTTACCCTGAAATGGCCAATCTCTGCGAAGGAACCCCGCGTTTTATTAAAACTAGCCCTGACAATAATTTTAAGATCACCGTAACTGACCTTAAGAAACACATTACTCCTAAAACCAAAGTGTTGATTATTAACAGCCCCTCAAACCCAACCGGCTCGGTTTATAACCGCTCTGAGCTTGAAGAAATTGCCAGGGTATGTGTAAGTAAGAATATTTTTGTGATTAGTGACGAAATCTATGAAAAGATTATCTTTGACGGGGCAAAACATGAATCAATCGCTAGCTTCAACAAAGATATTTATGGTCTGACTATTACGGTTAATGGTTTATCCAAAAGTCATTCTATGACTGGTTGGCGCATCGGCTATCTTGGTGCTCCCAGCGATGTGGCAAATGCCATTTCGAACCTGCAGGATCACTCAACCTCCAATCCGAACTCTATAGCCCAGAAAGCAGCAGTGGCCGCTTTAGCCGCTCCTGAAGATTTCACGCTTAAATTATGCCAAGAGTTCCAGAGAAGAAGGGATTATTTGGCGGCCCGCTTAAGCGGGATTAAGAAATTAAGTTTTACTTTGCCGCAGGGGGCGTTTTATATGTTTTGTGATATATCTGAAACAGGTCTTAATTCCATGGATTTTGCCAGACGTCTGCTTGATGAGGAATATGTAAGCGTTATTCCGGGTGGAAGTTTCGGTATGGATGACCATATAAGGATAAGCTTTGCTACAAGTATGGATGAGCTGAAAAAAGGCATGGATAGAATAGAAAAGTGGGTGGATAAATCATGAGCTCCCAGACTGTAGCGGAGAAGATATTGAGCAGGCATTCGGGCAAGAGTTTGCGCGCAGGAGATTTTGCGGTATGTAAGGTGGATTTTGCCTTTGGCCAGGATGGCACTTCTTCAATAATAATTGACCGGATCAAAGAGCTGGGGGTCAAAGATTTTAAAACTAAATTCTGCATGGTAATTGACCATAGCGCACCTTCCCCCAGCGAAGGGGTTTCCCGGGTACATAAGAAGATGCGTGATTTCTCCGAAGGTTTTAAAACTAAAATATTCGATATCGGCTGCGGGGTTTGTCATCAAGTTATTCCTGAATCGGGAAATGTCTTACCGGGTTATTTGGTTTTAGGAGCTGATTCCCATACTTGTACTTACGGAGCTATAGGCGCATTTTCTACGGGAGTCGGTTCCACAGATTTAGCTATAACTCTTGCTACCGGGAAAAACTGGTTTAAGGTACCTGCGAGCATTAAAATTGTAATTAAGGGTAAGTTGCCGAGAGGGGTTTTTGCTAAAGATATAATTTTGCATATAATCGGCAGGCTGAAAAGTGATGGAGCAACCTACAAAGCAGTTGAATTTTACGGTCCGGTGATTGATAATATGGGAATGGACGGCCGTTTTACTATCTCTAATATGTTAGTTGAGTTGGGGGCCAAGGCTGGGTTTATGCCTGTTGATAAAAAAACCCTTGCTTGGCTTAAATCAAGGATTAGCAAGGATAAACATATTGAACATATCGCCGCGGATAAAGGAGCGGTTTATGAAAGTGTTTATGAATTTGATGTCTCCAGGCTTAAGCCTATGGTTTCTATGCCGCATAGCGTAGATAATACCGCCGAGGCGTCCGCTTTAAAAAAAATAAAAATAGGTGAAGCCTTTTTAGGTACTTGTACCAATGGCCGGATAGATGATTTTAAGGCAGCGGCAAAAGTTTTAAATAAGCGCAAAGTTTGCCCGCAGGTAAAAATGATTATTGCTCCGAGTTCTCGTGAGGTTTATCTGGAGGCTTTAAGTTTGGGGTTAATTGATATATTTATTAAGGCCGGCGCGGCTATTGTCGGGCCCGGCTGCGGGCCTTGCGTGGGTACGCATAATGGTGTGCCTTCCGATGGGGAAGCGGTTATTTCAACTGCCAACCGTAATTTTAAAGGCAGGATGGGAAATCCTTCGGCATTTATATATTTAGCTTCTCCGGCTACGGTTGCCGCTTCAGCGCTTAAGGGTTATATAAGCGATCCAAGAATCTACTTTTAAATAAAGGGGGGTGTATGGAAATTCGTGATTTGCTTTTGATGTGTATTGAGAAAGGCGCCTCGGACTTACATATTACGGAAAATGAACCTCCAATTCTGCGCGTTGATGGCAGGCTAACGCGTACCGAGCTGGAAAAATTAAATAAACAGGAATTAAAAAAAATGATTTACGGTGTACTTTCTAATTCGCAGAAAGAGATCTTTGAGCGTGAGTTGGAACTTGATTTTTCGCTCGCCCTTCCTGGCCTGGACCGTTTCCGGGTAAATATTCATACACAAAAAGGCAGCGTGGAGGGTGCCTTTCGCCGTATTCCTTTAGAGATACCCAATGTTGTAAAACTAGGCTTACCGCAGATTGTACTTGATTTGGCGAATAAGCCCAATGGTTTAGTCTTGGTAACCGGACCTACGGGCATGGGTAAAACTACTACCTTGGCTGCAATGATCAACCATATAAATAGCGAGAGGGAGTGCTTGATTACTTGTATTGAGGATCCGATTGAGTTTATTTTTACTAATAAAAAAAGCGTAGTTAAGCAACGCGAGGTTTATGCGGATACGCATTCTTTTGCGCAGGCACTGCGTCATGCCTTACGCCAGGATCCCAATGTCATTGTGGTGGGTGAAATGCGTGATTTGGAAACTATCTCGACGGCTTTAACAGCCGCCGAGACCGGGCATCTTGTCTTGGCAACCCTGCATACGCCCGATGCGCCGCAGACTGTTGCCAGGATTATCGATGTTTTTCCTCCGCATCAGCAGCAGCAGGTTAAGATGCAGCTTTCTGATTGTTTACAAGGGGTAGTTTCCCAGCTTCTTTTACCGCATGCCTCCGGTAAAGGGAGGGTCTTATGTACTGAAGTTATGGTAGCTACTCCGGGTATCCGTAATCTTATCCGTGAACAGGAAATTGAACAGATCCCTACTTTGATGCAGACGGGTTCACAGCATGGTATGCATACTATGGATAAATCCCTGAAAGAATTGCAACAGAAAGGCTTGATTACTTTGGATATGGCTATGTCTAAAGTGAAAAACAGGGAAGAATTTAGGCAACTATGACCCTTGCTCACTTTGTTCGCAAGGATTTCGTTAGACAAAAGATTAAGGTGCTCAATCTTGTATTAAAACTTATATGATTATAGCGGGGAAAAGCGTAAAATTAGGCGACAATATCAACACGGATTTTATTATTTCCGGAAGGTATAAGTTTGCGATTACGGATATGTCCGAGTTGGCAAAACATATTATGGAGGATATTGACCCGAATTTTCCTCAGAAGATTACCCGGGGGCAGTCTATTATCGTTGCCGGAAATAATTTTGGCATGGGATCCAGCCGTGAGCAGGCTCCTTTAGTAATTAAAGAGGCCGGGATTGTGGCGGTTATTTCATCTCAATTTGCGCGTATATTTTTCCGCAATAGTTTTAATATCGGCCTGCCCCTGATTGAAACAGATACTTCTAAGATTGATGAGTCAGACCAGCTTCAGATTGATTTGGATAACGGATTGGTAAGGAATCTTACTAAAGGTATAGATTTAAAGATTAAGCCTTTGCCTAAATTCATGCAGGATCTTTTGGCCGAAGGCGGAATTGTAAATTATTATAAGAAATACGGAGAACTTAAAATCTAAATGGCGCATAAAATAACTTTGATTCCTGGTGATGGTATTGGCCGTGAAGTTTCTCAGGCTGCGCTCAGGTGCATTGAGGCTACGGGCGTAGATATCAAATGGGAAGAGGCGCTTGCTGGAACCGAGGCGCTTGAGAAAACCGGTGAGATTCTGCCGCAGTCTGCTTTAGATTCCATAAGGAAAAACAAGGTTGCGCTTAAGGGGCCGATTACTACGCCTATCGGTACCGGATTTCGTTCGGTAAACGTAGCTATCAGGCAGGCTCTGGAGCTTTTTGCCTGCGTGCGTCCGGCAAAAAGCTATGCCGGGATCAAAAGCAGGTTTAATGATATTGACCTGGTTATTATCAGGGAGAATAGCGAAGACCTTTATATGGGGGTAGAGTTTGAAGAAGGAAAGCCCGAGACTAAAGCCTTGATTAATCAAATAAAAAAAGACACAAAGAAAGATATCCGCCCGGATTCCGGGATAAGTATAAAACCTATATCTAGATTTGCTTCGGAGCGAATAGCGAGATTTGCCTTTGAGTATTCTTTGAAGAACAAACGTAAAAAAGTTACCTGTGTGCATAAAGCGAATATTATGAAGTTTACCGACGGGTTATTCTTAAGGGTAGCCAGGGAGGTTGCCCAGGAATATGCCGGCAGGATAATTTTTGAAGAAGCGATTGTTGATAATATGTCTATGCAGCTGGTGGTCAAGCCGCATAAATACGATGTTTTACTATTGCCTAATCTTTATGGTGATATTCTTTCTGATCTTTGCGCCGGGTTAGTTGGAGGCTTAGGTGTTGCTCCCGGAGCAAATATCGGAACTGACTGCGCGGTTTTTGAAGCAGTGCATGGATCCGCTCCGAAATATAAGGGGCAAAATAAGGTTAATCCCATGGCGATGATTTTATCGGGCGTGCTGATGTTACGCCATATTAAAGAGGATAGGGCGGCAGATGCTTTGGAAAATGCCGTAAAAGATGTTCTTGCTGAAGGAAAATCGTTGACATACGATTTAAAAGCCGATCCGCTTGATCCAACCGCTGTTGGGACCAAAGAAATGGCGGATGCAATTATTAAGAAGATAAAACGTTAATCCTGAGAAAGGTGTAAGGTTGAAGATCTCTGTTATTGGGGCGGGAAATGTCGGGAGTTTAACTGCAATGCGCATCGCCGGCGATGGATTGGGCGATGTTTTGCTGATAGATGTAGTAAGGGGGTTAGCAAACGGCAAGGCTCTGGATTTAGAGGATGCCCGGGCGATACTAAAATACAACTATAATATTAAAGGCAGCGACGATATCCGGCAAGTTAAAGGTTCGGATATCGTGGTGGTTACCGCCGGCCTTGCGCGTAAACCCGGTATGAGCCGCGAAGAATTGTTAGCCAAGAATGCCCAGATCTTAAAAGATGTATGCTTAAATGTAAAAGAGTTAGCCAAAGATGCTATTGTTATAATAGTGACTAATCCCTTGGATATTATGACGCTTTATGCTTTAAAGGTAACCGGTTTTAAGCCTCAAAAACTCTTTGGTATGGGGATTAGTTTGGATACTGCCCGTTTCGCTAATTTAATAGCGCAGGATTTAGGTTTAATGTGTACCGATATTGAGGCCTTGGTGATTGGCGCGCATGGTGAGGGTATGATGCCACTAGCTGGTTTTACGAAAGTCAAAGGTGTGCTGCTGGATGAATTTATGGATGAAGATAAAATTAAGTCGCTAGTCAGCCGTACAGTCGGTAGAGGGGCTGAGATTGTTGCTAATCTTGGTACGGGAAGCGCGTTCTTTGCTCCTTCAGCGGCAATTGCCGCGATTGTTAGAGCTGTAGTAAAAGATGAAAAGCGTGTTATTGGTTTATGCAGTTATTTAAATGGTGAATATGGTATTAAAGATACCTGTATCGGTGTTTCTTGCCGCCTGGGTAAGGATGGTATAGAGCAGGTTGTTGAATTAGAGCTTTCGCGGGAAGAAAAGGCTAAGCTGAACAAATCAGCTATGCTGGTGGCCCAGGCAGCAGCGCAACTATTGGCTTAAATCCATGCCTATGTATGATCTAGCTGTTATTGGAGCAGGCTGGGCAGGTTTTAATGCTGCCTTAAGGGCAAGAGATTCAGGTTTAAAGGTTTGCCTTATTGAATCCGGACAAATCGGCGGGACTTGCTTAAACCGCGGCTGTATACCTACCAAGGCGTTAATCGCCTGCGCAAAAATATACTCACTCATCAAAAAATCATCCGGTTTTGGTATTGAGTCGGATAATCCTCGCTTTAACTTCAGTAAAATTCAAGAAAGAAAAAATAAGCTTATCTGGGATCTGGCGCAGGGCATGCAAAGCAGGCTTGGGGAAATTGATTTTATAAAATCAGCCGCGGAGATTATTTCAGGGCATGAAATAAAGGTTGATGGCCGAATAGTCTCTGCCAAGTTCATACTTATTTCTACCGGAAGCCGGCCTGTTGAGCTGGCCCAGCTAAAATTTGATGCACTTAAAATAATTTCCAGCGACGAGATACTCTCGCTGCCGTTTGTCCCGCGATCTTTGTTAATTATCGGAGGCGGAGTTATTGGTTGTGAGTTTGCCAGTTTATTTTCAACTTTAGGCGCTGAGGTTTCTATCCTGGAGAAATTATCCATGCTTTTGCCCGGAGAGGATAAGGAAGTAGCGAGAAAAATCGAGGTTATTTTTAAGAAAAAAGGGATCAAGGTTTACACTGACGCGGATCTATCGGCTGTTGATTTAAATATTTATGAAAAGATTTTGGTTTGTGTAGGCAGGGAGCCTAATATTGCTGGTTTAGGCCTGGAAAATTTAGGGATAAAACTGGAGAAAAAAGGCATAGCTGTTGATGATTATCTCAGGACTAGCGTAGCCAATATATATGCGGCAGGAGATTGTACTACAAAAGTCATGCTTGCCCACTATGCGGCTTATCAGGGGGTTAAAGCGGTTGAGAATATGATTTCAGATAATAAATATAAAGCGGATAATTCTGTTGTGCCTGCCTGCGTATTTTGCGATCCTGAAATTTCCAGCGTCGGCTTAAATGAAGAGAAGGCTGTTGCCGCCGGCCTTGCGGTTAAGGTGCATAAATTTGATTTCCGCGCTTCGTCAATGGCGCGTATTATTGATGAGCCTGAAGGGTTTATCAAGATTCTTTCTAATCCGGATACTGAAGAGGTAATCGGCGGGTGTATAATTGGCCCGAAAGCTACGGAACTTATCGCTATTTTGACTATGGCTGTCTCGGCGCATCTAAAAGTCGGCCAGATCCGCGCGATTATTTTCGCACATCCAACGCTTTCAGAATCTCTGAGTGAAGCAATTAAATGAGCTGGAAAATAGATGGAGGATAATATGGTAAAAGTCGTTTTGCCGGAATTAGGTGAAGGGATCACTAAAGCGACTGTTTCGTATTGGTTTGCTAAAGATGGTGAGAGGATAAAAGAGAAGGATGATTTGGTTGAGTTGGTTACTGATAAGGCTACCTTTAATTTGCCCAGCCCTTGTACAGGGGTAATCTCTGAGATAATGTATAGTGAAGGAGATAGCGTGGAAGTTGGCCAGATATTGGCTGTTATAAATGAAGAGTAAGGTTCGTGCCCGCCTTGACAACCCTTGGTTTTTCTAGTATAAGTATATCTATATCTATATTAAATATATAAATATAAATTAAAAAATATGGCGATTGATTATAGGAAAGAACTTCAAACCGCGGCCAAAAACATGATCTTTGTGCACGATCCTGATCTTTTGATCAAAATGATGGTGCGCATGATGGTCAGTAAAGCCAAGATTGCCCACGCCAGTTTCTTTTTGCATGATAAAGCAAAAGAAGGTTATGCGCTTACTGTTTCCAAGGGCTCATTAGGCAAGAAGATTCCCTTAGATTTGGTGCGTATTGATAAAGACGATGTATTGATCCGTTTTTTCAGGTCTCATATGAGCCGTTTTATATTTGGCAGGGAAGCGCTGCTTCACAGTGAAGCAAAGTCCGCGCTGAAAAGTTCTAAAATAAAACAGGAAGTTAAGCAGCAGTTAGCTCATGTCTTGTATCAAATGGAGCTTTTGGAATCTGTGGTTTGTATACCCAGCTATTTCCGCGATGAATTACTGGGAATTTTATTGTTAGGGAGGAAGGATAACGGCAGGAATTTCATTGATGAAGAATTAGATTTTTTTGTCGCTCTTAATTCCAATGTGACAATGGCGGTCAGAAATGCCCAGTTGTTTAAGGAGTTAGGCATTGAGTTAGACCGTAAGCATCAGTTGTTTGTGCGCACAACCATCGCCTTGGCTGCGGCTATTGAAGCCAAAGATCATTATACCCATGGGCATACTACTCGGGTAACTAATTTAAGCTTGGAAATTGCCCGCAGAATCGGACAGAAGAGTAAAAAAGATTTTGACGCCAAGTTTTTAGAGAATTTGCATATTGCCAGTCTTTTACATGATATCGGTAAGATCGGCGTACCGGAGCATATCTTAAATAAAAGGCATGAGCTTACCATAGGCGAGCGAAACCGTATTAAAGAACACCCTATGATTGGAGTTAATATCCTTAAGCCGATTAAGGAGCTGGAAGGTTCCATGCTGGGAGTCAGGTATCATCATGAGCGGTTTGATGGTAAAGGATATCCCGATGGTTTAAAAGGAGACCGCATACCTTTAATTGCTTCTATAATTTCTGTAGCGGATTCTTTTGATGCCATGAGTACTGACCGTCCATACCGCCTGGCCCTGCCTAAGGATGATGTTGTCAATGAGATTGGGCATTTAAGCGGCCGGCAGTTCTGCCCGCGTATTGCCGATACTTTTCTGGAGCTCTGCAAGGAAGGCAGGATTTAATTCTTATTATGAAGCCTAAACGTATAATTTTAATGTATATATCTGAGGTCTCCGGCCATCGCAGCGCCACTCTGGCTATTGAAAAGGCGCTTAAGGCACTTTCGCCAAAGTGCGAGATTTTAAATATCAATGCTTTTAATTATACCAATCCCATATCGGAGAAGGTAATTAACCGGATTTATATGGAAGTAATTAAGCATACCCCTAAAGTCTGGGACTACCTTTATGATAATCCCAGCGTAGTCAAGGGGCTTGAAAGAATAAAAAATAGCGTACATAAATCAAATTCACCCAAGCTTAAGAAACTTTTTGATAAATTTAATCCGGATTTGGTGGTCTGTACCCAGGCGTTTCCCTGCGGGATGGTCGCCGATTTTAAGAAGACTTATAAATCAAGCCTGCCTTTGGTGGCGGTGCTTACGGATTATATCCCGCACTCCTATTGGGTTTATGATGCAGTGGATTATTATATAACCCCTTCGGAAGATGTCTCAGAGCGCCTGGCAAAGAAAGGGGTTATCCCTGCTAAGATTAAGTCATTCGGGATACCTTTTGATCATAAGTTTAATCAGAAGTTAGATAGTGAAGAGATTTTTAAAAAATTAAATCTTAATCCGCATAAGCCGGTAGTATTAATTATGGGGGGAGGCCAGGGGTTGGGGCCGATTAAGACTATAGTTAAATCGCTTGAAAAAACCAACCAGAATATCCAGGAGTTAATTATTACTGGAATTAATAAAAAACTATATCGTAGCCTAAAGCGCAGGATCAAACATTACAAAAAAGAGATTCATCTTTTTGGTTTCGTGCAGAATATCCATGAATTAATGTATATCTCTAAAGTGATTATTTCTAAGCCCGGGGGGGTAACCACCGCAGAGGTATTAAGCGCGAACTTGCCTATGGTTATTGTAAAGCCAATTCCCGGACAAGAAATCAACAATACTAATTTCTTGACCTATAAGGGCGCAGCGATTAAAGTGGATGACCCTAAAGAGGTGTATCAGGTTATTGACGAATTATTAGAAGATAAAATAAAAATAGGTCAACTGAAACTTGCGGCGGCAGAGATCGCTAAACCTAACGCCAGCATGGATATTGCCAAACTTCTTTTGAGTATATAAGTCGGAGGACAATGGTTTGCCTCTCGCTGGGCAAAGCCATAAATCGTGTTAAATTATTATATTTACCGTTTCGGTCAATTTATCGCTTTATCTTTGCCAAATAGATTAGTTTATGGCATCGCGGTTTTTTTAGCTGACCTGCATTACTTCCTTGCCTTTCGCGACAGGAGATTTGTAAAAGCCAATCTGAAGGTTATTTTCCCAGAGAAAGAAAATAGAGAGTTACGAAAAATAAGTAAGCTGGTTTTTAGGAATTTTGCCAAATACCTGGCGGATTTCTTCCGTTTTGAAAAGCTCAACCGCGGCTACATTGATAAAAATATAAAATTAGAGAATTTGCATTATTTTGACCAGGCCCTGAAATCCGGCAAGGGAGTGGTTGTTCTGACCGCTCATTTGGGTAATTGGGAGTTAGGTGGAGTGGTCCTGGCTTTGCTAGGTTATCCCTTTTGGGCTGTAGCCCTGCCGCATAAAAATAAAAAAGTTAATGATTTTTTTGTTGCCCAGAGGGCGCAAAAAGGAGTTAATGTTATCGCCATGGGCAAGGCCGTGAGAAGCTGTATTTCGGAGCTCAGGAATAATCATATGGTTGCTTTAGTAGGGGATCGGGATTTTACCGAGAAAGGAATTGTTATAGATTTTTTCAACAAGCCCACACATCTTCCTGAAGGGCCGGCAGCCTTAAGCCTGATGACCGGAGCCAGTATCATTCCGGGTTTCATGCTTAGAAATCCCGACGATAGTTTTACTTTAAGCATAGAGAAACCAATTGAGTTTTCTCCTACCGGGGATAAGGTAAAAGATTTATCAAATTTGATTAAGGTTTACAATAAGGTGGTTGAAGATTATATACGCAGATACCCTGATCAATGGTATGTCTTCCGCAGGTTTTGGGCCGAATAATTATGCGCACTTGTGTGATTATCCCAACTTATAATGAATCTAAGGCGATCGCCGGTTTGATTAATCAGTTGCATAAATTAGGGTTGAAGGCGATCATAATAGACGATGGCTCGAGTGATGATACTGTGAAAATTGCCCTGGAGGCCGGCGCAGAGGTTTTATGTAACAAATCGAACACCGGAAAAGGCGCATCTTTAATTAAAGGGTATGCATTTGCAGTTTCACAGGGTTTTGATGCGGTGATTAGTATGGATGGGGATGGCCAGCATTCGGCGGATGATATTAAGGTTTTTATTCAGAAAGCAGAATCTTCAAACTGCGGAGTTATTATCGGTAACCGTATGGCGATGACTAAAGGGATGCCAGTTTTGCGCATTGCCACTAACCGCTTTATGTCGAAAATAATTTCCGCGGTTGCCAAACAGCGTATACCTGATACTCAATGCGGATTCCGCTTGGTTAAAAAAGAAGTGCTCCAGAAAATGAATCTATCTACTTCTAAATATGAGACTGAGTCTGAAATTTTAATTAAAGCGGCGCGCTTAGGATTTAAGATTGAATCTGTGCCGGTTAAGACTATTTATTCCGGCCAGAAGAGCCAGATTAATCCTTTTGTTGATACTTTAAGATTCTTGCGTTTTATGGTTTTGGAATTTTTCAGGAGTTTTAAACATGCTTAATGCTATTTTACAGTATTTAAAAGAACTGCCTAAAGATTATGTGGTGATGATTGTGGGTGCTTTGCCTATCTCGGAATTGAGAGGGGCAATACCTTTGGCATTGTCATTCGGGATGAGTTTATCCAAAGCTTTTTGGCTTTCCGTATTAGGTAATTGTATTATCGTGGCTCCCGCGCTTTTCCTCTTTAAGCCGATTACCGGGTTTTTACGGAAATTTAAGATTTGGTCGCGATTCTTTGATTGGGTTTTTGAACGCACTAGAAAGAATTCGGATGCCATCCAGAAATATGAGGCTTTAGGGCTGGCAATTTTTGTGGCGATACCGCTGCCGATGACCGGCGCATGGAGCGGAGTGATTGCGGCGTCATTATTTAAAATCCGTTTTCGTTATGCTTTTTTAGCGATTATTGCCGGGGTGATTTGTGCGGGGCTGATTGTTTCGGCATTATGCGCATTAGGCTTGTTGAGTTGGAAGGCGGTGGCAGGATGATTCAGGTTTATACAGGTAACGGAAAAGGTAAAACCACAGCTGCTTTTGGGCTGGCTTTGCGAGCAGCCGGAGCCGGGCTGAATGTTTATATCGGGCAGTTTGTCAAGGGCCGTTGTTATAGTGAAATCAAAGCGCTTAAGAAGATTAATAATATCAAGGTGGAACAGTTTGGCCGCCGCTGTTTCATAAAAAAAGCGCCTGAAAAAATCGATATTCAAATTTCCCGGGAGGGTTTCAAAAAGGCCAAGGATGTTGTTGCCGCCGGAAAACATCAGGTGGTTATTTTGGATGAAATCAATATCGCTGTGAAGTTGGGATTAATTCCCTTAAGCGATGTGCTTAAGCTGATTAAAGCTACTCCTAAAAATATAGAGCTGATACTCACCGGCCGCGATGCCCATCTCAAGGTGATAAAATCAGCAGACTTGGTGAGCCAGGTAAAGGAAGTTAAGCATTATTATACTAAAGGAGTCAAGGCGCGCCGGGGAATTGAGTTTTAAGCAAGATGTCATTTTTTCTTGACAAATTGTTACCAAGTGTTAAAGTAAAAGTAGAAAATTTAGTGAAGTAAATATAGGTTAAGGGAAATCCGTAGGCATACCTAATTATAAGTTTACACTCCGCGCTAATTGGAATTGCGCGGGTGTAACACTTGTGTGTTAATCGGATGCGGTCCCGCCGCTGTAAGAGTTGACGAAAGCTGCAAAAGCCACTGTGTTGACGAAAGTCAAAATGGGAAGGCGCAGCAAGTAGGATGAGACTTGAGCCAGAAGACCTGCCTATATAAGGAATAAGTGCCTCGTGGATCGGGTAAAGAAATTATCAGGGTAAAGCCCGATTTAAGTACAAAAGTACTAGGTCGGGCGTTTTTGTTTATATGAAGAAAATAATTTTTATAAGTATATTTATTGGTTTATTTTTTGGCTATGCTGCCGCAGCGCAACCCCGTTATATCAGCCTTGCGCCATCAACTACTGAAATACTTTTTGCTTTGGGTTTAGATGAAGAAATTGCGGGAGTGAGTACTTATTGTAATTACCCGGAGCAAGCCAAGAATAAAACTAAGGTGGGAAATTTTAGCAGTCCAAGCATAGAGAAAATAATTTCTTTGAAACCCGATTATATTCTTTGTACCGGACTTGAGCAGGCTCCGGTTGTTGCGCAGTTAAGGCAGCTTAATTTTAATGTTTATGTTGCTGACCCGGTAAGTGCCGAAGAACTGTTTGAAACCATTGAAGAAATAGGGAAAATTACTAATAGAGCAAAAGAAGCTCGGTTGTTGATCGCAAAAATGAAAAGTGAAATTGAGGAAGTGGCTTCTCGGGTAAGGTTTATTCCTCAGGAAAAGAAAATTAAGGTTTTTATTGAGATCTGGCAAGAACCGTTAATGACTGCGGCCAAAGGCTCTTTTGTGGATGAGTTAATTACTTTAGCCGGAGGAATTAATATTGCGCACGACCTTATCCGGCCTTATTGTAATTTTAGCTCGGAAAAGGTAATTAGCCTTAACCCGCAATGTATTATCCTGGCGTATATGGACAAGGAAGCGCCTCTAAAATTAGTTCAGCAGCGTTTTGGTTGGGATAAAATAGATGCGGTAAAGAACAAGCGGGTTTTTAATGATATTGATCCGGATACTTTGCTTAGGCCCGGCCCGAGGATAACCCAGGGTCTGGCAGAGATCTATAAAAGATTATATCCCGGGAAATAAATATGCGCTTAAAAAGAAACCTTTTGATCTTATTGTTATTGCTCGGTGTTGCCGTAATTCTTGGACTGTTAAAAGGCGCAGTGAATATTCCGGCAGCCAATCTTTTGTTTAAAGATAACCAGGCAATTTTTAATTTACGCCTGCTGCGGATTGTTGCCGGAATCCTTGTGGGCAGCGGATTGGCAGTTTCCGGGATAGCGCTTCAGGCAATATTGCGGAATCCATTGGCTGAGCCGTATTTATTGGGGACTTCTAGCGGCGCGGGTTTAGCCGCGGTAAGCGCGGCGATATTGGGTGTCTCAAGAATTTATATGCCGCTGGCAGCATTCCTGGGCGCAGCGCTCAGCATTATCATCGTTTATAATTTGGCCCGGGAAAAAGGGGTAATCACAGATAAATCCTTAATTCTCTCCGGAGTAATTATTTCAGTAGCCTTCTCTTCGCTGATAGTATTTTTAGTCTCTTTATTCGGGAACGAAGCAATGCATGAAATGAACTGGTGGTTATGGGGAAGTTTGCAAGTTTATGATTATAAACTTCTGCTTCTGGTTGCTTTCCCCGTTATTTTGGGGATAGGCGTGATATATTTATTCGCTCAGGACCTTAATGCTATCAGCATAGGGGAAGAAGAGGCTATGCATTTGGGCATAGATACACAGAGCATAAAGAAAATTCTTATTCTCATTACGGCTTTAATCACCGCTAGCCTTATTTGTATCTGCGGGATAATTGGATTTGTCGGTTTGATCGTACCGCATATGATGCGTTTGATTGTGGGTCCGAATCACAAAATTCTTATCCCGACTACCTGTTTGGCCGCCTCGGTGTTTATAATTCTCTGCGACCTTCTATCACGCACGCTTTTTTCCCCCGTTGAAATTCCGATTGGCGTGATTACTGCGGTAATTGGGGCTCCGGTGTTTATTATCCTTCTAAAAAAAGGAAAGAGAATATCATGAGTGTTTTATTAAAGATAAAAAATTTAAGCGGCGGCTATTATAAGGAAGATGTTATTAGGGGATTGTCTCTGAATGTAAATCAGGGAGATTTTTTGGGGATTATCGGGCCTAATGGATCAGGAAAGACTACGCTTTTGCGCCTGATAACCCGGGTTCTCCCTTTTAAAAAGGGGGAGATTTTTTATAAGGATGAAAATATCTTGCGGATGGATTTAAAGGAATTTTGCCGCAAAGTAGCTTTTGTTTCCCAGGATATCTCAACCGGTTTTTCTTTTACGGTTATGGAGCTGGTTTTGATGGGCAGGATCCCGCATTTAAAGCGGCTGCAGTATGAGACTAAAAAAGATATTGAGATTGCCAGGGAAAAACTTAAGCTAACCGATACCTTAAACTTGAAAGATAAGCGTATTGATGAATTAAGCGCAGGTGAGCGCCAGCGGGTGGTGATTGCCCGGGCTTTAGCACAGGAGCCTGAGCTTTTATTTCTGGATGAGCCGACTTCGCACCTGGATATCGGGCATCAGGTGCAGACCTTGGATTTATTGAAAAAACTTAACCGGAAGAATAACCTTACGATCGTAATGATCCTGCATGATTTGAACTTAGCCAGCGCGTATTCCAACCGCATTGCCCTTCTGGATAAGGGTATTATTTTTAAAGAGGGCAGTCCGGAAAAAGTCTTAACTTATCAAAATATTGAAGCGGTTTATAAAACGATTGTTTTGGTGAATAATAACTCAGTTACAGGTAAGCCTAATGTGGTTTTGGTCCCGGGAGAGAAGTAATGACGACAAAACTTATCTTAATCCGCCATGGCATAACCGAATGGAATAAGCAGGGGCGTTATTGCGGGTATAAGGATGTAAGCTTAAGCAGGAAAGGCAAATCCCAAGTTGTTAAATTGCGTAAGAGCCTTAAGGATATCGGTTTCGACAGAATATATTGCAGCGATAGAAAACGCGCGCTCCAAACCAGGTCTATACTTTTTGGAAGTAAAAGTTTTACCAAAGCCAAAGGTTTAAGGGAGATTAATTTCGGGGTGTTTGAAGGATTGAAGCATGACGAGATTATAGAGAGATATCCCAAGGTTTATAAGGAATGGCTGGCTAATCCCTATCAAGGCCGGATTCCGCGCGCGGAGTCAATGCCGGTTTTTAAAAAGAGGGTGGAAAGCGCCATAAGAAAAATACTTTTACTTAATCACGGCAAAACCATTGCCGTGGTCTGTCACGGCGGAGTAATCGGTATATTTGTGAGTAGTATATTAAAGAACAAGGATTTTTGGGGTTATGTTCCGTCTCCGGCTAGTGTGACAATCGTGGAATATAAAAACAATAAGTATGAGATAAGGAAGTTTAACAATAAAACACATATGAGGTAAATGATGAATAAAATAACTTTAATCTTGGGAGGAGCGCGCAGCGGCAAGAGCAGTTATGCTTTGAGACTGGCTAAGAAATATAAAAAAGTCGCTTTTATCGCCACCTGCCTTGGTTTAGATAAGGAGATGCAAGAGCGCATCAGGTTGCATAAAGAATCAAGGCCGAAACACTGGAAGACCTTTGAGGAACCTAGGGATCTGGCAAGATTAATTGGGAAGTTAGGTAATGGTTTTGATTGCATTCTTATTGATTGTTTGACTCTTCTAGTCTCAAATCTTATTCTTTCCAAGAATAGCCAAGAGCAAATCTTGGAGAAAATTGAAGAACTGTTAGCTGTTTTAAGTAAGAAGAAAGCAAAGGTAATTATGGTTTCTAATGAAGTGGGTTTAGGTTTGGTTCCCGTGAATAAACTGGGCAGGGATTTTCGTGATATTGCGGGAAGAGTCAACCAGATGGTCGCCAGGAATGCTGATAAGGTATTTTTTATTGTCGCGGGAATACCGCTAAAGATAAAAGGAGAAAAATAAGTGGAAAGAATAAAGAAAGTAACTAAAAATATTTCAAGAATTGACCATGAAATCATAAGGAAAGCCCAGGAAAGATTGGATAATTTAACTAAGCCATTAGGTAGTTTAGGAAGATTAGAGGAGCTGGCAAAACAAATCTGCGGAATTACCGGAAATCTCAGCCCGGTATTAGAGCGTAAAGTCATTTTTACTTTAGCCGCGGACCACGGCGTTACAGATGAAGGGGTGAGCGCTTATCCAAAAGAAGTTACCGCTCAAATGGTTTATAATTTTATGGGAGGAGGAGCAGGCATAAATGTTTTGGCAAAACATGTTGGCGCAAAGGTGGTGGTCGTAGATATGGGTGTTGCAAGCGACCTTAAACCTGATCCAGGGTTACGGGTTAAGAAAATAAATTACGGGACAAAAAATATGGCTAAAGGCCCGGCGATGAGCAGGGATGAGGCAATAAAAGCAATTTGCGCGGGAATAGAGATTTTTGAGGAAGAGCTAAAGCTAGGCGTTGATATTGTTGGGACCGGTGAGATGGGTATAGGCAATACTACCGCTGCCAGCGCGATTACCGCTTCTTTTACCGCTAAATCAGTTGAAGAGGTAGCCGGGAAAGGGGCCGGTCTTAATGATTCAGGTTTAAAGAACAAAATTGAGGTTATTAAGAGATCACTTCTGGTGAATAAACCTGACCCAACAGACGCGATTGATGTTTTATCCAAGGTGGGCGGATTTGAAATCGCCGGGTTAGCGGGTATAATTCTGGCTGCCGCTTCCCATAAAACTCCTGTAGTTATTGATGGATTTATATCCGGGGCTGCCGCGTTAGTAGCTTTTAAGATTGAGCCTAAGACAAAAGATTATATGATCGCCGCGCATAAGTCTCAAGAAGGGGGGCATAAAATTATTCTGGAGCATATCGGATTAAGGCCGCTGTTAGATTTGGATTTAAGGCTTGGCGAGGGCACTGGCGGGGCTTTGGGCATTGGATTAGCCGACGCCGCGATTAAAGTTCTTACCCAGATGGCGACATTTAAGAGCGCCAATGTATCAGAGAAGAATATATGATAACCTCATTTTTACTGGCGTTGCAGTTTTTAACCGTTATTCCGCTTAAGCTAAAGGATGCCGGGGCGCAAAGGATGGCGGGTTCAATGGTATTTTTTCCGCTTATCGGCCTGCTCCTGGGGTTATTTCTTGCGGGGGTAAATGTGTTGTTATCCTTTTTGAACTTTCCTTCCCTGACCCTGAATGTGATTATTGTGGTTGTTTTGATCGTTATTACCGGGGGGATGCATCTGGATGGCTTGTCGGATACTAGTGATGCCTTCTTAAGTGGAAAACCTAAGGAACAAATGCTTGGGATAATGCGTGATTCCCATACCGGGGTAATGGGTGTTTTAAGTTTGATCAGTGTAATATTGTTAAAGGTTGTTTTACTTTTTTCAATAAGTCTATCTTTAAAACCTATCATTTTAATGTTGATGTGCAGTTTAAGTCGCTTCTCAGCGGTAGCTACAATATTTTTTTTCCCTTATGCCCGGCAGGAGGGTAAAGCAGGAGTATTTATCAAAGGAATGAATTTAAGAATATTTATTCTTTCTTCAATTGCAGCGGTTGTTGCTGCGGCTGTAGTCTGGCAGATAAAAGGACTGGTCATATTGTTAATTATTACCGGCCTTAGTTATGTGATGGGTAAATTCTCAACTAAAAAAATAGGTGGTATAACCGGTGATACTTTGGGGGCGGGGATTGAAATAACGGAAATAGTTACTCTCTTGTCGGTTTTTATCCTGGGAAATATTTACCATTAAAATATTGCGTATAATGAAAACAAAAACATTGCAGATTTGCGGTACAGGTTCTGGGGTGGGTAAAAGCGTGATTGTCTCGGCCTTATGCAGGATTTTTTTGCAGGAGGGTTACAGGGTTGCGCCTTTTAAAGCCCAGAATATGTCCTTGAATTCATTTGTTACCAGAGGCCAGGGGGAGATCGGCCGGGCTCAGGCAACCCAGGCTCAAGCCTGCCGCATAGAGCCGACAGTGGAGATGAATCCTGTTTTGATTAAGCCAACCAGCGATGTAGGCGCGCAGGTTATTGTCCTGGGTAAACCCATCGGCAATATGCATGCCTTACGTTATACAAAATACAAAAGCAGGCTTTTGGGAGTAGTAAGGAGTTCCTTCCGGAGGTTAGCTGATGATTATGAGGTTGTTGTTATAGAGGGAGCTGGCAGCCCTGCAGAGATAAATTTAAAATCACACGACATAGTAAACTTGAAAATGGCGGCTTTCGCCAAGGCGCCGGTGATTTTAGTAGGTGATATTGATAAGGGTGGGGTTTTTGCCTGGATCATCGGTACACTTGAGTTATTGACCTTTAAAGAGAGAAGGATGATCAAGGGTATAATTATAAATAAGTTTCGCGGGGATATGACTTTGCTTAAGCCTGGAATAGATTTTTTACAGAGGCGCACTGGTATCAAGGTATTGGGAGTCATTCCTTACTATAAGAATATAAAAATTCCTGAAGAGGACGCCGTGCCTTTGGATAGTTTTAAGGATAGCTCCTCTGGCGGAAAGCGTAAGCTTAATATTGATGTGCTTTATCTGCCGCATATCTCCAATTTTACGGATTTCGATACACTGGAAAAAGAGCCTGATGTGTGTTTACGTTACGTAAAAAGTCCTGAAGAATTAAAGAAGCCGGATATGATTATTATCCCCGGGACAAAGAATACGATCTCTGATTTAAGATACCTGATGAAATCGGGATTTACAAACAGGATACTATCTATTATTAACTCTGATAAGACAGTTTCTTTACTGGGGATCTGCGGTGGTTACCAGATGTTAGGCAAGCGGATACTTGATAAATATGGATTGGAATCAAAACAGAAGCAGATCCAGGGAATGAATATTCTTCCGGTTGAAACCAGCTTAAAAGCTGATAAAGTTCTTGCGCGGGTTGAGGCAAAAGAACTTATCTCGGGATTAAAGTTATCCGGCTATGAGATTCATCACGGATTAACCAGGATTACAGGAAGGTGCAATCATTTTTTTGAAGTCTCTGAATGTAACGGCAAGAAAATAAAATATAATGAGGGAGTGATAAGTAGTGATCGGCGAATTTTAGGAACATATATCCATGGTATATTTGACGCAAGCCCCTTCAGAAGAAGTTTTCTGAATAGGTTAAGAAAGAAAAGGAATTGGCCTGCTCTGCCGGTAAAAGAGAATCTTAATCCGGACAAAGAATTTGATAAATTAGCCCAATTGGTAAGAGAAAATATTGATATGGGTTCATTACGCAAGATCCTTGCAGGAGGGCTGCAATGAAAGTAGCGGGTCTATGGAGCGCGGGAAAGGATAGTTGTTTTGCCTGTTATAAAGCCATCTCCCTGGGCTATGATCTCTCGGTACTATTTAATTTTACGGATCCCATGGGCAAGAATTCACTTTCTCATGGATTGCCCGCGTCGCTTATTCTTAAACAATCTCAGGCTATTGGTATACCGATAGAGCAAAAGTCAATGCCTGATACCAGTGAGGCCTACCGCGATGAATTTAAAGCATTGATTTGCGAATGGAAAAATAAGGCGGGTATCGAAGGAGTAGTTTTCGGTGATATATACCTTAAAGAACATAAAGAGTGGATTGATGCAGTCTGCCGGGAGGCAGAGGTAGAGGTGATTATGCCATTATGGGGCAGAGATACCAAAGAATTAATATTGGAAATTATTGATTCCGGTTTTAGGTCTGTAGTGGTGGCGGTTAAAGCTGATTTATTGAGTAAAGAATGGCTGGGCCGTATTATTGACAGGAAGTTTGTAGAAGAGCTAAATCCGGGAATTGACCCCTGCGGGGAGAAAGGAGAGTTTCACACATTAGTAGTTGATGGCCCGTTATTCAGGGAGCCGATCAGAATACTGAATACGCAACCTGTATTCAGAGAGAGTTTTGGGAAATACTGGTTTTTGGATATTAGAGAATACGCTTAGAAATTATTAAAAGTTAACAATCCGGATAAATGGAGGAAGTCCTGGTGAAAGCCCAGGCGCTGTCCCGCAACGGTAATATTGGAAATTAAGCCAATGAGCCCGGACGATCATTTATCAGGGAAAGTACTTTCGGAAGAAAAGGAAAGGAATTTATAATGAAAAATGTCTGTAAGAAATTATTCAACTCCGCGTTATTGGTTATAATCCTCTCAAGTGTTGCCTGCGCAGAAGATGTTGAACTGGATAAAATCGTAGTTACCCCTTCAAGAATAGAAGAATCATCCGGAGATGTCGGCCGCACAGTTGATGTGGTTACATCAGGAGAAATAGAGAAAAGTGGAGCGCAGGATTTAGCTGACGCTCTTACTGATCTTACTTCCGTTGATATAAGCAATTACGGCGGGCCAAATGCGGTAAAGTCCATTAGGATGCGCGGTTCTACCGCTGCTCAAGTTTTAGTTTTGATGGATGGCAGGCCAATAAATAACCCCAGAGATGGCCAAGTAGATTTATCTGATATACCTTTAGATAATATATCCAGAGTTGAGGTTATGCATGGCTCTGGTTCCAGTCTTTATGGCAGCTCGGCAATGGGGGGAGTGGTTAATATTATTACTAAAAATCCTCCTAAGGAAGGCCAGAAGGCAGAGCTTTATTCAAGTTTTGGTACTGCCCGGACATATATTGAACGCATGTTGTATGGGGCAAAGGTTAAAAAGTTAGGTTTTCTGGTTAGTGGAGGATATGAGAGTTCTAAAGGTTTTCGTGAGAATTCAGAACTTAGCGCTAAAGATTGTAATATAAAGTTAGGGTATGAACTTAATGGGGAGAATAATGTAAGTTTTAATTCAGGTTTTTATACAAGTAAAACAGGCGTTCCAGGGTCAATAAGTTGGCCTGATATAGACGATAAACAGAATATTCTGAAGCGTTTTTTTGATTTTAATTGGAATTTTCATCCGGATGAACAAACTGGAGTATCAGCTAAGGCTTATCAGAATTACGACAGGTTGGAATTCATGGAGAATTCATCCGACGGATGGAATCCTGATAATCAAAAAGATATTCATACTACTACAGTGAGAGGCCTGGATCTGCAGCTTGATAAACAGTTGCTGGATATATACAGGATAGTGTGTGGATTTAATTATGTAAAGAATATGAATGATAGTACCACTAGCGCTAAGCATGAATATAATGTGACTTCTGGATATTTGGAAAACCGCCTAGATTTATTTGATAAAAAATTGAATGTTAATCTTAGCGCACGGCTTGATGATTATTCTAATTTTGGCACCCAAATTAACCCTAGCCTAGATCTCTTGTATAAATTAAACGATGCCATAAAATTTCATGGTTTAATCAGTCGTTCTTATCGCGTTCCTACTTTTAATGATTTATACAACTCTATTCCAGGGATGGGAATAAGTAATCCTAACTTGGTACCAGAAAAAGGGATAACCGGCGAGTTTGGTATTGAATCAAAAATAAACAAATATCTTACCTCGGGGTTGACTTATTATCGTAGTGATTATAAGCAGCTTATACAGTGGACTGATACTGGGGGGCCAGAATGGCAGGTAATGAATGTCAGCTCCGCTGTAATAAATGGTTTAGAATTTGAAAATAAGATATTTATATCAGATAGTTTCGATTTAAATGTTAATTATACTTATATGATAGCAAAGGATAAGGAAACCCATAAATATCTTGTTTATCAGCCAGAGAATAAAATCGACGCTTCCTTGAGATATAATAACCATAAAGGGTTGACCGTTGAATTAAAAAGCCAATTTACAGGTATAAGATATGGTGATGCTGAGAATACTATTAAGATTAAAAGTTTTTATGTTTTTGGGGTCAGTGTATCTAAGAAATTTAAGTCAGGGATAACTTGTTTTGGTTATATAGATAATCTTTTAAATCGCAAATATCAGGTTCAGAATGGTTATCCCATGCCCGGTTTTTCTTTAACTGGAGGGATAAAAGCTGAATTCTAACACTTATGCCAGCGGGTGACTGCCAAGACGAAGCCCTTGCCGCGCGCAACGAAAAGTGAGCACGGCGAGGTGGATTGGCAGGCAGGACCCGCTGGTTTCAATCTCTTGAAAGATTATCCCCTCTGTGATAAACTAAATCATGAATTCTGGCCGGATTTTGCGGTTTACTTTTGC
>CAYRUB010000002.1:1702-183623 GCA_964427405.1 uncultured Planctomycetales bacterium | reverse complement strand
GAACATAGGCATTGCCTAAGCCAGTATAGGCGAGAGAGTTTTTATCATCCAGAGAAATAGCCTTGTTGAAGGATACAATTGCTTCATCAGTTTCGCCTTTGCTTAACTCGCTATAAGCAAATTGCAGCTCCATACTTGCTTCTACAACATTTTGCTCATATTCACTATAAACATTAGAATTACTATAAGCAAGATAGATTCCAATCAAAAATAAAGAAACTACTGATTTTAGTAACAACTGCTTAATCATAATTACCTCCAATCAGGCTCGTCTTTCCCCTCTTTGGCAGACAATTGACTAAAATAGTAAAAAACGTTTCCCACGCTCAAAGATTCTTCTTTTTACCTGCTATTTAGCTCTAAATCCCATCTCAACGGAAGGTATATTCTGAACATTACTTGAAGTTACTCCATTTTCTAATCAACGGAGAGGCTGGGATTCGAACCCAGGGACCCAGTTGCCCAGGTCAACTCATTAGCAGTGAGTTGCTTTCGACCACTCAGCCACCTCTCCAATAGTCAGGAATTCTTTCTTTTTTCTCTGAAGAAATCCTTCAGCAAAGAACTACACTCAATTTCGAGAATGCCCTTGGTTACTTTTATACGGTGATTTAATTTCTTATGGTTTGCAATATTAATAATCGAACCACAGGCTCCGGTCTTAGGATCTTTTGCTCCGAAACATAAATTCTTTATGCGCGCCAGAACCATCGCTCCTGCGCACATACTGCATGGTTCAATTGTAACATAGAGGCTGGCCTCGTTCAACCACTTTGTCCCCAGGTAATTTGTCGCGCTGGTAATGGCAATTATTTCGGCATGAGCCGTAGGGTCATTCAAGCGCTCAACCTGGTTATGGCCGCGGGCAATAATTCTACCATCATGGACAATTACCGCGCCTACCGGCACTTCATCTTCCTCAAATGCCCTTTGCGCCTCTTTTAAGGCCTCCGACATGTAAAACTTATCTGCTTTTTCCATATTAATTGCGCCCAGCTGGGGTCGAACCAGCAACAACCAGCTCCGTAGGCTGGTGCTCTATCCAGTTGAGCTATGGGCGCAAAGGTTATAACTATTTATATTATCAACAGTTATGTCAATAGCGAAGCTTATTTCATCATTCTCGAAAGTATGTAACGTACAAAAGATAGCTAACCGAGAAGCGAAAATTAATAATACCAGATTTCTTGTAAGCTGTAAAGAAGGAAGTTCCCTATTAATATAATTTATTTCCTCTTCTGCCTATTGGGTCAAACCCAAATAACTTCTCCAGTCGGTGGGGTATTTTTTCGGAAAGGATTGATAAACTTGCGGCGGCTAAAGATAATTTTTCGGCAAAAAGAGCGCAACTTTTCTTATGCGGTGCGGCGGGGTCGCCATTAAAAAAATAGTTTACGTTCAGGCAGGAACCTGTTGAACGGCAAAGGCTAAATAAATCACAGTCTCTCTGGCAATGCCCAAACCGCTTATTTATCTTTTCAATAAACGCCTGAAATTTCCTTTTGTCAATGCCGCTCTCCACATCCCCCAATTCAAATTCATCCACCCCCAGAAATGAGGTACACGGATAAATCTTACCGTCAATACTGACCGCAATCTGCCCTTTGGCGGCGGGGCATCCTCCTGAAACTTCATGATTATAATACAGCCTTTGCATTAATTTAAAAAAACGGTTAAAGAACGTTTTACTGTAATTCAAATTACCTGAAACAACATCATCGATATAGCGCAATGCCAGTTTTTCGTATGTTTTACACAAAAGTTTATAGTTTTCTTCCGTGCTGAAGAAACTTGACGATTGCTTAGGTGAAATCCTATGGCAGGCATCTTCACTCTCGAAGATTTCTATCCGCTCAAACCCTAAACCCTTTAAATTTTCATACAATTTTACCATATCAGAAAAGAACGGAGTTACCGTAGTGCGCCCCACCAGCCTTTTCATTATTGACCTGGGCATTCTCTTAAGATTTCCCGCGATTATATCAAAACTACCTTCTCGGTTAATCAGCGGCCGGTTGTTATCATGTACCGCTTTAGGGCCATCGATACTAACAGCAATTTGTACGCCTTTATCAATTAATGCTTCAGCTACATCCGGAGTTAAGAAGGTCCCGTTTGTTGCCAATAAAAAATGGAAGACAAGTCCCCACTTTGACTGGTTTTTCCTGCAGTAATCCACTGTTGCCATAAGCGTCTTAAGGTTCAACAAAGGTTCACCGCCGTAAAAATCAACCACCAGATCCCTATCCTTACCCCGCGCCCCGACTAAAATATCCACCGCCTTTAAGGCGGTTTCAACCGGCATATGTTCATCTTTAATATTGCTGCTAAATTTCCCCGCTTGTTTCTCCAGGAATCTCCGGTTGGAGTATTTACCGTGGTCATTCCAGCAATAAACACAACGAAGATTACAGCTTGACGTCAAATTAAGGGTTAAATCAGTAAGGCAGGCAACAGCGCTTCTATCAGGTTTATATGAAATCTTTCTCCCAGAGACAGGAAAAAGTTTTGTTATTTCAAGTGGAATATTTAGTTTATTCGCTAACGCTGATATTTCTTGTCTGGAAGAAGAATTTGAAAGAAGGGCAATACGCTTATTCCATTTTTCCAATAAGCTATAGGTTACCGGAGGCAACTCGTAAAAGTCACCCGTAGATGTAGAAATACCTATATACCGGCCTAATTTATGGAATAAAACTACTGGTGGAATTGTTTTAATAATAACCAACTTTAAAAATCCTTACCACAAAACCCTGCCCGAACGGCAGTAACGGGAAAGTTTTTTCTTCGCCTTTGTAGTTTTATTTACTTTCTTTGCTTTTGCTTTTTTATTTACTTTCTTTGCTTTCATCATACCTCCTATTTGTTAAATATCATCCTGCAAATTTACAAAATCACAAGTAATTTAAAATAAACCTGCGCGGTTTTTAAGAGATCTTCCAAATAAGATGCTTATACTGATCAAGCATGCGATAGGTATTAAACTGCGCCGCAGTACAAATACATTCAATCATCATATCTATCCATGCAGAAGAAGTATCTACTTTACCGCGTTGGTTAGTTTTATAATACAAACGCACCAGCCCGCCTAAAGTACTATACAGCTCTTCGGAATCTTCGTTCATATGCAAATCAAATTCATTGCCCACACTGCCTTCACTATTCTTATATCCAAAAAATGCACCGATCGGCCTGTCTGTCGCTTCTGCCACCCAGCCGTCGACCGTACTCATCTGTAAAACTCCGTTTAGAATCGCCTTCATCCCGCTTGTGCCGGATGCCTCAAAGGGCGGCAAAGGATTGTTCAACCAAACATCAACACTAGAGGTAAGCAGCTTACCCAGCGATATATCGTAATTCTCCAGGAAAATAATTTTTAGTTTAGTGTAATCTTCATTTAATCTATCCACCTTATCCAACATTTCATTGATATAAGTAAAACCTAAATTGTCATTAGGATGCGCCTTACCTGCCAAAATAATCTGTAAAGGCCCGATTTCTTCTGCGATACGCACCAACCTGGAAATATCATGCAAAATAAGGCTCGGCCTTTTATACGCAGCCACTCTTCTTGCCCAGCAAATCGTAAAGCTATCTTTATCCAGCTCCCATTTATCCAAAAATTTACATAAATCAACTTTGTTAGACTGATGTGCCTGCCATAAACGACTGCGGAAATCAACATCCGCCTTAAGCCCGGTTGCCTTTGATAAAATCATCGGGTTGCTCTTAAAATCAGGGAAGGAAGCGGGGAATTGCTCAAAAAGGTCTTTAAATTTTTCTGACATCCAGGTATAGGGATGCACGCCATTGGTTACATACTGTATCTGGTCCTTGTATTCGGGAAATTGGATATGCATTACTTTCTGGTGATTGTGAGAAACTGCATTCATCGCCGAAGAAATATTCATGGAAAGCAATGTAAGATTGACCAATCCGGGACGCTCCTTACCGAATCTTTCGATAATATCGATATCTTCTTTCTTAAGCACTTTGTTTAAGTCATCCAGAGAAAACCTGTCATGACCGGCTTCTACCGGGGTATGACACGTATAAACAAACTTACCCTTAAGTTTATCCACTTCATCATTTGCCAACCCTCTTGCCTTAGCAACAAAGGCAAACACCGCATGGCCTTCATTAAGATGATACGTGCTAATATTATACCCTAGCTCATTTAAGGCACTTATCCCGCCGTAACCAAGAATCACCCTCTGTAACAACTTTAAGATTACATTATCACTACGATAAAGTTGATCGGTTAAATTCTTGGCTTGCTCGCTATTAGGTTCAATATTTGAATCCAGTAATATCAACGGTACAACAGCATTATGTTTATAACTATAGACATAATACTTCCAGAGTCGAAGATGTACATCTTCCTGCTTAAGGGAGATCTTAATTCTGTTTTTTAAAGGGACTAAACCGGGATAGGTATACGGATCCCAACGCATCTTCTCCGGGGCCTGGCCATATTTAAACCAGAACTTCTGCCTGAAATAACCGGAATTCCAGAGTATCCCTATACCTGTTGCCGGAAGTTTATAATCGGCCATGGTCTTTACCGTATCCCCGGCTAATACACCCAGGCCACCGCTGTAAATAGGCAGATCTATAATATTGTCAGGGTGAAGGTCAAAGAAATAATCCGCTACGCGAAAATTGGAAAAAACCGCGTTTTCCGGAAGTTTATTGCTGGTATTTAATGGAAGCTGGCTGGAGAATTTATTATAACAACTTGTAGCTAGGCCATATTCCATAGAAAAATAAGCAATGCCCTTTTCTCCGGATGAACGCATACGCTTTTCCGCGGCGACAATACTCTCCAAGGGCATGCCAAAGTAACCGTCATCTTTTATATCTTTAGCATAATGGCCGTCATAATCGTCTACTTGCACGAGTGAATAAAACTCTTCAATAAGATTCTTTTTTACCATGATTTACCCTATTTCCACCTGAAATGCAGATAAATTCTTCCCCAACCCTTATCGGTTTTTTCTAATCTCGAGTAAAGCCGGCGGATTTCTTTTTTGTTTAAAAAATTGAGAATGCGTTTTTTAACACTATCCGCGGCTGTACCATAAGCAATTTCAACTATACTGGCGCGGCCATCCACTGCTTTTTGAATAATACCGGACATCTTCTCTTCCATGTCCGGGACCACGGGGAAAAGATTGAGTTTTAATTTCATTTCTTATGTCTGGCCAAGCTTTCTCTTCTTTTACGCCAAGGCTTAAATCCACCCTCAGCTTTCTTCCACGGCTTTGATTGGCTACTCTCGGATTTTTCCCATGGTTTTGAATGATTGCCTTCGGTTTTCTCACCAGGTTTAAGTTCACTCTGGGGCTTCTCAGAAGAACTGGCCCATCTTGGTTTTTTACGCCAACGCATCGGGTTAGGTTTATATTTACGCTCAGGAACAGGCTCAGTAATACCTGCTGCTAAACGCTTTTTAACATAGTTGATCGAGCGCCTACCCTCCTTATACTTTCCAGTCTTCCTGTAAACAGGGACTTGCTGGCCGCCCTCCATAACAAACGCCTGGACCCTATCTCTTTTACCGGAATGTTCACTTTTTGGCTTCTTAGGTAAAGAAACCATAACATTAACCGGCCGGCCCAATATCTCCTTACCATCCAGATTAGCGATCGCGGATAACGCCTCTTGTTCATCCGGCATCTCAACAAACCCAAATCCCCGGGATTTCTTGCCCTTTTTCTCCATTACGATGGCCACATTAGTGACCACACCAAATCCTGCAAAAGATCTATAAACATCATCTTCTTTGGCGGAAAATGCTAAATTACCTACAAATATATTCATTCAATCTCCTGAGATATCCTTCCAAATACGAAATTTAATCTGTTAACTACCATATCATAAGTCTCCGACCATCACAAGCTTTTTAAACCTCTCTTACTTTGAAAACTTAGCTTCAGTAAATAAATGAATGAAATTAAATACTGTCTTATCCCGGCCTTACTGCCTCCCTTTTTGCGCTCGACAAATACATAAGGCACTTCAGCTACTTTTCCATAATCCCCTTTTGCTAAAACCTCCAGGAGAATTTTATATCCCAAGGGAGTTAAAACTTTATTATTTATAACTTCTTTACGCAGGATAAAGAAACCTGACATAGGATCACTCATCCGCGCAAGTAATCTTGGAAGAAGAAGAGTGCTAATAAAAGTACCTGACCATGAAACAAACTTTCTCCAGGCGCTCCGCCGGCAGGCCATAGCACCTTCTATATTACGGCTGGCAACTACAATATCGGTTTGAGCATCCTCGTTTAGTTTGTTTAATAAAAGAGGGACTGCTTCGGGAGGTTGCTGCAAGTCTCCATCCATAACCCCCAAGATATCCCCTTTGGCGTTTTTCCATCCCGCGATAACCGCCGTTGCTAACCCCTTTTCATTGATTCTACGGATTACCCTTATTCTGTTGTCTTTTTCGGCTATTAGCTGAGCAATCTTCCAGGTCTGGTCAGGACTATTATCATCAACTACAATAACCTCAAAATCAATATGATACCCAGATAACACCTCTACCAGCAAACTGCATAAACTTTCAATATTAGCTGCCTCATTATATGTGGGGATAACTAAAGTAAATTTCTGGCTGGATTTATTCATGAGATGGTATAGCTGAAAATTGGCGCAATTTCAATATGGCCACTTCCAGTTGCGTATTTCCGGCATATCTTCGCCATGGGAGACGATGTACTGCTTATGCTCAATTAGTTTATTATGCAGCCAATCTTTGACATGCGCGGACTGATTTTGCAATCGAGGCAGCCGATCAATAACATCATCTGCCAGATTAAAACGGTCGAGCTCATTCAATACTGTCATATCAAATGGCGTAGTAGTCGTCCCCTCTTCCTTATAACCCCGCACATGCACATTTTTGTGGTTGGCCCTACGGTAGAGAAGCCGGTGAATGAGCCAGGGGTAACCATGGAAGGCAAAGATGACAGGTTTATCCATGGTGAAGAGACTATCAAAATCTTTATCAGAAAGGCCATGAGGATGCTCGCTTTGCGGCTGTAGAGTCATTAAATCAACCACGTTTACAACCCGCACTTTCAAATCAGGGAACTTTTGTCTTAAGATATCCACCGCTGCCAGAGTTTCCAGAGTAGGCACATCGCCAGCGCAAGCCATAACTACATCCGGCTCGCCGTTATTATCATTACTTGCCCAATCCCAAATACCAATACCCTTGGTGCAATGCGCAATAGCCGCATCCATATTCAAATACTGCAGGCCGGGATGCTTACCGGCAATAATAACATTTACATAATGACGGCTGCGCAAACAATGATCAGTCACGGAAAGCAAAGTGTTAGTGTCAGGAGGAAGATAAACGCGAATGATCTCCGCCTTCTTATTCACCACATGGTCTATGAAACCCGGGTCCTGATGCGATGACCCGTTATGGTCCTGCCGCCAGACATGAGAAGTCAAAAGATAGTTGAGTGAGGCGATCGGGCGGCGCCAGGAGATGTGCCGCGAAGTCTTCAGCCATTTCGCATGTTGATTAAACATAGAATCCACAATATGGATAAACGCCTCATAACAGGAAAAGAATCCATGACGACCGGTAAGAAGATACCCTTCCAGCCATCCCTGACAAGTATGTTCACTCAAAATTTCCATTACCCTGCCATCTACAGCTAGATGGTCGTCTTCAGGCAGAATTTTTGCCATCCAGCTGCGGTTAGTGACATCCAATATCGCACCAAGCCGGTTTGAAGTTGTTTCATCCGGGCCAAACACCCGGAAGTTTTTAGTCTTTTGATTAATCTTCATAACATCACGCAGAAAATATCCCATAACGCGCGTTGGCTCTGACTCAACGGTACCGGGTTTATCAACATTTACTGCGTATTTACGGAAATCGGGCATCCTTAAATCACGCAATAATAGTCCTCCGTTAGTATGCGGGTTATCGCTCATACGGAGTTTTCCTTTTGGCGCAAGCTCCGCAAGCGCAGAAATCAAACGGCCATGTTTATCAAAAAGTTCCTCGGGCTTATAACTTTTCATCCAATGATCAAGGGCGCGGATATGCTCCGGCTTTTCTGCCATTTCCGCAAACGGTACCTGGTGCGAACGCCAGTAACCTTCGGTCTTCAAACCGTCAATACTTTTTGGCCCGGTCCAGCCCTTAGGGGTATTTAAAACAATCATCGGCCATCTCGGACGGCTAACTGATTTTTTACTTTTGCGCGAATTAGCTTGGATAGACTTGATCTCCTTTACGACTATTTCCAGCGTCTTTGCCATAAGCTGGTGCATTGTTTCAGGGTCGGACCCTTCAACAAAATACGGTTTATACCCGGACCCTAAAAAGAATTGTTTAAGTTCGTCTTTACTAATTCGCGCCAGCACAGTAGGATTTGATATCTTGTAACCATTCAGATGTAAAATCGGCAACACCGCGCCATCAATTTTGGGATTCAAGAATTTATTGGAATGCCAGGCAGTAGCTAAAGGACCAGTCTCTGCTTCTCCATCGCCAACCACACAAGCTACAATCAAATCAGGATTATCAAATGCCGCCCCGTACGCGTGCGAAAGCGAATACCCCAATTCACCTCCCTCGTGCATAGAACCGGGGGTTTCCGCACCGACATGGCTAGGGATCCCTCCGGGGAAAGAGAACTGTTTAAAGAGTTTCTTCATACCTTCTTCATCCTGCGAGACATCTGGATAATACTCGCTATATGCGCCCTCTAGATAAGCATTAGCAACCAACCCTGGCCCGCCATGCCCTGGACCAGTTATGTATATCATATTTAAATCATACTTTTTTATCAGACGATTAAGATGTACATATATAAAATTTAAGCCCGGTGTCGTACCCCAATGCCCCAGAAGGCGCGGTTTGATATGTTTAAGCGTCAGGGGGACTTTTAAAAGTGGATTATCCAGAAGATAAATTTGGCCTACTGAAAGATAATTTGCGGCACGCCAATAAGCGTCGATTTTTCTTATTTCATCAATAGGTATTTTTTTTGGATTAACGCGGCTCATATATTTCTCCTTTTTCATACCTATTCGGTTTCCATGTCTGCTTTTTGCTCAACTATTTTTTGCGCGCGCTCTTGCTGAAGCTGGGTCTTCTTAAATAAAACAACTTCATTCCTGGCTTCCGCGGCTACTTTTTGGTCAGCTATTTTCTTTTCGTTATCTTGTTGTTCTTTAATAAGTCTTTGCTCACGCTCTTTTTGCAGCTGGACTTTTCTATCTAGAGTAGTTTGACTTTTAATGCTGGCGAGTGATTCTTGATCGGCAATATTTTGCTCACGCTCTTTTTGCAGTTGTGCTTCTTTATCTAAAGCAACTTGCTTCTTATACCCTGCTATTGCTTTTTGGTCAGCTATCTTTAACTCACGCTGTTCTTGAAGCTGGGTCTCCTTGTCTAAAGCTACCCTCTTCTTTGATTCTATGGCTTCTTTCTGCGCGAGCTTCTTCTGTTCGCGTTCCTGCTGCTGTCTTGCAAGTTTTTCTTCGCGTTCTTTTTGCAGCTGGGCTTTTTTATCTAAAGCTACCTGCCTTCTAGTATCTTTAAGCACTTTCTGGTCGGCAATATTTTGCTCACGCTCTTTTTGCAGTTGTGCTTCTTTATCTAAAGCAACTTGCTTCTTATACCCTGCTATTGCTTTTTGGTCAGCTATCCTTAACTCACGCTGTTCTTGAAGCTGGGAATCACCATCTAAACCAACTTGCCTCTTAGACTCTAAAGCTTTTCTCCCCTTGGCTTCTTGTTGTTTTCCAGTAATATTTTGCTCCCGCTCTTTTTGCAGCTGTGCCTTTCTAGCTAAGGCAGCTTGCTTCTCTGATTCTGCGGCTTCTTTCTGCGCGAGCTTCTTTTGCTCGCGTTCCTGCTGCTGATTGACAAGCTTTTCTTCACGCTCTCTCTTAAGCCGGGATTTTTTATCTATGACAGCTTGTTTCTTTGATTCTGCGGCTTCTTTCCGCGCGAGTTTCTTTTGTTCGCGCTCTTTTTGCAGCTGGACTTTTTTATCTAAATCGGCCTGCCTTTTGGCCTCCGAGGAAGATTGTTCTTCAGCACGCCTTAACTCACGTTCTTGCTGAAGCTTAACTTTTTCAATGGCCGCCTCTTCTTGCCTTGCCTTAAAATCACTTTTACTATCAATAATCTTCTGTTCGTCTTCTTTTTGCAGTTGCGCTTTTTTATCTAAAACAGCCTGCCTTTTAATTTCAACGGCTGCTTTTTTATCAGCTATTATATTCTCGCGCTCTTTTTGCAGCTGTGCTTCCCTATCTAAAGCAGCTTGCTTCTTAAGCTCAATAGCTGCTTTTTTATCAGCTGCTTTCTTATCAATTTCTTTTTGCAATTGTGTTTTTTTATCCAAAGCTGCCTGCTTCTTATCCGCTACGGCTGCTTTTTGTGCAATTATCTTTTGCGCTCGTTCTTGCTGAATCCGGGATTTCTCATCCAAAGCAATTTGTTTATTGGCTTCGGCAAGCGCTTTTTGAGCGGCAATTTTTTGATTCCGTTTCTGCTGCAACAGTATTTCCTTAATTGCTGAATCTTCCCGCTTAGCCTCTAAAGCTATTTCTTCCGGATTATCGAGGTTCTCTTGAGCTCCAGCAATAGATAAAGTAGCCGCAGAGATAAAACATAGGCTAAAAGAAAGAGATAAAATGGTAATGATAAGCGGAGGGTTATTTAATCTGGATTTTTGAAAAAAAATTTTAATTCTGATTTCTAACCCTTCTGTTTTTAGCATCTTAGGATTAAGAGGGGACAAAAGTTTATTCATGAATACAAGCATTTTTAACACAAAAAATGCCTATTGTCAAGGTCTTTGGATAAGCCCCATATTTAATAATAAATAAAGTTGCAAGTTAATGGAAAATAGTGCATACTTTATTAGGAAGAAATAATAATTGATAATTAGGCGCTTTAAGCTACTGACAAAGGCAAACTAGCAGCAATGCTGGGACGCAAAGCTTCCAGTCCTTATGGGATAGTGGGGCCACCAAAGAGCGTTCAAAAAACCCTAGAGTAACTTGCCTTTTTAGGGTTTTTTTATGATCCCGCTTTATCCTTCAAGCATGGGAGAAGCTCATCCGCCCTGGCATACGCTACCAGGGCTTTTATGATGAGGCTCTTATGCTAAAAGGGCTGCGGATTATAAACATAATTTTACTCTCCACCTTAACAATAATACTTAAGGCTGAACCCTTATCAGCAGAGTACCTGTTAGCACCTGAGCCATTATTAGCTAAATCACAATTTCAATATGCGAATGCTCAATTATGGGGATATTTAAGGTTAGGTTTAGCATACCTGGAAAGCCCTAAGCCGTATTCTCCGCCTGAGGCTGTGCCGCCTACATATATACATCCTGATTCACGGGGCTTCGGGACATATGGCTTGAGCCCTGAAGCTTATGAAGATGTCCAAAAGTTGTATCATTACTTCAAGAATTATAATTGGCAGGATATTCTAAATTCTGCGCAATTGTATGAATTGGCAAATCAGGCATTTGCTGATTTGCTGCTTAAACATCTTCAGGAATATATCCCTGAAGATGCTACGCAAGAACAGATATTTGATATTATACATAGAGCCTGGAATCTCGGTTTAACGGGATTTAAAAACGGCGGAGAGACTGTTGCATCAAGAATCAAAAGGGCTGAGGAGTTCAAATTACTATTCCCTAACTACCCCCTTTTAATAAAAAAATAAATGTTTTAAACAATATCTTCATATCCAGAGAAAAGGATATATTCTTAAGATAAGCAAGGTCGTATTCTAAATTATAGTGTATGGGTTCATCTGTTTTACCGCTGATCTGCCATAGTCCTGTTATGCCCGGCCTTACCGATAATCTCTGTTTTTGAGATACTGAATATCCCTCTGCAATAAACGGCAATTCGGGCCGCGGCCCCACCAGGCTCATTTCACCGCTAAGCACATTGAATATTTGCGGAAGCTCGTCTAAACCTCTCTGCCTTAAGATTTTCCCGATCTGCGTTATTTGGGCAAATGATTTTCCCGGTTTCTTCATGTATTTTCCGGCCTCTACGCGCATACTCCTGAATTTAAATATAATAAATTTCTTACCATCAGAGCCAATCCTTTCCTGCTTAAAAATAACCGGCCCCTGCGAGTCTAATTTTATTAAAATAATAATAAACAGAAATAACGGCGAAAAGATTATTGCTCCGACCGAGGCAAGACTTAAATCAAAAAATCGCTTTAAAACCTTTAAATATATTTTATCAACAAACGATTTATTTTCCATTTGTGAATAAGTTAGACCTCTTAATAATACCGATTTTCGAAACACCACTTGCAGCTATCAATCCTATTAACGCTATGTATATTCTTCCGGAATAACTGATAAGAGACGTTATTCCATATTTCCTCAAAGCTGCCCTTATTCAGGCTGCCGAAAACAAACGGCTCAAATATCAGGCAATCACACGGCCCGATATCGCCATTATAATAAATAAAAAGGTTGGACCACGGGCGCCGGCACCTTTTTTGCACTTTAAACCCTAAGGGTTCTTCTAAGGCAAAAGTACCCAGGCTAGCCTGAAATGAAACTTCTATATTAAATTCTTTGGCAATTTTCAAGGCCTGGCTTGTCTGCTGAAAGACTAAATCCTTATGGAAAATTAAATTATTCTTATCTCCGGGCATTGTTCTCACGGGATTCAGTCTTATGCGCTTAATACCTATTTCTCCTGCGATCCTCATTATATCCGGCAATTCCAAAAGATTCATTTTTTGCACCGTAACAGCCAGGCTCAAATTCGATATTGGTTTGCCGTAATTCTTTAGGCATAAAACTAAGTGCCTTAAATTATGGATTACATTATCGAACTTCGCCCCCCTCCTAATAAACTCATAAGTTTTTTTTGTCGCTCCATCGAATGATACTACAAGCCAAAAATTATTTTTTACCAGTTTTTCCCACATTTGATCATCAAAAATACTAAGATTGGTAAATATCCCAAACTTGCAATCGTATTGTAAAACATAATCTACAATTTCCGTCCAATTCTTTAAAATGGTGCTCTCTCCAAAACCACGTAAATCAACGCATTCCGCATAAGGAAAAAATAAATCTGCGGCTCTTTTGAACAACTCAAATGACATATCCAATTCATTCTTATAGGAGTTGTTTTTTCTAGAACACATCCTGCAATAACAATTACAATTCCTTGTCAGCTCAATAAATATATTAGGGGGAAAAGAGCTTAATAATGTTTTATTGCTTTCAAATTCTTCTGTATTTATCAGCCTGTTTGTTTCTTTGTTAATCATTGCCAGTGGTTGCTTCATCCTTATTTATGCCTAATTTATATTTTCCGGTTATTTTTCATGAAATGAATTCGCATGAAATCTTTACTTCCTTTTATAAAATCAAAGAGGGTAAAATTCTTCCAGATATATAACCTGGCGCTAAGTTTTATCAAGGAAATTAACCTTGACCCACTCACGCTTATCCTGAATACGCGCATATAATATCTCACCGTGTTTTTGGATATCGAGGGTTGGTCAAGAATAGTATCTTCCAGCCAATGAGATGGCTTGCGCATACTTATAAAATTCTTCTCTTTGCATAAATTATATAAATCCGTCCCGGGATAGGGGCGAAAATAACTTAAGGCGATAAAATCCGGCTGTATCTCTTGATTCAATTTTATCGTTTTCTTAATTGACTCTTCTGTTTCAAAAGGCAATCCTAACATATTAAAAGAAAGGGCCTTGATCCCATATTCCTTAGCAAGCTGGAATGTTTTAATTATATCGTTATCCATAATCCCCTTTTTTAAGATTACATTCCGGATATACTCATCTCCGCTTTCAATCCCGACTCTTATAAGACGGCAATTGGCTTCTTTAAGCAGGCTGATCGACTCTTCATCGATCTGATCTGCCCGCGCATTACAAAAGAACGGATACCCTATAACTTTTGAATACTTGGCGCTAAATTCCCGCAGCCAATTTTTGTCTACCACAAAGGAATCATCCTCAAATGCCACATAGCCACTAAATTTATACCTCTTTATCGCTTCATCAATTTCAGTCAATAGATTATCTACACTCCTTAAGCGGACATAGTTTTCTCTATCGAGTTTATAAATCTTCCGGAAGGAAGGGGTATTACAGTTTGTGCAGGAATAAAGACAACCCCTGCTCCCCATAAATTGCATCCCTACAAACCAGGCTTTATTAATTCTGGGAATATCAAATATCTCCCTATCGGGAAACGGGAGTGAATCCAAATTTATGACCAGAGGACGTAAACCATTCTTTATTATTTCATCCCTTTCCTTAAACCAAAAATTATTTATATGGCGATAATCCTTCCCCTTCTCCAGGCATTCGGCAAGCTCCAGCAGCGGATACTCCCCTTCTCCTAAGCAAATGCCCAATAATCCTTCAATAGCAATAGACTCTTGCGGCAGGTATGTCGCATGAACGCCGCCAAGAACGATGGGGAGCCGGGAATTATTTTTAATATAGCTGATAATCTGCCGGCTTAATCCTATCTGATCGCTCGTTGATGATATGGCAATAAGGTCGGGAGAAAATAATTTAATCTTTTGTCTTATCTTCTGCCTATCGCAGCTGTTTAAAGACAATAAATCAGTTTCATGTTGATGCTGTTTCAGGATTGCCGATAAATATCCGATACCAAGGTTAAATAACACCTTTCCAAATATCGGGGTGCGCGGGATAGGAAAAATAAACAATACTTTCATCTGTTAAGGCCCGGTAAAGTTTGTAACGTCATATTAATCCGTGCGTTTTAAATATTGGCTTTGAATAAAATCTTTTTTAACATCTTAAGCTCTTCACTATCAATCCCGCGAATGATATATAAAATTACTAAATACGATAAAGGAGCTATTAATAGCGATACGGAAAACGGCAGCCCAGACCAATAAATGATAATGCCCGTTATAAGGGCGCCTATAAGAGGTTTTACCATGAACCCGAAGATATTAACAAAATACACCCTTACTGACGGAATAAAACAAACCATTAAGGCGCTGACAGCATAAGAGATAAGACTCGCCACTCCCGACCCAAGAAAGTCATATTTAGGGATTAAGATAAGATTCAGGGCGATATTTAATGTTGCCGCTATACCCGTACAGACAACTGCTACCCACAACTGATTTATTGAAACTATAATCATGTAGTTCACTACCCCGATAAAAATGAAGACCTCCACCCAGATTAAAACAGCAAGCGCGCAAGAGGATGTTAAAAATTGACTCCCATAGAATAAATGGATGATTGGTTTTGAAAAAATAGTAAAGAATACCGCGATAAACGTAATTATAATTATTAAATATTTATAACTTAGTTGATAAATTGTTGTAAAAACTTCTTTGGAGTTATGGAAATATCTGCTCATAAGCGGCAACACGGAAACGCTCAAGGCCAACGGAATAATGGTAAAACATTCCGCCAGCCTGACAGCTGCCATATAAGAACCAACACTGCCCGCACCTTTTATTTTAAAAAGTATAATCTGATCGGCCCGTTGGTTGATTGCCACGAATGCCGCAACAGGCAATAAAAGCCATGACGCCTTAAGGATATTTTTGCAGGTCGTAAAGACCGATATAAAGCTCAGTTTAATAAACCGATTTGAGAAATAACGCAAGAGTAGTAATCTGATTAAATTCGCTATTATTATGCTCATAACAAAGAAACTAAGCCCGCTTTTGAAGAAAATACCGCACAAGATGGAAAAAACCAGTATTATATCGACAATAAAGTTAATCGTAACATAATAGACCATTGCCAACTTAACACGGAATACCACTTCATAAGAATTACTAAAAGAAAAAAAGATAAAATTAATTAAAGTTAAATAAACCAATGCGGCTATATCTAAAGGGCAATTGATACTCCGGAGGATTATGCTGATTAAACAGGCGGCTATAAATGAAATAATCAGCCTTAAAATAACGGCATTGCCTAAAAGTGAGCCCGCCTCCTGCTCATCCCTGGCAGCATCCCGTACAAGTATAGGTTTTAACCAAAGATCATCGACAATAGCAAAAAAAATCAGGAAAGACATGGAAAAGGAAAAGATGCCAAAGCCCGTTTTCCCAAGGTAGCGCGCCAGCAAAAAGGCACTCACGAAGGTAAATAGGCGCCCTAGCATATCACCCGCTAAAACAAACCCGCTGTTTTTTAAAATTGTTTTGGCAATACCCAATTTGAACCTCTAAAAATTATTTTAGCATAGAATACCGCATACCCCATAAACCCACCTACAGAATTACTGATATCTTTCAAAAAGCTAAGTATTGCGAAAATAAAGCTTTTTTTAAACCCCAGTTTCTGAAAGAAATAATTTTTCCAAAAATTAATAGGCAGCCTTGAATAGGGAAATAGGGATTTTAGATACATACAAAAGACCGCGCTTTTCTTTTTTGAACCCTGCAAATAGAATATAGCCGACCCTTTCCCGTATTTAAAAAAAGTCACAAGCAGTTCTTTCAAGGTTTGTTTATGTAAATGATAAATAACCGCTTCGGGATTAAACTTCAGCTTATATCCTGCCTGCTCCAACCGGAAAGATATATCCAGATCTTCTCCGCCAAGAGGTATTGTTTCATTAAACCACCCCGCTGCATTAAGGTGCTCCTTCCTGAAAGAGGAATTGGCTCCTACCAGATACTTAACAGTATCTCCCTGCATAATTGGCTTCTCCATCACACCAATATATGAACAATATTCGCTGATTATAGACTTTGTGGCAATTGTTTTTATCCGGCCGCCTACCCCGGCTACGTTAAAATCATCAAATCCTCCAATTATCTCCTGCAACCAATTACTGCTTGCTATGCAGTCATCATCTATAAAAACAATGAATGAACCACTGGAATTCCTGATACCTGTATTCCTCGCTGCCGCTGGTCCTTTATTTTGTTGAAAGAAATATTTCAAATTTCGATTAGTGCTCTTTTGATATATCCCTACCATCTCTCTTGTCCCGTCCTTCGAACCATCGTCTACGACAATAATTTCCAACTTATCAAAAGGATAAGATTGGTTGAATAGGGAATCTAAGAGATTTTTTAACAACTTTTCTCTATTGTAAGTAGGCACCACAACAGTTATAAAGGGATCGTCTTTCATCTTTTTCGGCTTATAAATGTTTTGGCAAGAGGGCTGAATTTATGGTCCATGTAATAACAAAAATCAAGCCAGCAATAATAGAAAAACAACATTATATCCGGAAATAACAACGAGTGATTCTTTGACTTGATATCCTGAAGCAAGAAAAGCCTGCTTACCACATAATTGCTTTCTGCTTTTCGTAATAACTGTTTTAAGGTATCCGGCTTCCTGAAATAATGGAAACCCCAATGCCAATATGTTTTTAAGGCGCTTCTGAGAGTATCTCTGCGCAGATGTTCGATACATGCGTCCGGAGAATATATTATCTGGAATCCATTGCTGATTAAACGCTTGGACATATCTATATCCTCGTAATTCCTGATACATGCTTCATTATAAAACCCTACCTGAAAAATCGCACTTTTCCTATATACACTATTGCTACCCGCCAGATAACTGGGGTTTTCTATTATTTGTTCCCCCCAGGCCTGGCTCATATGGATTGCCCTCCATTTGTCTGCCGTGCGGAGACTATATTTTTCAATGAGCTTTCCACCTACCCCCGCGATATTGTTTCCGGAGAAATGTTTCATTAATTTTTCCAGCCAATCGGGCCTGGCCTTGCAATCCGCATCAAGTGAAGCAACAAATTCATTCCGCGCCGCACGAAAAGCGGTATTCCTCGTTGCGGATAACCCCCTGTTCCCAGGGTGGCTTATGATCTTAACCAGGAACCGGGAACAAATACTCACTGTATTATCGGTAGAGCCATCATCAATAATCAATACTTCATCGATAGGATAGCTTTGCATAAGAATGCTTTCCAGACATTCTTTAATGTATCTTTCTGCATTAAAACATGGAACATATAGACTAATCTTGATCATTTTTTGCTAATTTAAAAATTTGTTCATACCTATCTACGACCATATCCCAACTATATTCTTTCCTGACCCACTCAACAGCCTTCTTGCCGCATGTCTTCCTTACTTCGGGATTGCTGATAAGATACTCAAGCTTATCTTTTAGGCTACCACCTTTCACTTCTTCGCTGTAACTACATCCTGCCGCACCTATTGTTTCCAGATTTTGCAGGATTTCATTCACCAATACGCAATTGCCTAAAGCCATCTGTTCTAATAATACCGGGCGGGTACCCCCAGATTTTGACGGCAAAACAAATATGCAGGCATGGCTGCTTAACTGTCTGTACTTTTCCCCAAAAAGATACCCGGTAAAGATAATATTCTCATTTTTAAAAGATTTGAGAAAGCGAATATATCTTTTACTATACGGCGCGTCTCCCACAATAACAAGTTTTAAATCGGTTTGAAGCTTAAGGTAAGACTCGATTAAATAATGGGCACCATTCTCCGGAACAAGCCTTCCCGCAAACATGATATACTTTTCCCGCTCCAACCCAAAAAAGCTTAAAAAGTTATCATCCTGGATATCCGCGTTTGAAGCTTGTTTTATATTTACCCCATAAGGTATATATACCGTTTTTTTATTATACTGCCTAAAATAATATTCCTGGATTGTTTTTGAATCCGAAATAACAATATTTGCGAAAATTGTGGCTATATACTCGCTCGCCCTTAGATAAAGCCTGGCGATCAAGCCCCACTTTTCTCTTTGCCAATCCAAACCATCAACATTTATAATAGTTTTGCAACCAAAAATGCGCGGGATGGAAGAAAGGACGCTATTGCCAACCCCGCAAATATAGACTATGTCATATTTATTAAATATTCCGTGGAGCATACTTAAAAATGTATGGGATATTGTCTCAAGATGCTTATTTTGTATAGCCGGCAACCTAACCAGGCGCATCCCTCTATAAGTTTTTTCTTTATATTTTATCCAATTGGCCCTGTTATAGACAGTAACGCAATGGCCTTTTTCTACTAAGCGGGAGCCAAATTCTTCTACAAAAGTCTCGAAACCGCTGTAATTCGCAGGGACCCCCCTTATACCCATGAATGCTATCTTCATTTTTTATTATATTTATTTACTTGTTTATAAACTTCCAGCGTCTTTTTCGCGGTCTCAAGCCAGCTGAATTTCTTTGCCTGATTTAATCCCTTCACGCTCATTTCTTTATAGAGTGATTCGCTTTCCAATATTTCTGCTATTTTTTGCGCCGCTAATTCTTCTCTCCCCGGATTAACCATAACCGCCGCATCACCAAGAACCTCAGAAAATGCAGGTATCTCCGAAACCATCACCGGGATTCCGCAAGCCATTGCCTCTAAAGGAGAAAGTCCGAATCCTTCGTAAAAAGAAAGGGAAACAAATAATCTTGAGCAATTATATACAGCGGGTAAATCTTTTTCCGGGATATAGCCTGTTAATATTACGTTGCCTTCAATACCTAACCTCCTGATTAATCTACCAATCTTATCAGCATAATTGCCATTCCCTCCTGCCAACACCAGTTTTTCTTTGCGTCTTGTAGTTCTTTTAAATATACTAAAGGTGCGTAAAAGTCCCTCTATATTTTTACGGGCATCCATTCTTCCCACATAAAGGATAAATTCTTCCGGTAAATTATATTTATTTTTCATCTCTCTGACTAAATTTAAATCCCTAATGGGCCTAAAGTTGTCATTTACCCCATTATAAATCACGGTTATTTTTTCTTGCGCCAGATTATATACCGAGAGTATCTCTTTTTTTGTAAACTCAGAAACAGCAATAATACGCTCAGCTTTTTTTATGGCCAGGCCGACAAACTTAAACATAATGGACTCTACCGGAGAAAACCACTGGGGAAAGAAATCAAAAGATACATCATGAACCGTCACAACAAACTTTGATGAAAGAATTACCGGGGGGAAATACTGCAGATGAAACAAGTCTACTTTGTTTTTAATCAACTCGAGAGGCATACGAAAAAATACCCTCTCCCAGCGATTAGCGCATCTTATCGATTCCGCATGAAAATTATTATTTTCAAATAAATTACCCCCTAATATTGCTTTTTTTGTAATATATAATCTGTATTTATTCTCCGTATCAATCCTAGCCAGATTTCTTATCAAATTAACCGTATAAGTCTCATTTCCGGTTAATTTACCCCCCCAAGAATGAGCATCAATCCCTATATTCATAATTTAAATTTTATTTTTATAAATGTCAAAATATACGCCAAGCTTACGATCATCCTGAAAAAATGGTTTAAATCCCAGGTTACTAAGAACTTAATCGGGCAAATCACGCAGGCAACGGCTCTAAAAATAAAAATACCAAAGCTGGACTCTCTTTTTGCCCAAGTTTTTCCCTCACGGTAACTTCTTTGGATTAAGTATGATAATCTTAATCTGCCGGGAGGAACATGATGATACACAAACATATCCCGGCTTGTCATCATTACAAAACCAGCATCTAGGGCTTTCTTCAACCTATAATTATCTTCTCCATATTGCTGGCATCCGTCTTCACTTATTAAAATTTTGCTTTCAAAGTTTTCTATATTTTCAAGTACGTGTCTTTTAAATGCGATATTGCTGCCTAAGGGAAGAAAGTTTGGGCCTGGCTTTAAGCTTAAACCAACAAGCCAGTTTAGCGAACTCCTCCACCACCGCGGGAATTCTACGCCCGGAGTAGATAGCACAATTCCGCCTGCGATATCATGATTTAATAAAGATCTTTCAATACTACTTAACCAACCTTTTGATACAAAACAATCATCATCGGTAAACGCAATTATATCACCCGTAGCCGATCTAATGCCCTGATTTTTACAATCTGCTAATTTTAGCCTTGCCTGATTCGTAATTAATTTGGCCTTTTCGCCAAATTCATCTTTAATGAAACCAGGCGTTCCATCGCTGGAAAAATTATCGACAATAATAATCTCGAATTCATTTCCGTAATCCTGATTCAACAGACTACTCAGGCATTCCCTCAACAAAAACTTCCGGTTATAAGTGACAATAATAACGCTTATCATTACTTTGGCCTGCTTAACATAAATATCTTTTTACTCCATAAACATGCAAAAACAGAATCTAATAATATTCTAAAGCAGCTTCTTAGGCGGCTAACAAGGTTTATATTCATTGCGCAGGCCCAACAGCAGTAACATTTACGTTTAACAATATTATCCCTGATATGACGAGCCTGATCGCAACGTAAAAGGCGTTTGATATCATATCCAAAATCCCTGATATTCCCAATCGCTACAGATTGTGAAAATTCACAAGGAAATACCTCGCCATTTTGTTTAAGCACTACAAATCTTCTACCAGCGGTACAATCTACCACCGCGGAATTTCGCTTCATTGCCCGGGCAATTAAATATTGCGATCTTCGCAAGGTAGAATAGGCGTATGTATCCCAGAAACGAAGAAGGCGCCTTTGCTGTTTACGTTTCAAATGCATCCATGCCTCTCTATCTTCAGGTAACAATGGATTTTCTATTGGCCGTCCATCTTTCTGTATAACCGGCGTAAGATAGTAATTGTCAAAAAAAGATAAATCTTTTCCTAAGAAAGCGGCTAAATCCGGCATATTTCCCTTTAGTGAATCACTTGCCACTGTAATCGAAGCTAGCCTTAAATTATTAAACGAATACCTTAGTTTTTTAAGTTTTCTGCATGTCTCTTCCAGATGTGCAAAGCTTGAAGGAAGCCTTTTTATGCTATCATGCACCTCCTGGGTCCCATTGATAGAAATGTGTATTTGTAAAAATAAGTTCCGGTTCTCATGAAGAATACGACTGACCTTATCTTCAATCTCATTGCTAAAATATCCGTTAGTGGGAATGGTTACAAAACGCGTATGAGACCGGGTATAAAAAGAGCGTATAATTTGATCGAGGTCATTACGCATGAAGGGTTCGCCTCCGCTTATTAATAGATGCGCAAGGCCTTGCATACGCGATGCTATCTTGTCAATCTCGTCTATCGATAATTCGGCATTTGCTCCTGTTTCTGCGGCATCAGGAAACCTGTCGCGCAGGCAAAAAGGGCAAGCCGCGTTGCATCTTGTTGTTACAAAGAAAACAAGATAGGACAATCTATGTGGGAGTATTAGATTCTGCAGATACCGTAAGACGAATGAGTTTGCCATAATTAATTAAATAATACCCCACCCCGCTTGTTACACCTGCTAACCAACAGGCATTGCGCGTAAGCAAGCACGGCAGGCGCATAAATAAAAATCCGAGTTTATTTCTCCAGCTTACTTTTTTTGAGGAAAAAACGGTTCGAAAAATATTAACTTCCGAGCAGAGTAAAATAAAAAATACAGACAAAACAATAAGAGCTGACCTGCTTTTCAAACCATAAACCAAAACGGCCACTACAACTAAATTCAGAATAATATAAGGATACTTAAGATAAGCAGCATTTCTCAAATCGCGATTATAGAGAAGAAAAATGACTGCGTGGCTCCATCCATCTATGAATCTTTTTCGAAAATACTGCCGCCATGTTTCGTGGTAATGATGATACACTTCCATAGCCTCAACCCGCAGAAGTTTATATTTTTTCTTCATTTCTAATCCCAAAAGCGTATCTTCACCCGCGGCCCGGGCCCCGAATACAAAGGAAGACTTTAAATTTATGCTAAGCAGGGCATGTTTCCAAAATGCGCAGCAACCTCCGACTACATCCTTGGTTTCGGCAGCGGTTTTACGGGAATAACAGGCACTAATATCAACTATCTCATAGAATGCCACAAAATGATCTGCATTACAGGGAATATACCTTCCCGCTATTCCACCTATATCTTTATGCAGATGGGTACGTATAACTCCAAACCAGTCCGGCTTGATATAGCAATCACTGTCCAAAAATGCGACCACATCTCCCTTGGCGGCCTGCACGCCGATATATCTGGCGTATCCAGCACCCATCCTTGTCTTTTGCCGGATGACCTGCGCAAAAGTAAATTCTTTTACCAAAGCCCCTATATCATGCACAGACCCGTCATCTACGACAATTACCTCTCGAGGTTGAGGATCTGCAACTTGAATTGAACGGAGGCAAAGTTCCAGGTGTTTATAATCATTATAGACGGGGATTATTACGGATATCTGCATAAATAGATCAGGTGACATTTCGTCTTAATAATCGCGGTAATGGAATTTATTATATCATATAAAACAGGCTTATACATATAACTTAACAGTATGGGCACAATTAAGCCATCTTTCATCCCTTTCTATTCTCTATTGAGGAATTTTATCGACTCCCGTCAAAGGGCTCATTTAAAGAATATTTTAAACTAAATTTTCATGGTATACTGATTTTATGTTTTCCCTCAATCCTTTCCTATCGAAAAGATTCCACGCGTTTCCGGAAAAGACATGCAGGACGGCGGCGATAGCTTTAACATATACTTGCCAAGAAAATTGTGAATACTGCTTTGCTAAAAACCTATCCGGCTTCTTCCCTTCCTATATAACAGTTGAGAATTTTAACAAGTCTCTACAATGGCTCATAAAACAGGGTTTTTATTTTATAACTCTGGCGGGAGGGGAACCAACCGAACATCCACAATTTTCCGAGATCCTCAATATAATAAAAATAGCCGCTGAGAATAACCCGAGATTAACAATTTGCCTTATGACCAGGAGATTTGACTTAAAATATATTTTTAATAATATGTCCGGGTATAAAGATAAATTTATCTTTCAGGTTAACCTTTCCTGCAATGACTTAAATTCTAAGGAGAAATTGGAAACCTTAAGCTGTAATTCTCGCTATATCAAAGAAAACGGAGGATATATATGCATCAGAACGGTATTAAAAGACGACGATAATTTTGAACAAAGCGCTCGGGAACTTATTGATTTTGCATCTCTACATAAGCTGAGCCTGAGGTTTTCTTTCGACAGCTGCATGAGGATTAATGAAGAAACTATGATCATAAGGGCAAAAAGAACGGTAAATTTTATAAAAAATTGCATTAAGGAAAAGGTTCGAGCACAATCCGTAAGATCCATCCCTTCATGTTTTTTCGAACGAGTCCAGCTAAAAGAATATTCTAATTACTTATTATTCAATTGCTTTAAAGGCATCCATGAACCCTCGCCGCATTTTTATATTAATCCCGATCTTTCATCTTTTATGTGTTGCTCAGCGCATTTTAAGATTAAAAACATACTTCAATATAGTAAAATTGATGAATTACTTGAAAAATATAGGGCCTATTTAGCAGGATGTTCTTTCGAGCCGCTCTTTGAACGGTGCGCTAAATGTGATTTTTTTAAGAAAAAGTTGTGTTTTGGGGGCTGTTTCGGACATCGCGGGGGGACTGAAAAGATTATTGATATTTAAAACCAGTAGGCTACACAGTCATCTATTTTCTCGGGTTTTCCTTTCTGCCAAGGGCCAAGACAATAAAAAGATTTCTTGTTATATCCATTTAAAACTATTTTATTACCAGCTTTACAACCGCCGCGACAATAATCTACAAAAGAACAAGAAAGACAATCAGCCGGCGGATTATAGATATTTTCAAAGCCCCCCACAGTAAATCTTTTTTTAAATATTTCAAAGATGTTTTCTTTAAAAGCATTGCCCAAAGCGACATCGTAGATAAAAGGACACTGCGTAACTGTTCCGTCTACTTTTACAGAAACCATAGAATACCCGCCAAGACAACTATGACCGGTAAACTTAAACATATTGTATACATGAGACATATGCCCGGGGTTTATCTTTTTCAGCAGATCTTTAACCTTATACACATCTTCGGCGGAAAGTTGAAAAGGGATATCCTCCTTTTTTAAGGGTATCTGGTTGAAAAACAAGGGCCTTGCGCCAAAACCCCTTATTAAATTATTTATTGTTTCGATTTCTTTAAAATTATTTTTATTAATCACCGTAAAAGTATAAGTCTTAATCCCTGCTCGAATTAACCCCTTGATGCCGGAGATTTTCTCCTCGAATGTCCCTGCGCAACCGGAAATATTATCCTGAATATCAGGTGTGCTGGAAAAAAAAGACACAAATGCCGCATTTAATCCGACCCGCCTTAATCTTAAGGCTGCTTCTCCATCAATCAGTGTCCCGTTAGTAAACATTGTAACAAACCTTATTTTACCTATCTTCTTTGCTGCCTGTATAATTTCATAGATATCTTGCCGCAACATAGGTTCCCCGCCCAATAAATCCAGCCTGTATATAAAACCCTTAACTTCTGAAAACAATTTTATGATATCAGGCAATGACGGTTCGATATCCCTTCTTTTAGAATAGCAATATTCACATCTCCTGTTGCATCTTTCCGTAAGGTCAAGCTTCAGGTGAATTAACAATCCACCCCCAACCAGCTTGCGGAATACCGCTTTAATCAGCCTAGGGATAATTTTATTATCATCGTACTTACTCATGCCGTATTGCAGCAATACCGCAACGGAAAAACTTCTTAATTTATGGATTAATTTTATTCCCATCAGTAGAAATCCCGCTTTTCTTTTTCGAATAGGTATCCGCGTAATCTTATTGCAAGTACCCTAAAGACCTTAATTCTTCACGCCCTGGAGAATATTCTTTATCAGCCTGGTATAGGAAAGCATTAATAAGCTTAGACATTTTATCTATTGCGGCCTTATGGCTACGCTCGGGTTCCTTTATCCGAGCTTCACCTCCGGATACATCGTATAGCATTTTCTCATTGGCCGTAAAATCATAAATTAATTTGTAAGACCTCCATACCAAACCGAATAATTTTGTATTTCCAATTCCAAGCCCGGGGTTGTTTTCAAGCATAATAACCCTATCAGAATGCAATCGTACTGCGCCTGATTTATCTTTTTGCCTATCCTTATAGATTCCCGCTAAAGACAATATAGTCGGGTAAACATCGCAAATTGATACGAGCCTTTTAACAACATCGCCCTTGATCTGCCGAGGAAACTTAACTATAAGCGGTATTCTTACCAGCCCTTCCGTAAGCTTATATCCATGATCAAAAAAACAATTATCCTCTGTCATACTTTCCCCGTGATCAGATAATACTATGACAACCCAATCCTCATAATTGCTTTTTTGTTTTAAATATTCTATAACCCTCCCAAACTGGCTATCCATATATAATATTTCTGAATCATATTGCGCTATATAATAAGCCTTATCGGTAATAAAGGCTCCATCCTTTCCCATTAATCGCGCCTTGCCAATTCCTCCCATGGAACTATTGCGGTCAGTATTAATAGTGAGTTCCTGGTGTTCCCGTTCATATAATAAATCATTCACAAACTTCTCTCTATAGCTAAACGGCGGCAAATACGGCCAATGGGGATCCTTAAAAAATAACCAGAGGAATACCGGTTGCTTACCAGGTTTAATATTATTTAAAATTTCTAAGGCCCGGTCCACGATAGTATCAGCCTGTACCGTATTGTAGTCCTTGCTGGTAGTTAAATTCCGATGATCCAGAAAAATATCAAAACCTATATCTGCATTAGCGCCATCCCTGACAATATTTGTACCGATAATCCCACAGGTAAAATACCCTTTTGAATGTAAAAGCGAAGGAAGTGCAATGTTATTTTCTACCTTGACCTCTGGAGAAGGATACCTGCCGGTTAGCAAGGCAATAGTTCCTGGCTTAGTCCAGGGAATATGCGTGTAGCTGTTTTTAAAAATTGTAGCTGTCTTAGCTAAATTATCTATATTCGGGCTTGTATTGCGCTGATAGCCATAACAACCCAAATGATCCTGCCTTAAAGAACAAACTGTAACCAATAAGATGTTCGGCTTATTCACGGATTGCTTATCCCCGGCCTGCCTGAAATATCGGAAATAAGCAATGCTGCTAAATAGTACAAAAACAACAATTATAAAAAAGATTATTTTTTGTCTCATTAATTCTTTTTGCTCATTTCTTCGCATAAATTACGTTCAAATTCCATTGACGCATAATTAGGATCATTTTTGTCCATATATTTTTCTGCTTGCGAGAAATAGTAAATTGCTTGTTTCCAATCCCGCATATTCATGCAAACCGCACCAATGTTACCCAGGGCTTGCCAGTTACCGGGCATGGTTTCTAAACATTTCCTGGCAAACTGAATTGATAATTTATAAAAACTGTCATCTTTGTTCCTGCTATATGCTTCTATGCCTTTTTCAAGGTAATTTGAACTTAAGCTAAAATCAATTGCTGCTATAAGGTTCTTGTCGTTTGTTTTCTTAAGAGCCAACTCACACAATTCAATTGCCTTATCAAAATTATGCACAGAATAATAATAATTAGTTTTCCTTAATATCTCTTCAACCGTAGATTCAGAATTGATCTCTATATTATCTTCTGGCCTTGGCGGTTTTGCGTATTCTGGATTTAAAATCTCAGCTGTAACAGGTTGTTTTGCAGCACTAATCAGCACACCATCAATACTTTCAACCTCATCAAAAAAATATGTAAGTGGTACACCCTGGAAGTCTATTTTTATATATTTATCGGTTTTCTCGATCAACCTGCCTTCTACAGTTCTCCCTGATTTAAGAACGATGGTTTCTGCAAAAACAAGCACAGGTAAAAACAAACTTATTATTAATATTAAAATCGCAAGCTTTCTCTTGCTCATCATTTATTCCTTTTTGAGCTTAAAAAACAGGCGGTGAGTTTATCGCACCGCCAATTAGGAAATAGGGCGTCTTTGTAAAAGGCGCCCTATCCTTGTTGGCGGACGCGAATGCAACTAATTCGAACCGTGTCCGAAATAAAAACTAAGATAATAATTCCTGTACAAACTACTGTTATATTATATAAGAGTATCTCCCAAAAAGCAAAAGAATTACATAAGCTCGGAATGTCTTTTGAAGCTATAGCGAAAACTTTTAAAGTAAGTAAGAAAACTGTAAGAAGGGCTTGTCGCTATGATAGTTGATTCATTTTAGACAATAATTGTCCTCCTTTTAGTAATCTAAATATGCGCAACTATATGTGCAACAACGAGTTATATATATTTTCAGCATAACTTAGGACATGCTACGTATTAGTAGTACCACCGCCTGAAGCTAATCTCTTTTTTTCATTTTCCGCAAAGATATTTTCGGCCATCTTTACAGCTTCTACTTCAACTTCATTAAAACGCCCAACCAAGAACATATGCACATCGTTACGTTGCATATACGTAATCTTTTCAAGAGCTTGATTTAAAGGCTCAAGTTCCTTGCGCACTTGCTCTTCCTTTTCTTCTCTTGCAAGCGCACCCTTAATATCATCCATACCGACTGATTTACTTAAATATCCTAATCTCTCTAATAGCTCTATACCATCCTTCTCAACCTGATGAGCTAAGTATATTGCTTTCATCACTTCATTAGCCGTCATTCCCTCCGAATAAGATAATCTTAATAAACGATAATATTGCTTATGCCAATCCCTAACTATCTCTCCCACTATTTGCTTTTGAAAATTACTACTAATCGCTAATGCGTTCTCTTCTCTCTGGTCTTTAATATAACGCTGTACTGTTTTTTCATCCACATCAAGAATCTCGGCTATATCCGTATTTGAATAACCTCTGCTCTTAAAAAGATCCGCGCATTTTTTCAAATCCCCTTTACGCTGTCCAGTAGGATTAATAGTTTTATTTTCCAATTGCTTAGCTAATTCTAAAATTGAACTTATTTCTTTTACTTTTTTAGGACTTTCTTCTTTATCCATCTCTCCTCCAAATTTAAATATAGAAGTATTCTAGTCTGATTTATTAAAGATTAAATCCTTTTCTATCGCTTTATAAAGGTTACGCTCATTATATCTATCATAAAAATTAGATTCATTCAGCTCTTTCTTTAAAGAATCAATTATAAACCCATCGATCCGTTTCCAAATGTAAGAGGAAAATTTAACCGGACGAGAATTCCCATTCTTATCGCAGTAATTAAGGTCATAACTTTTTATTTTCTTATAGACGATAAGGATGGCTTCTGTTAGTAAATCCTCCCCGAATGACCTAACCAATAAAGGAAATGCAATTTTATGAATTCTAAAGATTAAGAAACCAACGTGACGAAGAACAATCTCGTCATTACTTCTCTTCGAACCCTCTTGAGCTTTTAGAATCAAGCGTCTTTCTTCAGATAAAGAAATCTTTGGATAACTCCAGATAATATCTCTATAGGCTTCCCACATAGCAAAAACTTAATTCTGCGCCCAAATTAATCTTGCTGCTTTTTAAACTGTCCTATTGTTTTCTGAAAAATTGAGAAGTCTTCCGTATTTGAAAGCACCAATAAGACATCTCCCCCTTCTATAATCGTAGACCCTGATGGAATAACGAATTTATCGTTCCTGGAAATAAGCATAATAAGGCATTTCTCGGGAACATTCAAATCGCGAATCATCTTACCCTCAGCCTCTGAATTATAAGGGACGATTATATCCGTTAATTCTGCGTCCACACCTTCTGTCTTTTCGAATTCTATGGGGTAACTCGTTCTATTAATCCAAGGAGCATCTAGCTTCAACATCTTAGAGATTACAGGTATAGATGTGCCCTGAATAAGAACTGAGGCAATAACGATAAAAAAGACAATATTAAAAATGGTGTCCGCCTGCGGGATGCCCGCCATGAAAGGAAATGTCGCTAAAATAATCGGAACTGATCCTCTAAGACCTACCCATGCAACCATAGCCTTAATGCGTAAATTCATTTTAAACGGCAGTAAGCACAGCATTATGCTAAGAGGACGAGCAACCAACATGAGAAGAAGCGTTAGTAATAATCCTGCCCCCATTAACGGAAGTATATGTGAAGGGAAAACGAGTAGACCCAATGTCACAAACATAACGATTTGAGCAAGCCAGGCTAAACCATCGTGAAATCTTACGATCATCTTTTTGTTTGGGAATTCTGCCTGACCGATTATCAAGCCCGCAAGATATACTGCGAGTATTCCATTACCTTTTAGAAAAACGGCAATTACGTAAATCAAAAGAACTAGCGAAATCATGATGACCGGATATAACCCTTCGTAGTATAATTTCAGGCGATTAACAAAAAATACTATAAATCTCGCCATTAGATAACCCACAAGCGCCCCCATACCCATATCCAGAAAAAACCTGGGGATCAAAATAGAGATACTCATGTTTTTCACAGTCAAAATACTAATAAAACCAACAGTCAAAAATACTGCCATCGGATCATTGCTGCCGGATTCAAATTCAAGTAAAGGCTTCAAGGGTGATTTTAAGCTTATTCGTTTAGATCTTAAAATGCTGAATACTGCGGCGGCATCGGTTGAAGAAACTATAGAACCAAGGAGCATTCCTTCTAGAAAAGAAAATTTTAGGATATAAACGGCAAAAAAACCTGTTATAATCGCGGTCAGTAAAACTCCTACCGTGGATAGAACAACTCCTTGCCAAACTACCGCTTTAGTATCTTTCCAATTAGTATCAAGGCCTCCAGAAAAAATGATAAAAATAAGAGCAACAATTCCGATAGACTTTGCTAACTGCGCATTATCAAAATATAGACGGCCTATTCCCTCTGAACCGGCGAGCATCCCGATTGTCAAAAATAGCAATAGAACAGGAATAGCAAACCTGTCGGAAAGCTTACTTGAGATAACGCTTACGAACATCAATACTGCAACCCATAACAAAATAGTTTCAATCACCATACAAAATTATCTCCGTTTATATAAACCCACAAATAGTTTCATACATTACAAATAAAAGACATTTTCAGGATGATATAAAAAAGAAATAATATTATGCCTGCCGTACCCAAGTATCGACAGTAGTGCGCGGCACACGAAGATACTCTGCAACCTCAACACAACTTAAATTAATTCTATTTGTTTTCTTGAATATTGCAGATTTCTGGAGTGATTTATCGTTTAAAAACTCACCACAGTATCCACATTTAATTGCTTCTTCTTAAATTTCTTCTGCACAAAAAGAACATTTCTTCATTAATATGGCTCAATTCTTCTGTGTTGAATCTTTATTTGTGAATTATGCTTCTTATTCTCGATAAATATATCCCTAAAGTGTTTCCAAATAAGCTAGTTCCAAATCAAACTAACAATAAAATATTTAGCTTTTTAACTAATAGATGATTTTATTTTATTAATTTCGTATTTATTTAGACCATATGTTTTTAAATCTGCCTTTTTTAATCTCATTACCAGATCCTTGAAATCTAGGTCATCTTTAAAATACCCCTTTAACTTTTGTGCAGCCGAAAGAGGAATATCGTATTCAAGTAATACAGAAAGATTATTTGGTAAAAAACCGCCTTCTATCTGACTTGCTAAAAACCCATAATCTCCGTACTTAGCTCCTTTTTTCATAAAAACATGTTTTTGGAGTAATGATATTGTTCTTAAAAACTTAGGTAATTTATACTGAAACCAATGCCTATAGATGTTTAAATTATAAAAAACTACTTTACTAATCCTTTTTTTGCTATCCGGTTCACGATTAATCCAAAAATCTCCTGCAAGATCTGATTCAATCAATCCTCTAATTGTTTTCAATCTACAGTATTTAATTGTTGTTGCTGCCAATTGTGCTGCGCTCAAAACACCCCCTCTACTTTCTCCGGGTTTTAATAAAAAATTCCAAGCTAATTCAACTACTGGCAATAATTCCTGATATGAAGGGTAAGAATTCCATCCTAATAAACCGCTAAATCGTCCTAATTGCGATTCTATTGTCTTTATAATATTAATTTGACCTTCAAGAGGTAAACCTACGTTATTTCTAAAAAGCTGTTGTTCATCAGTGCTTAATTCTAGGAATTTAGCCATTCGTGAAGCCACAGAATCTTTTAACTCTGTGCTATCTAGCTGAATTAAAACTTCTATTGGTGCATTTTCTTGGGTCAAAATAGGAATATCTAAGTCGAACTCTTTCTGTGGTGGTTCATCAAAAAATTTAAAAACATGCCCTATAAAATGACGCTTCATTCTACCAGAACGTCCAGCGATATTTTGATAATCAAAGTAATCTATGGGCTTTAAGCCTTTTTTTCGATCAAAAAGCACAATATTCTTTGCTGTTGTATTAACTCCTTCTATAAGGGTAGATGTACAAAAAAGATACTTTATAGCACCTTTATTAAATGCATCTACAACAGAACTGCCTAAATGACGGGGTAAAGCTCCATGATGAAAAGCAATTGAGCTTTTAAGAGATTTTGCTAAAACCCAGCTCGGATGAATGTTTTCTTTAGTCCATTCTATCATGTCGTCATTAGCATCCGTTTCTAATTGTTCTTTCGATTTGATATACGGCAAGAATTCTTCTGCGAGCCTCGTGGCTGTTTGAGGAGAAGCACAATATATAAGAGTTGGCTCATTAAGAGAATGAAGTAACTTATATAAAACTGGTTGTCTTTCTTCTATTTTATTAAGTTTACGCGCAGTAACGGATATTTCATCTACAGCCACCGTACGAAAATTAGTATGTACCCATGAAACATTAAATCCTTCTTTTAACTCCGTAGGGACATCTCTCACTAAAGGACCCAACATATAAAACTTATTCGTAAATTTGCTCAGTTTATGGAAGGCTTGGTTCAAAGCAATAGCTCTGTCATCTTCTCTCTGAAGACTTAATTTATAAAATTCGTCGATAACGAAAAAATCTATTTTAGGAAAATTGCTATACTCTACAACTCGTTCTCCGGTAAATAGAAAAATGTTATTCTTTGTTAAATCCGGCTGTTGACCAGTGGAAACTATCAAATCATATCTATCTCGGTATTTATTAAGCTTTTTTCTTGTCTCGTCAAGCAAAGCCAGCGTTGGCTGTATAATAACGATATTTGAATATTTATTACTTGCAACTATCTCTTCAATTAGAAGACTTTTACCAAAACTAGTTGGAGCACTTAAAACTACCGCCTTCCCGTCCATTAGATTAAGTGAAATATCTAGTTGCTCTTCATGAAAATAAACATCGTTTAGATAAGGAGACTTATGGAATTCAAACCTTATTGAAGCACTCCCCTTAAGATGACGACAATCTGCATAAGGATATAAACCGGCGGCTTCAGTCAAATCATTCCAAACTCCATAAGTTGCAGGCTCGACTCTTTTTTGCTGACAAGCATCAAGCATACGTATAACAATATCTCTTCCAGAAGATTCTCTCAATTTATCTCGTAATAACCTGGAGCAAATATTAGATAATTTAAAACTGTTTTCAAAATCAATAAACTTTTCTTTTGAAATATAATCTTTAATTTCTAGATAATCTGTCATTTCTAAATTTGTTGCATCCTTTTTAGTCTTGCGTCTAGCTCTCTATTCAGCTCATCCTTATCTGGCACAGGTAATAACAAAAGGATAACTTCTATACTTGTCTTGATTGTTTTCTTATCAAATTCACACTTGAGGCCACGACATTCATTCTCAAATGCCTCCAGATACTGCTTTGTCTCACTTGTATGAGTGCTAAAAATTCTACTTGAATAAGTACATGCCATTGGCAAGACAATATTGGAGTAAATCTTATCAAGAGTTTGATGTTTATCCATAAGCACTCTCCAATGCTCAACGTCCGGATAACTTTGAGGGAGCTTGCGACTAATTAAAGAAAACTCTTTTCTCAAGTAGTCATTCTGAATATGATTTCTTAAATCCTTACATAGATCCTTTATTCCTGCTAAACCATCAGAATATAATTTAGACTCTCCAAGCCACAGCTTTTTATGCTCTCCTTCGATACTGACTTGTACTCCATCAAAGCCATGGATTGTTGAATTATGCGAATCCTTAAAATTAATCTTTGAAATTAGAGGAACGGTATTATGAAAATCTCTCAACAATAGATGTAAAATAAGCTCTCCGAATTCTCCTCTTCTCTTGTACTTATCGGTTGTATATACTAAAGATGCTGCCTCTTTTAGTCTTTCAACAATCTCCGTATTTGGAGTACTTGTGCCCATATGATATCCAAGCGCAAATTCAGGGATTACTTTTCTTATCACTTCTACCAAAGGGATAAGCCTAAATCTATTCTGATCAAAACCCACATGATAGGCTTTAAGAGTACTCTCTGCTATTTGCTCCCGTAATACTAATTCTGATTTAAATGGACGTGTCATATTTATTTCTTAAGATTAAATTAGGAGACAGTTTCTATTCTCCAATAATTGGAAACAGTTGTTATTTAGCCAGAGCTAACCTATCATTTATCTCAATAATTTTATGATCTTTTTTGTATTGCTTGATAGCTTCCCCGACATATTTACTAATCTCTTCAGTCACTCTCTCGAAACCCAACAAATTAGCGGTCTGTTCAATTAGGCTATCTTTCGGCATACTATATTCTTTTCCTAAGGCAATTAAAGCTGTTTCTCCTATTTCCTCAGGAGCAATTAATTCTATGTTTTTATTAATATCTACTGAAATTCTTCTTCTCACTATGGGTTTGTCCATACCTATTGACCAATAAAAATCACCCCGCCTTTTTACCATTTTCTCTTTCACGCTAATCTGTTCTGCTTCTTTAAGAATCTCCCGTATTCTATTCCCCACTGCACGTATTCCCCAATGTTGCACTACTCTTCTTTCCACCTCGTCTTTATGTATAGGCCCTTCATGCTCAACCACTTTCTTAAATACAGAACAAATCTCTGGTATATCAGCGAAATAGAAACTCTTAGATGGTAAAGTTTTATAGATTGGCGTTAAAGAATAGCTCTTAACTTGTATACCACTTCCCCTTGAACTGTGATTTTTATATTGGATTTCATAGTTAAAGTTAGAATTTAGTTTTTTTTTAGAAAACTCTCCACCTTTTGATTTTTCAATTGTATTAATTAATTTCTCTAATTCTAAACGCGGATTTTTAAACCAATCTGTAGACCAAATCCGGTATATATTCCAGTTTAAATCTTCTAAAACTTGTTGCCTCAATCTATCCCTATCTCTTGCAGTAGAAGAAGAATGATAATAAGCTCCATCGCATTCTATTCCCAATAGATACTTTCCCGGATTAGATTCATCAACCACAGCCAAATCAATTCTAAACCCAGAACAACCTACTTGCTTACTTACTTTAAACCCTTTATTCACTAACAAGTCGAAAACTGACTCTTCAAATGGCGACTCAGCAAACCCTCCAACATCGGTTTCTCGTAACAAAGCAGATTTTCCTTTCTCTGCAAAATCTAAATAATTCTTAAGTAAATGAACTCCTTCGCTGTCAGTTTTGGACAAATCAAAATCATCTCCCTTAATAGAACTAAATATATCTAGTCGTTTTCTAGCTCGGGTTACTAATACATTCAATCTACGCGTCCCCCCGACTTGGTTGATAGGTCCAAAATTCATCGGCAATTTTCCTCTTTGATCTTTTCCATATCCAACGCTTAGAAATATTATATCTCTCTCGTCTCCCTGGATAGTCTCTAAGTTTTTTACAAAAAAGTGCTCTGGTTTATCTTTCGCAAAGAATACCTCAAGAGAACTATCTTCCCGTAGCATCTCTTCTAACACATCTTCAATCGCATATTTTTGCCTAATACTAAACGTGCCAACTCCGAGGCTTAGTTCAGGGTTATCTTTAAAATGCTTAAAAATGGCTTTTGCTACTTCTCTCGCTTCCTCAATATTTGTCCCACTACCACCTCTATCGTAAGCAGCATTCGGAAAATAATGAAATTTTATACCTAAGCTACTGCATCCTTCTTCCGCGCAAGGAAAAGTAAAAAGATTATTACTATAAAAATGTTTATTTGAAAAAGCAATTAATGATTCATGCTTACTACGATAATGCCACCGTAACATAGTTTTCGGAATCCCACTAACAGCACACTCATCAAGTATGCTATCCAAGTCCGGCGGCAATGTTTCTTCAGAAACACCATCTTCGTCTTCTGGAGTAACTACTTCTGATTGGAAAAAAGTAGTAGGCGGTAATTGTTTGCTATCTCCTGCTATAACTATTTGTTTTCCTCGTAGAATTGAACCAACGCTATCTTCGGGAGGTATCTGACTCGCCTCGTCAAAAATTACTAGATCAAATTTAATTAATTCTGGATTTAAAAACTGCGCAACTGTCAAAGGACTCATCATTAAACAAGGTTTTAAATTTACTATGACATTGGGCGCCTGTTCAAAAAGTTTTCTAATCGGCATATGAGCTCTTGTTTTTCTAGCTTCCCTCAATAGAATACCCAGCTCGGATCCTTTAGATGGCGTATAAGATGGGGTATAAGTTGTATCTAATTTGCCAGAAAGCATATGTTGAATTCTTACTTTTGCTAACTCTATTAGTTTTCTATCAAGCTCACAGAATTTTTGAATTAATTTTTCATGATCCACACCATTAAATTTCTTTAATGCGAACCTTTCCGAAAAAGCTGCATCTAGCCAACATCGTAAAAATTGGCATTTTAAGGTATCTAAGAAATTTTCAGGAGGAATTTTCAATGTCAGTAATTTATTCACAAAATCTTTTAACCCTTTGTCGTCAGATTCCTTAAGAACCTCTTGGTATCTTGTCCATTCTTCTACGCGGTCAATGTTATCTTCCATAAGCGAAATATTTTTAATTATTTCACTAAGCGGGGATTCCTCAAACTTAGCCCCGGGAACAAACTCTCCATTAAGTTTAGCGGAATTAATGAATGCGCTGATATCATTTTTTAGCTTTGTTAGTGAGGAGGATAGGCTATCTACAAGAGAAATCATCGCCTCCTTCTCTCCTATTTTCTGAGAAACACCTTCAAAAACTGCTTCAACGAAATATTTCTTAACAACATAGTAGCGGAAATTAACTATCCATTTTGAAAAGCTATCTAAACTCTCCCAATCCGAATCGATTCCCATCCAAAGGTCTCCAAATAATTCTTGGCCAAAATGCAGATTATTGGTTATCTTTTCGAATGCCTGTTTTCCTTCTCTTATTTTGCCTAAATCAGCAATAATGTCTGTTATAAGTGGCTTATATTTAACATCTACTATATAGTGTCTTAATAAATTACGATTTTTCCAAAACGAGCTAGTAAAAAACAAAAATGGATTTTTAGAATAACGGCAATAATTGTTAATAAGCGTAGCAACATCTAAGTTATCTGAAATAATATTCTCAATGTTATATCTAACTTGCATACCGGCCTTGAATTCCTTAAAAAACTTAACTGTCTTTATTAATTCTTCCACTTCAAACGAAACTGAATTCCAATGCTCATTTATTAATATAGATTTTGTAACACTAGGTGATTTTTGTAGAAGTTTATTTGCTTCAATCAGGACTTCAATATCCATAATAGATAATGGTTCCTTAAAGAATGTGAGCTCTTGCAGTTTTTTGACAAGATTGCTTATGGTAGAATTGTTACTAATAATCGCCCCCATTAACTCTGTTAGTTTCAATTTGTCTTGATAGTAAATACTAGTCAAAGAAGAGCCATGCCAGGGGTGCGCGAGCGGATCTCCAATTTTCAACAAGTTGTCTGCTAAGCTACCCATTAACTCATAGGATGTTTCGTATTTTCTTCTATTCCATTGCTTGACTTCATTAAATACAAAAGAAATATCCTTTATTACAGGACGACTATTTATAATCCCAAACGCCTGAAACGGTGTCATCTCTAAATCACCAAAAGTCGCGTGGATATCTCTAGCATAATTATTGAGCTCCGCTCTTATTTTCTCCAATTTGGCAATCTCTTCATCATGCGAATGATCTGGTTTTTTCTGCATTTCTAGAACTCTAACCAATTCTTTTATAATCTCATTCTTATTTGCTTTCCTGCTATGTAATTCTAGACAAAAATCACCAAGACCATTATTATCAAGTCGCTTTTTCACGACTTCTAGAGCAGCCATCTTTTGACTTACGAAAAGTACTTTCTTACCATTGGCTAGAAACTCTGATATTATATTGGCTATTGTTTGAGATTTTCCTGTACCTGGTGGACCCTCTATTACTAGATTTTTTCCTTCTTTTACCGCTTCAATGGCTTGTTGCTGGCTTGAATCAGCATCTAGTATCTGAAAAGTTTTATGCGGATCCAATACCTTATCTAGCTCTTTCTCTTCCAAATATAAGCCCAAAGAAACATTTTGCTCTAAAGGTTGGCCACAAATCATACGGATAATAGAATTATTTAATAACATTGATAGAAATTTAGAGATATCTTTGTACATAACGAACTTTGCAAAGGAAAATAAAGTAAGGTATATTTCATTTGTTACGCGCCAGCGACTTTCTTGCTTTATCGCTGCTTGAATCTGCGAGAATATCACCTGCGTATCTAGATTCTCTAATTCTTCATCAATCGGATCTATAGTAATATTGAAATCGTTCTGTAATTTTAAAATCAATGCCGGATTCAAGATTAAGGTTTCTTCTTCATGGAAGTTTAATTTAAACTTGCTTTTTACGGAAGTACGAGTTAATTCAACTGGCACCAGAATAATTGGTGCTTTCAACTTAACATCAGACTCATCTGATTCGTACCACTCTAAACAACCAAGTGATAAAAATAAAACATTATAACCTTGCTCCTCCATGACAGAATTGGCTTTAGAGTAAATACGAAATAAATTTTTGGGAAGTTTATCTTTAGTTAAGTTAGTTTGTAAATATTTATCTTTATGTCTTTCTTCAAGTTCTTCTTTTTTATACGCTTGGAATTCTACCGAAGATTCTACCTTCTCCTTTTCGCCATCTTCTTTAAATAACTCTCCTTCTTCTAAGGTCAGGGGAAGAAATTCCATCCCCTCATTTTGAACGGCAAGAGTATTTAAAACTTCAGAAGGTAATTCATTAATTATCTTTATGGTAGTTACTTTGGTGGGGCGAAAGCTTAATAATCTATTTCGCTTAGATAGGTCAACTAATTTATCTTTCCATTTCTTTATGCGCTCTTCAACAGGATTGGGCATTTTCTTACTCTCTCTTCTACTACCAGATTTGCTTATTCATCAAGAAAATATGCGGAAGACTTCTTAAGAACTTTGGCGATCTTTACCAAAGTATCCAGAGAAGGCAGCGAAACTCCATTTTCATACCTAGAAATACTCTTTTGTTTAGCTTTAATCCTTTTGGCAAGATCTGTTTGGGTAAAATCAAACTCTACACGTGCCAACTTAATCTTTTTGCCAAGTTTCTTAGCATCCATTGAATTCCTCCTATGATAAAATAAGACCTTGACAAATTATACCTCTTAAGGTATAATTTAGTCATAGAGTAAATTTTAGGATTTATACCATATAGGGCTATTATATCCCTTTTTGGGAATAGGGCAACAATTTTATGAATAAACTTACCATAGAAGAAAATAAGGCTGCATGTAGCCAAATGATAAGCTTGGGATGGAAAGATTCCTCTTCCATCAAACAACTTCTCGATGTTATTGCTAACATTATTGCTCAAGAATATATCAATGTTGCACAAACAAATCCTTATCTCTTTAATATTAAAGGAAAAAAGGTATGAAAGCTGCAATATATTCACGGTATTCTTCTGAAAATCAAAGCGAAAAGAGTATCGATGATCAAGTAAGGGTATGCAGAAACTACGCCAAAGACCATGGACTTGTGGTTGAAGATAGTCAAATTTATGTAGATGAGGCAAAATCCGGGTCTCTACTTAATCGACCTGGATTGCAAGCCTTAGAAAAAGCCGTTGAAAATAAAGAGATTGAAGCGGTTCTTGTTGATGATCTTTCAAGGCTATCTAGAAGCAATCATCAGATGCTAACCTTGGTGCTTAAGTTTAATTACTTTCAAGTGAAGATCGTTTCTGTGGCTGACGGTATTTCTACAGATGATGAGAACTCAAAGCTAGGAATTCAGATTCGCGGATTAATAAATGAGTTGTATTTGGACGATCTCAGAAAAAAGACATCCCGAGGTCTAGAGGGACAGAAATTGCGCGGTTTTAGTGCGGGAGAGAATGTTTATGGCTATTGTACAAAACCAGTTGGAGAATTAAAACTTAACAGGAAAGGCCAAGCTAAATACGAAGGCATGATACATAAAGTAAATCCCGAAGAAACTGAAATTGTGAAACGGATATTTAAAGAATTTGTTGAAGGCAAAAGCATACACAAGATAGCAACCGGGCTTAATGAAAATAAAATCCCTACCAAAAGGAATATGCGCGGAGGCTGGAATATATCAACTGTTTCAAGGATTTTAAAAAATGAAAAATATACCGGGATTTGGAACTGGAGGAAAAGTAAAAACGTCCGCGATCCTATGACAGGCAAAAAGAAATCGATCCCCCGCCCTGCGAAAGAACATATCCCGATATTTCGCGAAGATCTGATAATAATCGATAAAGAAACTTGGACTAAAGCTCAAAAACGTTGGCTTGAATTAAAAGGCACCTGGCCGGTCAGTAAGAAACGCAAAGCATACTACCAACAAAAAAGCTACGTTCATACAAGCCCTACCCATCTATTTTCCGGTCTTATGAAGTGCAAAGTGTGCGGCGGAGCTATTGTTCTCTTAAGCGGCAAAGGAACGGGTTATTATGGTTGCTATAATGGTAAAAGAAAAACCTGCACTAATACACTAACAGTCCCACGTAAGCGCATTGAGGAAACCATTATCACTGATTTAAAAAACCGGATTTTAACATCTGATAACCTTGAATACATTTATAAAAATGTGGAAAAATTTGCTGCGATAGGTCTAAACAGGATTCCGGAATTAGTGAAGAAACGTGAAGCGGAACTCGACAAAATTAAACAAGAACTCCGGAATTATCTTAATTTCGTTAAAATGGGTAATTTCTCTAAAGCTGTTTCTGATGCTATACAGGAGGCTGAAAAAAGAACTGATGAACTTCAGGCCGAAGTCAATGCTTTGCAATACCAAAAGGAAAGTACTTTTAAAGCACCCCCCAAAGAATGGATTACTTACCGGCTAGAGAAGCTTACGGAAACTTTAAACAAAAATACCGTCTCCTCTGCTCTTGCTCTTAAAGAACTTCTAGGCCCAATTACATTGGAAGCGGTATCAAGTAAAGAAAATGATTTTTATAAGCTATTCCAAGGCGAAGAGAAGGATTTTAAACCTTACTACGTCGCACATACAAAAATTCGAACCCTCGCTCTCCTAGATGAGGAGAGAAAAGGTTCGAATTGGTATCACTGGCGGTGGTTCTTTGATAGTGTTCGAATGGTCTTTGTTTAATCCACCGCGCCTGTCGGCGCTCCCACATCTCCCGTGCACCGTTCCCCCTCGCTGGGGCTCGGGGTCACTTGGCGGCCGCCTGGGCCGGCGGCCTTCTTGCTAATGCAATGCGTGTGCGGCGCAGCTGGATGCTGCAGCCGGGTGGGGGCGGCTGCAGCATCCAGCGTCCTCACCGAGCAATTATTATAAGTAAAAACCAAAGTTTATAAGGGTTCGGCCGCTATGCCGCTATTACTTCCTAAAACCTACACAAACGCGGCAATGCCGCGCCTCTTGCGTTCAACACTTTAAAGCAGACTGGCAAAATTTTGGTGCGGGCAAAATTTTGCCTGACCTATCCTTTTAGGCCAAAGCATAGAAGAAAAACCTGTCTACAATTTCAAAAGCTAATCTTGACTATCTTCATAGTATTCTTATAAATATTACCAAGATTAGGATACATTGATGCTGGATGAGGAAGAACAAAAACGCTTAAATTTAAACCTTTAATTTTTAAATTAAATTCTCTGTTCAAGAGTAACCCAAAGCTTTCCCATTTTTCCTTACAAAATAAATTAAAGAATGTTTCTGCTGCAACCTTACCAAGCAATAATAACACTTTTGGTTTTATGATTTCTATTTCTTTTGAAAGCCAAACATAGCAGTTTTTAACCTCTTGCGGATTCGGCTTGTTATCTCCATTGCCATTATTTTTCTTTCCGGGATAACAATGTACAATATCTGAACTATATACTAATTTCCTACCACTGTTAGGTATTATAGTATAACCTATCAATGAGAGATAACCTTCCAGTTTTTTCCCTGTTGAGCTTAACCGCCCGTCTGTGTATGTATAAGGCATACCTGATAATCTCTGGGTACGTTCTGCTATTGATTGGGCAATGATAAATATTTTTGAATCTAAAGCGCCCTCTAAAACTTTACGCCTAACCTTAAACGAATCATACTTAAGTTTACATCCAAAACTATTGAAGCATTTATCACAAACATGCACCTTTTCATAATGCTCACTTATTAATTTTCCTTTATCCATTAACTTATCTTTATTGCTTAATAAGCCAAATATTTTTTACTTCTTCAAACAAGCTATATCCTTAAACCAATCTTACCACAAATTATGGCATAGAGGAATCCATATTCTCCAATATCCCCACTACATAACCATAACTTCTCTTAGGATTATCTATATTTTTCTGCCCAATTAAATCAAATGCCTTCTTTACTTTTTTCTCCCCGTATTGCTCTGTCTTTAAGATTATATCTTCTATTACTTCAGGATTGTTTTCTTCAAAAACCATCTCCGCGTATTTTCTTGCCTTGCTATACGATACTTCCCCATATTTACCCCCTATTGCTTTCAGCTTCAATCCCAGTTCTTTCGGATCATAAAGCTTCAAAAGTTTATACATCTTCGGCGCCCTTTCGTCATAAGGCTTATCGGAAAATTGATCATATCTCACATCAATCAATTTTTTCCTTCTTAGCTCATTCATTCCCTTATGAACAATATCCTCCCCGATACCGCCAAATTGCTTAGTTATCACAGCTACACTCTTGGACCAATATGGTTTTGTATCGCTAATATTAGAACAAATTAAGTTTATTAAGAAACAAAACTTTGCCCTAAAAGATAACTCTTTATTCCACCCAAAATTAAAATAATCTTCTGGAAGCCCAAAATATTGTTCTTGGGGTATTACGTAAGCTTTCCCCGGGTCTTCATAATTAAGCAAGGTTATTCCCGCCTCTTTTGCATAGCGCGGCTCAAACTTTATCAGTTTATATTTCTGTTCTAATTCCCTTAAGACTTTTATAATCTGCCTTCTGTAATCCGTAGTATTCCAGCCTTCATAAATTCCAAGATGTTTGGCAAGATCATCATAAGAAAGCAATATTTTACCTTCGGGGTTCCCATTAAACTTCCAAAGCAGATACAAATAAACATCAAAAGCCCGCTCTGCCTGATTTTTTACCATAAGCGGAGCAATTTTCTGGCTTTCCAAGAAACTCCAGCTAATCGGCGTTGACTTACCTATAGTTTCAACGTATTCTTCTTTTTTTATGGTCTTAAAATAATTTAATATTTCTCGAGCTAAATCTTTTGACTCAATCAAAACACTTACTTCAATATTCCTGTCAAAAGCGGCTTCTGTCCAGTTTGTACTTCCCAAAATAACTGTTTTCTTGTCTATAACAACAGCTTTGGCGTGGACATATTTTACAGGATCATCATAATAAACCTTTATTCCCGCGTCCTTAAGGCGCTTACAGGCATTCGTACTCTTAATTTTTATCTCCCAGTCGCTTGGATACTTTCTTTGGACAAAATCCACATTCTGATCTAGAACAACTTCCACATCTACCCCTTTATTCTTTGCTTCAATAATCGTATTTATCAGCTGATTGGCCTTTGAATTTTGCTTTTCCGCGGATAACTCTATCGTAAACATTACCAAGTATATTGATTTTTTAGCTTTTGCCAGAGCTTCTTTTACAGCAGGAAAATATTTATCTCCACTAATATTTACAACGTCGGCGCTATAACAATACGCCCTTGCCGTTATTCCTAACACAGCAAGGGCTAATATAAAAACTTTCAAATATTTTTTCACTTCCCTCGTCATTGCGAGACTACCATAATCAAAACTCCTGATCATTTTTTTATCTTTTTCAGTCGAGAGATTCTCTCCTTCAAATCTTGTATAAACCTCATAAGATCTTCTTCACTTCCTTCTAATGCCTCTAAGAGTTCGTCCTCAGCTACGACCTTAGCCTCACCACGATGATATACCTCGCCAGAAAGCTGTCCATACTCAACCCAATTCCTTAACGCTTCTTCTTTTAGTTCTTTACGCTCCATTTTATCTCCTTTCTATGAAATTTAATCAAAACAGCAAGAGCTATTAGAAAACTAATTAAGCGTCTTTTCATTTAGCAGAAATTTATCCTTCTTCTACTTCTATGGTTATCTTCCTTACTACAGGCAATTCCTTCTTTTCAGTATCATTAATCGTATATTGCCGCTCATCATAATCAAATGCTACCGCGAAACACCGAGCAACTTCCTTTTCATCAAATTTAACTAAAAATCCACCTTCGGCCATATAAAGTTCCTCCTCTTTATTATGCCTGTTCAATGCTCATTTTTTCCATACCTTCAACAAAAGAAAACCAAGCAAACTCAATAATACGAAGAAAGAATTTATAACTTCTTTAACACTATTTATATCCAAGATTATATTTAGTTTTCTCGCGGCAAAGCCAGCGACCCATTTAGGCAAAAGGAAAATAATAACAATTGAAAAGAGAATCAAGCTAACAATAATAATAGTTGTTAAAACTATTTTGGGAACAAACCTAACTGTATAATGAGGGATTCCTCTTAATGGTGCCTTGCTTTTACTATATTGTTCATAAACTTCTAAAGCCTTATCTAAATTATCTTTAAAAACATTATTCTGTTTCAAATCGGCCGCCAAGAAAGTTTGAGCAATAGATCTATACACCTCCGCCCCTAAAGTATAATCATGCCAAACACCCGTCTTGAAAATATAATCTTTCAATTTTAGCATTTTGGGAATTATTTGATCTTTCTTAACATCTTCTTTATCATACCACTCATAGAGGTTGAGCCGCCCAATAACATCATTTTCATCTTTTAACCCAGCAAAGAAACTGTTTGAATCTATGTTGGGACCGCTATAAGAACCCGTGGGACGCTTACCAGTTAAAACTTTATAAGGAATCCCTTCAATCCAATCTAAATCTCCCCCTAATCCAAAATCAGACGGCATTTTAGCCTTAGCATATTTATTTAATTCTTCCGATACTCTAAGAGATGAAAATAATACAGTCTCGCTTGGAGAAAATTTATTTGCTAATTCCCGACTATTCTCTTGCTTAAGTTTATCCATTTTTTGCGCAAGTGGCTTATAAAAAGAAATAATTATTGCTATTGATAACAAAAAATAGGAAATCCAAAGAGAAACATTTAGGATTATTGAAAAAATATTTGGTAAAGAATAAGAAAACTTGTCAAGACCAATAAAACATAAAGGGAGGTGTTTGTGCAATTTATCAGCTATAATTCCAATCCCCATAAAAAATAATGAAAGTGGCAAGAAGAAGATAGATAAGTATAATATTTCTTTATTTGTCTGGCCAAAAACTGTATGCCAAAATAAATCAATTCTAGGCTTAGAATTTAATAAAAAATTGTTAAGAAGTTCAAAATTATAGCTCATTCTTTATTAGTCTCCCCTACTTTATTAAAAAACTAGGAACCGTTTCTATTTCTTTTCGAAAAACAAAAGACTATGGCCCATTTCTATTTATCTAAAATCCCGAAACGTACCAAAATAATTATGTCTTAAATTAAGTAACTTTAACGGTTATCAAAAGCGTCTTGTTTTTTTGTTTTTTTCTAAAACTCAAACTATTGGTCGAGCTGTTCCTTCATCTTCCGAAGCATCAATAGGCAGCAAGGCGGTAGCTTCACCTGCGGGAAGCTCCTGTACGTCCTTGAGTTTTCTCCCGATGCCTCTTGACCTCACTTTAGCCTGCTCAATTGTGTCTGATGCTTGATGTAATTTATTCTGCACTGCGTCCAAAACATCACCATATTTCATCCACTCAGTTTTGACTGCGGCAAGGAGATTCCAAACCTCACTAGAACGCTTCTGGATGGCAAGTGTTCGAAAACCCATCTGAAGGCTGTTCAAAATAGACCATAGAGTAGTCGGTCCAGCAATAATCACACGGAACTTCCGTTGGATAACCTCGGTCAAGCCCGTCCTACGAATTACTTCGGCAAAAAGACCCTCTATAGGAAGGAACAGAATACCGAAATCCGTAGTCTTTGGAGGATTTAAATATTTTTCAGAGATATCAGATGCACAAAGCTTAACACGATTCTCTAATTGTTTACTTGCCGCTTCAACGCCTTCGATATCTGCTTTTTCTTGAGCTTCAATCAGACGTTGATAGTCTTCAACAGGAAACTTAGCATCAATCGGAAGCCATACAACATCATCCTTATCGATGCCTTTCCCCGGTAACTTGATCGCAAACTCAACACGCTCGCCACCTTCCTTCGTAGCCACGTTGATACCGAACTGATCAGGATTGAGCACCTGCTCTAACAGCGTCCCAAGCTGCACTTCACCCCACGTCCCGCGTGTTTTAACATTTGTAAGTACTTTTTTGAGATCACCAACACCCGTAGCAAGTGTTTGCATTTCCCCAAGTCCTTTATGCACCTGCTCTAGACGTTCACTAACTTGCTTAAAAGATTCACCCAGACGCTTTTCTAACGTACTCTGAAGTTTCTCATCTACTGTCTGTCGCATTTGGTCAAGCTGTTTGGCGTTATCAATTTGCATACTTTGGAGTCTACCTTCCACCGTAACTCTGATAGCCTCAAGTTTCTTCTCATTTGAATCCGAAAGTTTTCCAATCGCAGATGACATATCTTCAATCTGAATTTTTTCGGCAACAGCTAAATCTTTCATTGTCTTAGCCATTGTTTCTGAAATACTTTTCAATGTCATAACAACTTCTTCCCGGAGTTGCTTACCTCCGGTAGCAGTTTCAAGTCGAACGCCATCGAGTCTTTCTCCGCTAGATTGGGCGAAAGTAGCAAGCTGATTGGCGAATGCCTCAAGCTGTGCCTTTTGTACAGAAGCCAACCCACTCATCGTTTTAGTTATCGTCTCAGAAATACCGCTAAGAGTCGCTACAACTTCTTCCCGAAGCTGTTTTGCTCCGGTGGCAGACTCAGCGCGGACAGCATCTAGCCGTTCACCGCTAGCCTTTGCGAAAGTAGCAAGCTGATTAGAGAAAACATCAAGTTGACCTTTTTGCATACTAGCAACATCCATCATTTGCTTTATCACGGAATCACCGAAAGTTTTTAATGCATCAATGAGTTCCTGTCGCTGCTCTCTCGCCGCTTTACTCATTTCGTTTCTACTTTGGGCTACTTCCTCTCTGACAGCACGCTCGGTACGTTCCTGTGTTTTTTCGAAAACATCAAGCCGAGAAGTAAGCACAGAAGCATCAGTTTGGGATGATTTTTTTAAGAGCATTAGCAGAATAGCCACTACGATGAACAATAAAATAATAGTCAAGATTAGTAGAATATTAGTCAATGACGACCTCCATTTTATCTTATTTACCTATTGCTATTCTATTTCCTTTATTCCAACAATAATCTGTACTTATAAAAACATAGTTCAAAAAAATAATTATGCCTTAAATTAAGAGAAAAATAGAAACGGTCCAATTTTTTTCTTAGATTCTCTAGAATCCCGCAAGCAAACCATTAAAAGCCTCACTACGTTTTAGACCCTCTTTTTTAATGCATCTTCCCGATACTTCTCGTATTCCTTCAGATACAATCTCTCTGACTCATCTACAAATTCCTTCTTTCGATCTTTAAGACCGCACAGTTTTTCAAATACGCTCTTGTACACTATCTGATGTGCTTGGTTTTTTATTGCGTTATCGTCATATACGTCGAACTCAACATCCTCTTGTAATGTTAAATTCACAAGCCTTAGGAGATCTTCTTTCGTAATTTTGTCTACCGGGCTGTATTGACCCGATTCATCAAGATAAAGTCCCATGTTGTTCTCAATGCTTAATAGCTTCATACCCTTTCCTCCTGCTGTCATATGCATCTATGCCAGCCTCAAGTGAGTCCATTACAATTTCGTGGCTACTTATCGATTTCCCGTCTACAGAAAACAGCTTCTTATCTGTGGGGTATCCAGAATAAATCCTATAAACTACCTTGCCGCCTTCTTGATCCTTGCTCGCATACAGCAGATAATCAGCACCAACGGAGGCACCAACTGTACTGTTGTGGGTAACCACAACCACTGGCATCGATTCTGAGATTTTCCTTAACATTTGATTTACATCGCTCTTTAGAAAAAGGTTGTCAAAAGAAGACTCAGGCTCATCAATTAACAGGGCATCGTAGTTCTGCGCATCCATTATCTCCTGTAAAAGTCTGAATTCAGATCTTTCTCCACCAGAGACCTCAAACCCATCTTTATTTAATATTCTGTAGCCAATTTTCACAAAGAGCTTGTATAGTTCCGCCCGCGTTAGGCTCTCATTGGAAAGCAACGCCCGTAGATATCTGTATGGGTTCTCATATTCTCTAAAAGCATCACTAAACGCAGTCTTTACGTGGCTGACTTCCTTTATCTGACCGGCCCCAGTAAATGGTTCTTTTTTAGCTTCTACTCGAAACCCTTGAATACTTTCATCGGATACGACGGCCTCTCTCTTAAGAAAATTCACTATCTCTGAGAATCTCTCAACCCGTTTTCTGTCCATGCTAACTCTATACAAGTCTACGTCTTCCACCTGAACTGCTGACGTGCGTAGCTTAAGGTGTTGCTTGACATCCTTCACCAATCCATTCACAAGTTTCTTCTTATTATCTTCAAGCACCTTATCCCAAAGCAGTTCGATCAATTCACAGGCAAGCCTTTTAAGTAATTTTGGATCCAAGTGTTTCTCAATTATTTCTTTATACTCAATGTTTTCTATTACTTGGCGAACGGACTCGATTAATTCACTGAGGATCTGAGTCTGGCCTATAGTGAATTCCACTTCATCAAAGAGTGCAGTCCTAGAAAAGGTATCTCGCCGGTCTGCATCTTCGGCTGACTTCAGAAGAGTAGCAAGATATTGTTCAACCTGCCGATCATTGGCAACCAAATCTATACCAATAATACTATCAAGGACATTTTTCAATCCGGACAAATATTGATCAACAAAATTGCTACGCGTTCTCTGAACATCATTCTTAAATTCGCGTTCATATGCGTCTTCATCTTGTTGAACTAACGAAAATTGTTCTATATACTTTACGTTCCCAAGAACGTTGCTTATCTTGTTAAGCATATAGGTCTTCCCTGTCGAACGCTCACCAAGCAGGATATTTAGTCCTGTCGATAGTTTCTGCCCGTCTTGAAATATTTGCCATAGTTTGTTGCCATCCTTCTCGGACAAAGTAACTTTTGCCTTGTCTCGCAGACATGACTTAATCGCGTCAATCGTCAAATCTCCGCAATCAATAAAAGTTTGCCTTGTTGGCAGATCCGCAAGATCATTTGTAATTCTTACATCACTAAACAATACAGGGGTTAATTTCGCATTGTCTTTTATGGCTCGAATGAACTTTTTTGTGCTATCAACCTCCCCTGCGGAAATATATGGCTTGATTCTCTCCATCGTTTGACCAGTTATTGATGGCTCTTTATCATAGTGCGGTATTATCAAGTAACTTCGGAGATCACCAAATATCTTTTCCATCTCTTCAACCGATATAGTATCGCCGATTTTGGTAATCTTCTGAGATATTAAATTTGCCCGAGATTCAAAGTCTTCCAAGTTCGATCCGTCGCTGATTATCAAAAGATGCCCTCTCTCCAGATCGACCTCTATGCCGGGGAAGACCGTTATATCCAGGGTTTCCTTAATCGTCCTAAACTGCGCCGCATCGAATATATTGTGGTTGGTCACAGCTACAGCATCCAGCCGTGCCTCTGAAACATACCTCTTGAACACATCAAGACAGAATACAAACTCGCTATCACTGATGCCCGGAACTGTATGGACATGTAGATCAATCTTTTTCACAGGAACATCCTTTAATTATCGTAGCCAAATCAATCTTCTTTTCTAAATTTTTACCCACATTTTGGACATTCAACTTCGTCATCGAAAAACAAACTGCAAGGCACATCGGCCCCGCAATGCGGGCATTTCACAAAGAAAGAACCATTTCTATTTATCGCTGCCTTATCATTTTTCTGAAGAGAAATAGAAACGATCCCATTTTTTCATTTTTTGATTATCTCACTATCTCAAACAAATTGCGGGGATCATCTAACACCTTAAATTCCCATGTTCCAAAATCTCCACTTGCGTTTACTGCTAAAATCCATTCCTTAGCGGCCTGCCACTTGGCTTTATCCTGATCTGTGGTCTGTCCTTTGATTTCCAATATCATGTAACGATTGCCTTCAAATTTAATGATAAAGTCTGGATAATATGTTTTTGTCTGCCCCTGCCACAGATAATAGATCTCAAACCCCAGATGATCGTTCTTTGTCCATGAAATCAATCCCGGTATTCTATCGCGCTCAAATTCAAGCCCTACCTTTTCCCAACCACTATCAATGACGATATGACTAATTTGACTCTTTTTTACCGGCTGAGCGGGCTTACTAGTATACCACGTCATCGCAGTCGCTGTGCTTCGCTTCGGTCGAACAGGATCAAGCACAAGAGTAGGAGCTTCCGTGCTAGAGCTACGTATAAAATGTCCAATATGATTAATTATTTTCTGAGAGTTAAGAGCGATCACAATACTGCGAAGTTTTTCAGTGCCTTCAAAAATAGGAACTCTAATATCCAACTTGTCGGACACCAAGAAATCATCAAACAATTGCATCAATTGGCCGATATGGCTTCCGGGATCGCCTTCCCAGTTTTTACCAAACTGTTCATGAAGCCTGACTGCGGCTTGAAGCTTTATCTTCTGGAGACGGTTTTGTTCAGCGAGACGATCTAAGTTAAGCTCACTAATTTGGTCAAACTTGTGATGACCATCAATTACCGGAGCAACCTCAACAATAGTAGGGGCATCTTCGGCGGATAACACTAACTTCGCAAGTTTTTCCCAGTCTAAATCAAGAAAATAATTAAGTTTATACTCAACCCGCAACACATGCGGCCAACCAATCTCTTGTGCTTTGCGGTCTTGAACTGGCTCAATTTTTATCTTAGGCTTTTCTACACGAGGAGGCCCCTCTTGTTGTTCAGCCGGAAGGAAAGTAAAAGGTACGCCAAAAACTGTGACATATTCAGATTCATACAAGCCCGTCTCGGGATTCACGTCATATGAAATTCGGCGCAAGCCTCGTCCGATAACCTGTTCACACAAAAGCTGACTCGTAAACGCACGGAGCCCGAGTATATGCGTCACTGTCCGGGCGTCCCAACCTTCGGAGAGCATGTTAACGCCGATTACGCACTGAATCTGTTCACCGGCTTTTCCTTTTTTTCCTACCGTATTAAATTTCTCACGCTGAGATTCAACTAATTCCTTACCAGACTTATCAGCATTAATGCGCTCTGCCTCATCGGATTCAATCTTATCCAGCGCGTCTTGGTCTATACGAATCAGCGCGTCCTTCTCGCCGAGTTCATCAACCGCAAAGTAGCCGTTCACCATTGAATATTCCAGCCGCGCCGCTGTTTCAGTGCGATTACAAATCATAATCATTACCGGCGGAGTTTCTCGAGGTTGCTCTTGATTCGCCCAGCTTTCTTTTTCTTTCAACCAATCGCCACCCAAAATATTAACAGCATTTCTCACTAAATCAGGCAAGCCCTCGTGCGGTTCAGCTCTACGATTGAGATCTTCCCGCACTTCCGGGTAGATATGAAAGAGTTTTGACTTTAAATCCGGGCCAAGATTGGAATCATCACGCACCGCGACCTTAGGGGTTTTTACTAATCCACTTTCAATAGCATCGTTCAACCCAAAATCGCTTACGATCCAAGTGAAAAGCTGTTCGCCTTGATTAATTTTTCCCGTTGGCTTAAACGGCGTAGCAGATAAATCATAAGCCCTCAAAACGCCCCGAGATGTATGAATACGGTCAATACCGCTCACCCAAATCGTGGCCTTTTCTTTCTCATCTTCGTCTTCATCTGCCGATGGACGATGACAATGATGGGCCTCATCGTTGATTATCAAAATATTGCCTGCGTTTCCAAAGTCAGGCATGACCCTACGGAAAAAAGCCTCTTCGCTTTCCGGGCCTTTCTTCACAACCTTTGGGCCGTAATTCTCATTGATCGGTGCCAGAGTATGCCAATTGGTCACAACGATCTTGGCTTGCAGTAATTCTTGCCACATGGTTGAATCCATAAGAGAGAAGAGCTGATAAAAATTCTCGCTATTCTCTGGCAAAAGAACCTGTAATCTATCACGAACGGTCAAACCCGGCGCTATGACAAGGACGTTCTTTGAAAATCTCTGATCTTTTGGGTTTGCAATCTTATTCAAAGCCTGCCACGCGATAAGCATGGCCATGACAACTGTTTTTCCTGTTCCTGTGGCGAGCTTTAAGCATTGCCGCTCCCACGCACTCCCATCATTGGGAATCTCAATACCTTGTTTCTCGGCAGAGCTTGCCTCAGCCAACCATATGGCCGTCTCAACCGCTTCTAACTGGCACCAAAAGAAAGGTTGATTACGTTGGGCGCTGTCATTCCAGAAACGAAGCAGTTTTTGCGTAACACCAGTTACATTCGGATATCCGCTTTCTTTCCATTGTTTGACCCTTGGCCGAATTTTATTAACCAACTCTATCGAAACAAATTCGCCCGGGTCATCAAAGTTCTGCGCTGTCTTTGCGGTTGCACGCCAATATCCAGATTGCCTACGCCCGGGCTGAAGCACAAACTCCTGTGTTTCCCGAATATACAGCCAATGCTCTTTGGGCTCTTCATAGGGACTGCTTATAATTAACCGATCAATACCTTTTTGGCTCATAGTTAATCCAGTTTTTTAATTACAAAGGCTTCAATCCCGCGGTTATCGATAATCTTAACCGCGATCTTTTTATTTTCACCACCAGCGAATGGCAGAGATTCAACGCCTGAGAATTTATCCAGAAGGTCTTCATTAACCTCGCCATTCAATGCCTTGGCCAATTTTGACCAGTCGCGCTTTGAATCGCTCTCAGGGAAAAAGACCTGATCGGGATAAAGGCTCCTCTCGTCATAGTCGGTATCTAAAAACCACATGGCAATGTGCTTAGTGCCTTTAGATTCAATTTCGCCAGTAAGCGGATTGTAATAATCAAAACCATTTACTCTTACCTTGTAGTTTCCATCTTTATGCTTGGTGACTTCCACATCCGGCTGACCGATAAGCCAATAGCTGTGGCTAGAAGACCGGTTCTTGCGTAGATCTTTAGTCAAGAGATCAACACTCATCTGTGCCTTAAGAATCTTTACCCCCGGCCAGTTTATCTGATCAATGTCTTTGGCCGCTTCAGGGTCAAAATGAAATGCGGCAAATATTACAAAGTGCGGTTTATTTTTTAGAGAACGCGCTTCTTTTATAGCTTCTTCAACTTGCCTCTGCTCGAGTGGGCCAAAATCTGAACCAAAGCTGATATATGCTCGTTTATTTTCACCGCCAGCGTCAAGGATCTCGCCCTCGGCATGCAAGAATCTCGTAGCAACCATCGGCTCAAGGCGAGAGAATTGTATGACTTTGCCGCCAGTCGCACGAATCCCGGTAGTTTTTAATTCATCACGCCATTCAACCTGCTTGCCGGTTTCACCCATGCGTGCTAATTGTTCGCTTGTGGCTTCAACCTTTGGCTCGTTACCGTCAAATGGCTTCACACGAAGCGATGGCACTGCTTCAACAGTAAATGGTCCCGTAACTCGTACTTTGCCTTTCTCAACAGGCGGTGAATCATAGAGAGTTTCTTGCGAGGGTAGCTCATTATTTGCGATTGAACCAAGCGTGACATGAGGAACGGTTTTATACTTAAATCCGCTCTTTATGCCCTCGGTAGGATGTGCTAACTGGTAATAATCATATTTCGAAGTCATTAATCTTTGTTTGGCAAGAGTAACGGCAACACGTGAAGTATCACAGGTGATCCAGCGTCGTCCCCATTGCTCGGCAACATAGGCTGTTGTTCCAGAACCGCAGGTAGGATCAAAAACAAGGTCACCGGGATCGGTAGTCATCAAAAGACATCTTTTAACTATTTCGTCAGATGTTTGAACCACATAAATTTTATCCCCAGCCGCACCAATTCCATCCCACAAACTATTTATAGACTCTACAGGATAATCTGAGAGATAAACTTTGCATGCTAAACTATTCTTCTCAATTTCAAGACGGTTTTTCTGTTTTAGAATATTTAAGCCATCATATGAATATTTCCATTGAGTACCACTTGGCGGGATAAAACTTTTTCCATCAAATTCAAATGGCTCTCTTTTTTCTGTACCTTGAGCATTAACCCCTAGCAATCTGTATAACTTCCAATCGGGGTATTTTATCTTAAACTCCTTCATATTCTTTCGCATATCTGCAGGAACTAAGATGGTTTCTCCATTCACAGGATTTTCCGCCCTAAGATGTGCGCCTGCAGAATCCGCAAACCATTGCTCATCTTTGTCGGTAAATAATTGGTGATATCTAACTTCTTCTTTATTTTTTGCGTACCATATCACGTAATAAACCGCATTATTTAATAGCTTTTTTGCGAACATCATCGATGCGCGTTTAATATTAATTTGGCTGACAAAGTTTTCGACTCCAAATAATTCATCGAGGATAGCTCTTACACTGTGAACATTTTCCTCCGATATTTGAACAAAAATACTCCCAGATTTACTGAGGAGATCTTTTGCCAATAGAATCCGATCTCGAAGATAGTTTAAGTATGAATGCACACCCAATTCCCATGTGTCTCTAAATGCCTGAATCATTTCAGGCTCAACAACTAAATCACCATCCTTATCGCCTTGCTTCATTGATGTGTCATCAACAAACGGCTGAAAATTGGAATTGTATTTAATTCCATACGGCGGGTCGATGTAGACCATTTGGACCTTGCCAGCCATTCCTTCTTTCTTGAGGAGAGAATTCATAACCAAAAGTGAATCACCGGCGATTAGTCGGTTTGCCCAATCTTGCTCGTGTTTATAGAAGTCAATGGCCTTGTTTAACGGAGGGTCATTGTCCGGCTGTTCAAACAAATCGAGCTGAAATTGTTTCTGTTCTTTTTTATTTAAAAAAGCTTTGACGATGCGCTTGGAGTCAATGCGCTCATGGATATGGAGACTAACATTCTGAACTTCAAGACTCATGCCCTCGGCCTTGCCAGCCCAGCTAAGATAAGGATCTATATACGGATCGTGTTTATATTTCGTCCGACCGTTTAATTTATCCGTTGCGCTTGAGACAAGGCCAACGTGGGGATTATTCCTGCGCTTCTTGCCTTTATGCGTATATGTCTCAACTTTTATGTCTTTGCTCTGTTTTGCTTTTCCTCTCGGCATACTTCTACCTTTCAATCTTCCTTATTGTTTCCAGTAACGAGCAATATGACCGTTTCTATTATTTTTTATACTTTAAGAACGACCGGCCAATTCGTCTAAACCGATACCTAAAGCATCCGCTAACTTAATCAAAGTTTTCAAAGTAGGAGAATCTCCAATCCCTTGCTCAATCTTAGTAATCGTATTAAAAGAGAGGCCTGTTTTCTCAGCTAATTTCTGTTGAGTCCAACCCTTCTTTTTTCGAAACTCTTTTACTCTTTTTGCTAGCATGTTTTCTCTTGACTATATATTATAATAGTATTAACATAATGATAGCTAATTTAAGGATACCAATAGGCGTATTCTACCACTAAAAAACGCGCTTTTCAAACCAATTTCCATTCTTTGGAGAGAATAATATGGAGAGGTATTTTAAATTCTATGAAGAGAAAATTGCAGCTGGGATCATCATATCTTTAATTTTATTTGTTATATTCTTTATAATTGAAATGCTCAAGTAGATGTTCTTTCTCTTCTATGCTTTGGCCTAAAAGGATAGGTCAGGCAAAATTTTGCCCGCACCAAAATTTTGCCAGTCTGCTTTAAAGTGTTGAACGCAAGAGGCGCGGCATTGCCGCGTTTGTGTAGGTTTTAGGAAGTAATAGCGGCATAGCGGCCGAACCCTTATAAACTTTGGTTTTTACTTATAATAATTGCTCGGTGAGGACGCTGGATGCTGCAGCCGCCCCCACCCGGCTGCAGCATCCAGCTGCGCCGCACACGCATTGCATTAGCAAGAAGGCCGCCGGCCCAGGCGGCCGCCAAGTGACCCCGAGCCCCAGCGAGGGGGAACGGTGCACGGGAGATGTGGGAGCGCCGACAGGCGCGGTGGATTAAACAAAGATCGTTCGAACAGTATCAAAGAACCACCGCCAACAAGGATAGGGCGCTGCTTCAAACAGGGGACGGAAGGTGCCTTCCGTCGAAAAATTGAGGCGGCGCTCTTTTAAAATAAAGTTCTTCACCAATCTTTTTGTACTTTTTATTTTGGGTAATGGAGGCCCAAAATAAAAAGCACGGATTCTAAATTTCCCTCTTCCCTATTTGGGAGAAAGGAGCTTTGCCCTATGCGTTACTTTATCTATGCCCGAAAGTCCACCGATGATGATGACAGACAAATATTATCCATTGAGGCCCAGCTTGTGGAATTGCGCGCCTTTGCCAAGCGGGAGAATCTTTTTGTTTATAAGGAATTAGTTGAAGCGAAAACTGCCAAAGAGCCCGGGCGGTTGCTTTTTAACGATATGATTAAAGCTATCGAAAAAGGTGAAGCCGAAGGAATAATGGCTTGGCACCCGGATAGATTGGCGCGCAATTCCATAGACGGCGGGCGCATCATCTACCTTTTGGATCGTGGCTTAATTAAAGACTTGAAGTTTCCTACCTACCGCCTTGATAATAACGCCCAAGGTAAGTTTATGCTCTCTATCGCTTTCGGGCAGAGTAAGTATTATATAGATGCCCTTTCAGAGAATATCAGGCGTGGCATCCGCCTCAAGTTAAGCAAAGGTATCTGGCCTCAATGGGCGCCTGTTGGATACCTTAACGACCGCAAGACCCGCGCGATTATCTTGGATGAGGGCAAAGCTCCTTTCATCAGGAAAGCTTTTGAAATCTACGCAACGGGCTCTTATCCTCTTAGCGAAATACGCCGTAAGATAAACACCCTTGGTATGACCGGCAGAAAAGATAAGCCTTTATCTGTTAGCGACTACCAGTTTATGCTGCAAAATCCTCTCTACTACGGCGTATTTCGCTATAAAGGCGAGATGTATGAAGGTACACACGAACCAATTATCACAAAGAAACTTTTTGATAAGTGTCAGGAAGTAATGCTTAGGCGCGGCAAGCCCAAGAAAGAAGAATTTAAATTTGTTTTCAGGGGGCTAATGCGTTGCGGTGAATGCGGAAGGTCAATAACCGCTGAAATCCAAAAAGGACATACTTATTACCGCTGCACCAAGCGCCTTACAAATTGCAATCAGAAGTATGTGCGTGAAGAAGCGCTTGCCGCGCAGATCAAATCCTTCATTCAAAAAGTTTCTTTGTGCGATGATTGGACAAAGAAGATTTTAGAAGAGTTAGAAAAAGACAGAAATAGCGGTGTCCAATCATCGTTGCCCCAGCAGCAAAATCTTGAAGTTAAGGTTAAGACGATTGAAACTAAGATTAATAAGCTTATTGATGTTTACCTTGAAGGCACTCTGACGCTTGAAGAATATCAGGCTAAGAAGGAAGCTTTTATTAACGATAAGAAGGAATTGCAGGAATCTATGCAGGATTTTGCTGCTGGGGCAAATAATTGGTTCGAACCGGCCAAAGAACTTGTAACTTCTTTAAATAGAGCCCGTTGCGCGATTGAAGAGGGAAATTTAGAATCCCAGAAAGAATTTCTGGAAAAGATTGGTTCGAACTTTATTTTAAAAGAGCGCCGCCTCAATTTTTCGACGGAAGGCACCTTCCGTCCCCTGTTTGAAGCAGCGCCCTATCCTTGTTGGCGGAGAGGCAGGGATTCGAACCCTGGAACCCTTGCGGGTCACACGCTCTCCAGGCGTGCGCATTCGACCACTCTGCCACCTCTCCAAAATTTAGTAGAATAATTGCGGCTATTACAGCGAATCCCATTATATCAAAAATTAACTAAAAAGATAATGGAATTACATTTAACTGCCTTTTTCGTATTGTTTTAGCTCTTTGAAGGCTTCGCCTACAGTCCAAGGATGGATATGGAAACGCCTGGCAATCTCCTGTTTGGATATGGAATGCAAATCTTCTCCCTGCGATTCAAGCAGGGATTTTATCATAAGCAGGAATTTCAGGCGATAAGATATTTTTTGGTTAGTGATAAGTTTAGAATTTGCGCTAAAGGGCTCTTGAGGAAAATTTACAAGCTCAACCCAGGCATCCTTACTATGGAAAAATTTAACGCGCAGCAAGCCGTAATTATCCTCTAATTTTTTAAGGCTCCTGATTACCTGGCGCCTAAGCCCAAAATCAAACCAGGAAACAGGCATATTCAGGCTAAGGGCCATACTCTCCAACTCAACGAAGAAACCTGATTTTCCCTCAACCTGGCTATGGGATAGAAGCAGTAGATAAAGATCCATACTGCGGGAATCCTGGCTGGTAAACATTTTGGGAAAATAACGCTCGTCAAGGAGAAGAATCACGGGGATAACTATGCTGTCGGGCAGGGTTTCCAGATATAATGCCCTGCGGGGCTCTTTTTCTTTTGGCTTGGTGGTTAATGGCAGAGCTTTAAGCCGCGATAACTTTATTCCGGCAAGTCCAGGGGAATCTATCAGTGTGGCGGATTCGCGATTGCTCTTTAAGGCAGAGATGGACCAATTTGTGCTTCCCTCAACCACGAAACGGCTATCCACTATGATAAGTTTATCGTGAAGGCGCAGGCGCGAAGGCAAGAGATGAAAAATGCATCCGGCATCCGCTAATTTCTTAAAGAATGGGCTCCTGATAAGCTGATGGGGCTCTTTATCAATTTCCCTGAAGTTGGTGTTCAGGTAAAATGTAACCGCGACATCGCGTTGGCGGGCTTCCATTAAATCCTGGAGAAGAAAGGTTACCGGATTCCTTTCCTTTACGCCCAAGCTGATGTTATACATGGAAATAGTAATAGACTCTTTAGCCTGATCCAAGAGCTCAATCACTGCCGGTTCGTAGGCGCGGTCTGAAATGTCTCTTACTTGCGCGGGTGAAAAGTCCTGGGCGAATAGGGGAGAAAAAATGAAGGATAGGAAGAAAAGTGCGAGCAAACAACAGGATTTTTGCTTAATGTTCAAGCAAGCCAAATATTACCTACTTCCTCAAATAATTCAAAAAATCAGGAACAGCCCCTCCTGTAGCACCATAAAAAGATTCCATCGGAAACGGGAGGATTTGTTCCACACCAAAATGTTTATGGCGGAGGCGGGAGGGTTCGAACCTCCGATGGCCTTACGACCATTCCGGTTTTCGAAACCGGTGCACTCAACCAGCTATGCGACGCCTCCAAAAATTAGGTTTCTTTACCTTTCAAAGATCTGAATCTTCTATAATTTTCCAAATACTTATAATTATGCGAGCCTACTTTTTGAAAATATTTATTAATCTCGTTTTCTCCGTATACATAAACCCGCCTGCCGGTCATACGAGGATAATATCCACCACTATCAAAGATATGGTAAACACTTTTTAATAAAGCTTCCGAAGCATTGGTAAAACAAAGCGCAACATTACGATATCTCTTCTTATTGACGTTATGCGAATAGGCATAACAAGAACCATCAGTATCCATCAGGCCGCGCAAACAAGACAATTGGAATCTTTTGTTTTTCTTTATCCAGCGGGGAATATCTACTTTATTTCTAACTTTATTCCCTCTTTTTAAGCCGCGACTCTCTAAAAACTCCACTAAGTTCTTACTATAAACCGCAATATCACTTCCCTTATCCGACTTTTTGTGAATTATTCTTGGCGCTAGTTTAAAAAGTTTTTTTATCAACTCTTTCACAAAATCCGCATACTCAGCGTCTGTGTCTCTATTAAAAGTAATTCTTAGCTGATAATCTGTCAAGCCTCCATCGCCCAATACTATACCTACAAATTCAGACAATTGCAAGCCACTTTTAGGACGTTTTATATCTTTAATAACTCTTAGCCCCAATTTCTTAGCTAACTTAGGCCTATGCATAAACTTTCTTATCGTAGTAAGCCCACCCTTTCGCCTACCTTCGGGGGTACCAAAGTTTCCATAAAGCTTATTCCGCATCAATGCTCCAAGTTTAGCCGCTCTATTAACGTACCAAAATTGCGGTAAAATCTTGATTTCTTTTGGAATTGATATATTATAATTTGTTTGCAAATCTAAAAGAACCTTATAATTCATAGAGGATTTCTCTCTGCACCAATCGCTTAATGTACGCCTGTTTATATTGAAAATTTCAGATAGCTTATCCCGGCTCACGCCTAATTTTTTATTAACGCTTGAGATAAACAATCTTTGTTTGCCTTCCGGAAACTTTGCCCTTCTATTTCTAATCCGCTCTGCCATAGCACCTATCATATTAAAAAATAAACGGAGAGGGCGAGATTCGAACTCGCGAGGGGAACAAGTCCCCTTCCGGTTTTCAAGACCGGTGCAATCAACCAGCTATGCGACCTCTCCAGCTCTCCTGATTATGGCCTATTCTCAACCAAATATAAAAAGCTGTTTAAAAACAGCGTAAAATATTTTACTGGCTATACCAAAAGAAATATTGCAGAAATTAACAAATGAGAACTCCTTAAAAATCAGGCTAAAGCCCATGGCAAGCAAAGCAAGGTTCAGGATAAAAATAAAGGAAAATCCAAATATGTAATTTCCCTTTAAAAAATCACCCTTCTTAGTACGGATGGTTTTAGCTGAAAACACCAGGTGTAAAACAGCGGCAAAACCAACCAAAAAAAGCGTATATTCAATCAACCAGCTGGATTTGATTGCCAGCGACAACAACCCGTAAATAATAAATGCTAAGATCACGTATATAGGCAGAAGAAAAGGCGCTACATTAACCATGGGCTTAAAGAAACTAAACATAATCTCCAGCAGCTTGTGGCCTTTATTGTAAATTAACGCCGGTTCCCAAATAAATAGATAGATCACCAAAAAACTAATTGCCCCGCTCCAGAATATTGTCTGTAAATTCCTGTTCACCAGGCCAAACTCATTTAAAAAAGATACTGCAGTCGAGAAAACAAACGGCAAAAGAACTAAACCTAAAATAAATTTGATTATTCCAAAGGCCTTGCTGGATAGACCAGATATCTTGCTGGAGAAATCTCCGGAGATACCGGCAGGTTCCCTTGATAAAGGGCTATCTTTGAGTAATTTCTTATCGGGTAATTCTTTCTTGGCCATTTAAATACGGCTGCAGGGCTTTAGGGATTAAAACCGAGCCGTCCTCCTGTTGGTAATTCTCTAAAATCGCTACCACCGTGCGCGCTAAAGCAATACCTGAACCGTTCAAAGTATGCACAAAATCTATCTTTTTACTTTCTTTGCGGCGCATCCTTATATTTGCCCGACGGGCCTGGAAACTTTCAAAGTTGCTACAGCTGGATACTTCAAGCCATTTATCTACACCTGCAGTATAAGCCTCAAGGTCATAGCATTTGCTGGCAGAAAAACTTATATCTTGCGTAGAAAGCAATAGCAGCCGATAAGGCAGCTCTAAAAGCTGCAACACCTCTTCTGCATTAACTACCAGTTTTTCCAGCTCATCATAAGAGTCTTCAGGCTTAACAAATTTAACCATCTCTACCTTATCAAATTCATGCACGCGGATCAAACCTTTGGTATCTTTACCATACGAGCCTGCCTCTCTCCTAAAACAAGCTGTATAGGCAGTATAATAAATAGGCAGTTTATCTTCATCTATAATTTCATCACGGAAAATATTGGTAACCGGTACTTCTGCGGTAGGAATAAGAAAAAGATCATCATCTTTAAGCTTATACATATCTTCTTCCAACTTGGGAAGCTGGCCAGTGCCAAGCATAGAGGCGCGATTAACCAGAAACGGCGGGAATATTTCAGTATAACCATGTTTGCTGGTATGCAAATCAAGCATAAAATTAATTAAAGCGCGCTCAAGTTTTGCCCCCCAACCCTTGAAAAGGATAAAATTCGAACCGGTAATTTTAGTAGCCCGGTTAAAGTCTACGATATCTAAGTCCTGGCAAAGCTCAATATGGCTAAGCGGCTTAAAATCAAACTTCCTCGGCTCCCCCCAGCTACGCACAACCTTATTACAGGAAGCATCTCCTACCGGCAAAGAGGCATGCGGAACATTGGGAATGCTTAGAAGCAGCTTATTTAATTCTACTTCCTGCTTTTTTATTTGCGGCTCAAGCTCTCCAATACGCTTTGAGATATCCTTCATTGAGAATATTTTGCTCTTCGCGTCTTTTTTTTCTTTTAACAACACGCTGATTTCATCATTGGCTTTATTGCGCTTAGCTGCTAATTCCTCAAACTCGCTTAAAGCTTTACGACGATTATCGTCAATCTTAACAAGGCTATCAATATCTACCGTTAAAGCCCGGTCTTTCATTGCCTGCTTTACTAAATCTTGATTTTCCCGAATGAATTTTATATCTAGCATTTTTTAACCTTTAACTACTCCTAGCGGGCGCATTCTGCAGACGCGTTTGGAAATCCCCGCATTATGTACTACATCCACCACGTCATTTACATCTTTATAAACCGAAGGCGCCTCCTCTACCAGCGTATTACGTCCTGAGGCTTTTACTATTATACCTTTAGATTCTAATTCTTTCAATAATATATCTGGGTTAATGGATCTTAAGGCGGCGGTACGTGATTTCAGACGGCCGGCGCCATGGCAGGCGCTGCCAAAGGTCTCCTGCATTGCTTTTTCCGTCCCGACCAAAAGATACGAATTCCTGCCCATATCCCCAGGAATAATTACCGGCTGGCCGATTTTCTTGTATTTCTCAGGCAGGACCGGATGGTTAGGGCCAAAGGCCCGGGTTGCGCCTTTGCGATGTACACAGAGATTCTTTTCCTTGCCGCCAACCTTATGTTTTTCAATTTTGGCAATGTTGTGAGCAACATCATAAATTAAAAACATTCCCAGTTTCTGCCAAGAAGAACCAAAAATCTTCTCAAATACCTGACGGGTTAAATGCATCAAACACTGCCGGTTGCACCAGGCATAATTTGCCGCGCATTTCATCGCAGATAGATACGCCTTACCTTCATTAGAAGTAACCGGAGCACAAGCAAGTTGCCGGTCAGGCACATTTATATTATATTTTCCCAGGCTTGCGACCATGCCGCGCGAATAATCTTCACAAATCTGATAACCTAAGCCCCTGGAGCCGGAGTGGATCGCAACCATCACCTGGCCCAAATTAAGCCCCATAGTATCGCAGGCCTCCCGGTCATAAAGCTGGTCAATTACCTGAACTTCTAAGAAATGATTTCCGGACCCCAATGTGCCAGACTGTGTTTTGCCCCGCTGCAGGGCCCGCTCCGATACTGTCTGAGGGTCTGCTCCCTGCATAGCTCCATTTTCTTCAGTGCAATCAAGATCATCCTCTGTTCCAAATCCCTTTTCCACTGCCCAACGTGCGCCTTTTAATAAGATTTCTCTTTCTTCTTTAGAGCTGACTCTTATATCACCTTGCGAGCCGACTCCGGAAGGAACATCAGAAAATAAACGATAAATTAAATCCTTAATCTTATTCTTAAGATCATCATATTCTAAATTAGTTTTTAATAATCTTACCCCGCAATTTATATCAAACCCTACTCCTCCGGGTGAAATAACCCCGCCTTCTTCAATATCTGTAGCCGCCACTCCTCCGATAGGAAAACCATAGCCCCAATGGATATCAGGCATAGCTAGAGAATTATCTACTATCCCCGGCAAAAAAGCCACATTAGCCACCTGTTCCAGGGCCTTGTCCTGATAGATGTCTTTCAATAACTTCTCATCAGCATAAATTAAACCGGGCACGCGCATTCCCGGCTTATAGCTTCGGGGGATGCGCCAGCGATAATCATCAATTTTCTCTAATGGGATATTGCCGGTCATTTTTCACACATCAAAAATTACTTCTGCCTGCCAGATGAGCCCGGTTTTTTTAACCTTTAGCTGATGGTAGGTAGCGGCCTTGATTTCAGTGTTGATCTTATAATTTCTTATATCGCTTCCTACGGCAACTGCATCCACAAAATTCTTATTGATCTGATTTATTTGAATATTTTCAAAAGCGAGGGATTCTACTGCGGATACTGACAATAGCTCATTTATCCAATTGACAAAAAGCTCCTCCAGATTAGTTGCTTTTTGCTTGATTGCAATCTTGTGTTTTTCAGGGTATCGGGTTTTTTGTCTCTCTAATGAAAGATCGGCTATAGCAAGGCCTGCTTTCTTGAATAAACCGCCTAAGGAAAGTGATTTGACCCTGATGCCGATATCAGCGGTATGTTCTATAAGCTGGAAAGAAACACTCATTATTTCTTAAGCAACGCGCTTATCTTATCCAAAAGCACCCTGGAATCAAAAGGTTTGGTGATATAAGCATCCGCACCTACCTCCTGGCCCAGTTTTTTATCCTGATCCTGGGCGCGGGCAGTAAACATAATAATGGGTATCTTCTTGTATCTTTCATCAAATTTTAATATTCTGCAAACCTTATAACCGTCCATTTTGGGAAGCATCAAATCCAGTATAATCAAATCCGGCTTTTCTTTACGCGCCATATCCAAGCCTGTTTGCCCGTCGCCAGCACTTAAAACTTCACAATTCATTGCCTCCAGATGAAGAGTCAGCGCATACACCATATCAACTTCATCTTCTATAAGTAATATTCGTTTCTTTGGCATAGTTTTTAGCTCCTTAAGATTTATTCATCAATCTTCTGCAAATAACTCTTTTGTACCTCTTCTCTAAATTTACAAACTCCAGCCCCACTTTATATTTATCGGACATCTCTCCAAGGGGAAGTTCAATCTTTCTTATCCAGGCCAGGCGCACTTTTGCCACAATAATGAATTCTTTGTTTTCCGGGAAAGCAAAGCTTATCTTTAATTGTGAATCTGTCTTTAACAGATGCTTAATTACCAAGCAAATTCCCCCCTCAGATACATCTACGGATTCAGATAACTCAATTTTTTCCGCGGGCAAGAAAAGCTTAATATTTGTTTTAAAAGACATCCTTTTAAAACGCCGCATCTCTGAACCTATATATATTTCTTTAATAGAAAACCGCGAAGGAGAAAGCCCGTCATTTTGCGAGAAAACCTTCTGCGAATAAGACAGCGAACCTATAGTTATAAAAACATCTTCGACTTTATTGTTGGCAAAGTACTGCTTAATCTTATATTTAAGCAAGCTGGAAATATTGGCTGCCTGCCTGTTGGAGGCCCCGGGAAGAATTATGCTGAATTTGCCTGCCTTGGGGTTTATTACAGACATTACTTGTTTATCTGCATTTCCATATTTAGCGTTCTTAAGCACCAAATCAAGAATAGTATGTAAATCTTTAAATAATGATTGCGAACCGATTTTCATCCTTTTTCTGAATTCGCTGCAATTTAAGATCAACAAGCTAACAAAGTGCATGGATACTCCGCTTTTCATTAGCCTGCCCACTTTATTCCTTACGCTCTTACCCAGCATATCAAGAGTATAAAAACGGCGTAAGGTAAAATAAAACCTGCTTCCCACTCCAGCTTTAGATTCAGCCCAAATCTCCCCTTTGTGCCTTTCAACCAGCTTCTTAGATATAGAAAGCCCCAATCCTACGCCTTTAGTTTCTGCTCCCGGAAGTTTAGAAACTTGAGTGAATTTGTTAAATATTGAAGGCAGGTCTGCTTTAGAAATACCGACACCGGTGTCTACAACCCCTATCCTGACTTTTGCTTCCAAAATTTTTACCTCTACCTTGATCTTACCGCCATCCATGGTAAATTTGATAGCATTACTGATAAGATTAGAAATAACCTGCCTTATCCTGTCAGCATCAATAAAGACATTGACCGGTTCATTAGGATAAGCGTATTTCAGGCAGATATTCTTTTCTTCGGCCAATTTCATGAAAAAGCCTTCCGAGTCTTTCATGAGATCAACTATATCTACCAGGGAATAGTGAAGTTTGAGGGTATTTCTTTCGATCCGCGAGACATCCAGTAAATCATCAATAATCTTCTTTAAGCGTTCAGAGTTATCCAGTGTTTTCTGAAGTACTTCCCTTTGCTTATGGTTTATCTGACCGACAACTTCATTAAAAACTACGGTAACCAACTGCTTAATTACTGCCAAAGGAGTGCGTAATTCATGAGAAACAGTAGAGATAAACTCAGACTTCATCACACTGAGCTCCTCCAACGCCTCCAGTTTCTTTTCAATACTTAATTTATCCTTTCTCAGCCGCTCAAACTGCATACGCCGGGTAATATCCCTGGTAATGCCGATTAAACCGATAACCTTTCCTTTATCGTCATAACGCGGAATCTTAGTTGTAGAAACATAGTTATCTACGCCGTCCGGCCGAGTCGCTCTTTCCACCTTATCAATGATTGGTGTGCAGGTATCCATAACGCGTGCATCATCCTGGACCATTTTCCTCGCCCGGTTTTTTGAAAAAAGATCAAAATCTGTTTTCCCTACCAACGCTTCAGGTTTTACCCCCAGGCCCCTAGCATGAGCCTGGTTGACCATAATAAACCTGCCTTTCTTATCTTTAAAGTAGATGACATCCGGGATAAAATCCATCAGATCTCTGAGTAACTGGTACTTATCCTTCAATTCCTTAAATCCCATATTTTTAGATTGTTTTAGTTTCATTGTTTTGTTCATTGTATGCAGGCAGAGGAATTAATAAGCGTAAGACAAGGAGGGTTTATCCGGGATACCCCTGTAATTTAATTGAGCCATGTAGGAGTCGAACCTACGACCTTGACATTAAGAGTGTCCTGCTCTACCAGCTGAGCTAATGGCCCGTGATTGCTTGTTATTGTAGTAAAGAGTATAACTTAGACAAAAAATTAAATCAAGAAAATTGTTCGCAAAAGAATGGAGTCATGAAGAGATTATCCATAGAAAGACTTTATGCTGCAATAATTTTCCTTAACCACCCAGCTTGCCTGTCTCGTTAAAGGGCTTGCGAATTTTCATTTCACCATTCTCATAATTATCAATATATATGATTTCCCCGGAGGAACGATATGTTTTAGATACCCCATCCAACTTACCATCCTTGTAATTCATTTCTGCCTGCAGTTTTCCATTTTCAAAATAAAATTTGGATGTTCCTTCTGACACATCACCTTTATAAGTTACTACCGCTTGTAGTTTACCACTCTCAAAATAAAATTTAGCTATGCCCTCTTTCTTGCCATCCCTATAGGTCCATTTCAATTTCAGATGGCCACCTGGATAATACGACTTAAATGCCCCATTAAGCTTACCACTCTTAATCGCTCCTACTTCCCGCAGCTGTCCATCCGGGTAATATGACTTAAACGGTCCATCCCCCTTTGCCTTCCCTTTTACCAAGAAAGACCCTATGATTAAACCCATAATAACTGCACTTAATAATAATATTATTTTTTTCTTCATCGCTCTCTCCTTTGGCGTTTAGTCGCCAACCAATTATAAGGCTATTTCATTATCCCGCCATTACAACCTAAAATCAACTAGTTTTTGGTTACCTTATAGCTTCTCGGGAGCTTCTATAAGCTGGGCGGTAATACCGACTATTGAATTATCAATATTATAAAACTGAGCAGCACTCCGATTATCAAAACTATAGTTATTATTGCATGTTTAGGGTACCTTAATTTTCCCATAAAACCTACGCTGCGGCCAAGGTTTTCTCCACAATAAAGGCATAATATGGCTTCATCATCATAAACGGGTTGCTTGCAATGAGGACAGAGATAACCAGGCATTTGCTTAAATTATAATTCTCCTTTTCTTGCGGGATACAAAAATATTAATAATATAGAAAATAAGTATGCCCAGAGCATCAATTAGGAGGTCCTGAGTGGAACAGTTTCTGCCCGGGACAAACGATTGATGCAACTCATCGGATATGGCATAGAGAAAAGATATGGCAGCCGGATAAATAAAAAGACGCGGAATATTAATATTATCGAATGATCCTGCAAATGCTCGATATAGAAGCCAAACAAGGATCAGATATTCAACAAGGTGGGATATTTTTCTTAGAATAAAATCAAACTCAAGGCCAGTCTTTAAATCAGGGATACCTGAAAGGTAGAAGATAAAAACAGCCCAGGCAGCAACAGGAAACCACAATTTAAGAAACTTCACCACGCCTTTTCCTCCCAGGCTTTAACGAGGGCTTTTACCTGCTTTTTAATAATAAGATTATTTCTCCCTGCCGGAAGCCATCTTTAATTTATTGACTAGCCCTATAAACATGGGATCATTTTTAAACCCCAAATCCTGCGCCTTATGTATGTCCTGCCAGCTTTTGTCATAGTCTTTTTTATAATAATAGGCAACCGCCCTATTATAATATGCGCCTGCATAAGCAGGGTTATTTTTGATAGCCTCGCTAAATATATTGATAATGCTATCCAGTTCATTTTGATTGAGAGTAACGGTAGATTCCATTTTGACAGCTTGAGACGGAACCTTATTTTCACACGGAACCGTGGCGCAGCCGGCTAACACTAAGCACAAAAAAATAATGATTTTTCTCATCTCTTCCCTCCTTTTATTAATTATACCACTTTCACTTTAAAATGCTAGAACTGCAACCTGTCACCTATTCTTAACCCAATCCTCTCTGAACTACCAGAGCTTAATTCTAACACATACATGGCCTCTTCACGAGGAGAGATTGTCTCGTAAGCATCCAGGTTTTCAGGTTCAGCGTTTTTCTTTATAAAAACAATTTTCTTTTCCTTGTTCATCCAGATTATATCTAAGGGTATGTATGTATTCTTCATATAAAAAGACCTGGGCGCCTCATCCTTATAAATAAAAAGCATCCCTGAATTATAAGGCAGGCTTCTTACAAACATCAACCCTTTTTCCTGCTGTTGCTTAGTTTCTGCTATCTCCACAAGAAAAGAATTACTCTTAAAATAAATCAATTTCTTTTCTCCGGCCTCGGAGGCGAAAAGCTGCAGCCGGATTATGCCTATAAATACTAGGAGGGAAATAATTGAAGCGTAGGTTATTTTGTTAAAGTTGGACATATGTGGATTTAATGCGCCTGGCAGGAGTCGAACCTGCAACGCCTAGCTCCGAAGGCTAGCGCTCTATCCAGTTGAGCTACAGGCGCAAAAACTTAAATAATCTCCGCTTTGCTACCTAACATCTCGCGGATCTTCTCTAGTTTAGCTTTCTCAACGGAAAAAACATTCTTTTCTGCGGTTGAGCGCACCGGAGAGTTAAGCTGAATTTTATCCGGGTTTATGCGCTGGATAGACTTGTGTAATTCCTTAATATGCCGGATATCATCATTTACACCAGAAACAAGCATTACCTCAAGCCAGATCTTACCCGGGAATTCTTTTCTTAAGGCAACTAAGCCATTTATAATCTCATCTAATTTTATACCGGCGCAAGGACGATCAATCTGTTTGAATATTTCCGGATCTACCGTATCCAAAGAAGGAACAATCAAATCTACCCCTAAGATGGACTTACGCACTAAGGGGTCACCTAAAAGAGTAGAGTTAGTAATTACAGCTATGTTAGCGCCGGTAATCTTTCTTACCTGGCCGATCAGTTCACCGATACATGTATTTAATGTCGGCTCTCCCAGCCCGGAAAGAGTCACAAAACGCAGCTGCTTAGCTTCCCGAGGATTATTTTGCAGCCAGGATTTTAACTCGAAGATAATTTCATCAACCCTGGCATATTCCTTTCTCTCAGAAACAGTCACTGGGGTCGAGCCCCATTGGCAATAAATACAATCCAAATTACATGTTTTATGTAAGCTAAGGCTTAGGCCTAAGGAAAGTCCCAATCTGCGCGATTTTATCGGTCCATATATATATTTCATAATGAGTGCCCTATGGTTCTTATCTGGCGAACAAGGAATAGGGCGCTACTCATTAAGCAGCGCCCTAAAGTTCACTTAATAACCCTTAAAAAGTTCAATTATTTTACTTCAACAACACAATTATGCGTTCCGAGTGAATTAGCCACACAAGAGGTACAGCGGGGGTCATTTACCCACGATCCATCGACGATAAACTTATATTCGTGCCTTCCCGGCTTAAGCCCGGCCTTTACCAACCAATTACCCTTACTATCCTTCTTAGCGAGTAGTTTGCTGGTATCCCATTTATTAAAACTTCCGGCAAGCACAACCTTTTTGGCTCCAGGGGCATATAACTTAAATTCTGTTAATTTTGTTCCGGCTAAACGTGGCATAACTACCTCCTTTGTTTACACTTATTTTCACACTACAACCAGCCGATGTCAAGAAGTTTATGAACGCTTGACTTACGAGCACGGCAGTGCGAGTAAGTCAATGCGTGAATCGAGCACCTTAAGGTTTAATCCAGCGAAGTCCTTGCGAACAAAGTGAGCAAGGATAATCTTACATTATCTATACCGCAACTATCGAGATACCTTTTTTATCGGCAAGCTTAAGGCTTGCTTCTTTATCAATAAAAAGTGTTTTACCTGCCTCAAAAGCAAGGCATCTGGCCTTTACCTTAACCAGATTCTTTACGGTATTTAGCCCAATAACAGGAATATCAAAACGCATATCCTGCTTTGGTTTGCTTACTTTAACAATCACAATCCTACCATGGCCGATTTTACCTGCCCGGCGAATTAAATTATCCGTTCCTTCGAAAGCCTCAACTGCGACTATGGCTTTACTTTTCACCGCCACCGTCTGGCCGATATCCAAATCAGCCACAGCCTTAGCCAGGTTTAAACCAAAGTAAATATTTTCCCATGTATCAAAATCAGGCTCGAGGTTCGTAAGTGTGCCCTTTTTAGGCAGATAATCTTCAATAAAAGTAGTGGAATCCAAAAGGCTCAACCCATTTGCCTCTAATCTTTGCGCTACGGCTCCAAACAAAGTATCCGTTTTTTTATCTTTCAGGCTGGCTAATATCTGCCGCAACTCTTCACTTTTATTAATTTCCTTGCTGAACAACCTAACCGGGCTGACTTGCCCGGCCATAACCACATCCTTAACCCCTTCAGATTTAAATATAGTGAATATTTTATGGAATTCAGCAAGACTTAACCAGTAGATTTTATCAACTAATTTCTTTAGCTTAAGTGAGGTATCGCCTTTAATGGCAATAGCAATAACGGTATACCCTTTTTTCTTAGCGCTTGCGGCAAAAAGCAGAGGGAATTTTCTGTTCCCGGCAATCAAACCAATCTTTTCCATATGTATTTTTAGCGGCAGGAACGGGTCAGGCCGCGCTCTGAACTTTTGATAAAATTAACCAGATAAGCTATCTCTTCAGTCTTAACTAATTCCTTTTCCACTCTTAGAATAGCGTGTTTTGGGGACAATCCGGAATTAAATATTAATTTAAACGCCCGGTCAATTTGCTTGATGGATTCGCGGGAAACACCTTTGCGCCTCAGGCCGATAAGGTTTAAACCATAGACCCGGGCAGGATGCCCGTCGCATGTAGAAAACGGGGGAATATCTTGAACTACCTTGGAGCAGCCTCCGATAATAGAAAGCATGCCAACTCTGACAAACTGATGGATAGCAACTATTCCTCCGACAACTGCCCTGTCTTCAATGCTAACATGGCCAGCCAAAGTACTGTTATTGGCCAGTATACAACCGCTTCCAACCCGGCAATCATGGGCAATATGCGAATAGGCCATTAACAAATTGTTATCCCCGACAATCGTCTTGCCGCCTTCACCGGTACCTGGATTAAGGGTGCAATACTCGCGAATAATATTATTACTGCCTATCTCCAGAAAAACATCTTCGCCTTTAAATTTAAGGTCCTGCGGCCGGCTGCCGATTACCGCTCCGGTAAATATTTCACAGCCTTTGCCAATAGCAGTATTGCCTTCAATTACACAATGAGCGCCAATTACCGTATCGGCGCCAATGCTTATATTATCGCCAATTATGCTATACGGACCGACAATTACGCCCGCTTCAAGTTTTGCTTTTGGGGAAACTATCGCACTGGGATGTATTTGCATATTAATTACTCACCAAGGCACATACAAAGTCGGCTTCCGCCACTACTTTGCCGTCTACTAATGCCCTGCCGCGGACTTGGCCGGTTTTTGACTTTACCTTTATTGCCTCAACCTCAAGCACTAACTGATCTCCCGGAACTACCGGCTTACGGAATTTTACATTATTAATGGATAAAAAGAAGGCCAGCTTTCCCCTGTTCTCTTCGGAAGCAAGCATCATTACCCCGCCTACCTGCGCCATGGCCTCAACGATGATTACCCCAGGCATAACCGGACGGCCCGGGAAATGACCTCTAAAAAAATAATCGTTTATAGTTACATTCTTAACGCCGACCGCGCGTTTGCCTTTTTCCAGGATGGTCACCCGATCAACAAATAAAAACGGCTCCCGATGCGGAATAATCTTCATAATTTCATTAACGTCTAAAACCCCTTCCATAGTATTGGCTCCTTGTGCTTTTGTCTTCTGTTCATAGATCTTCTGGGCAATCTTTAAATTTAAAGAATGCCCGCTTTTTAATGCGATCACGTGGCCCCGGATAGGACAGGCGGCCAGGCAAAGATCACCGATTAAATCAAGTATCTTATGCCTGACAAACTCATCCTTAAATCTCAAGCTATTCTTAATTACCCCTGTTTTACCTACAACCAGGGTATTCTCATAATTAGCGCCTAAACCTAAACCCTGATTTTGCAATTCAGAGGCTTCGCTCTCAAGACAAAAAGTTCGCGCCGGGGCAATCTCAGCTTTAAAAGATTCCGCATTAACGCATATCTCTAAGAATTGCGCCTCTAGCAAAGGATGGTCATAATTTAAAGTATATGAAATCTTAAACTCTTTTGACGGCACAACCGTAATTGAAGACGCTCCATCTTCAATACATATAGGCTCTTTAATTACATGGATATATTTTTCCTGCTCCTGTTCAACTACCCCTACCTTCTCAAGTGCTTCCACAAATTTAATTGCACTTCCATCCATGCCCGGAAGTTCATTACTATCTATCCCTACATCGATATTGTCTATCCCTAAACTGGAGAGGGCAGCCATAAGATGCTCTATCGTCTGCACCTCTACTTCATTATTGCCAATTGAACTGCGGCGGCTGAATTTAGCCGCAAGAAATGACTGTACGTTAGCCTGTATCCTCGGAGCTCCGGGAATATCTGTACGGATAAAGGTCACCCCCGAAGACGCCTGAGCGGGCTTAAGAGTTATATTTACTTTATTCCCTGTATGTATGCCAATGCCGGAAAGCGAAACCTGGCCGGCAATTGTCTTTTGCTTTTCCATTATTTCTTACCCAATCTGGCTTCTAATTCTTCAACCTTTTTCTTTAATTCTTTAACTAGATCAAATAACTTAGGCAGGTTCTGCAAGCTGGCATTCACCCTTTGAGTAGTCATAAAGGGCCGGGCTGGATATCCGGAAACCATGGTATTTGCAGGTACAGACTTAGATACGCCTGATTGCCCGGTCACAATCACATTGTCTCCAATGGTAATATGTCCGACTAGGCCTGCCTGTCCGGCTAAAGTTACGTTGTTGCCAACAATCGTGCTGCCGGCTATAGCCACCTGGGCCACGATTAAACAGTTCTCGCCGATAATTACGTTATGGCCGATCTGCACAAGATTGTCAATTTTAGTGCCGCAGCCGATCGCAGTTTTATCAAAGCGCGCCCGGTCAATAGTAACATTAGCCCCAATCTCCACATCATCAGCAATCTCAACCGTACCCACCTGGGGTATCTTATGCTGCGCACCCTTAATCGTAACAAATCCAAAACCATCTGAACCAATCACAGTTCCGGAATGGATAATTACACGGCTGCCGATACTGATGCGCTCGCGTATTGAGACATGCGGATAAATTAATGTCTGGCTTCCGATTTTACTGTGATGGCCGATGAAACAACCCGCGTAAATTATTGATTTGTCTCCGATAGATACATTATCCCCGATAACTACATAAGGCCCGATAGCCACATCTTTACCCAAGGTTACATTCTTGCCCATAACCACGGTATAATCTATACCCTCTGGATGCCCTATATCATCAGGTATAAACATAGAGATGATCTTGGTAAATGCCAGGGAAGGGTTCTCGGTTAAAATAACCGGCTTTGCGGTTTTCTGCGCGTCAGCTGAGGTAATAATCGCCGAAGCAGCCGTCTTATCCATAAGCGGGCTGTATTTAGAATTAGCCAGAAAGGTAATATCCCCCTCTGCCGCTTCTTTAATACCCGAGACACCCGTAATTAAGGTATCTCCGTCGCCGATAACCTTTCCGCCAATAAATTTGGCTATTTCATTCAGGGTTTTATGCAACATTATGAATATTTATTTTATTTGCTAACCTTGTTTAAAGCCTCAATAATCTGGTTTGTAATCTCCAGGGCCTTATTCTGATACACTAACACACGGTCATTAAAAACCATGGTGTAGCCTTCTTTTTCCGAGTATTTCTTCACCGCATCTTCAATATCCTTGAGTATCTCTTTCATTTTCTCATCCTGCTCTTTACGCAAAGCTTCCTGCTTTTGGCGGTCAGAATCCTGGAATGCCTTCATCTTGGTTTCAAGTTCGCCCTTTTTCGCTTCTCTTTCTTTATCATTAAGTAAATTAAATTTATCCTGAAGGGCTTTAAGCTCAGCTACTTTTTTATCACGCTCGTCTGTATAAACTTTTTCTTTATCGTTTAAAGTTTTATCATACCCTTTGGTTTTGCTATATTCACTAAAGGTACGGCTTAAATCAATATAGCCAAATTTATCCGCGGCTTGAGCGCTTCCTGCAAACAAAAACAAACCAATAACCATACTGCCTAAAACTACTGCTGTCTTTCTCATTTTACTTCCTCCTTGCCCTCAAGGGCACACCCGCACAATTTTCGCCACGTGGCAAACACTGACCCAATTCCCATAGGGGCCAGGTGCCTGGGCAACGCGGGGTGTTGGTTAGTAATTATTTATTTTAAAATCCATGGCTGGCGCTGAAATGGAATTGCCCGCTCTTTTTATCACTCTCGCCAGGCTCTTTATCAAAAGGGATACCGTAATCCAACATAATCGGGCCAATCGGGGTTTTAATACGCAAGCCTAAACCCACGCTGGACTTAAGCCCACCGCTATTCTCTACTCCGTTAGCATTTTTATTTGAAAACATATCACCTATTTTCTCCCAGACATTACCTACATCATAAAAAGCCGCGACTTTTAAAAAACTAAATAAAGGATAAGTATACTCAATATTGCCCACTACCATAGACGCGCCGCCTATAGGATCATGATCACTACCACTACTAACCGGCCCGACTTTTCTTTCCTCATAACCTCTTATTGTGTAAGCGCCGCCGGCAAAGAATCTTTCATAAATAGGGATCTTTTCTGTACTACCATAAGGCTGTGCCAAACCAAGCCTGCCTCTTACCTCAAGTACAGCGCCTCTGGGCATCGGAAAATAATGAGATGCCCGGGCAAAAAACTTTGTAAAATTTTTATCACCGCCAAGCGGGCCGCCGGCAAAATCAAAAGAAGCAGTTAATAAATTACCTTTTCTGGCATCAAAGACATTATCCCTGGAGTCATAAGTTAAGCTGGGGGAAATCGTGCTAATCAGATTCGTGCCCATTTCATCCATCAGGTTGGTATCAGTGGTATCGGATGGGTTGCTTAAGTCAACCTGGTCCAAACGATACATTATATCCCCTCTTAAGTATTCGGATATCTCTTTACCTAAACGCAGATCCCCTCCGGTAACCTTTTCATCATAACCATAACCTGAATCAGTGTCCCGGTCATGCGTGCGGCGGTAAAGATCAAAGCCAAAAGAAACCGGATAATCAAATAGCCATGGCTCGGTAAAACTCAATTCAAAACCATTGCTCGAGCTACCGATGGATGCGCGCACCTTCAAATTCTGGCCGGCTCCGGTAAAATACGGCCAATTCTTCCAGTCGAAATTCTTTTGTTCAACCTCCACAAAACCCACGAACTGATCAACCGTACTATATCCGCCTCCGAAACTGAAAGCCCCGGTCTTACTTTCCTTCACATCAACCACTAAATTCTTTTTATCCGGCTCCGGGGTATCTTCAGTGTCATAGCTGACCTCTTCAAAGAAACCTAAGTTTGTCAACCTCTCCTTGCTCCGGCGAAGTTTCTCACCGTCAAACCTGTCCCCGGGATGCAGGCGCATCTCCCTGCGAATAACTACATCCTTGGTTTTGATATTGCCGCGGACCTTAATCTTATCCACATAAACTATCTGGTTTTCGATAATCGAATAGGTTATATCTACGCGTCCGGTATCCGGGTTAACTATAGTTGACTCCTGGACCTGCGCAGATATATATCCACGGTCAAAATATAACCCCTGTATACTAGTAACATCTTTTTTCATTGCATCCGCGCTAAAAACCTTACCCGGGACACACTCACTAAGACGGCTAAGAATAGCTTTTTCAACAATATCCTTATTTCCTTGAATGACCACCGAACCTACGAGATATTTTTTACCTTCTGTAACCTTAATCGTAACATATAACAAATATGACTTTTGAGCATCAGGATTGACCTCATATTCTACCACGACATCAGTAAAACCTTCCCGTTGATAAAATGATTTGACGCGCTCCATATCTTCCTTTAACACATCTTCTTTTAAAACCCCGGCATTAAAAAACCAGGCGCGTTTGATCTTAAGCAACTTCAGGATACGTCCGCTTGAGAAAGACTTATTCCCCTGGACGATAATATCCTTAATACGGACTTTCTGGCCCTCTACAACATCAAAACTTATCACTGCCTTATTTGTTTCAGGCTTAAGCTCAACTTTATAAGTAACGTCAGCCTGGCTATAACCTATTTTCTCATACATCTTCTTTAGCGTGCGCACATCCTCAGACAGGCTGGGATAATCCAGATATTGCGTCTCTTTTGATTTCAACTGCTGCTTCAATTTATCTTCCTTCATGGTAATCCGGTTTATCCCCGTAAAACTTATTTTATCTATAATCGGCCTTTCTACAACGTTAAGCACGACTTTTAATCCATCTTTATACGCCTCGGTATCTATCTTAATATCACTGAAGAAACCCAACAGGTAAAGCCTTTTTAAATCATCGCTGATGATATTTTCCTGATAGGGGCTGCCAATGCGCGTCTTCATTTTAGAAACGATTACATTGGTGCTGATAGATTTATTGCCTTTGACTTCTATGGCAGTGACATTCTTTGCTGAAGGCGCTGCCTCAGAAGAAACAACAGTATTCTGTTGGGGCTGGTTCTGTAGATTTTCTTCAGCAAAGACAAAGGAGGCGGTAACGAAAAGAAGGAAAACGGTTAAAGATATTAAGATTAATCTGCGCATTTGAGGTTATTATATAGGAATAGGCTTTTAAAATCAAATATTTTATCCAGTTTACCGCAGGTGGATGCCATATAACTCATTCTATTGAACTATCTACTCTAGATAAGTTGTCAAACCTGGTAAATTCTTTAATAAAGGCTAATTTTAAAGAGCCTACCGGGCCATTACGCTGCTTGGCGATAATCGCTTCCGCTATGCCCTGATTATCAGGAGAAGGGGTATAATACTCCTCCCTTAAAATTAACACGACTACGTCGGCATCCTGCTCTATTGCCCCGGATTCCCTTAAATCTGAAAGCTGCGGCCTATGGTCTGTACGCGATTCCACTGCCCGGGACAACTGACTGATCGCAATAACCGGAACGCTTAATTCTCTTGCTAAAGCTTTGAGTGAACGCGAAATCTCAGAGATCTCCTGCTGTCTGCTCTCCATATTCATCGCTGATCCACGCATTAACTGCATGTAATCTAAGATAATTAATTTTATACCATGATGCGATTTCAGACGACGCGCCCTGGCACGCAGCTCCATTACGGAGATCGCCGGGGTATCGTCAATATATATGGGTGCCTCGGAAAGTTTTCCGGCAGCCGCAGTCAGGCGCGGCCAATCGCTGGTAGCTAAATACCCGGTCCTTACTTTATGCGCATCAACTCGCGCATGCGAACAAAGCATCCTCTGCACCAGCTGTTCCTTGGACATCTCTAAGCTAAAGATCGCAGTAGGCACCTTTTCAATTACTCCGGCGTATTCAGCTATCCCCAAGGCAAAGGCGCTTTTGCCCATTGAAGGCCGGCCCGCGACAATAATTAAATCCGACGGCTGAAGCCCTGCGGTCTTAATATCAAAATCTATATAACCTGTAGGAATTCCGGTAACATGCGCTTTATTTTGATAAAGTTTATCAATAGTTTCAATACTCTCTTTAACAATCTCCTTGAGGTGCAAATAAGAACCTTGGTTTCTGCGGTCGCTGACCTCAAAGATAAGCCTCTCGGCGGTATCTACAACTTCAGCGATATTGCCTTCACTCTCATGGCAAACAGTGATAATCTTGGTAGAGTTATTAATTAAGGTCCTTAAGATATATTTTTCCCGCACAATGCCGGCGTAATGGTTGATATTGGCGGCGGTAGGAACAGCATTAGCCAAAGACGTAAGATAGCTTGCCCCGCCTATCTCATCAAGAGAGTTATCTTTTCTTAAGGCGTCAGCAAGGGTGATTAAATCTACCGCCTTATTAGCATTATAAAGATCACTTATTGTCTGAAAGATCTTCCTGTGAGTATCCTTATAAAAACATCCTGCGTCCAATTTCTCAACGGCAACCGAAACTGCTTCTTCATCCAGAAGCATAGATCCTAATACGGCCATCTCAGCGTCAAGATTTTGCGGAGGGAGTTTATCTAGATTTAAGTCTTGCGGCATGTTTAACAAATCTCCTAAAACCTGAATCACTTATACTGCATCCCTTCAGGATGCAGTATAACTTCGCGCAGATAACTTACGTTCACTGTCGCTCCGTAAGTTATGCACTCAGTTACTTTTTAGCTACACAAAGCTTGAGCGTTGCAATTACTTCCGGATGTAACTTCACGGAAAATTCATAAACCCCTAAAGATTTTATCGGCTCAGCCAATTCAATAACATTTTTATCTATAAGAAAACCTTCCTCTTTCAAAACAACAGCTATATCATGGCTGCTGATACTGCCATATAACTCCTCACCTTGAGTCAAAGCAGAAATAGTTAAAGAAAGCGCGCTGAGGCGTTTCTTAATTTCCTCTGATTCTTCTTTACCCTTGGCATATTGCGCCAACCTCGCCTGCTTTTCTTTGTCTAATTGTTTAAGGCCTCCCGGAGTAGCTATCTTGGCGAGGTTATGCGGGAAAAGAAAGTTCCTGGCAAACCCCTCTTTGATTTTAACCACCGAGCCTGCTTTACCGATTTTTTCTACATCTTTGATTAATATTACTTCCATATTATTTAGCGGGTATAGGGAAGCAGAGAAAGAAACCTGGCTTTATTAATCAATTCCCTGATCCTTCTCTGATGTCTGGCGCAATTTCCGGAAAAACGGCTGGAGACGATTTTACCTTTCTCGGTAATAAAAACCTCAAGCCTTTTAATATCTTTATAATCAATACTGCCTAATTTGTCCGCACAGAACCGGCAGAATCTTTTTCTCACCGGGCCAAGCAGGTCCTTTTTCTTTTTAATAATCTTCTTGTCTTTGCCAAAACCTCTAGTCTTAACTTTCATGTGTGTCCCCCTATCCTCTTTTCATTATTTTGTTTAATTTAAATTTTCCTCGCCATGCTAAGCACAGATATTAATTTATCCCCTCTTCAGAAGGCTGGGCATCATCGCCGCCTTCTGACAACCAGGTTGATTCGCTGCTCGGCTCATCAACCAAAACCTCTGCGTGTGTTTGGCTGGCTTGACCGGCTGGCTTGCCCTGGCCAGGCGCACCCATAAACTGCACACGTTCCGCCCTGACCTCAATTACCGATCGCTTTGCCCCGGTATTATCCTCCCAGGAGCGCGACTGTAATCTTCCCTCGACAAAAACACTGCTTCCCTTATGTAAATACTGATTGCATGTCTCTGCCTGCTTATTCCAAACTACCGCGGTTATAAAACAAACCTCTTCTTTTAGTTCCTGTTCTTTAGTGCGGTATTTACGATTTACCGCCAGGCGCAGATTAACTACAGCGGTACCTTGCGGAGTATAGCGCAACTCGGGATCCTTAGTAAGATTACCCATCAATAATACTTTATTATAACTGGCCATGTAAGTCCTCCTTGTGAATCGCCGCTTTAAATATCCATACGGGTAAATAAAACCCTAAGGATATTTTCATTAAGCTTGTAAATATTACGCATCTCCTTGATCGCCTGCGGCGGAGCGGTAAAAGCTACCAGATAATAAATACCTTCCTGGAATTTATTAATAGGAAAATATAATTTGCGCCTTTCTGCCCATACCGCTGACTGGGAAATCTGACCGTTATTCTTAGTTACCGCATCATCAATCTGTTTAAATAACGTTTTCTTATCTTCATCGGATAAGTCCGGTTTGACAATCAACATTGCTTCATACTTATTCATTTCTACTCCTTGTGTTAAAAGTGTCCATAGTAATAATTATGCCATTTTCTACCCAACTCAAAGCGCAAGCGACGGCATCTTCCCTTGCTTCTTCAACAATCACTTTTTCTTTACGTAAAAACCCTGACAAAACGTACCGTGCGGCATCTGCCGGATTCTTCGGCCGGCCAATACCGACGCGCAGCCGGCTAAACTCTTGCGTTCCTAAATGCTCAATAATAGAAACCATTCCCCGCTGCCCGCCGCTTGAGCCAAGCGGCCGGATCTTAACTCTTCCCAGCTCTAAATCCAGATCGTCACAGACCACCAAAAGCTCTTGCGGGCTTACCTTAAATTTCTTAAGCAGGGCCTTAACTGCTATGCCGCTTAAATTCATAAAAGTCTGCGGCAGAGCTAATACCAGATTATGCTGGCCATAACTGGTTTTACCGACTAAAGCCGAAACTGAACTATCTCTTTTAAGAACGACCTTTAAAGAACGGGCTAAGGATTTAATTACCGTAAAACCAATGTTATGCCGAGAGCCCGCATAAATCAACCCGGGATTACCTAATCCTACAATCAGCTTCACCCAACACCCTCTATCCTATTCGCCCTCTTTTAATCTTTAGGTCCTTATTTCTTCTCTTTTTCTTTTCCCTTAGCTTCATCAGCCGCTGCGGCGCCTTCAACAGGAACTTCCTTCTTCTCCTTGATTACTTCTGGCTCAGCTTTAGTTTCCCCTTCAACTGCTTCCACCGGCACCTCTTCCTTCATCGGAGCGGCAACATGCAAGACAATCGCCTCAGGATCATTTAAAGGCTTAACTCCCGCAGGGAAAACTATATCCTTGACATGAATAGCTTCACCCATTTTAAGCGCGGAAACATCTACTTCGATATTCTTAGGGATATTTGTAGGTAAACACTCTACTTCAACCTCCCAAAGTATATGCTCTAAGGATCCACCCTCCTGTTTTACACCTATAGACTCACCCTTAACTTCAATAGAGACATTAACCTTGATGGCTTCAGTTAGAGAAATCTCATTAAAATCCAAATGCATAATATCCTCGCTCACCGGGTCATACTGAATTTCCTTAACCAGGCATGGACGCTCTTTGGCCTTCTTGTCATCCTTAATCTTAAGCTTAATAATAACGCTTTCTAAGTGATGCTGATGTACCAGCTTTAAAAGTGCGCTCTTAGAAAACTTTATGGACAGGGCATCCTTGCCATGAGAATAAACCACTGACGGCAAATAACCTTTATTTCTTAATTCCCTGGCCTTAGCGCTTCCTTTTTCTTCTCTTAATTCTGCTTCCAAAAATATCTCTTCCATTTTCTTTACCTTTCTTTTCTTTATTAAGAATTACACCTACCGCTTAATCAAATAAGCAGCTGACTGACTCCTCATTGTGGATTCTTTTTATTGCTTCGGCCAAAAGGTTGGCTACTGAAAGCACCTCAATCCTCGCATGCTGCTTTTCCGCGGATAAAGGCACGCTGTCAGAAATAAGCAATTTCTCCAAACCTTTGCATTGATCAATACGCTCGATTGCCGGCCCCGATAAAATACCATGGGTAATCGCCGCATAAATAGTCTTGGCCCTGGCTTTTTTTAAAGCCTCTACAGCCTCGATCAGGGAACTGCCCGTAGCAATCATATCATCAATAATAATCACATTTTTATCTTCTACCTCGCCCATAATATGCATGGCTTCGGCTTTCTCAGGGGAAACCCGGCGTTTATCAATTATCGCCAGGCCTGCGGAAACTCTTTTAGCATAAGCCCTGGCCATCTTGATACTCCCCACATCAGGAGAAACAACAACAAGATCCTTAATATTCATCTTGGAGAAATAATCCACGAATACACCAACGGAAAAAAGATGATCCACGGGAATATCAAAGAACCCCTGAATCTGTCCGGCGTGTAAATCCATGGTTAAAATCCGGTTAGCCCCGGCGGTAGTCAGAAGGTTAGCTACTAATTTTGCGGTAATCGGCACACGCGGCTGATCCTTCCTGTCCTGGCGCGCATAACCAAAATACGGGATAACCGCGGTAATCCTTTGGGCGGATGCGCGGCGCAAGGCATCAATCATAATTAATAATTCCATAAGGTTATCATTCGACGGAGGGCAGGTCGGTTGCACTACAAAAACATCCTTGCCGCGCACATTCTCATTAATTTTTACCCGGATCTCGCCTTCACTGAATCTGCCTACCAGGGCATCCTGTAATTTAACTTTTAAATTCTTACAGATATCTTTGGCTAACACAAGGTTTGCATTACCGCTAAAAATAGCTAACTTATCCATATTTATTTATCCCCCTGCCTGCCGGCAGGCAGGCTTCTTCCTTAAAATTCTCGCCGGAATTCCTACAACAACCGTATTATCCGGGATATTTTTAGTAATCACTGAACCAGCTCCGGTAACTGCGGACTTGCCGATTTGAACCGGAGCAACAATTACAGTATCAGAACCGATATTAGCCTTATCCTTAATAACTGTATTATTTTTCCTAAGGCCATCAAAGTTAGCCGTAACAGTACCTGCTCCAATATTTACGCAGGAACCGACGGAGCTATCTCCGATGTAAGAGAAGTGTTTGACGAGTGTCTTGGCGCCGATCTTGGCGCGCACAATTTCAATAAAGTTACCAGCCGTCACATCATCTTTTAGTTCGACACCTTCACGCAGGTGAGCAAAAGGACCCACTGCACAACGTTTTCCAATTTTAACACCCCTTTCAATTACTGTAAAGGGATAAATCACCGTATCTATGCCAACCTTGGTACCAAAATTAATAAAGGTAGATGCCGGGTCAACAATAGTTACGCCATCCTGCATTAATTTTTCATTAATCCTTTCCTGCATCAGAGAGTTGGCTTTAGCTAATTCGGCCCGGGTGTTAATCCCCAGCGCTTCCCGGGTATCTCCAACCTTTACCCCATCAACCAGGTAGTTCTTTTTGGCTAAAATACCAATTAAGTCGGTTAGATAATATTCTTTCTTGCGGTTATTAGCGCGGATGTGTTTTAAATTTCCGGCCAGGACTTCTTTTTTAAATACCATAATTCCGGTATTAATCTCTTTGATATCTTTCTGCACCTCATCGGCGTCCTTTTCTTCAACTATGCCGCATATACTAAAGTATTTATCGCGCATAATCCTGCCGTATCCGGAAGGCTTTTTTAACTGCGCCGTTAATAGTGTTGCGTCAACATTATTTTCTATATGGTAATCTAAAATCTTCTTAAGTGTTTCTTTCTTTAATAAAGGATTATCTCCATAGAGAACAAGCACAGTACCTTTAAATCCTTTCAAGGCCGTAAGGCCAGTTTTAACCGCATCTGCGGTACCAATCAATTTCTTCTGTACGGATATCCCAACCCCTTTAGGAATAATCTTACGCACCAACTCTTGTTTAAACCCTAAAACCGCGACCACCTGTTTAGGTTTCAAGGAAGCTACCAAATCCAAAACATAACCCAGCATAGGCCTGCCGCAAAGATTATGCAGCACTTTGGGCGTTTCAGATCTCATGCGTGTACTTTTACCCGCTGCCAGGATTATTACTGCGATATTATTTTTCATATTTTGTTTTTATTCATAGTTGCCCGGCAAGGATTCGAACCTTGACAGTCAGACCCAAATTCTGATGTGCTACCATTACACTACCGGGCAGAAATTACATCTTCCCTACCTCTCCAAGCCGGTAGGCACTTGCGCTTGGCACAAGTGTTTCACTAAATAAAAGATTTAAGGTGCTCTAGATCCTTGATCTCACTAACGTTCGATCAAGGATTTCGCTAAACCAAAACTTTGGGTGCTCAAATTTATACTTTAGCCCTATTCTTCTCTTGCTCGTACGCTTCAAGGACTCTTTTTTGCAAATATTCCCTAAACTGCTGCGTTATAGGATGGGCTATATCCTTATGCTCGGACTGGCTGCCTGCCGCCTCTTCCACGCGTTGCGGAACAGCCTCAACCGGCAAAGCAGCGGCACACTGATTGCAATATTTACTGCGCAATTCATTCTTAAAAGAACATTTCGGGCAAGGGTGTTTTACCTTGCGGGAAGGCATAGCAATGAATAACCCCGTCGAGCCTTCAATAACCTTAATATTCCTTACCACAAAAACATTATCAAAAGTAACCGTAGCGTATGACTTTAACTTCTTATCCGGAGAATCCTTCAACACTATCCTGACTTCCGTTATCTCCATATTTTCCCTCCCTGACTGCCGTGGCTAAACTGCAGAACTTAGGAAAACTTGCCAAGATTTATGTTCTTTACGCAACTTATTGCTTAAATTTTGAGCCTGGGCCCGGCAATTACAAATTGCGAATACCGCCGGACCGCTTCCAGACATCATTACCCTTTCTAACCCCATAGCAAAAAGCGCTTTTTTTACCCGATTAACTACAGGGTAGAGATTACTGGTAACAACTTCTAAATCATTAAAAAGGCATTTTGAATCAAAAGAGCAACCATTTTCCAGCAATTCAGGAAGAAGTATTTTAACATCAGGCGCCCGCCTTGTCAACCCGGAAATACCTTTAAAAGAAAACAAAGGGTTCTTGTGCTTGGATAGATAAAAGTCGAATTTCCGGTAAATCAAGGGAGTGGAGACTTTAACCCGCGGATAAACCAGGATAAACCACAATTTAGTGTTTTTTAAAGAAGTTAGCGGTTTGATTTTATCTCCCCGCTGGCTGCCTAAAGCAAATTTCACATCATAAATAAAAAAAGCGACATCACTTCCCAGTTTAGCTGCTAAAATAGCCAGCCTTGCTTTAGATAAATTCAAATGCCAATATTTATTTAACCCCAAAAGCACACTAGCAGCGTTAGATGATCCTCCGCCAAGCCCGGCACCGACAGGTATGCGCTTTTTAATCTCTATCTCCAGCCCGTACTTTAACTTAAACTCCTGTCTTAATAAATCCGCGGCGCGGAAACAAAGATTAGTCTCATCCTTTGGCACATGCCGGCTATCGCATTTAATCCTGATCAGATTATCTTTACGCTGCTTAAGGATAATCGTATCCGCCAGATCAATACGTACAAACAAGGTATCCAGATTATGAAAATTATCTTTGCGCTTGCCTAACACGCGCAAATAAAGATTTATTTTAGCAAAAGATTTAATAACCAGCGGCTCGTTACGAGGCTTCATGAATTTATGCTAAAGCTTAGGAGATATTGGATAAAACCGCTTTTTCTATATCCAGGCTGGTAAGATTATATTCTTTTAAGAGCTCTTCCGGCTGGCCTGATTGGCCAAAGCGGTTACGAATACCAAGACGGATAACTTTCCTGGGACAATGTTCAGCAACGACTGCATCGACGCTGGAAGCCAGGCCTCCGATAACATTATGCTCTTCACAGATAACAAAAAACTTAGTTTCTTTAGCGGCCTTAAGAATAATTTCATTATCCAGCGGCCAAATAGTATGCATATTAATCAGGCGCGCCTTAATCCCTTTTTGCGCCAAACTTTTCACTGCTAAGAGCGCCTCCGAAACCATTATTCCGCAGGCGATAATAGTGAGATCGTCTCCTTCAGAGATCACCTGGGCTTTACCGAATTTAAACTCATTTTTATTCTCAATAGTAGGAAATTTTGAGCGGCCTAAGCGGATATAAAAAGGTCCCGGAGTATTTGCTGCGGCAATAATCGCATCTGCTGTCTGAGGGCCGTCGCAAGGAACAATAATATTCATACCGGCAAGCACGCGCATCAACGCAATGTCCTCCAGGGCCTGGTGGCTTGCGCCATCCGGTCCTACGGTAATACCGGCATGAGTAGCTACAATTTTAACATTGAAATTATTATAAGCTATGGAAACCCGTATCTGATCCCAGGCACGGCCTGCTGCAAAAACGGCGAAGGTAGAAAGAAAAACCGTTTTACCGCAGCTGGCTAATCCTGCGGCCGTAGCCATCATGTTCTGCTCTGCTACGCCAAAATTAAAAAATCTGTCCGGGAATTGCTTGGCAAAAAGATTCGTCCGGGTAGAGCTGGAAAGATCGGCGTCTAAAACCACAATATTCTTATCTGATGCGCCAAGTTTCACTAATGTCTGGCCGTAAACATCCCTTTGATAAAGCTGCTCTGCCATTATGCCAACTCCCTTAAAGCCTTTTCTGCTTCTTCTTTAGTAGGAGCTTTACCATGAAAGCCTATTACGCCTTCCATAAATGAGACCCCTTTTCCTTTTATAGTGCGGCCGATAATTATTGTGGGCTTGGATTTTACTGTCTTGGCCTGCTCATAAGCGGATAAAATCTGCCGCATGTCATGGCCGTCAATCTCAATCACATGCCAGCCAAATGCCTGCCATTTAGCAGCTAATGGCTCTACTCCCATTATATCTTCGCATTTACCGTCAATCTGACAACCGTTAAAATCTAAAATAGCGCAAATATTATCGCAGGAAAAATGGCTGCAAGCCATAGCTGCCTCCCAGATATTTCCCTCTTGCGTCTCCCCGTCTCCCAATAAAACATAAACCCGATAATCTTTTTTATCCATTTTTGCCGCCAGGCTCATCCCCAAACCAATAGAAAGCCCCTGGCCAAGCGAGCCGGATGCTGATTCAATACCCGGAGTCAAACGGACAGGATGCCCCTGAAGATTCGAGCCTAATTGCCGCAAAGTCATTAATTCTTCTTTCGGAAAATAACCTGTTTGCGCTAATACCGCATACCAAAGCGGACAACAGTGTCCCTTAGACATATGAAAACGGTCCCTGTCCGGCCATTGCGGATCTTTTGGATTAAAACGTAAGATATTAAAGTATAATGCGACAACTAAATCCGCGGCAGAAAGGCTTCCTCCGGGATGCCCTGAGCCGGCCTTAGCCAGCATCTCAATAATTAGACGCCGGGCCTCTTTGGCCTTAGCCTCTAATTCTTTTACTGATAATTGATTGTTTTCCATTATTGGCAAACTTGGAGCAGTTTTTCTTTTACTTGTTCTTGGGTAGAATCTAATTTCAGGGATTTCTCCCAATTGAGCTTTGCGTTATCCCAGTTGCCTAACTTCATAAAAACATCCCCCAGATGCTCATATATAACCGGGTCGCTTAAAAAAGACGCTGCTTTTTCCAAATGGCTTAACGCCTCTTTAAACTTACCTTTTTTGAAATAGAACCATCCCAGGCTATCAACATAAGCCCCATTTTCCGGATCAAAACTTAAAGCCTTTTTAATCAATCCGCCGGCTTTATCAATATTCCTATTTTGCTCCAGGTAAAAATAACCCAGGAAATTCAAGGCTTCATGATAATCGGGTTTTAATTTTATTGCGACCTTAAATTCTTTTTCTGTAGCAGCGTAATCTTTCAGGTCATAATAGACACTGCCCAGATAAAAATGTGCCTGCGCATCAAGCGGGGCCAAACCTGTAATTAATTTAAGAATCCCCTCGGCTTCTTTTAATTTACGCTGCTGCAAATAAACCGCAGCTAAATTTTTGTAAATCTCAATATTCTCAGGCTCAAGTTTAGCGGCATTCTTAAGCGCAAACGCATACTCCTGCGTAGCCAAATCCGTTTTATTCTGAGTTGTGTAAACCAGCGCTAATATCGCATGCGGCTCTATGGCATCAGGGGCAAGATTGATAGACTGCTTTAACTCAAGTATTGCCGAAGGGATATCATTTTTTTTAATGAAAGCTGAAGCCAGATTTAAATGTAACAAAGAACTCTGATTATCGCTCTCCAGGGCCTTACGGTATTCCTGGATAGCCTTATCTATATCACCAAGGTCTTCGCAATAAATAGCCGTGATATAGTGGCTTAAACTCTGGGTGTTTTCTAACCTATCCGCATCTAAGGCCCGGGCAGTTGGAGCGAACAAGGCCAATAAAAGGCAAAGGCAGACTACGCTGTTAAGATATCGTAACTTCAAGAATACCCTTCTAAAATTATCCAGAAGCCCTAGAAGAAAAAACTTAACCCTTACCACCCCAAGCTCTTTTCTTCAAGTGACGAAGACGACGACGCATCTTCTTACGCTTATGGGTTTTAATCTTCTGTCTTTTTCTTTTCTTTCCACAAGGCATGATAACCTCTCCCTTACTTATAAAATAACCTTATTCAGTGGATATTCAATAATCCCTTGAGCGCCAGCTTGCTTTAAAACAGGAATAAGCACCCTGACAACTTTCTCGTCAATAATTGTCTCGATGGCAAACCAGCCATCATCACTCAAACCGGAGATAGTGGGCTTCTTTAATGCCGGAAGCTTAACGATAACTGCCTTAAGATTTTCTTTTCTTACGTTCATCTTTAAGCCGACTTTTTCTTCTGCGGCAATTGCCCCCTGTAGAAGCAAGGCAATCTGCTCCATCTTAGCCCTCTTCCAGCTGTCCTTATAAGCATTTTTATTGGCGATTAGCTGGGTAGTAGACTCACAAAGAGTGGCAATCTCAATTAATTTATTCGCCCGCAAGGAACTGCCTGTCTCAGTCAGTTCAACTATCGCATCAACCAGTCCGCCGCTGACTTTAACCTCCGTTGCCCCCCAACTGAATTCTACTTCTACATTAACTTTATTTTTCTTAAAATAATCCTTGGTTACATTTACCAACTCCGTAGCCACACGCTTACCATTTAAATCCTTTACGCTCTTAATCCCGGAGCCCTCCGGAACCGCCAAAACCCATCTTACTTTATTCAAACCCTGTTTGGCATAAGTTAAATCCGTAACCCTAACCACGTCAGATTTATTCTCCAGGATCCAGTCATTACCGGTAATTCCGCAGTCAAGCGCGCCATCCTGGACATAACGTGACATTTCTTGGGCGCGCAATAAAACCGCCTGGATCTCCGAATCATCAACCGACGGAAAATATGAACGCGAACTGGGCAAATTAACGTTAAAACCGGCCTTTTTAAGCATCTTAAAGGTAGACTCCTGGAGGCTGCCTTTAGGTAAACCGAATTTTAATACTTTGTTTTTCATAATAAATTTCCCTTTTCTTAAAAAGCCGCTGTTAAGAAAGTTATTATATCTATATTCTGACACCTTGTAAAGAAAAAATATTTGCCTAACTCTATCTTTTTACCCCCGCGCTAGACTCGAGCCGCTTGACTTTTTCAAAATCCAGGCTTGCCTGCTGAAGATTATCCATATTCAGATAAGCAACTGCCCTGCCATAATATGCCTCGGTAAAATTAGGGTCAATTTGTACGGCCTTAGAAAAATCAGAGATTGCTTCCGGGTATTTATGCCTCTCCATATATAGCGCTGCCCGGTTGGAATATGCCAAAATAAAGTTGGGATCACTTTTTATCGCCTGGCCGAGATCAAGAACAGCTTGATCATACTCATTTTTCATCGCATAAATAGTTGCCCGGTTATTATACGCCCTGGGATTAATACTATTTATTTCAATAGAGCGGTTATAGTCGGATAAAGCCTGTCCGGGATTGCCCATCTTTTGATATACATTTGCGCGATTATAATAGATCCTGGCGCTGATAGGATATGAATGCAGGGGGTTCTTAACGCTAAAATGCATCTTTGAATCAATTTCAATGGCCTTATTAAAATCCGCGATAGCTTGGGCATAATTGCCCTTGGCAGCATAAGCATTACCGCGTTCATTATAGGGGCGTGCTTTATCGGGAGACTTACTGATTGTGTCATTCCATAAAGAGATTTCATCCCTCCAGATGATATTTCTCTTAAATGTTAAAACAGAAGAAAATATCACAATTATACCTAGTAAAATAACCAAGAGCCTTCTATTTCTTGCGGAAAAAATATAATACATAACACAAACAGAAAAAATGCAAAGGCCGACTAACGGTAAATAAAGCCGGTGTTCAAATATAACATCAGGCTGGGGAATAAAACTCGACTCCGGTAATAATGTCAGAAAAAACCAAAAGATGGCAAAAGATAATATTTTGTATCTGCGGAATATTTTTACAGCGATAACCAAAACCAGTATTAACGCGATCAGGCTGATTAAAGTCGGTAACTCAAACAGGCTCCTGGATACTGGATAGTCATAATCAAAATTTTGTTTTAGAGGATAAAAGAATAACCTTAAGTAGGTAATTTTTACATTTAGTTGTGTTAAGAAATAATACCAGCCTTTTATAGGAGCATCGGCCAATTTCTGGATATGCAATAAAGTGATGGGTTTAGACAAAAACATGGTAACCGGGATAATGGGCAAGGTGATTAAAAAAGGGGCCGCCGGTTGCCATTTTATTTGTTTGTCTGTCCTAAAAAAATAAAATTCAAATAAAAGTATGGCTAAGGGTAAGGTAATCGTATTCTCCCGGGTAAACATGCCAGCTAGGGCAACTATATAAGCTAAGATATATAAAATGCGCCTTTGGATGCGCAACTTCCCGCCTATCCCCCATAATCTGGCAGTTACATATAAACAAAGAGAAGATAAATAAAACAGCCCGGCAAGGCAGGTTGAACGTTGATGTATATAAGTCACTGATTCTGTTTGAATGGGGTGAACTAAAAATATGAGGCTGATAAATAAGGCGATCTCTCCTTTGAACCGCGCCAGCCGCTCTTCTTTCATAATTGGAGTAGAAAAAATAAGCCGCACAAACCAAAAAACCAGCGTTGATACCGCAAGGTGTAAGAATAAATTAAATAGGTGATAGCTAAAAACATCCAATTTAGCAAAATGGTAATTTAAAGCCAAGGAAAAGAAATCCATGAAACGGGTAGGCAGGAATTTCCAGATTAAAGGCAGATTTGAAATATCCCTTATGCTGCGATTCTCAACGATAAACCCAATATCATCAAACTGAAAGGGGCTTTTCAAAATATTGGAATAGATGGTTATTCCCAGAAAAAACAAGAGCAACGCGGCGAATGGTATAAAAAAAAGTGTACGATTTTCTAAATTTTTCATCATAATTTATTTGTTTTAATTATATCATAAATAAACAATTGCAAGAATAAATCTGGGGCTAAAATGCTTTGCATACGCTATTTATTTATAATATAATAAAAACAATATCCGTCTAAACTAATACTCGGAACCACAAACATAATGACAAAAAAAATTCTGATCACTGGCGGAGCCGGCTTCCTGGGGTATCACATCACCAAGGAACTCCTTGAGCATAATGTTGAAGTCATTTTATACGACGCCTTCTTAAATTACATCCCGCCGCTGGAAAGTTCATATGCGACATACCTAAGATACCGTTTAAATGACTTAAAGAATAAAACCTGTCTGATACGAGGCGATATACGCAACAGGGGATGCCTGGCTAAGGCCCTTAAGGAAACCGCGCCTGACCTGGTCATCCATCTGGCTGCCATCCCCATTCACAAAGCATCAAATCAGTTTTCTGAAGAAGCAATCCAAATTAACCTCAACGGTACAGTGACTATTCTTGAATGCTTGAGACAGGCGACTTCAGTCAAAAGGTTTATTTTCACTTCATCCAGTTTTATTTACGGCGATTTTGATTATGAGCCCGCGGACGAAAATCACCCCAGCCGCCCTATTGATATTTACGGAGGAACAAAACTTTCAGGAGAAATTCTCACCGCTGCTTTTGGCAAAAAGTTCGGCATGGATTACACTATTATCAGGCCTTCCGCGGTGTACGGCCCCACCGATGCAAACCGCAGGGTAACGCAAATCCTTATCAATGCCGCCCTTTCCGGAAAGCCGCTTACCTTACACGATGGCGGCCAGGAAAGAATTGATTTTACCTATGTCAAAGACACCGCCCATGGGTTTGTGCTAGCCGCCCTTTCCGATAACGCCAAGAATGAAACATTTAATATAACCAGAGGAGAAGGCAGAAGCGTCAAAGAATTCGCAGAAGCTATTAAAAAAAGGATCCCCGGGCTAAGTATTCAAATAAAGCCTTCGGATGAACGCAGGCCAAAAAGAGGCGCCCTGGATAACACAAAGGCTAAGAAAATCCTGGGGTATGAACCAGTTTATGATATTGAAAGAGGGATTAACGAGTATATTGATTTTATCCTGGAAAACGGTTTTAACAAGAATGAGCCCGGCACAGAATGAAAATCCGGCTTTGCAAAAATAATTTTAATTCAAAGGAATCCCGGGCAATTGAGAAGGTGTTAAAATCGGGGTGGCTTACTGACGGCCCGATGAACACAGAATTTGAAGAAGCATTTGCAAAATATATCGGAGTAAAAAGAGCCCTGACTTTGAATTCCTGCACCGCGGCGCTGCAACTGGCAATAGAAGCTTCGGAAATCACGGGCGAGGTGATTCTGCCCAGTTTTACCTTTGTTGCCTCCGCAAACGCTGTAGTAAGAGCCGGGGCGACACCGGTGTTTGCAGATATAGAATACGGCACCTGCAATATTGATCCCATTGACATCGCACGCAAGATTACTCCCCGCACCCAGGCAATAATGGTCGTGCACTACGCAGGACAGGCATGCCCTATGGATAAAATTACTAAACTTGCCGGCCGGCATAACTTAAAGATCATTGAAGATTCCGCTGAGACCATTGGCGGAACTTACAAGAAACAAAAAACCGGCAGCTTTTCTACGGGATGTTTTTCATTTTACCCCACAAAAAATATCACTACCGGTGAAGGCGGGATGCTTACTACGAATAATCATAAACTCGCCGATAAAGTAAAGGTCCTGGCCGGCCACGGCATTAAAAAAAGCACGTATGAACGCCAACATTCACAAGAACCATGGTTCAGAGAAGCCAGTTACGCCGGGTACAATTTCAGGATGAGCAGTATTTTAGCGGCCATTGGCGTTGAACAATTGAAAAAACTTGATGCCATGAATGCACGACGCAGAGAACATGCTGCCTACTTGAATAAAAAATTAAGCTTTGATGAAATAGATCTTCCCGTAGAGTTAAAAGAGTGCCGGCATGTCTACCAGATGTACACCATCAAAGTTAAAAAAGTCGTAAGGAGGGATTTTGTTCTGGGTTTGAGGAAAAAAGGAATTATGGCCTCAGTGCATTTTACTCCCCCCGTGCATTTACAAAAATACTATGCGGAAAGATACAAATACCTGATCCATGATTTACCGGTGACTGAACGCGTGGCTGATTCCATTGTAACCTTACCTATGTATCCCGGGCTGACAAAGAAAGAGTTAGATTATATGGTCAATTCGGTTGGCAAGCTATTACACAGGCTAAAGGAAAGGACAATAATATGACATTAGAAAGATACCCTTACGTAGTTATTATGATACCCGCACATAATGAAGAGGCGTCAATAGCAAATGTTATTAAGAAAATACAGGAAAATTATATTGCCCAAAATAAAAACTATTGGGTTGAGATTATCGTAGTGGATGACGGCTCCTCTGACAACACCGCAAAAGTTGCCAAAGAGGCCGGAGTAAACAAAATAATCTCGCATATTAAAAACCGGGGGTTAGGCGCCGCTACGCGCATCGGCCTGCAAAGGGCTTATGAAATGGGCGCCGATGTTGCGGTTAAAATCGACGCTGATTTCCAGCATGACCCTGATGACATCGATAAGCTTATACAGCCCATACTTGAAGACAAAGCAGATTGTGTCTTCGGCAGCCGCTTTAGCGGTGGATTAAAATATACCATGCCTTTTTATCGCACAATGGGTAATCGATTTTTCAGCTATCTGGTAAGCAAACTTACCGGCTTTAAAATAACCGATGCCCAGACAGGGCTTATGGCTTTCAGCAAACGCTATCTTAAAGATTTTGAAATGATCTCAGATTACAATGAGACGCAACAATTAATTATGGATGCAAGCAGCAAGCACATGCGCATTATTGAAACTCCCGTAGTATTTTATAAAAGAGAAACGGGAAAATCATTTATTTCCTGGCGCTATCCCATCAAGGTGGTACCAACCATAATCCGCTTCTTTTTCTACGCCAATCCGCTAAAAGTATTCCTCCCCCTGGGGATCTTTTTAATTGCAGCAGGAGTTGCGCTGGGGATTAAAATTATGCTGGCCGGGGAGGGATTCTTTGGCGATGCCACTATTTCAATCCTGGTTATTGGCGGCATTCAAATCATACTATTCGGAATGCTTGCTGATATGATGGGAACAAAACACTAAACAAAACTCTTTATATGAACATTCTGCTTATCAACCCAAGCCTCACCCGAGAACAGGTGGGGCATTATAACAACAGGATTGAAAAAGCCCGGGGAATTTATCCTTCGTTAGGGTTACTCTACATCGCTGCAGTATTAGAGCAAGAAGGCCACCATGTCGAAGTAATCGATATTGATATTGAAACTGATCCTCAAAACAAGATCCTGCATTCCCTTTTACGCCTTAAGCCGGAGATCTTGTGCATCCACGTAATGACATGGACTTTTCACCAGGCTAATGAAATCGCAAAACTTGCAAAGAATACCCTTCCTTCTATATGCGTAGTTGCAGGCGGAGCGGCAATCACTTCAGCACCCGAGCCGGTAATGGAATACAGCGTGTTTGATTATGGAGTGATTGGCGAAGGTGAAAAAACAACTATTGAGCTTATGCGGACACTTGGCTTTAAAGGCGACACAAGCAAAATACCTGGAATTATTTACCGAAAAAAACAGCAGTTATTTTTGAACGGACAAAGGCCTTTGATTGAAACGCTGGATTCTATCCCAAACCCTGCCAGGCACCTGGTAAAGCTTAATCGTTATTATGATGCCTTATCGAGAAAACGCACATGCGCAACTATGATCACCAGCCGGGGCTGCCCTTACAGTTGTATTTATTGCGACAGGCGTAACCGCATGGGAAATAAATGGCGCTCTTTTTCGAATCGCAGAATTATAGAAGAAATGCGAGAATTAAAAGACCACTATGGCATAAAAGAGATAATGTTTTTTGACGATGAATTTATCATAGACCGCAGGCGCACCATTGAATTCTGTAATCTAATCCTTGAAAAAAACCTCAAAATTATATGGGAGTGCCGCAGCCGGGTTGACATGGTTGACCGGGAGCTTCTTGCAATAATGAAAAAATCTGGCTGCTACCGTATCCGTTTTGGGTTTGAATCAGGGGACGAGGCGATATTAAGAATCCTGAAAAAAGGAATTACCGTAAAGCAGTCCCTGGAATGCGCCCGCCTTGTTAAAGAATCAGGTATTGAAATCTACGGCTATTTCATGTTCGGCTGCCCCGAAGAAACCGAAAAGACTATTAAAAAAACCATTGCGCTAATATTTGCTATAGAACCGGATTTTGCGGTACTCAGTAAAACAATACTTATACCGGGAAGCGAACTCTTTGATTGGGCAGCCTCGCAAAAACTTATTCCGGCAGATTATTGGGAGAAATTTCTTGCAGGAGAAATTACTAATACTGCGCCTTGCCTCTCCTCAAAAGAATTGCCTGAACAAAGGGTCGATCAGATTATCCGGGAAACAAATAAAAAATTCTACATGCGGCCGAAATTCATGATGCGTAAACTAACTAAAATTAAAAGCGTCTCCCAGTTGATCAGACAAGTTCATATGGCAAGCACGCTGCTGAACCATTAGCCGACTATGAAAATATTATTTATACACCCTCCGGTAAATGTCAATCTTAAAATCCAACAGGGATTAAAATACCCTCCGCTAGGGATAGCATTTGTCAGCGCTGTCACTTTAGAGCAAGGGCACAATGTGCTCATATTCGATGCTAACGTTGAAAAAAAGCCTTTTCAATCATTGCGCATGCTGCTTCGTGAATTTCAACCCGACGTAGTAGGCATAAGCTTCACCAGCCTGTTATCAGACAGTGCGCACTACACTGCCGGATTTGTAAAAACAGTCCTCCCCCACGTTACTATCATTGCAGGAGGATATCATCCTACAGTTCAGCCCCTTGATGTGATTAAGGACACTAATTTTGATGCAATAGTAGCAGGAGAAGGAGAAATCACTTTTCTTGAATGGTTAAAGACATATGAATCAAGAGATAAGGATTACAGTTTAATCAAAGGGCTGGTGTTTAGGAAAAACGGCCGGATAATTGTAAACCCGAAAAGAGAATTGATACCGGATCTCGACACTATCCCCTTGCCTGCCTACGGCTTACTTCCTATCGCGCGTTATAACAGCATGGTCTCAACGCGCTCACCTTATGTTACTTTTATCCGCAGCCGCGGGTGCCCCTTTAACTGTATTTTCTGCGGCGTGCAGAAAATGTTCGGAAAAGTTTACAGGGTGCAGTCTCCGCAAAAAACTATTTCAGAAATCTCCAGGTTAGTCAAAGAATTCAAAATCAAGGAGATTCTTTTTAAAGATAGCGACTTTTTGATCGACAAAAAAAATGTGATTGCGCTATGTAAGCTTTTAATCGAGAAAAGGTTTAATCTTATCTGGTCCTGTAATGGACGGGTAGACATGATCAACGAAGAAATCGCCTTATTAATGAAGCAGGCTGGCTGCAAAATGATTACCTATGGGCTAGAATCAGGCAACCAGGAAATTCTGAATAATCTTAAAAAGGATTTTACATTAGAGCAGGCAACCAGAGCTGTCCAGGCAACAAAGAAAGCAGGGATCCAGGTAACCTTAAATATTATTTTTGGCGCGCCCGGGGAAACCAAAGAAACCGCCCGCCAGACTTTAGCATTTATAAAACAATTAGACCCGGATTATCTTAACTGCGCATACCTTACCGCGTTCCCCGGCTCCTGCCTATATGATGAGGCCCTGCGCAATGACTGGTTCATCAACGGCCAACCTTATTCATTCGCATACGAACAACTCAGGCTGAATACCACAAAAATGTCAGTTAAAGAATTGTCTGTCTTAATAAAAAACTCCACCCGGTCATTTTATTTAAGGCCGGCGTATATCGCAAAAAGATTGCGGCATTTAAACTTTGCTGAACTTAAAAATGATTTCAAGGGATTATGGGCAATCATAAAAAATTATTAAATATCTTCACCTGGCTTACCAGAGAAATAAGGACGCGCAAAGCCTTGCCTTATATTCCCCGCGCAGAAATCCATATTGATATCGGATGCGGGCTCGATAAGTACTTATTAAAAAAATCCCCCTGCCGGACCCGCATAGGATTTGACCGGCAAACTGGACAAGTCCTGGTTGATACAATCCCTGCGCAAGACAATAGCATTGACTGCATAACAATGCTGGCCTGCATAGAACATCTGAGCTGCCCGGAAAAGATTATCAAAGAATGCCACCGTATAATCAAAGCTGACGGTAAATTAATTATAACTACCCCGAAGTCAGCGGGAAAGTGGCTGATGAAGATATATCATCCCCATTACGAAACGACAGAAGGCCCGCACCAAAGATATTACAATCTAAATTCTATGCATAACTTGCTGAAAGGCCTTTTCCAGATTGAAACCTATCAAACCTTTATGCTTGGATTTAATCAGCTTTTTGTCTGCACAAAAACGCAGGAATTAACGCAGATGAACTTCGATTAAATTTAACTTTTTGTTCGGTAGGGCAAGGATTACCTGGCGGGTAATGATCAAATAGCGGGATTTATCAACAAGCAGATTTTCTGAATTAAACAAAACCTTAGCAATCTTATACTTTCCGTAAACAAGCTTTCCGCAATTTATAAACTTTATTTTTATCCTTCTGCCGGCAAAAATACGCTCAATGCTTATGCTGTTGCTTTTACGAAAATGCTCTGCGTTTAATTTTGGCTCAATTACCAAATCTCCGCCCTGCCCCCTGACTCCAAAAACCTGGGTAAGCATAGTTAACATAAACCAGCTGGCTGAACCGGTCAAATAAGAATACATCCCCCGGCCTTCCAGATTAAAGTATTCCGGCAGACAAGGATAAACTTTACTCCTGGAAGTATTCACTGCCATTTTATAAAGTGAGCTTAAAGTTTCCCAGGCCTCTTGAGCATAGCCTTGTTTATATAACGCATAACTAAACATCACTGCCATATGGCTAAAAATTGCCCCATTCTCCTTTTCCCCATAAGAAAAAGAAAAAGCCCTGCCCAAATCAAGCTGCTCTTGTTTAAAATCGGTATTAAGATGAATGCTGCGGTTTTGTTTATCAAACAGATATTTATTTACACTTTGTAGGATTTTGCGCACCTGCCAAGGCCGGGCAATGCCGGCCATTACGTTAAAAACCTGGGCAGTCAGGGTCATTTGCACACGATTTCCTTTTCTACCCTCCAGGCGCTTCTTACGGTTATCATAATAACCATTAAAAAACCCTTCCTTAAGCCATTCTGAGGCACGGATGTGTTGTTTCATCCAAACAGACTTACCCCTAAGATCTGCGGCTATCTGCGCGACATCTAAAAGGATCTTTTTTCCGGACACAACAGTAGAAATTTTAGAAAAATATTTACCTAAAAGTTTACGCTTAGAAGGAATGCTTTTGTAATTAATCTTAGTAAATAATATTTTGATCTCATCGAAAACCTCTATTTTGTTTTTCCCGGTTTTAAGCAAAAGTTCAGCAAGTGTTTCCAGATTTTGCGCGTACATAGCGCTAAAAGCTACGCTTTCTCCGTTTTCCCTTGCCATATCCAGGCCGTCATTCCAATCAGCACCTTCAAGACGGATATGATTGTGGCTGCCGACATTAAGGAACTGTACCAGATTTTGCACTAAAAGATGCTCTAAAACAGAACCTGAATATATCCTTCCGGAATTAGTCTTTAGCTTATTCCCGTAAGCAGGTGTCCAGTTATAATCAATATCTTTGGTACGTTTTATTTCATGATTGTAAAAATAAGTTGCCGACTCAAACAAAATACCCAGGTCACCGGTTTCGTTAATATATAAATCCAGGGTTAAAAGCGGCCAGATACCATGATCCATCCATACCCGGCTGATATTGTTACGGTCGGCAATAAATTCTCCGGGCTCCTTTCCGATGATAGTAGCATTGGAGCCGTCAATCTTTACTCCGCAGAAATTATTAACTAAAAACGGCCTGACTTTTTCAGGTTCATTAAGGATTAGCCCCAGGCAATCCTGCCATAGGTCGCGCCATCCACGCCCGCCTTTTCCGTAATCAAAATCCGGCAGAAATGAACACCCGAAAATTCTTCTTAATGTCGGTTGGGCATTTACCCAGCGCAACCAGTTATCAAAATCTCTATCCTGTGTTGTAATATTTATCCCCTGACTCAAGCTTCCCCAGAATATTCTAGTTTTTTGCAAGGCATGCGAAATTTTATCCGGATGATTAAATTTAGAAATTAATTTTGTAATTTGCCCGGCATCCTGAACTATCCCCATAGCCACCGTATATATCTTTGACTGCCCAGTTTTAAGAGAAACTCTCTTAAAACTTAAACCCCCCATGACCTCCTTGCCCTGAATATTATTTAACCGCTCAGGGATGTTTTTAAATACCGCCTCTGGTTCTTCCAGGTCACCTGAGTCTCCACAAAAAACCTCCTGTGTCGGATAGATCCTCTCAGGAGGAGAAAGTTTTTCATCCCAGCTTAAAACAAAATAGCTATCTTTATTCCTCCGGTGGCCGGATTCATCAAAAGCCAATGTCGGTTTAGAGATTACCCCAAATTTATGCAAGCTAACACGCTGCAACAAACTGGTTACGTGGCGATGATCGCGTATATTATTGGCGCCGCGGCTATACATAGGAATAGCCGCTGTGGGGATAAAACTTATTAAGTTACGGGAAATATTGGTAAGCCTGACTTGCATTATTTCAACCGGCTCACCCGTAGCCGGCACAAAAGAAAGGATCTCTGCATTAATACCTATTGTTTTATTCCGACGGTTTATCTTCTGCCAAAGTAAACCAGCCTCTAAGCTAAATTTATCCTGGCCTATCTGTTTGGAATCTTTGGAGACACCGGTAGCTGACCATACTTTACGCGGGTTAATATAAATCCAGAAGTTGCGCGAAGAGCGCAAGTTGGTTAAATCAATGCGCGAAACCGGGGCCAAAAGAAAAGAGTTTTGTCCGCTCTTGATATCCCCATGCAAATCAGGAGTGATAGAAGACATAATGCTATCATTGCCCAGAGGCAAATACAGGCTCTTGATTTTATCTGCGCAGCCCGAATAAAAACTTCCTGAATTATCCGTAAAGCTATATAAAGTTTTATCCATAATTAGTTAAATTAACATAAGCATAAGGTATATTCAAGCAAAACTCTATAAACTTACTAATTTCTTACCGTAAATATAAAGCGGAACATCTTTGCGCAGAATATGTTTAAAATAAGACCTTTTTCCTTCATAGAGCAACCGGAATGATTGTTTAAAGAAAAAATCTGCTCCGGCCCGGGACATTGTCGCTAAATGCACGCCAGAGACCAGTTTTTCTTTCAGGTAACTCAGGTAAGCGTTTATTAAGGCCGTGCCGATATTTTGGCCACGGAATTCGTTTTTTATGTTGATATGAAAAGTGGCTGGGTATTCTTTTGTAAAATCAGGAGTGGAAAAGCCGCCCTTAAGAAACGCCGTCAAACAACTAAAAATAAAGACAATATTCTTTTTTTTAATAAAAACGCCGCTTTTTAGCGCCCTCCAAAATAAACGTAACATTATCTTATCTTGAAAAACTTTTTCTGCGGCAATTTTGTTTTTTGCGCCAATCAAGTAACCAACGACTGTCGAATTAACCTCCGCGACAAAACAAGACTCCGGTTCATAATCAGTAAAATATGAGTTAAGGGCATCGCAAATAATTTCTCTGCCTTCAAAAAATAGAGAAGCCGGCTGCCCCATAAAAGCAGTATCATGGCTGATTGACCTGAGCTTGCCTCTATCCCTATTTTCAAACTTCCTGATATTTACGTTAAGTTCTCCGGACACGTTTTGCCTTAAGGTTAATCCTCTTTACTATGAAAAAGGTAATGAAGTAAAAGATTACCGCGCAGATAATCCCCAGTACTACGCTACCTAAAAAAAGCGGCTGATAATAACTACAAATCTTCTGGAATGTTATATTCTTAAATACTGACCAGCTTAAAGGTTCAAATTTTCCATTTAAGATACACCTGCCAATTTCATAGCCTGCCCAGGTTATGGGAGGGACTGTCGGAGGTAAAGAAATACTGGTTCCCAGGAAAATCGCGATCTTATTTGCCGGACGGACCAGAATAGCAGCGATAACTACCAATACGGTATGCAACCCATAAACCGGTAAGATACCAATAAAAACGCCTATGGCAACTCCCAAGGCAATCTCCTGGGGAGAATTATTCAGCCTAAGCAGACGGACAGCAATCCTCTTAAATTTCCACTTCAATATACCTCCCACTCCTTTCTAACCCATATATTTTAAAATATCATAATAAAGCGATATGCCTTAGTGATAAAATGTGAATTTGAAGAATCGGCTCATTTAAAGATTAATGCGAATTGAGAATATAAATTACAGCCAGGAAGGTTGCAAGAACCAGGAATAAACCCATCAACTTGGTATTGCGTATTTCTTTAGGCATTGAGATTGGCTCAACACGCCAGTTAATCTTTTCATAGAACTTTCGCTGGAACTCAATAATCGCTCCGGGCGCAAGAAACATCGCTAAACCGACTACTATAGCGAACAAATAAACCAATATTGAAATCGGGCAGGATAAAGTCTTAACCACCCGGCTCTTCTTTTTTGATATTAAAAGAGGCTCTTATGTAGCTTACAAGATAATCCAGTATTTCTGATGGCAAATCTATAAACTCTACGCCAACCTCAAAATCATCGCCATAAGACAACTCCCTAATCCACATACATTTAACCAATGTCTCAAAGCTGAATAACGTCGCAGGGAAAGTGATCCTGATCCTTAAGCGGCTATCCTTAGGGATAAACTCATGAGTTAAAAATCTTATCCCCCCCTGACTGATATCCCTTGTGAGATACTCCTTTATTGTCTCTGCGGGTATGATCTCGTAAGCTACCTGCAGGCTTTCAGGAACTCTTGTATACCTTCTTCTCTCTTGCATTCCGCCTCGCTCTCCCCTTACACTGCCATTAGAATCACAACGTTTATACCAAACTTTCTTAATATTTTATTATTTTCCCACTTTAGCATCTTAAAAACAACTCTTTTTTATGCACAATGCTTATAGGAAAATATCGGCTTTTTTATTACTATTAATTAACGTTACAAATAGATAGCAATCTTTCAAGCAAAGAACCATTTTTTGACCCTTGCCCCAAAGAAAGATCGCTTACTACTACGCGATTTACTGCGCACAAGATATCTTTCCACCCTTTTTTTTGCCTATAGCCATGAGTTTCATGTATCACGTAAGGAGAACCTTTATATGACCCAAGATATAAAAGCACGTGTCCTTTTAACTGTAAAATCGTAGCTCCACCGATAGCTAATTTATCCAGAATAAGCAGTTTTGATGCGCTGTTTGTTTTTTCAGTAAATGACCCTAATTGCTTTCCTACTTTACATTGAGCCTGAGAATTCCTTGGTAAATATATACCAACGGTGGAAAAAATCTCCTGGAGAAAGCTAGAGCAATCCTGTTCGCCATTCATGCCTCCCCAGCCATAAGGAGCATTGAGAAGCTTAAAGGCCTGCTGAATAATATTGCGAGGAGTATACAGTAAATAGCCTGAATTTATATCCTCTTTTCTCATATAGGCATTGCGCTTATTAAACTTGCCTCCATCTACTTGAAAAGGGATAGAAATCTGGATTACTCCAGAATTAATATCTTTCTTTACGGGAAACCTCACTCCCATCCTGACATAATCAAAATATTGTGTTAAACCCGGATCTAAGAAAATATCGGCCTTAGTATTAGTCACTACAACAAAGGGCTCTTTTTCTAAATAACTCTTAAGCTCAGCAAAAGTACAAATAACAACCCTGTCTTTTCTTACCCAGCCTGGGCTTGCCGGAGAATGCGCATATATCCATAAACCGTCTTTACTTTCATGTAAAACTGCTAAAGGTGTCCCGATATCCAAAGAACTATTTTGAAGCTCGTCAAATTCAACATCACCCGGCTGACTAAATAAGGCCTCCTCAGTTGGCAAAATCCTCTGGTCAGCATAATGCCTGATAAAACCGTAACGCACATTAATTTCAACCGGTATAGCGCTAAAATTAATTTCTTCCCTGATTGCCCGGTAAAAAGAGTTGTTTATTCTCTTTGCATTTTTATCGAAAAGTTTATTTAAAAAAAGCCCCTTAAGTTCTTTTTCTAAAAAAGAGCTTAATTCTTCCCCTGAATAACTCGGGCCAATTTTAGCAACATCCTCCGTAAGCCCAAGCTTACATTCTACTTCTGAGTTAAACAAAGCGATAGCTGAAGAATCCAAAACCACTTTATCTGCGAAAGAATTCCGGCTTATCCAAAAACCGGGGCTTTTCATCTCTCTTGTTGTGTTAGGAATTACAGCCGGAGGCGCGTACCCCCTTTTTCCTTCGCGCTGGCAAGCTGATATAAATAACAGGCAAAAAATAAAAATAAAGTAAGATATTTTCTTCATCATTTTTTATTCATCTATTTCTTATATCAAAAATTAACGATTTTACCAAACTGTTTCCTAATTATATCACTTCCATTTCAGAATGGTAAGCAATTTAATGGGGAGAAAAAACCCGTAACCATAACAGGGGGCAGAATGGAGCTGACTGGGATAGAAAAACAAAAAAGCCAGGATTTGCATAACTGCTCATCCTAGCCTTGTTTGTATTGACCCCGTTTCGCTTACGCTCACGGGATTTTACACAATATGTGCATCTAACGGTACAGGTGTATGTTCAATTGCGGGGATGCGATTTGAACGCATGACCTCAAGGTTATGAGCCTTGCGAGCTACCAGGCTGCTCCACCCCGCGAAATTAATGAGCACTTGGCTTATGGAACGGAGTAAACATAAGTCAATGTGCGAATTAATCCCTGCAGTTGCGAACAAATTCTGTGAAGAATTTGCGAAGCGATTAACTGCGGGGATATTGATTACCTACCTATGATATTAAAACCAGCTATCTCTTCTTATCCGAGAAAATCTTAATCGGGATCTCGCCTTTTCTCACTACCCCCATCTTATCCCGAGCCATCTTCTCCTGATAAACCGGGTCATTATCAACCCGCTTAAGCTCTTGTTGCAAAAGATAATTTTCAACGGCCATCTTACGAAAACTATCCTCTAACTGACGGTTCTTCGCTCTTAATCCCTGCAATTTTATATAACCCGGCAGGAATAAGATTAAAAGCAAAACCGTAAAACCAAAAAGCCAAAAGGCCTTTCTTAACGTAGAGAGCATCTACCTCTTCCAGGATGTCCCCGCATAAACTGCCTTTTTGCCTAACTCTTCTTCAATCCTCAAAAGCTCGTTGTATTTACAGATCCTGTCAGTGCGGGATAAAGAACCGGTTTTGATCTGGCCTACGCCGCTTGCCACCGCCAGATGCGCAATAGTAGTATCTTCTGTTTCCCCAGAGCGGTGCGAGATTACGGCCTTATATTTATTTCTTTTGGCAATAGCAATCGCCTCAAAAGTCTCTGAGAGAGAACCAATCTGATTTACTTTTATCAGTATAGCATTAGCAATCTTTTCCGCAATCCCTTTTTTGAATATCTTCGGGTTAGTAACAAAAATATCATCCCCTACCAGCTGAACCCTATCTCCTAGCTTTTGAGTCATCTGTGACCAACCGCTCCAGTCATGTTCAGAAAGCCCATCTTCAATAGACAGGATAGGATAGCGGGAAAGCCAACCCTCGTAAATGGCTATCAGGTCCATAGAAGACTTCTCTGAACCTTCAAAGGTATATTTACCTTCCTTGTAAAAAGAGCTGGCAGCACAATCCAAAGCCAAAGAGACATCTTTACCCGGGATATAACCTGCCTTTTTAATCGCCTCTATAATTAAACCTAAAGCCTCTTCGTTAGAATTAAGGCTAGGGGCAAAACCCCCCTCATCACCCACGGAAGTAGAAAGTTTTTTAGATTTTAAAAGCGCTTTAAGACTATGGAATACTTCTGTAGCCATGCGCAAGGATTCTGAAAAATTCTTGCCTCCAATAGGCATAATCATAAATTCCTGGATATCCAAATTGTTATCTGCGTGCATCCCGCCGTTTAAGATATTCATTAAAGGTACCGGCAGGATATTTGCCTTAGGCCCGCCTAAGAATTTATAAAGCGGCTGTCTTTTTGCAAGCGCCGCTGCTTTAGCCACTGCCATAGAAACCCCCAGGATAGCATTAGCCCCAAGGTTGGATTTAAACTCTGTCCCGTCCAGCTTAATTAAAAGTTTATCAATCTTGGTAAAATCCGCTGTCTTTCCGCAAATAGCGGAATTAATTATGGTATTGACATTGGCAACGGCCTTTAATACGCCTTTACCTAAGTATCTGCTTTTATCGCCATCCCTTAACTCCAGGGCTTCATTATCTCCGGTAGAAGCTCCCGACGGAACCGCGGCGCGGCCTAAAATTCCGTTTGTTAAAATACAATCCACTTCAACCGTAGGATTGCCGCGGGAATCCAGGATCTCGCGAGCTAAAACCTTCTTTATTTTTGCCATTTGATTCTCCCTTTTAAAGTATATTTTTAGACAACTTCATAATTATACACGCAAAAATTATCAAGTCAAGGGAAGAAAAGGTTTGACTTAAGATAACAGATATGTTATTTTTTATATGTTGTATTTCACATGCTTAGTCAGCGGCAGACGGGAGAAATTATGAATTGGAAAAAAATCAGGTTCTATGCAAAGCTACACTGGTTAAAAGTCCTCCTTTTTACTTTTTTAGCTGCACTGGCCATATCTCTAGGATTCCTCGTTATTACCGGCCTGCGTGCCTGGAATGAATCTGAATCTTATTTAAGACAATCCCAGCTAGCCATGATTCCCCTGCAGCTATACCTACAGATTATTATGGCCCTTATCTTCGGCTTTGTATACACATACCTGATGTATTGGCTCTATTTTAAACGCGGGGCCTCATCATTTTCTCAAACCAGCAAGAAATCTATTTCCGGGGGAGATGTAGGTGTTACCTGGGATGATGTGATCGGGATGGATGAAGCCAAACAAGAAGCCCTGGAAGTAGTTAAATTGATCACCGACCGTGTGAGCCTTCAGCGTATAGGAGGAAAAATTTTAAAAGGCATCCTTATGCTCGGCCCCCCGGGATGCGGTAAGACTTACCTGGCTAAAGCAATCGCTACAGAAACCAAGCTTCCTTTTATCTCCATGTCGGGTTCGGAATTTGTAGAGATGTTTGTCGGCGTAGGAGCCGGAAGGGTACGTTCTTTATTTAAAAGGGCACAACAACTGGCGGAACTTGAAGGCGGCTGCATCATTTTTATTGATGAAATTGATGCCATAGGCGCGCAACGTTCCATGGATCGCGGTTTCGGCGGGACTACTGAGCATAATACTACCCTGAATCAGTTGCTGGTTGAACTGGATGGCCTAAAAGATAAAGATTATAATATTATTTTAATCGGCGCAACCAATGCGCCTGAAACTTACCTTGATCAGGCCCTGCTTAGACCGGGAAGGTTTGACCGCAAGATCATCGTAGATAAACCCAATCTGGAGGATCGCGGTAAGCTCTTTGCCTATTACCTAAAAAGTGTAAAATATGATGCGCAAGATGTAAAGATCGACCGGCTCGCACGCATTACCGTAGGTCAAAGCCCGGCGGATATTGCCAATATAGTACGAGAGGCAGCCCTAATTACCGTACGCAATCAAAACTCATCAGTTTCCATGAAAGAAATTGATGAAGCGCGGGAAAGAATCGCCTTAGGTATAAAACGCAGAATTAAATTAAGTGAAAAAGAAAAATGGCAGACCGCCTACCATGAAAGCGGACATGCCATTACCACTTACCTGCTTGCCCCCTCTAAGGATGTTTTTAAAATAACGATCACCCCGCGCGGCCCCACTGGTGGAGCAACCTGGATTCCGGAAAGAGAAGATACTTTTATTGAAGATTCTAATGAGCTACTCAGCAAAATAAAGATTAGTTTAGGTTCGTACGCTGCAGAAAAAATCAAGTACAATGCGACAACCTCCGGCGTATATGGAGATTTTTCCAGTGCCATGCATCATGCCCACAATATGGTCTGGGTCTGCGGCATGGGTAAAAGCGGATTTTTAGGCAACTGGGAGATTGTTGATAAGATCTCCGAAGATGTTAAGGGCAAGCTTGATGCCGACGTCCAGGACATATTAAATACCTGCCTTATCGAAGTAACCGCATTACTCAAAAAAGAAGAACCCCTTATGGACCGGTTGGCCAAAGAGCTTGTGGCAAAAAGTGAACTCAATTACGATGAAATCGAAGCTATCTTCAAAGAGTTTGGCAAGAGCCGCCCTTAAACTGATCCCTCTTATTTTATTTTTATCCGCCTGCACCTCCTCTACCACTCCGTCATTTTTAAAAAATGATATCTCCAAAGCAGTAAAAGATATATGTAAAAAGGAATACCAGCTTGATATTATAACCAATCTTGAGGGGCGCACTTTTTGGGTATATATGCCGCTTGAGAACATAATTACCAAATCTCCCAAACCGGAAAAATACATCGAAAGATTCCTGGTTGAAAACAGAAAGAGTCACTTGGATGAAAGAATCTTAAGAATTAATTATCTTGTTAAACCTGTCCCGGAAACAGAAAAACAGCAGGATATGTCATTAGATAAATCCGTAAATACAAAAATCTTTAACGTATTGCAGGTTATCCGCAGAGTGCTTTTTAGTATGGATAACAAGCAGCCTAAGAATAACCCCCTGTTTTTCTGTATTGTTACTTCAGATATCGCAAACGGTTTTGAACTAAAACAAATTTTTTATTGCCTGGACTTAAAGAAACTGTCTTATGGTTTTATCTCCCAGTCCGAATATCAGCACCGTATTGTCCAGAATACGGAGGTTTCCGCACAGATTATCGGAGATAAAGAAGGCAGGCATTTAGTTTATCAGGATATAACCTTAGAGGAGTTTCTCACTGATCAGATCCAAGGCCGCATAAGAATGAAGTTCCAAAAACCAGAGGTGGAAAAGAATGCGGATATCGACAGGGAAATCTTAAAGATAGTCTCTCTTACTTTAAATACTTACGCTTTTAAAGATTTTACTATTGTAGAGATGACTAACCTGGTAACCGGAACAAAGACCATCCTTAATCAAACTGCTGTCTTTGCCGGATCTAAAGAATAGCAATACCTTCCTGCCTCTTTAATTTATCTTACCGCTACAAAATAATTTGATTGCCTGAGGATAAAGCTTGTGTTCCAAGCTATGAATTCTCTTCTCAAGCGAGGCCAATGTATCCCTATTTCTGATTTTTATTTGTTCCTGCAAAATAACCGGTCCGTGGTCCATCTTTTCATCAACAAAATGCACTGTTACTCCGGTAAAAGGAACTTTATCTTCAAAGGCGTCTTTTATGGCATGGCCGCCCTTAAACTCAGGAAGCAATGAAGGGTGGATATTTAAAATGCGGTTACGGTATTGCTTAACAAGAGCCGGGCTGAGCATACGCATAAATCCGGCTAACGCAATTAAATCTATTTTATAATTTTTTAGTCTCTGAATTATCGCTGTTTCAAAATCTTTGCGGCTGGAAAAGTCAACACGGCTGACTAAAATAACCTGCACTCCTGCCTTTTGCGCGCGCTTAATCACAAAAGCCCCTGGCTTATCGCAAACCAAAATTACCGACTTCATCTTAATCTTGCGTTGCTTTATCGCTTTAACAATCGCCGAAAAATTACTTCCGTTACCCGAAGCAAATACGGCTAAATTCATTCTCTTATCCTTATGGTCTTGGCAGGGCAAACCTTAACACACTCTTTACAAGAAGTACACTTATGATAATCAATTACCGCCAGGTTATCTATTACATGAATCGCGTCGAATTTACACGCCTTCTCGCATAACTTACAGGCAATACAACCTACAGGACAGACGGCTTTTACATCCCTGCCTGAATCATGTGAGCTGCATGCTACATACACGCTATTGGATACGGATACAAGCGAGAATAGTTTCTTGGGACAGGCCAATACGCATTTATTACAAGCGCGGCATTTAATTTTATCTACTATCGGCAAACCCTCGGCAGACATGCTAATCGCTCCAAACGGACAGGCCTTCTGGCAAGTACTAAAACCAAGGCAGGCAAAGACGCAAGCCTTCTGCCCTCCTAAAACCAGATTCGCCGCAACGCAATCATTAACCCCGTTATATAAATATTTATCTTTTACCTTTAAGCCCCCGTTACAATGCAGGGTGGCGATCTTTTTAGTCTGCTTCTCAAGCGTAAGTCCCATCAGGCGGGCAATTTCCTCTTTAACTTCATCGCTACAAACCCGGCAGCCATCTGCAGCGCTCTTACCATTAAGCAGGCTCTCCGCAAAACCAAAACATCCGGGATTTCCGCATGCCCCGCAGTTTGAGCCAGGAAGAAGATGCTGCAGCTCTTCTAATTTAGGATTAATCTGAACAGCTAACTTTTTGGAGGCGATAGCTAAACCTACCCCAAACAGTAACCCTAAGAAACCTAAGACTAGTATGGCAATCAATATTTCCATTAGAATTTAAACCCGCTAAAACCCATAAAACTTAAACTTAAAACAGCAGCGATAATAAACGCCAGCGGAAAATCCTTCAAGGCTTTAGGAATATTACAAAGCTCAAGCCTCTCTCTTATCCCGGACATCAAAAGCATGGCCAAGGTATAACCTAAACCTACACATAAACCCTGAAAGACAGAATAGTAGAAGCTACCGGCAACCTGCTTGCCGTTTACAAAAAACATATCGATATTTAGTACAGCCACCCCTAACACCGCGCAGTTTACGGTAATTAATGGCAGATAAATTCCAAATGCTCTATACAACTGCGGACTCACCTTCTTTATAACCATTTCTACAAACTGTACAAATGTGGCAATAACTAAAATAAAGGAAATTGTGCGCAGATAAGTCAACCCAAACGGTAAAAGCAGAAAACGATAGACAAACCAGGTGATCGCCGAAGACATAACAATAACAAACATAACCGCAGAACTCATCGCCAGCGCCGGCTTTGTCTCTTTGGAAATAGCAATAAAAGAACAAAGACCCAGGAAACGCGAAAGAATTACGTTATAAATAAATACCGCGGAAATAAATATGGTTAATAATTCTTGCAGGCTCATGTTTTTCTATTCTTTAATAAATTAAAAAAACCTAATAATAACCCTATCACCAGCAAGGCCCCTGAAGGCATGCCAAAAACAAATATCGGCTCAAACCCTTTAATCAAGGTGTGGCCCAATATCTGGCCTGAGCCTAAAAACTCCCTTATAGCTGAGATGAGAATAAGCGCCAGGGTAAAACCCACACCCATGCCCAAGCCATCAAAAAATGAACGGCTTAAATTATTCTTGCAGGCAAATGCCTCTGCGCGGCCCAAAACCATGCAGTTAACAACAATCAGCGGAACGTAAATACCTAAAGCACGATCCAATACCGGACTGTAGGCTTTCATACACAATTCAATAATCGTAACAAATGTAGCGATAATTACGATATAGCAAGGTATACGAATCTTATCCGGAATAAAATCCCTGACTAATGAGATCATTATACTTGAACCCAAGAGCACAAAAGTAGCGGCGATCCCCATACCAATACCATTAGCTACCGATACGGAAACTGCCAGCGTTGGGCACAAACCCAGAACAAGGACAAAAGTGGGATTATCTTTAATTATCCCTTTAGTAAATTCTTTAATTAAGTTCTTCATTTTGAGCCGTAAATCCTGTTTTTTGTATAACGGTCGATAAACGGGGTTGCCGCATTCATCATTAAGATGGCATATGATGCCCCTTCCGGGTATCCACCCCAAAGCCGGATAATTGCCGTAAGCAGGCCGCAGCCTACGCCAAAGATAATTTGTCCTTTGGAAGTTAAGGGCGTAGCCACATAATCAGTAGCCATAAAAAATGCCCCCAGGATCAAACCTCCGCTTAATATATGAAATAACCAGTCTCCATGGAATAACTGTTTAGCCCCGAATATATAGGTAAAGATAGCTGTGGTAAGAATATAGGTTGCGGGAATATGCCAGGAAATATACCCCTTGTACAACAAAATCGCCGCTCCGATTAATAATGCTAATATACAAACTTCACCGATACAACCTCCGCGTTTGCCTAAGAATAAATCCAGATAAGAAATATGCTCCAGGATCTTTCCTTCTTTAAGCACAGCCAAAGGGGTTGCGGAAGTTATTGCATCATAACTAAATGGCTTAACAAAGGTAGTCATATATTTCGGCCAGGAAGCCATAAGAAATACCCTGCCTACGAGCGCGGGGTTAAAAATATTCTGCCCCAGGCCGCCGAAAACCTGCTTGCCGATGGCAATAGAGAATACCGCGCCAACTATCGGCAACCACAAAGGCACATTAGACGGCAAATTATAGGCCAGTAATATCCCGGTAATTACCGCTGAGCCATCCATAACCGTAATCTTCTTTTTAGTCCAAACTTCAAAAATTGTTTCAGTTAAAACCGCAGCGGTAACCGCAACTAAAGTAACCCAAAGCGCATCTAAGCCGAATATGATTACCCCGGCAACCCCAGCGGGTATAATACTAAGCACAACTGTCCACATGATCCGGGAAACAGATTCCTGCTTATGGATATGCGGAGAACCGGAAACTATAAGATTATTTTTCATTTTTTATTAATTCTTGTAACTCTTGCGCCTTTTTAACCACTGAATCCATTACCGCCCGGCTAGAAATAGTTGCCCCGGCAATTGCCTGCACTCCCGATAGATTCAACGCATCCTGGCTATTAAACTGGCTGGTAAAGCTATCTTCCGTAACACGCATACCTAAACCTGGGGTTTCATTTAAAGAAATGACCTTTATGGCGCTTATTTTTCCATCAAGAAAGATACCGGCTAAAGTTTCAATTACGCTGGAATAACCTTTACCACTGGCTTTAAAAACAAAACCTATTAAGCTATTCTGGCTATCCAGCGCCCTGTAATATAATATTTCCTGTCCTGATTTTACCTCGGTAAATTTCACGGCGCCAGGCATAACCTCTTTAAGCGCTGCCTGCTCTTCTGCTAAAGCTTGGGCTATAATTTTAGAACGGGTAAGTGAATTAACCCCGGCTAATAACCCCGCGGCAACTACACAAATCAACGTTAAGATAAAACCGTAACGGGCCATTTCTTTCATGTTATTTTATTCCCTCTAACTTTGCCCTTTTAATCGTCTGCAACAACCTGCGATTTGCCGGACAGACATAATTACATATGCCGCATTCAATACAATCGCCAGCTCCATACTCTTTGGTTAATGACCAAAGAGATCTCTCTGAAGCCAGGTTAATCTGACAAGGCATAAGCCCCACAGGACAACCGCGTACACAGGCAGCACAGCGTATACAAGGCCCTTCCTCTATGGTTTTGGCTTCTTGCGCATTCATAAGCAAGAGGCCGCCGCTTGATTTTATTATTGGAACTTCATCTGTATACTGGGCAATACCCATCATCGGGCCGCCAATAATAATCTTCGCCGGCTCTTCCTTAAGCGGCCCGCAAAAATCAATCAAATTCTTTATCGGAGTGCCTAAACGCACGAGTAGATTTTTGGGGTTTTCCAGACAGTTGCCGGTAACTGTAACCAGCCTTTCAATTAAAGGCTTACCTTTAAACACCGCCTCGTAAACCGCATATACAGTAGCTACATTCTGCACCAGCACACCGATATCAAAGGGCAGTTTGCCGCGGGGAATCTGCTTGCCTAGAATATTCTGAATTAATTGTTTTTCTCCGCCTTGCGGATAATCTGACTTTAAAACCTTAACTTTAATCCCGGGAAAACCGGAAAATACCTTTATCGCTTCGGGTTTATTATCCTCTATCCCGATATAAATCTCTTTTATCCCTAAGCAAGCGGCAATTAATTTAATACCCTCTGCAATTTCGGCTGTTTTCTCAACCATTAGCCGGCCATCCGCAGTCAAATACGGCTCACACTCTGCGCCGTTAATAATCAGCGTATTCAGCGGCTTAGGAGGATTAAGTTTTATATGGGTAGGAAAACTTGCCCCGCCCATACCTACTATACCGGCATCTAAAACAATCTTCCTGATATCCGTGGGACTAAGCCTATCTATCTCCTGCCGGCTTTTTAAACTAAAAGCTGTGCCATCATCCTGGCCGCTACCTTCTAAAACAATGGCCTTGGCCCTGCCCAAAACAGGATGCGGCCAATCTTGTATCGCGACAACCACACCAGATATTGAAGCATGAATAGGCGCGTAGAGATTGGCCTGTATAGTGGCAATCCTCTGGCCAAGTCTGACCGTATCGCCAACTTTTACCTCGGGGTTACAGATCTTACCCAAATGCTGGATTAAAGGCAGATAGACTTTAGAAGGAAGCGGCAATTTTTCAATCGCCTTATTTTGCGAATAGTGTTTATTTTCCGCTAATTTAACCATGCTGCCTTTCGGTTAAAGAATAAATTTACTAATCCTAGCAGGCTCAACAATCCACCTACGATAATCAAAATCAACAAATGAGAGAATCTTTCTGCCAGCATGCTGCTGATAAACATGAATAAAAGAAAACCCAGATGCATGACTATCTCAAAGGAACTAAAAACCTTGCCTAGCATATCGTTATCACTGACACTATGGATAATAGTATTGGAGGCAATCATAATCGGAGCAATAATCAAGCCCAAACACAAAGCTAGCAACGCAGCCATGGCAAAATTGGGATAATTATATATTCCCAGGGCAAAAATGTCCAGCATTATTCCGCTTAAGACCAGAGAAGCAAAAATGACCTTATAATGCGCAATGCGCTGGCCGAACCTGCCATAAACCAGAGACCCCAGAAATAAACCGATACCCAAAAACATCACCAAAAGCCCCAGGTCTTTAGTTGTCGAATGCAGGGTATTTTGCACAAAAACGATGATTACCACATAAACCGCGCCTAATGCCGACCAAAGCGCAAAGATAATTCCGGCGGTAAAACGGATGTCTTTTTTCCGGATAAAATAAGACACCCCCTCCTTGATCTCCTGAAATACTGATTTTCTAATTACATCTATAATCTCCTGGCCGATCTTCTTAAAATCCATCTTTACCACAAATTTCCTGGAGATCAAAAAGATAAATGTTCCCGAGATTAAAAAGGTTAAGGAGTTAAGATAAAAACCGCTTTTAGCACCCAGCCACTCTACAAGCACTCCGCTTATTCCAAATCCCAGGGTTGCTGCGATCATTCCGGTTGTGTTAACCAGAGAATTGGCAATAAGCAGGTCTTTCTTATCCACTAAATCCGGTATAATGGAGAGTTTAGCCGGAACAAAAAACCTGCCGATAGAAAAAGCGATAAAAATGATCAGATAAACTGGAGCCAAGCTCTTTGTATAGAACAAAAATAAGGGTATAGCTAAAACTAATAAACTGCGCAGGAAGTCACAAGCAAACATTGTCCTGCGCCTATCCCAACGGTCCACATAAACCCCGGCCAGGGGGCCGACAATAAAGACCGGAATTATGGTAAAAGAAAGGATCTTGGCAATCTGCAAGGTAGAGCCTGGAGCACGCATGTAGACAAAAGCGATCAGGGCCATCTGGCCCAGCCTATCCCCCAACTGCGAGATAATCTGTCCAATCCATAACAGGAAAAAATTACGATTTTTTAAGACTTCGCGGAATCTAGCCATAGGTTAGAAAACCATGCCTGCCGGCAAGGCAGGGTTTGCCTTAAAATTAAGCCGATGAGTGGAATCGAACCACCGACCTTGACTTTACGAAAGTCCTGCTCTACCAACTGAGCTACATCGGCAATTTGTCCAACATTATACCAATTCCTGGCTAATAGTCAATTACCCGCTTAAACTTTATAAAAAAGGTTGACAAACAGACAATTCATGGTATATTTAGTTTGTAAGTTTAAGTTCAGAGGAGAAGTAAAGAAATTGTTTAGTATCAAGTATAAACCGCAAAGCAGCAACAAATAACAACCATGCTTTGCGGATTTTTTTATCTGTGGAGGAGGTGAGAATTAGAAAATGGCAAAAGGTAAAGTAAAATGGTTCAGCAATCAAAAAGGTTACGGCTTTGTTACTTCCGAAGATGGCAAAGATGTATTTGTGCATTTTAGCGCTATCACAGGAGAAGGCTATAAGTCTTTAGCAGAGGGCGATGAAGTTGAATTTGAGGTTACGCAAGGCCCCAAAGGTGACCAGGCAACTAACGTAAAAAAGATATAAGTTTACGTATAGAAGAGAAAAAAGACCGGATCTATTAGATCCGGTCTTTTTTTATAACTTACAACCCAAACCACAACCTTCTTTATCTAAATATGCCTGAACTACTTATTATAATATGATATAATATTATAATTATTTAACTCCGATATTGCCAAGGTTTAAAGATTATGCAGAAAAAAACACAAATAGGCTTGTTAATATTCTGTCTAATCAGCCTGATATATTTTCTTTCAGCAAAGGGAAATATTGAAGTATCCGATACTTATTTCTCCATACAAACCGCAAAAACAATTATTGCAAATCATTCCCTATCAGCAGAAGGCTGCCGCTCCGGATTCTGTCATAAGTCAGAACTGGATGGAAAATATTACTCCAAATACGGTTTAGGGTTAGCCTTTATCTTTACCCCTTATGTTTTACTGGCGAAAAACATTGCCGCCTTTACCGGCCTACCGGAAAAACAACTTATTGATTTTCTCTTATCATTTTATAATATATTTTTTGGCGCCGGTGCCTGCGTAATAATGTTCTACCTGATCAGGTTTTTCGGAAATTCTAACCGTATATCCCTGATAATGGCCTTATTATTAGGCCTTGGGACTTTCTGCTGGCGTTATAGCGTTTGGGATTTTCCCGAAACAACCCAAATGTTTTTTCTTTTCCTGTCTATTTATTGCCTTCTTAAAAACAGCATTAAAGAGGTAATCCTTGGGGCGCTCTCTTTTTCCTGCCTGTTTTTATTAAAAACTTTATATATGGTTTACCTGCCTATTTTTCTTTTATACATTTTAATGAAAAACAGGCAAAATATGAAAGACCTCCTTAGGCGTGAGTGCATATTTATTTTTATCACGCTAATGGGATTTGGTTTTATTCTTTTCCTGAATTATATAAGATTTGGAGAATTTCTTGAATTTGGATATGGCGGAGAGGCTGCTAATTTTTATTTATCAGGAATTAAAGAGCACGCAACAAAGCTGCTCTATTGGCTCGACAAAGGAATATTTATTTATAACCCCTTGTTTATTCTGGGGATTTTTGGGTATTTTAAGTTCTTTAAAACATTCCGGAAGGAAGCAGTCTTTTTCATCTCTGTCATCGCGCTTAACTTTATCTTAACCTGTATGTGGTATGCCTGGTACGGAGGATGCTCCTGGGGGCCGAGATATTTAGTTCCCGTAGCCCCATTATGGCTTATCCCCTGCTACTTCTTCTTTTATAAAAAAGGAGCAGTTAAAGCAATATTAATACTACTAATTTTCTTATCCGTTTCTGTCCAGGGGATCAGTATCCTGCAGGGGAACCTTGAATACCTTACGATTTGCAATGCAAACGGACAGGAAGGCGTGCGCAAAGGTATGCCAGCTCAGATTATCGGCTCGCTTATAGTATTAAAACATAAATTGATTAAAAAAGACAACTTATATACCCTTTCTGAATTCGGGATAAATTCAGAAACACAAGTAAATACTTCTGCCCTTGCTGGTTATAAGGGATTTGACCTATGGTATTTAAACGCAGGAATGTTTTTTAACAAACCGATGTTGAAATTTACACCTATCTTGTTCCTACCTTTAATGATTATCTGCATCGTTGTCCTGTTAAAGATTCTATAATTTACTTTGTAATAATCCTACTCATGTGTTCTTTTGAGTGCTTTCATGATATTCAGCATCAACATTAATATCCCACAGCGCATAAGGAGAAGCGGGTAATTTAAGATAATTCCGGGCCGCCAATACACCGCTAATGAGGGAATGATCCTGGTTGTTATACTTATGCATACCTGCCCTTCCAATGGAGTAGAAGTTAACAAATTGGTCTATTCTCGATTTTAATGATTCGTAGTGATCTTGAAAACCTAAATAGTAAATGGGATAGGCCTCTGTTTGGCGGACAACCCAATACCTTTCCACCTCATCTCTTTTTATCAAACGCATTTTTTCTAACTCATTAATCGCCATAGCTGATAAGGATTCATCTGTTTTACTCCAAAGATCATCAGACATAAAAACAAAATATTCAACGCTCAATGTTGTTTTATTTTTATCTTTCACCATTTTTTTTGAGAAGTTTTTATAATTAGTTATTCTTGCGATTTGGACATCCGGAGAATGCACATAGATCCATTGATCGGGAAAAACCTTTTCTCTTCCTATTAATAAATTAACAGTAATATGATCCCTGTATCTTAACATCTCTACGGAATCAAGGATTTGGCCTGACTCGGCAGGATTTAACATTCTAAAATAATGAGCCAAAGGAATACTACTAAAGAACTGTTTAGAACTAATATTCATTTCTTCACCATTTACCCCTAAAACATCTATCGATTTCACAGTATTATCTTGCCGGTTAAATCTGATTACTTTACTTTCTAGCATTAATTTTACGCCCTGCGAAACTAATTTTTCACACATAGTTTCATACATTTGGCCAGCACCTAAAACGGGAAAATTAAATTCTTCTACAAGTGTCTTTATTTTTTTATTTTTGACTCCAGGAAGCGCGTTTTTAAGGACCTCAAAAACATCTAAGCCTTTAATTCTTTGAGCAGCCCATTCTGCTCCTATCTTATTGCAAGGAATCCCCCACACTTTTTCCGTATATGTTTTAAAAAATGTTTCATACAATTTACGACCAAACTTTTGAATTATCCATTGCTCAAGAGTAACCGGCTTATTTTTTTTATTTATTTGAGAAAAGAGGAAGGAAAATATTAGGCTTAAAGAACCTACGAGCCCCATTTTTATTAATACATCTGCAAGTTTTATTGGATAGTTAAAATATTTATTTTTGTAGCATATTCTAGTCAAGCGGGTTATAGGCTGGAAGGCCGGACCCAAAGTATCATGCCAAATCTTATCAACTTCTTTGTTCTTAGTAAAAAAACGATGGGGGCCAACATCAAATCTATCCCCATATAAAACATCTGTTCTTGCTAATCCCCCTACCAGTTTATTCTTATCGATGATTAAAATATCCTTAACGCCATTTTTGACTAGTTCGTATGCAACCCCCAAGCCCGCTGGGCCTGCGCCTATAATACAACACTCGTAAGACTTTGAATTAATATTCTCAATCATCTTTATTCTAACGATCTATCCCTATAAGCTGTAGCGGTTCTTAAAAGAGAGCAACCGCATTTTCCAGCCATTCCGGCTTAATAGCTTCTAAGAGCAAGCGGCTGATAATTTAGTGGGCTACGCGTCATGATCCTGTATTATATTCTGTCTTCCAGCACCCTACAAGCACTTTTGCTTTAAATAATGTATCAAAAATCTCCCGCCTTAACAGTTCATCTCACAATTTACTATTAAAAGTTAAAAACAAGCTAAATAAACTGATATAAAAAAAGGCGTAACCCTTCCAAAAATGAGGGGATTACGCCTAAATACAATAAAAAAGAGGGTTATAAAACCCCTCTTAAATATTAAATGCCGAGAGAGGGAATCGGACCCCCCACGCCGGCCTTTTCAGGGCCGCGCTCTACCACTGAGCTATCTCGGCTAAAAGTTAACTATTTTTATATATTGTACACAAATTTCTCAAAAAGAAAAGGAGAAAGTTGAGCAGCTTGCTTTGGTCCAGCGAAATCCTTGATCGAACGATAGTAAGGGCAAGGATAAGAATACCCTATTTTACCCCTGTGATAATCTTAACGAAAAGATCCTGGGCCAATTCCATATTAGGAAAATGGTATTTCCGCGCGGATATCCTGATCCGGGTAGTAGCCTGAGTCAGGCGGATAAGACGTATCCAAACCTTACTGGAATCAACAGCCAACTCAATATAACCAGTAGAAATATTTTCCTGTTGGATTATGCCGTATTGCTTACCAACGCCCATAGCTGATTCCCAAAGCAAATCAAAGTTTTTGTCACTATCCCCCTGCACCGTATCTTTGCTCACAGCATAAGCGCCCAACCCTCCGGCAGCTGCACCAATAATTAAAGGCACGCACCCGCAAACAATCGGCAGGATAAATAAAACCAGAAAAATTGATAGTCTTTTCATTTTCCTCCTTGCCCATAAGGGCATACCCGCGCAATTCCTTATAAGCGCGGGGTATTCTTCGGGAAAACTTTAATAAGACAAAAAACAAATAGGCTGATAATCAATCCCCAGGAAAGAATTATAAATCCCCATCCGGACAACTTCATTCTTGCCTTCCCCCTCCCGGTTTTTTTCTCCTCCAGGCAATCTTTACCAAAACTGCTAAGGTTATAAATATAAACAATAAACCTAAGCGCGTACCAAAAACAAAGGGTTTGTCTGCACCAGAGACATTCTTCATCATGATTATAGGCAGCCACTCCTGGATAAACCACATCCCCAGAATAACAAATAAAAACAACGGTGTAATATACTTAATAATAAATTTATAGGCCCTGGGAACAGGCATCTGCGCCCCCTTATGTATCTCATCCCAAGCCTTATCCATACCAAAGACCCAGATAAAAAGCACCGTCTCGATTGCGGCAAAAACCACTAAGAAAAATGTACCTCCCCAAAAATCCAGTTCATTAACTACACCGCGGCCAAGAAAAAATACTGCTGGCTGGCATAGTATAAAAGCAACTATGCCAAATATAGAGACGGCTCGTTTACGGTTGATATTGAATTCATCCTCCAAAAATGCCACTGCCGGCTGCGCCAAAGAAACCGAAGAAGTAATACCAGCCAGGAACAATAAGAAAAACCAGAAGAATCCGAATACCGCCGGCAAGGGAAGTTTATTTAAGACTAACGGCATAGTTACAAAACCTAAGTTAAATACCCCCGACTGGGCGATAGATTTGATATCTACCGGGCCAAAAAATACAAATGCCGCAGGTATTACTATGCTTGCCCCAAATATAACTTCGGCAACTTCATTAGTAGTGGCGGCAGTAAGTCCGGAAAGCACAACATCATCGGCTTTTTTCAAATAACTGGCATAGGTAAGAATCACCCCGATGCCCACACTTAAGGTAAAAAATATCTGGCCTGCGGCCTCAAGCCAGACCTTAGCGGACTTAAGCGCGGAAAAATCAGGGTTCCATAAAAACCCAAATCCTGCCAAAACATTCCAATCAGGCTTGTTTAAATCCGGAGTGCCTAAAGTCATAACTCTGACTATAAGCACTAATCCAAAAATAAACAAAAGCGGAAGCGCCCATTTGCAAAGCTTCTCTATCCCGCCTTTTATTCCGTAATAAATTACCCAGATATTCAACAAAAAGGTAACCAAAAAAAATGTATACGCTGTTCCTATCCCGCTAAAATACTGGTTCTTTTCTAAACCCTGAAATCCAGCCAGAAAACTACGCAGTGAATTTTGGTCTATAAGCGCAGTGTATTTGCCGGTTAAAGCAAAGAAACTATAAGCCAGCGTCCAGGATTCAATAAACAAATAATAAATGAAAATTATCAGGGGGCCGAATATTCCGATTACGCCGAAATATTTGATAAACCGATTTTTCTGCCAAAGGCTGTGGAATATGCCGGGAGCGGTCCCATGGCCAAAACCTCCGCCATAACGGCCAAGCGTCCATTCAATCCACATAAGGGGAATCCCTAAAAGAAACAAGGATATAAAATAGGGGATCATAAATGCGCCGCCGCCATTTGCGGCAGCCTTTGCCGGAAAACGCAGGAAATTACCTAAACCAATGGCAGAGCCTGCCACAGCCATAATAATCCCCAGGCGCGACCCCCAATTATCTCTTTTTTTTACCTGAACCATAATTTATTACTTATTACATATTCTTCAGGGCTTCTTGAATTAATGGCAGAACCCCCTCTGCTTCCTCTTTAGTTAACCTGCCTAACTTGGCAAAGGCATATTCGCCATTTCTATCTTTTATCTCTCTTACGATCTGGATTTTACGCGGCCCATTGTTGTATGAATAAACACTGACAACAATCTTACCGGAATCATTTTCCCAAAAACGGCTGAATATCTGCGCATCTAAGCTGCTATCGTATGGCATTACTCCTCCTGGTTACCTGTTTAGAATTTTTTTCCGTGCCGGTATGGACGGGTCTTATTATAAGCTATCTTTTTTAATAACGCCTTCTCCAAATCTATTTTTCGCGAACCGCAATAATCAAATATACGGATACAACAATCGGCCAGCTCTTCAGCCAGATCTTCTTTTTTGCCGTGATTACGCATTGCCTCTAATGCCTCAGATAACTCCGAATGCATAAGCGCAATCAGTTCTCCATCATTACGGCTATCCAACCACCAACCTTTGCTTTTAGCGACCCGGTGGCACTCTTTAATCAAATCATTAATTGTTAATTTCTTGTTTAACATCGGTTTTTTCTCCTTTTGGTTTAATTAATGCATTGATGCCGGTAAAAATCCTGTTGGCAATATACTCCTTAGCGTAAGTGCTGGGACTAGATATCTCAACCATAGTACGGCCCTTTTCCTCTTCGGTAAAGAATATCCCTACAGGAGTAGTATCTGTTTCCGAAAAGTAGACGCCAATCATCTTCTTTTGAACATCCTCGGCATATATAGGAGATTCTTTATCTTTTTCCTTCAGTATATCCTTAACTTTGGCGTAACAGCTATCATAGCCTATGACAAAAGATTCTTTAAGGGCCTCCTTGCGTTTTTCTTCCAAAACCCGGGTTGAGACCCCGACAAAACCTTTAGCCGCTTCCTTGACTGTCGCACACCCCAATAACAAAGTAGACAGCAAACAACAAATAGTAGTCAGAACTAAACAATTACTTTTACTCATGATTCCTCCTCAATAAATAAGCGTATAATTTATTCATTAACCAACTGCCAAATTTTATCCAGATTTTTTCTCGCTTCAATCTCTCCGCGCCGGGCGAATTCATCAGCCCTATGCAACTCCAGCCAAAACAAACCCGTGGTATCCGGATGTAAAACAATATCGGCTAACTCACCTTCACGCTTAGCTACCTCTGACTGTAGAACCTCAACACTACTAAAAATAATATCTATGATGTTAAACTTAAAAATATTCTTTAGCCGTCCAAGCCAGCCAAACGGTTTACTTTTCTGAATAGGAGCTGTATGATCGGGAAGAATACCTTCTTTAAGTTTTACCAGTTGCCTCAGGATATCCTCGCGCGAAGGAGTAACATTCACAGCAATGATCTTCTTTACTCCTATCTGCATTAAAGACTCAGTAGGTAAGGGGTTAGTTACCCCTCCGTCAAAAAGTACCTCCTCCTTAAACTTAAAAGGAGCAAAAACCCCTGGCATAGAACAACTGGCCATTATAGCATCAACCAATAATCCTTTATCCAAAATCCTCGGCTCTTTCCTGCGCACATCGCTGGCAATTATCTTTAAAGGAAGTTTGACATCATAAAAGGTCTTATCCCCCAAATGTTTTTTTAAGAAACGGCGCAGCTTATTACCCTTGATAAAACCAAAGCGCGGGAAAGTTATATCAATCAGCCCCCAAATATGTTTTGGCTCCCTAAATTCCCGGGTAACCTCCAGGATCTCCTGGCTACTCTTACCGATAGCCCAAAGGCTGGCAATAAGCGAGCCGATACTGGAACCGGCAATGATATCAACGGGGATTTTCTCTTCTTCAATAACCTTTAATACCCCTATATGGCAAAACCCATAACCTACACCAACCCCTAAAACTAAACCTACCAGGCAATCACCGAGCTGCCGGGCGATTCTCCTGACTGCCTTAGAATATTCACAATCCGGATCGTCAATAATCAGGCGATCCCCCGCGTCAAATTTTATTTTAGGGACAGTCGCAAAAATCTCCTGCCCCAGGATTTCAAGTTGTTCGCCGTAACCAATCTTGGCTAACTTATATTCGTTAATAATAGTCTTGATTTTCTGAGGGTCAAAGTTAAAATCTGTTTTAAGCCGGTTAACCAGATTATTGGTACGCTTTAAATCCACCGGATCCGGGCTGCTTAATATGTGGATAAGGTCTGACTGATTGAGCATGCTGATAATTGAACGATCCATAGCTGCGGGAAGGTCCAGAAGGATATAATGATAATCATTAACTAACAGGCTTAATAATTCAATCAGTCTTTTAAGGCAGGCATCATTATTTTCCTGATAATAAAAACAAAACAGGTCAATTCCAAATTTACTTTGCGAAATATAATCTTTTGACAAACTATATATTTCAGCAGAAGAAGATAAGTTAAATATCCGAGGTTGGGCTAATCCTAGCTTAGCGGGAAGAGTATGTATTTTATCCTGAGCAAGGATATCCAGAATAATCACTGATTTGTGTGTTTCACGGCTAAGGCTAAGCGCAAGGTTTAAAGCATAGACGGTCTTACCTGCCTGCGCATAAGAACTAAACACAGAAACAACCGTGCTTTCGAATATTCTTTTCTGATGGACATCTTTACGCTTAAGCCTGCGGCTTAATGTGCGGCTTAAATCAATAGCCAGCCGGGGAATGCTTTTGAGCACAGAATCAAAATCATCCTTCTTAATTACTAAAATTACGCAGTCGTTTATTGCCAGGCTGGTTACTGAATGCGGCTCATTAGTAAGCAAGGAGATAATACCAAAATATTTACCCCGGTGCAGATATTCCAGGATTAAGCGCTCGCCTGTTTTATCATTAGTATAAATCTGCACTCTGCCGGAGATAATGCAATAAAAAGCACTCGGGCTTGATTTCTCTTCGTAGATAACCTGCCCTTTGCGATATTCAACAACCTGGGCCCTTGCCTTGATTATCGCCAGCTCATCTTTGCTAAGTCCGGCAAAAAATGGCAGTTCTTTAATAATAAACTCTTTGTCTTTGGAATTCATGCTAAATTAATCCGGTTTTAGAAACTTCCGCCAGCTTCCTTGCGCTTGCCCTGATTGTGCGTTTTTGATTCTGATAATCCACGTCCACCAGCCCAAAACGCGGAGCGAACCCCTCGGCCCATTCAAAGTTATCAATCAACGACCAATAGATGTAACCTAAAACATTAGCCCCTTCTTCCATAGCCCTATACACCTGTTCTAAATGTTCGCGGATATAATCCCATTTTAAATCATCATCTTCAGTGCATATCCCGTTTTCAGTAATAAAAACAGGCAGGTTATATTTTTTAATAGAAATCAGAAGTTTATATAGCCCCTGCGGATAGATATCCCAGCCTAAAGAATTCTTGCGCAAGGGATGATGATTATGTTTACAGGTATCCACCAATAAATGCCTTATCCCCCAGCTTTCCACATCCACCAGGTTCCTGCTATAATAATTTACGCCGACATAATCCAGGGTTTTTTTACGCAGGAGAACTTCGATAAAATAAAGATTATACAGCTTATGCCTAAGATAGACGGCCAGCTTATTTTTTAGTGTCGGAAGGCAAAGCTCAAATGCCTGCAGATTAGCCGCAATACTTACCATCGGCCTTGCCAAAGCCTTATCCTGATAAATTTTATGTATAAGCGAATAGGCCTTAATATGGGCCTGGGCCATATTTAAAGTAACCTTGACAGTTTTAAATAAAGAACGTTCCTTTGGAGGCCAACAACCTAAAAGATAAGCATGCGAAGAATAAACTAACGGCTCATTGATAGTAATCCAGAATTTTACCTCGCCGGAAAATTCCCTGACCATCTTTTCTACGAAACGCAGAAAATACCCTTGAAGCTTAAACTTAGTCCAGCCGCCTTTCTGGCTAAACCACAGCGGATTAGTAAAATGATGCAGGGTAACTACCGGTTCCATTCCCAAATTTCTTAGTTCAGCAATAACTTTATGGTAATGCTGAATTTCAGAATCCTGGAATTTTCCCTCCTGGGGTTCAATACGGCTCCATTCAATTGAAAAACGGTGGCAATTGTGGCCCAACTCTTTAGCTATGGCAAAATCTTCTCTAAAAAGTTCATAGTGCCGGCAGGCCTGGTCCGAGGGTTCCTTGAAAGCGCCATTCTGCTCAGCAAGCCACCAATCATTATGGATATTGCCTCCCTCCACCTGATGGGCTGAAGTCGAAGCGCCCCAAAAGAAATCATGCGGGAATTTATTCATATTGGGTTATATTATAGCACCACAAAAAAAGAATCCCAACAGAAATTGTCGGGATTCTTTTTTAAAAAACAGCCTAACCCTTACTTATCTTTTATCTATATTTGAAGCGACGTTTAAATATTTACCTAATGCTTCCCATGTCTTGGCGCCAACTTTTCCATCAGCCTTGAGGCCATTAGCACTCTGAAAATCCTCAATTGCCTTCTTACTCTTCGGGCCAATTTTGCCATCAATACTACCGGAATAGAAACCCGCGTTCTTTAAAGCAGTCTGAATCTCAATATCGGTCGGCTTATAAGGACCTTGGGGCGGCAAAGGCATTAACTCTTTTGCTGGAACAACTGCCGGAGCCGCAACAACTGGCAGATTAACATCTTGTGATGTACCCTGAGCCGGGCTACTAGGCGTACTTAAGGACTCCAAAGTAATCTGTTGCAGATCTTCCGCTTCCTGTTTCTTAGCACAACCGGTTAATGCCGTAAACATAAAAACTACTGATACAAAAATTAAAAACCTTTTCATCTCTATTCTCCTCTCTAAAAATTTATTAAACTGTATTATGACGTTTTCGACCCTTGGAATATTGGGGTTGGCTTCACCTCCTCACTAAACTCAATTTTATCAAAATAAATAAATAAATCAAGTACCTTATGGCTTTTATTTAGCGTAGTCCCTGTGAGCGTCAGCGAACAGGGGCAAGCACCTTATGGATTTTATCTAGCGCAGTCCTGTTAAGCTCCCACACTACAACTTTTTTAATTCAGGAAACAATAAATTTATCAACGTAAACAATATAAGGCAAAATAAGCCACAGAGAAATAACGCCGTTGAGACTCCCAGGGCCTGCGCCAGGCTACCTGAGATCAAACTACCAAACGGCACAATTCCGGCAAAGGTAGTCATAAAAAGACTCATTACCCTGCCGCGGAATTCGTCCGGGACTTTAATCTGAAGCAAGGTATTAATTATGGCAGTCACAGGGACGCTTAAACTCCCTAAAAAGATTAGCGAAACAATAGAGCAGGTATAATTTTTAGATAAAGAAAAATTAATCAGTAAAAAAGAAAATAAGAATGCCGACCAAACTAAAAACTTACCCTTATATTTAAAATCACCCAACCGGGCTAAAATTAAAGATCCGGCTAAGGCCCCCAAACCGATACTTGACATTAATATTCCCAGGGCCCTTACCCCTGCATGAAGCACATTGCTGACAAAAACCGGTATAAGTATAATGTACGAAATGCCGAAAAGACTCATTACTGCCACCATGCTTACCAAGCCCAGGATAGAACGATTGCAACTGACAAAAAATAACCCTTCCTTGAGATCGCTGATAGCAGAATTATTATTTTGTACTATACCATTGCCCAGTTTAATCCAAAAGAGCGCAGCAATAACCGCCAAGAAACTTATTCCATTCAGGTAAAAACAACCGCTCATGCCAATTACCGATATAAGCACCCCTGCAATTGCCGGGCCAATAATCCTCGAGGAATTAAAAGCTACTGAATTCAGGGTAATGGCGTTAAAAAGATGCTGCTTACCCACTAATTCCACTATTATTGATTGTCTGGCCGGAGCATCAAATGCCATAATTATCCCGTTGAGCAAGGCAATAAACATGATCTGCTGTGGATTGATAAGTTTGAATTGGGTTAAAGTCGCCAATAAAAAAGCCAGGAACATGAAAACTATCTGAGTAAAAATAAGGATATTTCTTTTATTTACTCTATCAGCCAAAACTCCTCCGAATAGAGAAAACAGGAATATGGGTATTGCGCCTAAGAAACCAACCACCCCCAAAAGAAACGCGGAGTTGGTCAGCTGGAACACCAGCCAACTCTGCGCCACAAATTGTATGCTCGTACCAATCAAAGATACAAACATGCCCAGCCAATAAATACGGAAGTGTTTTACTTTTAGTGAAGAAAACATACTCGGATCCTGCTTTTAGGAAGGAGTGCTTAACCTCTGCCTGACCAAATCACTGACCAATTTGCCATCTGCTCTTCCAGCGATTTTTACAGTCAGCTCTTTCATCAGCCGGCCCATATCTTTTATGCCGCTTGAGCCAGTTGAAACAACCGCCTCTTCAATCAAAAGCTTAATCTGCTCAGCCGATAGCTCCGGAGGTAAATAAACTTTAAGCATCTCTAATTCTTTTTTCTCTTTTTCTGCCATCTCAAGCCGGTTACCCTTGGTAAACTGTTCAATAGAATCCTGACGCTGTTTAATCTGTTTTTTAATTACAGCAACAATTTCCGGGTCATCAAGCTTATTTTTTTTCTTAGCAGTTGCCTGATTTAACATATCCGCACGCAGGAAACTCAAGACTGAGCTCTTTAAAGTATCCCTTGATTTCATTGCCTCTTTATAATCATTCAGAATCTTTTCTTCTAACATAATTTTTCTCCTTTTTGTTTATGGTGCGGATCTACCTTCAATATATATTTTACTAAAAAGAAGATCACTGCGGAAATGATGAAAAAATCAATGCAAGCGGCAATAATCAAACCAATCTTAATATTAACCCTCCACATATGCAAAACTACCTCTTGCCATTTACTTCCAGGAAGCAGCGCTTCCAATATCGGCATTACCAGTCCTTCAACAATAACAGTAATCACCTTGGCTACTGCCTGCCCCATAACAATACCGACAGCTACCCCAATAACCCCGTAAGATTTAATAAACTTTAGGAATTCTTCGCGAAGATTATCCATTGTAACTCCTTTACCCAGAAAGGGTACACCCGCGCAACTCCTTATAGCGCGGGGTGTTGAAAACTAAAACAAAAAACAATCCTTGAATTTATTTAAACGTTTTCCTAAATCCTGCAGCTTAAGCCTGCTGGTCCGATTTAACCCAAAATCCTCAATATTAAAAGACGCGGCCACCGTTCCATAAGCCAGCGCCTTTTTTAAAGTTAGAGGGGTGATTTTACCTGCTTTAGCCAAATAACCCATAAACCCTCCGGCAAAAGTATCACCTGCGCCCGTAGGATCAATTACTTTTTCAACCGGGTAGGCCGGAAGAGAAAATATAAATTTATCGCTATAAAACAAAACCCCATTTTCGCCTTTTTTAATTAACACCATCTTAGCACCATAACCCCTAAGCGCGCCCGCCGCCTTAATTATATTATTTTCCCCGCTTAATGCGCGCGCCTCCTGGTCATTGGCAACATAAATATCTATATGCTTGAGCAACCGGATTAACTCTTTGCGTTTGTTGTTAATCCAATAGTTCATACTATCTAAACCAACTAATTTAGGATTGCGCATCTTACGCAAAAGATGTTCCTGAATATCAGGATCAACATTCGCCAGGAATATATTCTTTATCCTGCTCTGTGCTTCAGAAATACGCGGCTTAAATACCGAGAGCACCCCTAATTCGGTATTCAAGGTAAGCGCAGTATTTAGATCTCCCTTGTATTCACCTTCCCATCTGAAAGTTTTTCCTTTATCTATAATAAGAGAGCTGATATCCAAACCTTTATATCTTAAGAAAGAGATGTGCTCCTGTGGAAAATCTTTTCCTACTATTGCCACCAAATTCACTTTTGTAAAAAGCCGGGCAGCCATGGAAAAATGCGCGGCTGAACCCCCCAACAGTTCTTTGCGTATGCCAAAAGGAGTTTTTACACTATCCAATGCTACCGTGCCTAAAACGACTATGCTCATCTTATAAAAAGTAGTGTCACTACTGCCATAAGAAGACAGTAATATCCAAAATAATAAAATTTTCCATTATTGATAACCCGCTTTAAGATTACAAGCGCTAATATCCCGGTAAGAAAACTAAAGATAAAACCCGCCATTAGATTGATAACATCCGCATGAAACGCTGACTCTATTTTTCTTGCTTCCAACAACGCTGCCCCTAAAATTACAGGAATAGAAACAAGGAATGAAAAAGTAAATGCAAGTTTACGTTCAATCTTTCTTGAAAATAACGTAGATATGGTTATGCCTGAGCGAGAAATACCCGGAACAATAGCTAAGCTTTGCGTCAGGCCCAAAACAAGCGCATCTTTAAGTTCAAGTTTCTCCCTATCTAGCCGGATAAACTTCTTGGTAGAAATAAGGATTAAACCGGTAAATATCCAAGCTACCCCCACTGCCTTAACTGAACTAAACAATCTTTCAAAGAAATCCTTGCCTAACACGCCAATAATGCCCGTGATTATTACGACTACAAATGCTAAACCAAGAAGCTTTGGGTTTCTTAGAAGATTTAAAATATCCCTCCGGAAGAAAATGATTATTGCCAGCAGTGTGCCCAAATGCAGGACAACGGATACCGCTAATTCATTACTATGAATACCTAAAATTTTCTGCGCAACAACTAAATGCCCGGAAGAGCTCACCGGTAAGAATTCAGTTAACCCCTGCACTATTCCTAAAAATATATACTTAATCATGGCCGGATAGGAAATCCTTTAGATCCTGCGTTAAATCAATGCTGAATTTTAAATCTTTGCCGGTTACCGGATGCCTGAATTGCAGCTCTTTTGCTTCTAAACAAACGCGTTTAAAACGCAGGGCAAAATCCTTACGGAAAACAAATTTATCCTCCCCCACCAAAGGATGTTGAATACTTTTAAAATGAATACGTATCTGATTGGTCCTGCCGGTAACCGGATGGACTTCAACTACGCTATAATTGCTTTTTTCCTCAATCACCTTATATTCCGTAAGGGCATTCTTGCCTTCAATTGCAAGATTAATGCTTCCCTCTGGATGCGCTAATTTACCATGCACAAAAGCAATGTACTTCTTTGCTACCCGCCTGTCACGGAAAGCATCCGTCATTTTCTTTTCAATGCTCTTGCCTTTCGCGTAAATTACAAGCCCGGATGTATCCCGGTCCAGGCGATGGCAAGGGTGCAGGCTGTATTTTAACCCTCTTACTACCGCATCCTGATTTAAAATACTTGTCAAAGTACGCGATTCTTTCTTGGGGGTCGGTACACTTAATAACCCGGCGGGCTTATTAACAACCAACAACCAATCATCTTCATAGACGATCGGAATATTCATCTAAACAATAGCCAACATGCGTTCTATAGCCAGGCGCGCTTTTTTTCTGACCTCATCAGAAACCCTGACCTCATCCTTAAGCTCCTCTAAAGCCCAGAGCACTTTTTCCTGGGTGGTGCGCTTCATATTCGGGCATACCGCGCGTTCGCTGGCAGGATAAAACTCTTTATCCGGATTATCCTGCTTAAGCCGATAAACCAGCCCGGACTCCGTACCCACAATAAATTCTTTAGCCGGGTTCTCCTTAGCGTATTTACCCATCTGACTGGTAGAAAGCACAACATCCGCTAAAGCCACTACGCTGGATAAACACTCCGGATGTACCATAACCTTCGCCTTAGGATGGAATTTCTGCTCTTTTTTTAAATCCTCAGGAAGTATCTTCGCATGCGTAGGGCAAAAACCATGCCAGATGATAAGCTTCCTTCCGGTTTTCTTAGACACATAGTCGGCCAGGTATTTATCCGGTATAAATATAATTTCCTTTTTATCTTTAAGCGCATTGACTACGGCTATGGCATTAGTTGACGTGCAGCAATAATCCAATTCCGCTTTAACTTCAGCTGAAGTATTCACATAGCCCACGGCTACTGCCTGAGGGTGCTCTTGCTTAAGTTTTCTTAAATCATCAGCATTCATCATATTGGCCATGGGGCAACCCGCGGATGTATCCGGCATAATTACTTTCTTGTCGGGAGAAAGAATAGAGGCGGTCTCAGCCATAAAATACACCCCGCAAAATACAATTACCTCGGCATCGGTCTTAGCAGCTATACGCGAAAGCTCCAGGGAATCTCCGCGGAAATCCGCGATATCCTGCACTTCAGGAAGCTGATAGTTATGCGCCAGGATTATAGCATTGCGTTTCTTTTTTAACTCCTTGATCTTTCTAACTAATTCTTTATCTTCTTTAATCATCTTAATCCAGCACTTTCTCGATTATGCCTCCGCCTAAAACAGTGCTACCTTTATAAAAGACTGCAGATTGTCCGGGAGTTATGGCAAACTGAGGCTGTTTAAAACAAATTTTCAAACCGCCCTTAACCGGATAAACCACGGCAAGCGATTCTTTATGATTATAGCGTATCTTTACATTTATCTCAACCTTCTTTTTAAAAGGCCTGCCTAAAAGATGTACGTCTTTGGCCAAGAATTCTTTTTTGCATGCATCATCGCGGGTGCCCACGGTAACCTGATTATTCTTGGCGTTAATCTGTGTTACATACAAAGGATACCCCTTGGCAATACCCAACCCCTGACGCTGGCCTATGGTATAAAATGGAATACCTTTATGTTTGCCGAGAATAGTTCCATTTTTATCAACCAGGTATCCCGGCCTAACGCGATTTGAACCCTTGGCGTTAATCAAATCCCCATACTCTCCATCAGGTAAGAAACAAATCTCCTGGCTATCCTGTTTTTCTGCTACATTGAGCTTAAAATCACAAGCCATACCCCTTACCTGGGTCTTGGTATAATTGCCTAAAGGAAAAATAATTTGTTTAAGCTGCCCTTGATTTAAACGATATAAAAAATAAGATTGATCTTTTTTAAGGTCTCTGGCTTTCTTAAGTAAGTATCCTTGTCTTGATTTTACAATCCTGGCGTAATGGCCGGTAGCCAAAAATTGCGCCCCCAAGCCAATTGCTTTCTTAAATAAAATACCGAATTTTATGAACTGATTACACCTTACGCAAGGATTAGGAGTCCTGCCGGAAATATATTCCTGGCAGAAATTTTGGATTACCTTACGGGAGAAATCTTTATCTAAATTTACGATATAATGCCGGATCCCTAACTTCTGTGCTACCCGCCGGGCATCTTCAATCCCAACTAATCCGCAACAGCTTGGCTTCTTGCCGCTGCTTTCTGCCAGATTAAAACACATAGTCAGGCCGATTACCTCATAGCCCTGCTCCTTTAAAAGGGCAGCAGCCACCGAAGAATCCACCCCGCCGCTCATCGCCACGAATACCCGCTTATTCATATAATTTGCCCGGTTTCATTTTATACTACTATGGCTTTAAATTTTAACAAAAAAGGCCCAGCATTTTGTGCCGGGCCTTTTCTTTATTCCTGATAGGTTATAACTTCACTACTTTAGTAGCTTGTTCACCCTTAGGACCTTTTTCGACCTCAAACTCAACCTCCTGGCCCTCCTCTAAAGTCTTATAGCCATCACCCTGAATCGCGGTATGATGTACGAATACATCAACACCATTCTCAGGAGTAATAAACCCATAGCCTTTTTGATTGGAAAACCACTTTACTTTTCCTTTTGCCATTTTCTTTGCTTCCTCCTTTCCACAAAATTATAGTAGCTTAAGAGGCAAAAATAAAAAACCCGTAAGGCCTGTTTTCTCTCTCCTTACGGCTAAAGATTCCTACCTTTATCTACTATAGAACAAATTATATATAAAACTTCCGGCTTGTCAATAGGCTTTTTATTTCAAACTATCTATCCCTTTAAGGTTATAATAACCCAGAACCTTAACTTTGGCCTTAGATTTACCTACCAGCCAATCATGGTATTTATTCATAAAACGATCATGATCAGTCTTTTTTAACCATTGGTATACCGAAGCATATTGATTTTTAAACCCATAGCGTTTCATAGTCTGATACCCCAGAAAACCTCTGGCTTTCTTGGTATGGGTTGCCCACATCAGGCTATCCTTACGGTATTTAGCTACCTCTTTCGGATTTATTTCAAACAAAACAACGTGGATAAACATAAAGTCCTTTTTTGTAGTTATAAATTAAATTATTATACACTATTGTTTGCTTAAAACAAATACTATCACCACTGAAGCCTTATGCCTGCCTCAATATACCTGCCGGGCTGGGGGATCCCCTCGATATCCTGATACTCCACGTTCAAAATATTCTCCGCGTGCAAAAAAATCTTGGCGAAACGGTTTAAATTATAGTTAAACCCGGAATTCATCAATAACCATCCCCGGCGGCCAGGCCTCTTCTTATAATTAAACCCTATCTCCTGTTGGCCAAAAGGTAATTGCAGATTAAATACAGTATTAATTAAATGTTGGGCATAATTTGGGCCATATTTATAAAGATAACCTTGATTATCTATGCTTTTATCAGTGTAAGTATAGTTAGCATCCAAACTCAAAACCCTATTAATCTTTTTACGCAAGGAATATTCAACCCCAAACACATTGTCACGCGTAAAGTTTCTTGCCTGCCAGTATGGCTGAGTGGAATCAGATTTTACCCAATCAATCATCTCCTTTTCTTGGCGTAAAAATATAGCCATCCCCGAGCAGAAACCTTCTTCTTTATACTCAAAACCCGCCTGGTAACTCCAGGCTTTTTCAGCAACTAAATCGGGATTACCTATTGTCGTCGGATCACTATAATAGAGCTCGGTAAACGATGGAACGCGGATATTCCTGGAAATACCGAAATTAAAGGCTACTGCATCCGTAAGCTTAAACTTAGCGCTCAGGGAACCGGTGTACTCTAGATTAAAATCGGAGAAATCATCCACGCGGAAAGAAAAACCCAGATCCCAGTTTGAGCCGACACTTACGCTATTATCCAGGAATATACTTCTATGATCACGCGTATGCTTGCCCATACTCGAGGAAATAATCCTCTCTCCTCCATACTCCAACCCTAAACCAACCTTGCCCAATAATCCGGCTTCTTTTTGAAAATAAATTCCGGGAATAAACATATCCGTATGATGATGGTTATAGCTATCAATTGTCCGGATATAGGCAAATTTATCAAAATGCCGGCGCCAGATAAAATTCGGTTTGATCAGCAAATCATCCTTATTTAAAACAAGGCTGCTGTCAAATAAATAAGTCTTAGTCTGTTCATAAGAAGGCTTACCCAGACCCGGAGAATAAAAATCGTAGGCCCCAAACGCCTTTTCCTGATAACCAAAGTTATTTTCCCAAACCCCGGTATCCGGTAAATCTAAATACGCCCCTAAAGAAGTGGTGAATTTCTTATAATCTGTATCATAGCGGAAACCTTTAGACTGGGCATCTTCAATGGAAAACCTGAAACCCAAACTTTTAATTTTATCACTCATGCTGAATAATCCGTAGCCATTACGGTTATTGCCTACGGCAAATTCCCAGGCAATCTTCCTTTCCCTGGGGGCAGCCAAGGTAAAATTTATAGCTCCGCCGATGGCATCCGGCCCGAATAAAGAAGAACTTACCCCGGGGATCACTTCTATCTTCTTAATATCTTCTTTAGTAAAAGGGATATCCGAATTATGATGTGCGGTCTGTGGATCATTAATCCGCTGGCCGTTGAGCAAAATCAAAACCTGCTGGAAGGTTGAGCCGCGCAGCGAGAAATCCGTCTGTATGCCGCTTTCTAAAGTACGGCTCTGTAAGTCTACCGGCAAATTACTTAAATTCTCTAAACTGGATTGATAATTAAAAGCCTGGTCTTTAGCAAGTCCCGTAGAATAGATATTTAGAAGAAACTGCTTTTGCTTGCTGACAACTATTGGCTCCAAATATTGAGATTTTTCTTCAGAGGAAAATGATATTTTCGGAAGAATAAGAAAAGCGATGATAAAAAATCCGCACAGTCTTATTTTTAACATGAAACTATTATAAGTTGTGCGGATTAATTGTCAACCAATAATATATTTATGGTTTACAGTTAGCGGCAGTGCATAACATCACCGGAAAAAACTTTCTGCATCAGCCCTGAATCTTTACGGATAAGCAAGGCTCCGTCCTGATCAATATCTACGGCCGCCCCTTCAATGTGTTTATCCTGACAATATACTTTGACGCGCCTGCCCAGAGTAAGGCTAAAACTTCGCCATTTATCAATTATTGCCTGAGCCCCCTTGTCCTCAAGAAGAGAATAATTGTTTTCTATCCTGCGCAAAAGTTCCTGCAACAGGAGAATGCGGCTTACCGACTGGCCGGCCTGTTCTTTCAAAGAAGTAGCCTGAGCAATTAAGGATTTTTTATCATTGTTGACGTTTAAACCAATACCAATAACCACAAAATTAACCTTATCCACCTCAGCGTTCATTTCAGTCAGGATACCGGAAATTTTCTTGTTGCAGATAAACACGTCATTCGGCCATTTGATCTGCGCGTCCAATCCAACGACTTTTTTTACCGCTTCACAAATACTCACTGCACTTAAAAGCGTTAACATAGGAGAAGCGGATGGCGAGATCTTCGGCCTTAAGATTAAAGACAGATAGATACCTTTGTATTTAGGAGAAAACCAACTTCTACCCAATCTTCCACGGCCCTTAGTCTGAGATTCGGCTAATACAAGTGTTCCATTGGGCGCTGCCTGTATTCCCAATTGCATCGCCAGATCCATGGTTGAAGACAGATAATCGAAATAGTGTATTTTCTTAGCAATAAACTTCGTATTAAGGCCATGAGTTATCTCTAAAGCAAAAAGCCGATCAGGGCTTGATTCAAGCCGATAACCTAAATGCGGCACTGCTACAATATCATAACCTGAATCTTTCAAATCCTGAATATGCTTCCACAGGCCCTGCCGGCTGATTCCCAGATGGCCGGCTATTTCATCGCCTGAAAGATATTCATGCTCCTTTTTAAGATAATCAAGTATTCTTTCTTTCATTCTTTTTCTTAAGATACTCCTCGAATTTACCCCAGAACGGATCAACCCTGGGATGCTTAAGCTCATAACTTTTATTTCCGCTAAAAACACGCATACCTTTACTTTGCTCAGTTACCTGGCCAACAATACTGGCGGGAATTCCGGATCTTTCCAAAGCAGATACAATTAATTTGGCTTTATTTTTATTAGCCGTAGCCAATAATGTACCTTCACTGATAGACTTATAGGGGTCAATGCCAAAACAGGAACAAACCAAGCTCACTTCTTCTTGAAGGATTATTTTATCCAAATCAATACACATACCCACCCGGCTATGCTGGGCAATCTCAAAGAGTCCGCCCCAAACCCCGCACTCCGTAGCATCATGCATAGTTGTCAATCCGCCGATAGATGCAGCGATAGAAGCATCTTTTACCGTAGACATCTGATAGAAAACATTTTGAGCGCGTTTCAGGAAAGAAGCGCCATATTTAGCTTGGATAAATTCTGGAAAGTAAGCGGACAATAAACCAGTAGTTTCAATGGCCGGGCCCTTAGTAATAATAATCTCATCCCCTGCTTTAGCATGCGGATTAATAAGCTCTTTTCTCCTGCCCAATCCAAGCATGGTTGCTCCGCCTACCATAGGATAGTTGCAACCGGCATAACGCGCGGTATGTCCGGTGACCACGCTAATGCTTAATTTCTTACATTCCTTATGCACGGCATCCCATAATCTTATTAATTCATCCTCGCTAATCTGCGGAGGGAGATTAAGGTCAATCGCCAAATACTTCGGCGGGATACCGCTTACGGCAACATCACTAGCAATAATATGCACGGCAAACCAGACAGCTTTTTCTATGCCTAATTCTTTGGCGATAAAAAACGGGTCTGTGGACAGGACCATCACCTGAGCGCCCAGCTCTACCACGCCAAAATCAACGCCGTTTTGCGGCTTGATCAAGACGGATGCGTCAGGTGCGCCTAATTTATGATATATATGTTGATTAAAAAAATCCGGATGGACTTTGCCGAGTTTGGGAAGGTTATTTTTCTTCATAAAGCGGGCTCATAGCGCGTAACTTTTGCACAATCGGAGGTAGCTTTTCCAGAAAATAGTCAACGTCGCTTTCCTTGGTCCAGCGGCCAAGAGTAATCCTAAGTGAACCATGGGCAGTCTCATGGTCTAAACCGATAGCTAACAAAACATGCGAAGGTTCTAAAGAACTTGAGGTACAGGCTGAACCCGTAGAACAGGCAATACCAAGCAAATCCAAATTTAAAAGCATGGATTCCCCCTCGATATATTTGATGGAAAAATTGACATTATTCGGCAGCCGCTTCTCAGGATGGCCATTAAGCCTTACTTCCGGGATGCGAACGGGGATCTCCTTGATTAATTTATCCCGCAAGGCACTCTGAAATTTAATTTCATTCTTCATGTTCTTTTGGCAAAGCTCAATTGCCTTGCCTAATCCAACTATCCCGGTAGTATTATAAGTCGAACCGCGCCTGCCTCTTTCCTGGTCTCCTCCGCGCATAAATGTTTCCAGGCGGCTACCTTTCCGGATATATAAAGCACCCACGCCTTTTGGCCCATAAAACTTATGGCCGGAAAGCGACAAAAGATCTACATTTAGCTCATCAACATTCACCGGGATATGCCCAATAGTCTGCACTGCGTCGGTATGAAAATAAATTCCTTTTTCTCTAACAATTTTACCCAGCTCTGCGATAGGCTCAAGCGTGCCTATCTCATTATTGGCCTGCATTATACTAACCAGGATAGTCTTCTCAGTAATCGCCTCCCTTAGGTCTTGCGGAGAAACCAGGCCATCTTTATCCACCTTAAGATAGGTAACTTTAAAACCTTTCTTTTCCAGAAATTTAAGCGGTTCAATAATGGCATGATGTTCAATAGCGCAAGTGATAATATGGTTGCCTTTTTTCTCCAACGCATAAGCAGAACCTAAAAGCGCATAATTATCTGACTCTGTCCCGCCGGAAGTAAAAACAATCTCTTCGGATCTAGCGCCGATAAACTCAGCGAGTATTTCCCGGCTGTCCTCAACCGCTTTCTTAGCCTCCTGCCCATAAGCATGCAGGCTTGAGGCATTGCCGGACTTCTCAAAGAAATACGGCTCCATCGCGGCTAAAACTTCCGGGTCAGTTGGCGTGGTTGCGGCATAATCAAAATATACTTTTTTCATTTCTTAATTGCCTCATTTAAACTTCCCGTTCGATACCCCTCTAAATCTAAAGTGATATAATTATAACCTAAATTTTTTAGCTTCTCAACTATTGCCTGGCGATTACGCAAGAGTCGGCGGATATATTTCTTCTCTACCTCAATCCGGCAAAGCCCGTCATAGTGACGCAACCTGACCTGCCTAAACCCCAAACTAATTAAATAGGCCTCTGCCTGATCAATGCGCCTGAGCAGACCGGCAGTAATCTTCGTGCCATAAGGCACGCGTGAAGCAAGACAGGCCAAAGATGGCTTATCCCAACTAGACAAACCTAACGACTTACTTAATTTACGGATATCTTCTTTACTAAAACTGGCCTCCAGTAAAGGAGATTTTATTTTTAGCTCTTGTTTAGCGATATTCCCCGGCCGATAATCTTTTTTATCCGAAATATTACTGGCATCCAAAACAAAGTCTAATTTGTTTCTCTTTGCAATGGCGATTAACTTTGAAAATAATTCTTTTTTACAAAAATAGCAACGCTGAATGGAATTAGCTGTAAACTTCTTATTATATAATTCCGCGGTTTTAATTACCTTAAGCTTTACGCCTATATCTTTTGCCAATATCCTTGCCTTAGCCAGCTCATCCTCAGGATAGGTGGCAGAAACCGCAGTTACCGCCAGAATATTTGTTTTTGGCAAAACAAGTGAACAAACTTTAAGTAAAAGCGCACTATCCTGGCCTCCGGAAAAAGCAATTACACACGACTTATACCCGCAGATTTTACTCTTAAGGCAAGCAAGCTTATGCTGAAGGGTCATTGCTGATTTTTTCTACAAAGCCACGACTTCTTTTATTTCCGGCACTTCCTGCTTCAGAATTTTCTCAATCCCCATTTTCAGGGTCATTGAACTCATCGGGCAGCAGCCGCAACTCCCTTTTAGTTTTAACTTTACTACCCCATCACTGGTCACATCAACTAATTCGACATTGCCGCCGTCTGCTGCAAGCATAGGCCTGACTTTATCTAAAGCCTTTTCAATTCTCTCTCTCATTTTTATTCTCCTTTTTTAAATATATTAATCCCTGCCGCAATATTAATTGTACCACCGCATAAAATACCCGCAACTTATTTATGCCCTGGCCTTAAGCTAACGCGGCCTTTTCCTTCTTCTTGATTTTATTCCAGTTGGCAATTATCTGGCGAGTAGAACTAACCTTGACCTTGCCAAAAACATGCGGATGCCTACGCTTTAGCTTGCTTATCAAACCTGCAATTACCTTTTCGATATCAAACTTCTTTTGCTTCTTGGCGATTTGGGCATTAAACATTACATGCAGAAGGATATCCCCCAATTCCTCCTGCATATTTCGGTAATTATTCTTATTTACCGCCGCTATAAATTCATCAACCTCTTCTTTTAAATCTCTGACCAGGCTCTTATGTGTCTGCTGTTTATCCCACATACAGCCGCGCCGGCTATGTAAAATATTAAAAATATTCTTTAGCTCTACGAATTTGGTATTCTTATCCATTTTTTAAAACCTGCTTCTTGCCAGGTATTTAGAGGCACTTAAAGCTGCCTTGGAGCCTTCCCCGGCAGCGATAATAATCTGCTTTTCCGGCACATCCGTAACATCTCCGGCGGCAAAGGCGCCGGAGATGTTAGTTTCATTGAGTGAATTTACTTTTATCTCACCTTTATTATTTTTTTCTACACCAACAGCAAATGCAGAGTTAGGAACAAGCCCAATTTCTACAAATACTCCCTGCACAACTAAATCTCTTACCCCTGGATTATTCTTAATTTTAATTGCGCTGACAAATTTGTCCCCTGATACGGATATAACTTGAGAATTATTAAAGACAGTGGCATTTTCCGCCTCTTCTACCTTCTGACGCATAATCGCATCTCCGCCTAAAGCTGGAGTATTATTAATAACGTACACCTGCTTGGCAACCTTAATCAGCTGCAAAGCCGCATCAAGCGCGGAGTTTCCGCCGCCGATAACCGCTACGGTTTTAGCGCCAAACAATGGGCCATCACATGTAGCGCAGTAAGTCAGGCCGCGGTTCTTAAACTCTTTTTCACCCGGAACCCCCAGTTCCTTTGATTTCTTGCCTGAAGCTATAATTACACTCCGGGACTGATACTCTGCCTTGCTGGTTTTGACTAAGAATACATCTTCGGAATTATTAAGCTCCAGCACCTCTTCATTTTCCCTGAGCACAGTATCATACTTAAGCATATGCTCCTGGAATTTCTGCGCCAGTTCCGGCCCGGTAATGAATTGATATCCGGTATAGTTTTCAATATCCCCGCTCCAGGCAGCCTGTCCGCCGATATCCAGGCTGATGACTAAAAAATTTATCTTTTTTCTAGCTGCATAAACACTGGCAGTTATCCCCGCGGGGCCAGCGCCGATAATAATCAAATCATAAATCTGCATATTGCGCTTTATATCCCTAACGACTGCCTTATTTTTTCTTTATCAAATCCTACAATAATCTGGCCGTCAATATCTAAAACCGGAACCCCCATCTGCCCGGACTTCTGCATCAACTCATCCACTACCTGCTGATTATCAGAAACATCGATGTTCTGAAACTCTACATTATTCTCTTTTAAAAATTGCTTGGCCCGGATACACCATGGGCAAGTCGGAGTGCTGTAAACTTTCACGCTTTTAGCCATAATCAGTCCTTTCTTAAATAATGCGGGGTAAGATCAACTACCCCCTCTACTGTGATAGTAATAAGATGCTTAGGGCGCGGCAGGCTGGCTTCGGGATGGTGAGCGCGGGATTTGCCTTTAGCTAAATTAAGCAGCAGCCTTTTAGCCAGACGCGAGGTAATATTATCTTCCCAGGACTTGATAAACTCCTGGCTGATTTGGCCATCGGGCATAACCGTGGCTCTTCCCTTAAGGCAATAGCCCATAAATTTATGCTCATCAACGGCACAAATATTTATCTGAGGGTTACGTTTTATATTATCGGCTGTTTCCCCAGAATAAGCATCAATCAAATAAACCTTTCCGTTAGGATCAATATTAACTATATCTTTGCAAGAACTATGGGGAAACCCATTCTCGTCTATTGATGAGACTATTACGAAACCTTGGGTGCGCAAAAACTCAATGACTGCTACCGGGATCTGCTTCATTTTACTTTAAGAGTTTAGCAAATTGATTGCCGAATTCAAAACAAGCTTTTAATTCTTCTTTATCCGGAACATATTTAATGGATACTCCGCTAACGCTGGTATCAACTCCGCTATCTTTTAGCGTCTCTTGCATCTCTTTAACTGCGCCTCCAGCCCAACCATAAGAACCAAAAAAACCAACCTGCCTGCCTTTAGGCTTAAGGCCCTTAACTATTTCTAAGAATGCGGCGATGTTAGGAAGCATATCATTATCGTGAGTAGATGAACCGAATAAAAAACCCTGAGCAGTAAGCATACGCGTAATTATTTCAGTGCGATCACTCTCAGCGACATTATAAAGTTTAACCTCTATGCCCGCGGCAGTTACGCCTTCAGCAATCTTCCTGGCTATCTTTTCGGTTGCGCCCCACATAGTTTCATAGGCAATTACGATTTTCTTAGTCGTTTGGCCTTTTGCCCAAGAAATATAAGAATTTATTATTTTCCCCGGATCTTTACGCCAAATAACCCCGTGGCTGGGCGCAATCATTTTAATGGGGATATTTAATTTTTGCACATCTTCAATCTTCTTTAGGATCACGGGGCCAAGCGGCCAAAGGATATTAGCGTAGTACTTCTCTGCCTCATCCATCAAGCTGCATTGATCGACCTGGTCGTCAAAACGCTCACTTGTCGCATAATGTTGGCCAAAAGCGTCATTAGGCATAAGCAAAGCATCTTCCGGACAATACGTAAACATACTGTCCGGCCAATGGATCATCGGTGCCTCAAGGAAAGCAAGTGTACGCCTGCCTAATTTTAGTTTATCTCCGGTCTTAACCACCTGAAAATCCCAATCTTCGTAATAATGCTTATAGAGGCCTTCTTTACACTTAAGAGTACCCAAAACCTTAGCTTTAGGACAAAGCTGCATAAGACTAGGCAATGCTCCGGAATGGTCATTTTCAACATGGTTAGCAATAATATAATCTATTCTTTCGGGAGGAATAATCTCTTTGATATTCTCAATTAGCTCCTGGCTGAATGGGCCATAAACAGTATCCACAAGCGCTATTTTTTCATCTACAATAAGATAAGAGTTATAGCTCGAGCCTCTCTGCGTAGTATATGTATGCCCATGGAAATTACGTACATTCCAATCCAAGACCCCTACTGAATATATACCCGGTAAAATTTCTATTGCAGCCATTATTACCTCCTAATAACCTTCTAATAACCTTGAAAATTCTCCACAACTATTTTCTCCCCGCTTAAGCCCAATTCTTCGGCCAATATCTTGCGCATGGCCTCAACCATCTGCGGAGGACCACAGAGATAGAATTTTCTTTCCGCATAATCCGGAATTTCATTTTTTATTACGCTGGCGTTAATCTGCCCTACCGTACATTTAAATCCTTGCTCAGCCTCACACAACACATGCGCTATCCTCAATAACGGGTAACTTTTGGACATAGCGGAAAAATCATCTTTAAAAACTATATCCCGTATAGAACGATTGGAATAAACCAGCACGATATCTGTACCTATATTTTTATCAACCGCATATTTGCAAATGCTTCGTATGGGAGTTATCCCGATGCCCCCAGACAAAAAAGCAACCTTAGGCGCAAATTCATCCAGGATAAATTTACCCAAAGGGTATTGAATATTTACCCTGTCTCCCGCCTTTAAATTATCCAGCGCCGTGGAAAAATCACTCTGGGTTATTTTCTTAGTAAACTCTAAATAGCACTTTTCAGTTGGAGAGCTGGAAATGGAGAGATATCTTTTTAGATTAGGGCCGCCCTGAAGCCTAACCTGCAGGAATTGTCCGGCTTTAAAATCCAGCCAATCAGCAATTTCCAGGCGGAAGCTTTTAACATTGTAATTACGCCGAATAACCTCTTTTACTCTGGCATCAATTTCTACGGGCATTCTTATCTAAAGTTGAGATATTTACCAAATTCTCTAAGGCTGAAGCGAATTCTTAAGCACATCTTGTAACCTGCTAAAAACTTCATCAAAATTAACTGAATGAGTTATTTCTTCAACCACCTGAATATATCTAATGCGTTGATTTTTATCAATGATTAACGAACCTCTGGCTAAAAGATTAAGCTCCTTGACCAGGAATCCGTAATTTAAGCCAAATGAAGAAAACCTGTAATCAGAGAACACTAGCTCATTTTTTATTTCATTCACCGAACAAAATCTGGCTTGGGCAAAAGGCAGGTCTTTACTTACCCCAATTACCACAATATCAGGGCTAAGGCCGGCAGCTTTTTTATTAAACTCTTTTACCTGTAAATCACAAACCGGGGTATCAAGAGAGGGAAAAAAATTAATTATTTTTATCTTACCATTAAAATCTGACAGGCTTACTTCTTTTAAATCCTGAGAAATTAACTTAAAATCGGGAGCGCGCCGGCCCTCCTTAACGCGTTTACCAATCAAAGTCAAACGGGCCCCCTTAAAAGTAACAGTCCTGGCCATAATAATCCCCCTTTAAATTATCTTCTCAAATTGATCCTTGCCTACGCCGCATTCAGGGCAAACCCAAGTATCCGGCAAATCCTCAAAACTCGTTCCGGGAACAATACCGTTATCCGGATCACCCAGCTTAGGATCATAGATATAACCGCAGACTAAACATTTATATTTATTCATTTTTTTCCTCTTTAGTTAGATTACCCTAAAATTATTCTTTAGGAAGCGCCTTTTTTCCCGGCATAGCCATCTCCGGCATGTTCTTTTGATCCGTCATTTGCATCATACCGCACATCTTCATTTTCTGCAGCATCGGGCACCTCATTCCGCCAAAACCTTTAGTCAAATTAGAGACTGCACCTGAAAAAATAACCAGCGCCGCCAACAAAAGGAAACTGACTACTAGGTGGCCAAAAACCCTAAGCCATTTCTCTGTTACCTTGCGCAAGGAAAGCAGAACAAAAAAACTAACGGTCAAAAAAAGCGAAATCGGCACAATAGTCATTAAAGGACAACCTCTCAGCATACACATACTACCCTCCTTTTGTTAAATATAACTACTCCTTATCCTACGCTAACTTCTTTTTCGCTCTTCCAATTTATTTATCCTGTCCGGCCCCTCGATAACCGGCACATGCTTCTCGGTTTTCCAGCCTGCGCTTTGCAGTAAATCCTTGAGATCTGTTATGATAGCCCTCCTGTTTGTTTCTTTAATATCGTTTTTAAATCTTCATCGGGTGTGCTAATCAGACGTAGGTCAAATTTTTCCTGCAGAACAGCGAAAACATTCTTACTTATAAAGGCGGGCGGGGTTGGCCCTATATAGATACCTTTGATATTAAGATACAGCAAAGTAAGTAAAATGGCAACTGCTTTTTGCTCAAACCAGGAAAGCACCAGGGTTAAAGGCAGGTCATTCACACCGCAATTAAACACCTTAGCTAAAGCCACCGCAACCTGAATTGCAGAATAGGCATTATTACATTGGCCAACATCAATTAATCTGGGTACTCCCTCAATTTCGCCGAAATCCAGCTTGTTAAAACGGTACTTGCCACAGGCAAGCGTAAGAATTACACAATCCTTAGGTACTTGTTCAGCGAATTCCGTATAGTAGTTGCGTCCGGATTTTGCTCCATCGCAACCTCCGATTAAGAAAAAATGCTTAATCTTGCCGGCTTTAACCAAACCCACAATCTTATCCGCTAATCCCAGGATCGCCGTATGGTGAAAACCAGTCATAATCTTTTTTCCGGGAGCCTCAGGTAAGGCCGGTAATGATTTTGCTTTTGCAATCAAGGCTTTAAAATCCCGTCCCTTTAGATGCGTTGCCCCGGCTACACCAGTGATACCTATGGTAAATAACCTATCCAAATAGGTGCCCTCCGGCGGGATTAATACACAATTAGTAGTTGCTAATATTGCTCCGCTAAAGGCATTAAATTCTTTTTTCTGTTCCTGCCAGGCGCCGCCATAATTACCCACTAAATGTTTGAATTTCTTCAGCTCCGGATAACCATGCGCAGGCAGCATTTCGCTATGCGTATAGATATTTACTCCGGTTCCTTCGCTCTGTTTAAGCAGTTCATAAAGATCAAGCAGGTCATGACCGGTAATTAAAATACCCGGTCCGGATTTGGTTCCGGTTTCAACCGCAGTAGGCACAGGGTTACCAAATCTCTGCGTATGCGCCTTATCCAGCATCTCCATAGTCTTTAAATTAACAGCCCCGCATTTTAATACTAACTCCAGATATTGATTTAGGTCAAAACTGACATTGGTTACAGTTTTAAACAGTGCTTCGTGCATAAAGGCATCTACTTCTTCATCATGAGCCCCCAGCTCTCGGGCATGATATGCATAAGCGGCAATACCTTTTAAACCATATAAGAGAGTGTCCTGCAGGCTCTGGACATCTTCATTCTTACCGCAGACCCCAAGCTTTGTGCAACCTGTACCGCCTACTGTTTGTTCGCATTGATAACAAAACATTGAGCACCCCCTTAAACTAAAGAAGCTATGGTTATTTCTTTAAGCTGTTTAAACATATTCTCTTCAATCAAACGCAGCTTCTTCCTTAAAACGCACTTACCTTTATTAGGGCAAACATCCTTTTTTAGAAAACACCCGTTTAATTCTACGTGCCCCTGAAAAATGCGCATTATTTCAATTATATAAATTTTCTCAGGGAGGACCTTTAATTTAAACCCACCCCCCTGCCCCTTGAAAGACCCTAAGATTCTTTCTTTGTTCAACTGTTGGAGAATTTTGCGCATGAATGAACGCGGGACTCCAAGTTTTTCGACAAGTTCTTCTACCGCTACAACGGTTTTATGTTTTGAAATATAACAAAGCGCACGTATTGCATAGTCTGTATTTCTAGTGATAAGTTTCATAAAATCTCCGAAGTTATTTAAATGTAAGTGGGCAGTTTAACGTCATACCCGGGACAACCTACTGCAGCCCTCTTTACAGTGAGCCACCGGCCTAAGCATGTATCTAATTGTTACACCCATTTAAATCACCTCCTTTTAAGTTTAAGTTAATGATACCACAATAGTATCATTTGTCAAGCAATTTTTAGGGAGCAGAGATATTCAATACTCCCTAAAATATAACTATTTTACAATTATCTCTTTTTTTAGCTTGCCACTAATGCTACAATAACCTTCCACAGAAAGCCTGTCTCCGGATTTTACGTCGGCAACGGAATAACTTACTTTCTGGAAATTAAGGTTATCCTGTTTCAAAAACTTTAGTTCAATTATTTCTTTATCGTTTAAACCAATATCAACTTTCTTGATATAATGGCCGAGCGGATTACTTGTATCATGCATAATAAGCGCAGTTAACATCTTTGTACCCGGATCATATGAAATTTCAATATCCTTCGGAGGATGTGCGTAGGCAATACTGATTGAAACTAAGCAAATAAGCAAAAACATAAATACAATCTTCTTTTTCATGTTTTTCTCCTTTCGGGTATTTTATTTAAAAACGGTACAAAAAGATTTAGGATTAAAAGCGCGGCTAATTCAGAATCAAATCTAGCTTGTGCCTGGATAAAGGTAAAAATCAAACCCGCAGTACCAATTCCAAAAATAAACTTAGCCAAAGGTTTTACAGGGGTTGTTTTTGGTTCAATCAACATTATAAAAACATAAAAATAACTAAGATAACCAAAGATATTAATTAGTGAAACTTTGTTTAATAAGGCTTGAATCCCGAATGCACCCAAAGCGGTTATCAAATAACCTATAATCAGTTCTAGTCTACGAATCTTATAAGTAAAATACAAACCTATGGGCAAAAGAATATACCAAAGAAAGGTTCCCTTCCATTGAGTATTTGCTCCAAAAATGAGGATGCTTAAGAATATCCCGAATGCTGCTGGATTAAAAATATGCTTTTTATTAAAACGAATTAAGTATTTCGAGGAAATTGCGAATAAAGATGCCAGGGCGATAATCCACCAGGGATTATCACTGGACAGAACGAATCCGATGATTAAAGCGGATACGATTGAGCTTTCAGATAGGGCAGGCTTTTTATTCTTAAAATAAGAGAATGCTGAATCTATAATAATTGCACTAACTAAAGCAATAATTAATGTAAACAGAAAAGCGGTATCTTTATCTTTTACCGACAAAAATACCGCAAACCCCGCTAAGAATATAATCAGCTTTGTTTTAATTGAGAATGATTTCATCCTTGGCTAATCTTTATTTGAAAAATATATTGGCAATATAACCTACCGCCATAACCTGAGGGACAGTGACCAGCGGCATCCATAAAGCCACGCGCCTGCCCACATTGCTCCAAAGCAGGCCAATCTCCGTATAATCCGTAACTACCCCTGACATCAAAAATACAAAACTGTTACCCAGGGCACCGGTCTGACGATAAATCTCAAATGCCAGGGGGCTTGAACCTTCGGAACAAACCTCAATTACCGTTGCCAAACCTAAGGTTACGATTAACCCCAATAAAGTCGGCCCCATAAATTTATGGAAGAAATGCACGGGAATATATGCTCCGGCAAGGCTGGCAATAAACACCCCCAGAATAATCCACCAAAGCACCATTTCTGAAAGTTCAAACGCGCCATTAACCACGCCTTTAAAATCCGCGGCGATTGATTCTTTGTTTAATTTATAGTTAGCTAAACGTATACGGAAATCCCGCATAATTGAATAATCTTGTGATACCTGCACAATATTTTTATTCTTTTCGATTAAGCCTTTTCTTTCCAAAAACATAAATATAAATCCGGTGTTTATAGCAATGATAATCGCCGCGATAATAATAAATAAGCCTTTTAAACCGAATAGACTTAACAACATCATAGTAACAGCAAAATTTGCCCAGGGGCTGGCAAGAAGGAAACTTACCACTGCCGGATTTGACGCGCCCTTCTTATGCAACTGTATAGATAAGGCCAATATCCCATGGCTGCAGGCACTCAGCAAAAACCCTAAACATACGGCATTAAGGATAGTAAGCGGAGATTTTCTGGCCAGGATTTTGGAGATATACTCCCGGGGAACATAGTGGTCAATAAAGCCCCCCAACAATAAACCCAGAGCCACTGCCCACCAGATAGTCTTTAAATAATTAAAAATGACTTTACGAAAAGCGATTAAAACGGGAAAGACATACGAAAGTAATATTAAGGCGAGCGTAACAATACAAACTAAAAATAGCTTATTCCTGAACCAGCCTTTCCCAGCCTGATGACAGCAGGCATGATCATTGGGCATGTTTAACTCCAAATAAACCAAATGAACAGGTACGCAGCAGCTACCGCAGCAATTGTAAAAGGAATTCCTATTTTCATAAAATCCGTAAATTTAACCGGGTATCCTTCCTTTTTAAGCAGGCCACAGGCAACAATATTAGCCGAGGCGCCAATAGGGGTAATATTACCACCGAGGCTGGCGCCAATAAGCAGACCAAAAAGAAATAAAGCAGGATTAACCTGCAGCTTGCTGGACATAATCATCGCAACCGGCAACATAGCAGCCAGAAAAGGGACATTATCAATAAACGCAGAAAGGACTACCGAAAGAAAAACTATCGCGGTGTAGCCTAAGAATATATTCCCGCCGACAAGACCGGCCAGATAATCAGCTAATACCTCAATCCATCCGGTAGCGGAAAGCGCCCCCACGATAATAAAGATACCCATAAGAAAAAAGGTCGTATCCCAGTCGAGCCCTTTCATCCCGGCAACTATTGAGCGCCTATTTACAAACTTTTCCCAGAGTAAGGCAATAATACCAAAAATCATACAAATTTGACCGGCCATATAGCTAAAACCCGTATCCAGGAATGAGGATAATGCCAGCAAAATAATCAGGCTCACCAGCAAAATCGTAGGCACCCATGATTTTACCTTTTCAACCGGGACAAGCTGAGCCTTTTCTTTATGTTTGCTGAATATGAAATAAAGCACAAAAAAAGAAACCAAGGCTCCTAATTCTACGGCAAAGAATATGCTCGGCTTACCTTTATAAAAAAAGAAGTCCCCGAAATTCATCATGGCAAAACCACCTAAAAGCATGCTCGGCGGATCCCCAATCAAGGTTGCTGTGCCCTGCAGATTACTGGAAACAGCAATGGCAATCATCATATTAGTAGGGTTAATTTTAAGTTTTTTAGCCAGGGCAAAGGCTATAGGAGCAACAATTAACACCGTAGCCACATTTTCCACAAACGCAGAGATAATGCCGGTTAATAAACAAATAAACAAAATTGACCAGGTAGTATTTTTGGCCTTATCAACAATTATTTCAGCAATATAAGCAGGGACCCTGCTCTGCATAAACACATCGGCGATAATTAAGGTACCTACAAATATCCCCATAACATTCCAGTTAACCGCCAGAAAGGCCTCCTTAAAAGAAATAGCCTGGGTTAAAACAAGCAAGAGGCTTGCGGTCAAAGCAACTATCGTGCGCTTTTGCGGAAGAATTACAAATAAGATGTAAGAAATAATAAAAACTAATAGTGCTATAATTTTGGGTTCCATACTTAACCTCTAAGCCTCTTGTTGACTCTAGCTTAAACTTACAAAAACAATTCCCGTAACGATTAACCCGGTGCCCAACCAGCGCAGAGAAGTAAACCTCTCTTTTAAAATAAACCTGGATGCCAGGGCAATGAAGATATAATGCATGCTGTCGGCAGAAAAAGCAAAGTTAAGATCCGCCCTGGAAAGTACGAGCAGCCAAATACATAATGATATTACGCTAAATACAAAGCTCAGCCAAATTCGGGGCTTAATCAATAGCTGGAAGATAAATTTAAATATCCTGACAAAATTGAATTTCCCCCCAAAATTCAAAGAGTCTATCGCCGACTTCAAAAACAGCTGGTTTATGGTATCGCAAAGGCTGGTTAAGGAAATCATAAAAAGAGTAATCAGCAGCCCTTCTCTCATTTGCTCTGCGCGATCCTTTCTTTGCTACTTAAAGAAACAAGGATAACTCCCGCAAGAATAAGCAATATCCCCATCCATCTTAAAGCGGAGATCTGTTCATGTAGAAAAATAACCGAGACCACCGGAACAAGGATATAGCTAAAACTGGCAATAGGCACGGCTACGCTTAAGTCTATTTTAGAAAGGATTGTAGACCAGATGACAAATACCGCAACCACCGTTAACAACCCGGCCCATAAAAATGGCGAAGAGAAGACCGCTTTAAGAAAAACTAGCGCACTAGGCATATCAACTACCGAAAATTGAGCTTCGGCTAAAGCACCTTTCTTAAAAAAGAAATGTATTGCTGTTTCCAGTATGTCGCTGGTAATAAGCAATAGCAATATTTTTAGCGTGACCTTCTTTTTAAACATGAACCCTACTTCCTAATATCCTTATCAAAATTATCGGGTTTTAGCAACAGCGCCAATAATTTAAGCAGGAGGTTAAAAAAGATATTTTTATGTTTTAAATAAGCGTAAAGCGGAATAATTTTTCCGCCCAGCCTGATCTTCGGCTCATAATCCGTCTGCCCCGGATGATAATAGCGCAAAGAATTATCTATACACCACTTGATATTATACGCCCAGCTGACGAAATACAGATTATATCGGTTGGATATATCATAATTGAAACCAATAAATTTATCAATGAGTAAATCTTTATAGATAAAACAAAGGTTAAAAGCAGCCAAGGAGCCATCTACATAATAAAGGAAGAAACGCGTGTGCGCATACAGGTCATCTGACACCTGCAAAAAGAACTTCTTAGTAAGTCGTTCGAATTTGGTCGAGCCGCTATGGTAAGTACTTTCATAAAGTTTAATTATCTGATCAATCTGGCTGCTGACATCCTGAACTAGCTTAACCTCAATGTTACCCCGGGCATAGGCCTGCCTTAGCTTCTTGTTTAAACTCTTACGGGTTGAACCGCCTAAGCTTTTTAGATATTCTTCAAAAGAAGAAAAATTTAGGTCTAAAAGTACAGTGGGAAAACTTTCTACCTTAGTAAATCCTTTGTGCCTCAAGAGATCCAGTAATAACGTACTACCTCTTAAGAAGTCTTTAAAGATAGTCAGAGGGGCCCCGAGCTTAAACGCTAAATCTTTTATGCCTGTTAAAAGCTGCGGGATAAGTTCAGGGTTAAGACGAAAATCCTCTTTGATCCCCAAGACTCCATGTTCCCCAAAAGGCGAACCGCAGAATAATGTTTTAAGGATCAAAAAGCGCGGGAAGACCTTGCGGATTAATTTAATAATCCTTAAAAGTAAGCCCTCAACGGCGATGTCTAAGTTAAAATCCGCGCTAAACAATGGAGCGATAAGCACAATTTCATTATCGCGATAAATAACCAGGTAATAAAAAACAAATTCAACGAGGTCAGAATTACCCAGGGCCTTATAAAATGTATAGCTCTCCGGGATATCACCGAAAACAGCATCCCAGTCTTTTTGATCAATCTTATTAATACTGTCGTATATCTTATAGGTAATCTTTGGCATAGATTAGAGAATCATGGTTTGCCTTCCATTAAGCAAAGCCATAAGTTAGAAAACTATGGTTTGCCCTCCGATAGGCAAAGCCATAGGTTAATTTAAAATTCCCGAGAGTTATCTTGAATTTCTGTCTATTTTAGCATAGAATAGACAAGTGTGTGAGAAAAAAGGAATTTAAATTTGAGCCTATACAGAGAAATCCCGCCAACCGCAGGCTGGCCGATTAAAACTAAAAGTTTACTCCCCCCTCTTTTTAAAAGACTGCCTAAAGGGTTGCTGGAAGAAGACTTTAAAAGATATTTAAACGCTCCTTCTGCCCTGCTTACTTATTCCGGAACCGCCGCATTTTACCTGATACTGGAGAGCATAAAGAAACTCTCCGGCAGAAAAACAGTAATCATTCCTGCTTTTGTTTGCCCCCTGATCCCCTTAGCAATAAAAAAAGCTGGCCTAAAGATAATTCCTTGCGACATAAATACGCATAACTTTGATTTCGATATAAATAAATTACGCAAAATCTGCGCTGAAGATAAAAACATCTTGGCGGTACTCGCCGTACACCTGGCAGGAATACCCTTAGAACTGGAAAACATCGAGAAAATAACCAGGGAAAATAATATTTTTATTATTGAAGATTGCGCGCAAAGCCTGGGAGCTGAATACAAAGGCAGAAAAACAGGCTCAATCGGAGATTTTTCCTTTTTCAGCCTCTGCCGGGGAAAAGGCCTGACTATTTATGAAGGCGGTTTAGCAATAACCAACCAAGCAAAATATGCCCAACTGCTAGAGGACACCGCGAAAGAAATCCTGCATCAGGATACTTTCTCCGAGTATTTAAAAATAGCGGAGTTGTTTGCTTATAGTATTTTCTACCAGCCGGCTTTATTTTGGTTTGCCTTTAGATTACCGCAGATATTCTGGCAGATGCGCAATAATCCCATAAAAGCAATGGGGGAATATTTTACACCTGATTTCCCGGTACATAAGGTTTCTGTTTTTAGGGAATATATAGGACATCTTAACTTTCCTCTCTTAAGCAAAGAAATGGCTGGACAAAGGGAAAAAACGGATTATTATTTAAAGGCACTCAAAGATCTTTCCGGGATCAAACCTATTACGGAACTATCGCAGACAAAAGCAAGCTATCCTTACCTTACTCTTGTTTTTGATAAACCAGAAAAAAGGACCTCTGCCCTAAATATTTTTAAGAATTCCGGGCTGGGGGTATCTCAAGTGTATTTGCATGCAATTACGGATTACGATTATTTAAAGGGTATTATCCCTGAGATAGCTTGCGAACAAGCCAGGAGCCTTGCACAAAGAACCATCACCTTAACCACAAGCGGATTTTTAACAAAATCCGATTTAGAGAAGATAACCAGTAAACTTAAAGAAATCACGCACGGAAGATAACCCTCTTTCTCCTGCCGAAAAAAATGTAAAGGATAATATGATAATTTTTTCAACTAAAGAAGACAAGCGTTTAATCACCGATATCCCGGACACCAGCTTTTTTCTACCGGGAGATAAAAACCTGTGCTTCTTAATACACGGACTAACCGGCACGCCTAAAGAGATGGGCTCTATTGCCCAGCGTTTAAATAAACAAGGATTCTCCGTAGCCAGCCCGTTAATGGTCAACCATGATAAATCCATCTCCTGCCTTAAAAGAACTACCTGGGTCGAGCTTTATAATTCTATACGTAATGAATTTGTTAAATATGCGAATGATTACGAAAATATCTTTGTGGCGGGCTTGTCTTTCGGCGCTTTAATCGGGATATTGCTCACGCATGAATTTCCTGATAAAGTAAAGGCGCTAAACTGTTTCTCCCCTACATTATTCTACGATGGCTGGGGTAATCCCAAATCCAGAATTTTCCTTCCCTTAGTTTACAAAACTCCCTTTAAATACTGGCTGTATTTTAAAGAAGAATACCCTTACGGACTGAAAAATGAGCGCCTGCGTTCTAAAGTTGAAAGTTTCTATAAGGACGCTGACTTGTTTGATTACAGCAAGGTGCATCTTTACGGCTATCCGGTAATTCCGGTATCCTGTATGTACCAAAATTCACTTTTGGCAAGAAAAGTAATTTCTATACTTAAAGATATACGAACGCCAATACAGCTATTGCAGGCAAGAGAAGATGATGTAACCAGCCCAAAAAATTCCTATTGTATTTATAACCGCATCAGTTCCCGGGAAAAAGAAATAATCTTCCTGGAGAATTCCTACCACATTATTACTGCAGACCAAGAGAGAGATAAAGTTGCCGAAAAAACCGTAGCCTTTTTTGAGAAATACAAAGTTTAAGGAAATATTTCTTGGAGGATTTTTAGATTAGTCTGTTCGTTAACCTTAAGGATTAACTCCTTGGTGCGGTTATCTGCTGCAACCCCCTTAGGATGATCAAGCCTGGAAAGCATAGCTTTTAGTCTGCCCGGAATTAGCGGAGCTGAATAATCTCCCGTTATATCTAAACCGATTATATCCAAATTATCGCGCATAAGTTTAATCATGACTAGAAGTTGATCCAAGCGCAAAACCCCCTCTTCCCAATTAGTAAGCGCATAATCGCTTTTAAGGCAATCCTTATCTATTGAGATATAAACCTTCTGCGTGGGCAAACGCTTGATTAGCCTTAAGGTAAATTCAGCTAAATCTTCCCTTTCCAACTCATGCCATATAATTCTGTTTGAAAAAAAACCTTTTTTGGTAACAATGGAGTTATTTTCTGCTACGGGCCTGAAATAAACCCGGCTGGGCTTATGCCTGAAAGGATAAATTTCCAGGCGGTTATCAGCTAAGGCAGCCAAATTACCTGTTTGCAATGCAAGACCAGATAAATCGTCAGACCCCATGCCGATAAGTACGCATTTAAGAATATTCTTATTTTTCAGGGCCTGGCTAACCCATGATCCACAACCAAAACGCGGAGGCAGAATATCCCAATCCGGATGAAAATCAAATACAACCAAACAGGCTGGTTCATTAATCTGGGCTGTTAATGTTTCGCTGATATGATGGAAATCTCCCGAACCTAAGAAGGTAGGATAATTTTTCTCTTGGGGATTAAGGCAATCCGCTATTTGTTGACGTACTCTCCCTGACATAAAAAGCCTGGCGGAAGAAGCCAGGCCGGTAAAATCAAGCACCTTTGCCGTATACTGGCAAAGAAGTTTAGACTGCGGGATAATGCTGTTATCAAAATTTAAAATACGGATAGCTTTATTCAGCATGCAGGAAATTTAGCTCCTGCTTTTTAAACGAGAAGCTAAAGATTACGATTTCTTCAACGCCTTATTTAACGCCTCTTCAAAAAGCTCTATTCCCAGGTCGATCTCTTTTTCAGTAATATAGAATGAGGGGGCAATAGTAAAAACATTCTTATAATAACCGCCGACATCCAGAATCAAGCCGCGCTGTTTTCCATCTACATTTAAAGACCCGCTTAACCCTAAGTTTACAATCTTATCAGTCAACTCTTTATTTGGAGTATAACCGTCTTTCTCGCACATCTCTATTCTTAAAGCCAAGCCAACCCCATCCACATCACCTATCTGCGGGTATTTCTTCTGCAGTTTTTTAAGTCGCGAGATAAAATACTGCCCCTTCTTAGGCACAGATGTAGAAAAATCAGACTCTTCTATCAATTTCATTACCTCAAGGCCTACTGCCGTTCCCAAAGGATTACTTGAGAATGTCGCATGGGTTGAGCCCGGGGGAAAAACATCCGGTGAAATAAGTTTTTCTTTTGCCCAAACTCCTGAAATAGGATTTAATCCGTTAGTTAAAGCTTTACCAAAAACAATAATATCAGGAGTAATATTAAAATGTTCAATCGCCCAGAACTTACCTGTGCGGAAAAAGCCCATCTGTATCTCATCATCAATAAAAAGAATGCCATAACGATCCAATATTTCTTTTAACCCTGAGAAATACTCCTGAGGAGGAATAATGTAACCACCGGTGCCCTGGATAGCTTCAGCATAAAAAGCAACGAATTCACACTTATTGTTCTTTTTATTCACTACTGAATGATATTCAGTCTCAAAAAGTTTCTCAAATTGCTTCAGGCAATATAAATCGCAAAAATCCTTTTTCTTATCATACGGGCACCTGAAACAATAGGGGTATGGGATAAACATTGCCCTGTCCCCGAAATGGCCGAACCTTTCCCTGTATCTAAAACTTGAAGTTATCGCTGATGCCGCTAGCGTCCTGCCATGATAACCTCCCATAAAAGCGAATACCAGGCTTCTTCCGGAATGGTTACGTATTAATTTTAAGGAATCCTCCAGAGCGCTCGAGCCTCCCACATTAAAATGGATCCTGCCCTTTTCCTCAAACGTACGCTCATTCTTCTGCGCCAATTTTGCGGCAAGCAAGATCTTTTCTTCATGTAAATACTGACAGGCAAGCTGCGGTAAGGTATCAATTTGTTTTTTTAACGCGGCGTTTAAGCGCTTGTTCTTATACCCAAAATTAGCTGCCGAATACCACATCTGCAAATCTAAGAATTCCACGCCCTCCTGGTCATAGAGATAGCTTCCCTCGGAACTCTTAAATACATTTAATTTCTCAGCATAATGCACAGTGTCTCCCCAGGAACAGTATTTTGCCTCCAAATCCAATAGCTGATCATGGGTAAAAGTTTTTTCATTCTTGCTCGGTTTGGTCAATTGCTTTTGGCTCATGCTAATTTCCTTTTTAGTTGGTTAAACACTTCTTTTAAGTTATGAAAAACCACGTGCTCCATTTTATTATCTTTAAAATACCTGAGTAAATTATCCTTTGCGAAAACCAACTGAGCATGTTTGGCCGGGCAAATATCCGAAGTACCATCCCCAACGTAAATTATTGTAGCTCCTTTCGGAGAAGAAGCCAAAAGATTTTTCGTTTTGCAATGCGCGCAAATCTGGCAATCCTTATTTTTGAAAGGATAATCCGTAATAACTTTATCCCGGGAAAAACTCAATTTATTAGCCAGAACTTTAAGTTTTTTTACCTTGTTAATTTTTAAAATCTGGTTAAGTATATAATCAAAGTTATCACTTAAGACTACGGTTTTTACTTTCTTGGATTGCAAAAATTTATAGAGTGTTTTAAAATAGGGGTCGAGCTTTATCTTCGGCAGATAGGCATCCAGGGGCTTCTTGCCCAAATCCATCCCCCTGAGCTGACCTTCCATGCAGGTCTTTGAACCAATCCTGCCGCTTTTCCACCTTTTTTCTAATTCTACCCAACGGTCATCCCGCGAGAAAAGTAAAAGCATATTATCAAACACATCGCAGGTGGCGATAGTATTATCAAAATCAAAAAATACAATGCACTTTTTAGGATTAAATTGATTATTTTTATCCAACATATATAAGGTAAAATATTGCCCCTGCTGCCTAACAGGGGCAATATTAAGGTAAGTTGATTTAATTAAATTAGTTTACCCCTAAGCCCTATGGTTGTCAATATCATTTTTAAGGCTTAAAGCACTAATCCGGAGCTTAAGCGGGGTTAAAAATCCCGGCTAAATCTGCCTGGCAAAAAATGCACCTGTTTTTCGCTATATGCAACTTGCTTACCCCGAACCCTTCCCTTTTTATAAGCACTTTCTTGCATACAGGACACAGGGTATCCTGCCCCCAACTAACATTACCGGCATAAATATAACGTAACCCAGCGGCATTGCCTAAATTACAAGCCAATTTAAGAGTATGCTCCGGAGTGTCTTGATAAGCGTCAAATTTATAATCCGCATGGAATCGGGAGACATGCCACGGGATATCTCTACCTGCTCCAGCGATAAAGTTGGCAATTCCGGAAAGCTCATCCGGGGAATCATTCTCGCCAGGAATCACCAAGGTAGTAATCTCAACCCAGATTCCGGCATCCTTTAGCCGTAAGATTGAATCAAGCACCGGCTGAAGATGGGCAGAGCAAATCTTTTGATAAGAACTATCTTTAAAAAACTTTAAATCAATGTTAGCCGCATCCAAATAAGGCTTAAGCAAGTTGATAGCCTCGCCAGACATATAACCATTGCTTACAAATATATTATACAAACCCGCTTCTTTTGCCAGCCTTGCTGTTTCTAAAGCAAACTCAAAATAAACCGTGGGTTCAGTGTAAGTATAAGCTATACTTTTACAGTTATTCTGTTTGGCTAAGCTGATAACTTTCTCCGCGCTAAAATCCTCTCCTAACTGCTGACTAGAGGGGTTAAACTGGGATATCTCCCAATTCTGGCAAAAGCCGCAACGAAAATTACACCCCGCACCGGCAACAGAAAAAGCAAGGCTGCCGGGGAGAAAATGATACAGCGGTTTCTTTTCAACCGGATCAACGTTAGCGGCAACCAGTTTGGCATAGTTATGAGTATATAAAATCCCCTTGATATTCTGTCTTACTCCGCAAAAACCGAATTTTCCTTCTTGAATTATACAGCCATGGCTGCAAAGCTGACAATGCACCTTCCTGGATTCCAAATGGGCGTAAAGTAAAGCTTCTTTCATATCAGTAAATGCACAAACCCGCTTTTGGGCAGGCAGGCAACCTTATGCACATTATCCTGAGTTTCAGGGTTATGCCGATAAAAAACTTCCATATTTTTTAAGCCGATAGTATCAGAATACGCAGAGGTTATTTGAGAAGATAAATGAATAAGATCCTGGGTCATTAAACCTCTAGCCAAAGAGGTAGGTCCGGCTAAATCCTTTTGTGGAAAAAACAGGTAATCACCTGGCCTGGCCAATTGCATAAGCAATCTGTTTTCGCCCTCATCCCTGCCCACAACCAGCCTGGACTTTTTCTCTAAGCGGAAATGCCTGCCCACTTTTAAAAGCGCAAGGTTATCCAGATTTAATTCTTCATGCCGGAGTAGCTCCTCTAATCTTTTAGAAAAACAGGGGTCGGTCAATAAGCAGCCACCTGCTGGATTAGCATACTTACTTATACCTAATTTCTTTGCCAATTGCATCTGCGGAGTACGCATGCGGCCATTAAAATTAAGAAGCTTGTCCCGCCTGACCCAACCTTCTCTTTCCGGTAAACTAGGAGGAAAAAACTGCGCGGATAAAGGCCGCAGCAATAAATCTTCCAGCCCGCTTCTATGTTTAATTAGCTTTAAGGCCTGCTTAGTTTGAGACATCGGTCGCTGACCTAACACTTCGCCGGTAATAACAAAATTTGCTTTTAATTCTAACAACAGTTCTTTGGCCTTAGTAAACATGAGAATCTTGCAGTCAATACAGGGATTCAGATTAGAACCAAAACCGTAACGAGGATTTTTTATAAGAGACAGAAATTCAGTTCCCAAATCAAACTCAAGTAATTTTATTTCTACATCAGCAAAACTATTTTTTACATCAAGCTTGCAAAACGGAATCTTAAAATGCACGGCGATAACTTCAATACCCTGATCTTTTATCAGTTTGGCGGCTAATAAACTATCCAGACCTCCGGAAACTAAAGCCAAAGCCCTTATTTTCATATCAATATAATTTGGATGGTTTGACTACCCTGGTAAGAAACCCTTTGCTAACGCCATAAATGCTATCCCCAGCAAGAAAGCAAAAAAAGCAGCAGTTGCGCGCTTAAGGTCATTTTCTTTATGCAGCTCAGGAATAAGATCGCTGGTGGCAATATAAATAAACCCCCCGGCAGTAAACGGCAATATAAAGTTCGTAAAATTTCCGATGATATCGGATATAAAATACCCGATTACTGCTCCAATTACCGCCATAAGCGCCGAGGCAAAATTAAACAAAAGGGCCTTTTTCTTGCTGAACCCTCCATATACCAAAACAGCAAAATCACCCAACTCCTGAGGAATCTCATGCAATATAATTGCCAAAGTAGTAACCAGGCCCAGTTTTAAAGAGACCATAAAGCTTGCAGCAATTACCATGCCGTCGATAAAGTTATGGAACCCATCACCTACCAGATTCAAATAAGTGAAGGCGTGGATTTTACAGGCGCCTTCCTCATGGCAATGCCGCCAATGCAGATATCTTTCCATGAGGAAGAAGATTATGATCCCGAAAATAAGGTATGAAAATACTGTGTTGCTGTTATTATTTTCCAGAGCTTCCGGAAGGATGTGCAGAAAGGCTCCGCCGATAAGCGCGCCCGCGGAAAAGCCGATCAGGCAAAAAAGAATTTTATGCAGCAGATTCCCATTGATGGAAAGAGTAAAAATACCCACCAGGGATATAAGGCTGACTAAGGTTGTACTGCCCAGGATCCAAAATAAAACCATATATAGGGAATTAGCCTAAACAGGGTTTTCTGCCTTTATTGGCTTTCTTAGAACGCCAGTTAAGTTTTCCTCTACGTTTTCTTTTTCCCATATCTAATCCTTGTAATAAGTTAGTGGTACATTTAAGGCGATATAGCGCGCAGCTTCAAGCAGACATTCATAAATAACCTTGCCCATGGGTGTGCCGGCATATTCACTTAACCCTGCCTTAAAAAATTTATCATGGGGGGTATTTATTTTATTCCCGGGATTTTCCACTGCCTGACTTTGAATATCCCGGCTGCTTATTACATTTGAAGTGGCGCGATCTACAATGCGCAAGCTCAACTGCATAGTTGCTTTGTTTAAGGGGGTTCCTAATAAACCGCCCATAAAACTGCTCGCAGCGCTTCCTCCGCCTGCTACCCCGGATTTACCGCCTGAATTCTCCGGGACAAACTCTATAATCCCCACGCTAATGATTAAATCCGTCTCCGGCGGAGAAACCATTACAAAGCGCTTAGTATTGTTTAAAATACTGACAAAATATTCTTTTAATGCCTGGCCGAGCTCCGTATTAAGACCGGAGGTCTTTAATTCAAAATCGCTAACTGCTATTTTAGCCTTAGGGCCAGAGTATCCTTCTAAAGGATCATCCGCCAGATACTTACTGTCCGCAGACTGCATTCTTATTGAAGAACATCCTGCGACAAATAACGATAAAACCAGACAACCAAATAACTTAAAGCTTTTTTTCATGCCTGTTTTTAATATATTACCGATTAGCCTGGCTGTCAAGGGAAACCTAATTATCCCCTTCAGCTAAACATTCTTGCCAGCTGCCTGACTCCGGAGATTATTTTAAATGGGTTCTCTCTTTTGATTTCAGCTATGCCGCTTGAGCCACTGGTTACGATTATTGTCTTGACCTTTGCGCGCCTTCCGGCTTGCGCATCAATAACCATATCCCCCACATACAAAACTTGTGATTTCTTAAGAGCAAACTTTTTGATTATTTTATTCAATATCTCAGGATCCGGCTTGCCACGTTTTAATTTATCGGCGCAAAGTACATAATCAAAAAATTTAATTATACGCAGGTGTCTTAATAAAATAAAGGAAAACCTGCTTGGCCGGTTGCTGGCTACTGCTAACTTGCAGCCCCGGGCTTTAAGCTTGCGCAAAAGCATTCTAACATGCGGGTAAAGATGCGATTGCCTAAGCAAACTAAGCTTATGATGGTTACGATATAAGCGTAAAGATCGTTTTAAATCATGTTCAGGCACATATGGCTTAAGTAAATTTGCATCTCCCCAACCTACCAGACGGCGGATAAGCCTTGAGTTTTTGGGCTTCAACCCCAGTTTACGCATTACGTAATTAAAACTGCTGCATATGGCCGCATAAGCATCTATTAAGGTGCCATCCAAATCAAAAATAATCAATTTAATATTCTGCATAATGAAAATATAGGCAGGGTTTAGAAGCCCTGCCTATTTAAAGTAACATCTAATGTTTAAAAATATCTACTTACTACGCCTATTTTTGAGTAACCGGATCTGATGTTGCGCTTACCGGAAGCGCCTGTTCAACACCTACCTCTGGGGTAGCTACTGATTGTTCCGGAGCAATCTGAGTGTCAACCTGTTTAGTATCTCCAGCCTGCGCAGGAACAACGGCAGAAGAATCCGGGCTTTCAAGACCAATATTTTTGGCAATATTTTTGCCGTCTGGCCCAACCGCATAATCTATACTCAGGGTATTCTTAACCTTTATCTCATCAAAGTTTTTAATATTTTCAAAAGCAGTCTTTTCATCAACAGCTAAAACAATATCCTTTTCCTGGTCTGTTTCATAATCAAGGTATTTTAAGGTGATTGTTTTGACTGTGTTGTCTAAATTAACCACCTCTCCCCAAACCCACTGCGTATCATTTTCATTCTGCGAAGGAGCCTGAGGGGTAGAAACAGAGACTGCAGATTCTGCAGGGCTGGCAACAGGATTCTCAGTGCCAACCGTAACTTCTTCAGCAGCAAAAGCAATAAGCGTAGTTACCGTAATTAAGACAGTAAATACAAAAACAGCTATAACCTTCTTTGAATCCATCTTACCCCTCCTTTATTAGGGTTAAATTAACACAGATTTTTTAATTTGTCAAGTTATCTATAAAAAGGCAGAAAAATCAGCGCTATCATTACAATAAACGTAGTAATCAAACCTACGCTTAAACCCACCCCAAACCAATTAAGAAAAGTTATCTTAACGCGTTTCTCCTTCTCAACAATACCTATGGCTACAATATTAGCCGTAGAGCCGATAAGGGTTATATTTCCTCCCAGGCAGCCGCCAAAAAGCAAAGCCCACCATAATGGCTGCAGGTTTATATTTAAACTCTGGAATCCCTGTACCACAGGAATAAAGGCTGCCACTAAAACTACATTATCTAAAACACTTGAGCCTATCGCGCTTATCCAAAGCATTGCAGAAATCAAAAGATCCAGGCTATTACCGCATGCTGCCAGCATATGCTTGGCGATAAACTCAGTTGCTCCGGTATATTTTAATGTCCCTGCCTGGACGAATAAAAGCAAAAAGAAAAGTAATGTCCACCATTCTACGTCTTTTTCGATATATTTCCTGGCCTTATTATGTTTCCAGATCATTACCAGTCCGCTGGCTACAAGCGGCACAACCAACAAGACGGTATTAGCAGGCAGGCCCCAGGCTATTTCCATGCGGCGGTGCAGTGATATAAAAATCAGCATCGTTGCGAATATCCCCAAATTTATCTTTAGGCTTCTTTCCGGGGGCACAGATATTAATCTGATCAGTATTTCATTAGCCCCCAGCCTCTGCATTTGTTCATCAAGAAATTTGATCGGCTTCCTATACCAGAACAGAAGAATCAAAATAGTAACCAGTAAACACAGTGCCGCCAAAGGAAAGGCCTTAACAATAAAATCTTCAAAGCTTAGGCCGGATTTTGAGGCGATAAGTATGCCGATAGGATTGCCCAATACCGTAGCCGAAGACCCTATATTTGTAGCTAAGACTGAAATTATAACAAACGGTACGGGATTGACTTCAAAATAATCACAGATTTCCAAAACCGCAACAACCATAAAAATAATTGAAGTTACTTCATCGATAGTACAGGCAAGTAAAGCAGACATGAGACCTATAATAAGGACAAATTTTCTGCCGGTTAATTTTGGGATACGTAAAATAAGGCTGACAATCCAGGTAAAAACCCCGGAATCCTTAAGCAGGCCGATAATCACCATCATCCCTACCAGGAAAAGGATTACCTCGAGCGAAGAAAATTCAATAACATGCTCTAAGTCAATGGTTTTAGTCATCAGCAATACGGAGGTGCCGATAAAAGCGAAACTAAGACGAAAATCCCAAAAGAAAAGAGTCCCGAGGATTGAGGCAGAGAATATACTTATAGATAAGGCCTGATGCGCATTCATTCCGGAAGAACTGGCATAGAACCCAAGGCATAGGGAAAGAGAAAGCAAAGAACACAGCTTAAGAGCCAAGCTTTTCATTGATTAAAGGAATCTTCTTGCGTCATACTGGTTAATAAAGAGACGCTTTGATACGCGAATGTATTTTATTAAAAACAGCTGTTGCGGATATAATCTTTAACAGGTCACCTGGCACAAAGGGCAAAAAGCCAAGCAAAAATGCCTGGCTAAATGAACATGACAGAGCAATTTTAAGCCAAAGCATCCCGCTAAACAGGATTATAAAATCTGCACATAAAAACTTTAAGAAAGTATTCCTCCAGCCAAGTTTCACTTCCGAGAATAAGCTTCCGGTAAAGAAAGAGGTTAAAACGAAACCAACGATATAACCTCCGGTAGGCCCCAAAAGATAAAGAGATCCGCTGCCAAATCCGGTAAACACCTGAAAACCGGTCAGTCCCAAAAGCAGATATCCAACTTGCGTAAATACACCCAATCTCCTGCCCAATAATGCGCCTGAAAGCAAGACAAATAATGTCTGCAGCGTAAGCGGCACAGGAGTCAAAGGCAAAGGAATGCGCACAAAAGCGGATAAAGTAGTTAGAGTTATAAAAACTGCCACGGCTAAAAACCGGCAAATTCTTTTATTGGTAATAATTTCCCTGCTTACAATTGACTCCATATACTCTCCTATGAGAATAATGGGGCCGGAACTGTTTTTTAGAAAATAGATCCGACCCCATTATCTATTTATTCTTTCGCTATAGCTAAAGTAATCACGCCAGCCAAAATCAAAAACAGGCCAATACAACCTTTAACGATTAAAAGAAGCGCTTTCCACCATTTTAAGATTGCCAAACCTCCTAAAACTAAAAACGCAAGGCCTAAAACAACCTTAAAAAGCGTAGACAACGTCTTCTTTGCATCACAGCACTTTTTCTCTTCTCCTGCCATTTGAACACCTCCTTTAACTAGGTTTACTTTTCCACCTGCGATGAATCCAACCCCACTCCGCAGGATATTTACGTATATATGCTTCAATTATATCCGTAAGCCTTTGAATATTTATCAATACCGTGTCCCGGGGATCTTTGCCCTCTTTTAATTCTAACTCAGGCTCAAAAATTATCTTATGCCTATCGCCAGGCTGCCTGAGAATAAAACAAGGAATAAGTGCCGCCTTGGTTCGCTGCGCCAGGATCACCGGCCCGGTTGCAGTCGCCGCCTGCTTGCCAAAGAAATTTACAAATACTCCTCCGGTTCCAAAATTCTGGTCGATAGGTACAAAAATCAATTCATTATTACGTAAGGCAGCAATAGTGTTATTTACACATTCATTACGCGGCTGACTGTAAATAGTCCTTACCCCATACTTCTCTCTTTTTTCAAAGAAAATCTTTTCCACCCTGGCATCGTGCATTGGCCGCATAATCCCGCATGTTTTGTATCCTTCTACCGCGAGGCGGCCCAAGAGAAGCGGGAAATTACCAAAATGCGCGCTAACTAAAATCACGCCCCGTCCGCGCTCTAATGCCGTATCCAGATTTTGGCGGCCCTGAATATCCACCTTTCCTTTTAGCATATGCGGCTTATCAAAAAAGAACATCAGCTCAACCGCACCTTTAGCCATATATATAAAACAATCCTTGGCTATTCTTTCGATTTCTTGGCGGGATTTTTCCTTACCAAAGGCAATATCAAGGCTTTCTAAAGCAATTTTTCTATGCTTTGCCGCAAATACATAGGCCAAAGAAGCAATATCCCTGGCAAAACCATAGAGATAGCTTGTAGGGATAACCCTGACTATCAAAGAACATATATTTAAACCGAGCCAAGCCGAAAAACGACTTAAACTTTTGCGTATTTTTTTAGAATCCATTTTAATTTTAAGTTAAATAATTATAACAAACTGCCCATAAATTGCAAATGATAATTTAAAGCTTATAGCCAATCTTACGCAATAAATCCTTACGCCAAGAGATATCCTCAGGCGTTTCTATGCCCTTGGGGCTTAAGCCATCTATTACCCCTAATATACCCCTGCCGCCTTGACTTTGAGCGATTATTACTTCCACGGGATTAGCCGTAGCGCAATAGATATTGCAGACTTCAGGAATATTCTTTATAGCGTTTAATACGCTGATAGGATATGCTTCCTTGAGAAAAATAATAAAACTGTGCCCGCAAGCAAGCTCAAGCGCATTCTTACAGGCCAACTCTTTAAGCGCCGTATCATTACCTTCACTGCGTATCTTACATGCACCGGATGCCTCGCTAAAAGCCAGGCCGAATTTTGCCCCCGGAACATTAATCAAAGATTCATAAAGATCCTCCGCTGTTTTAATAAAATGCGCCTGGCCTAAAATAAAATTTAAATCATCTGGCTTATCTATTTTTACCGTCTTTATTTCTAACATATCCCCTCCTTGTCCAGCGGGACAGACCAGCGTAAATCCTTATAAACGCGGGGTGCTCACTTTCTAAGGCCTCATTTCAACTTGACCTTGCGGAAACCCACAGCGTCAATAGGCAGGTTGCCATGAAAAGCCTTAAGGGCAGTCAAGACATAACCTGGCTCACCCAAAAGCTTAAGCGGAATTTTTATAACTAAATAATTCCTGTCAAACTCAAGCGTTACCCCGGAATTAATTACTCTTTTCTGTGCGTCAAATACCCGGAATTTCTTTCCCGCAGTAATAATACGTATTTTGGGCATCGCGGAAAAAACAGTATTCTTGCTATACCCAAACACATGCAACAACACCCCAAATCTATTGCTGAGTTTTTTAGGCTTATCTACACGCACAATAAAACAACTGTCCTCTTCGGCATAGCTAACCTGCCCATTGCCCTCTATCGCTTCCTCCTGTCCGGAAGATTCCATGCCCGGCACATCTTTAAACATCTTTGAGGCGCCGAAATAAGAAATAACCCTATCTTTTAATCTCTGCTGAGGAACCAGCTCCAAAACCGGATAATCTCCGAATAATTCATTTTCTCTGGCGAAGGAAAATAGGTAAAAAGCGCTGGATTCCGTCTGGCTCTTATAGAGAAGTATAGACTGATATTTTTTATCCAGTTCTCCGAAACTTAAATTTGCCCGGACCCAGTTGATCTCTGAATCAATGAATTTATTTGGCGGATAAAGTTCTAACTCCGGATGATAATGCCGGGGCTGAGGCCAACCAACGCAATGCACAAGATATGGATAAATTTTTGGCTTGGGGATCTGGCCTTCCAAATCACTCAAGGCCACCTGGAGGAACAGATATAGCGATTTATGATCTACGTTAACATCCGCCGGATGTGAAACAAATATTTTATCCGGCTTATAATCTAAAATCTGTCTGCTCAGGTCATTGAGAATGCTTTCGCCGCAATACGCAGCTCCGTAGGAAGGATTATCTTTGTAAGGCACATTAGATATGCGGGTTAACCGGTCACGGAATGGTTTCTTAGCCTGCCAATACTGGCTGAATATGTTAAAGGTACCGTAATCAGGGTAGCCTAAAAATACCAGATCGTCTTCAGATAACCCCAGGGATTTCATCGCCTTAATCGACTCTTGCTGACGCACCTGCCCCATGTGCACAAACTCACCCCGGCGTACAGTTATCCTTTTTTCATAAACAATAAAAGCCAGCTCATTATGATCACCATTGGTCAGATAAACTATTCTTATCTTTGCGCCTGCCCTAAGCGCCTGCTGGATGACTCCTGCGCAGGCAATCGCCTCGTCATCAGGATGCGGGGCCAAGATCAACACACGCTCCCCTTCTTTAAAAGGCTCTAAAGCAGGCATTTTTGACCAATACGTCAAGTCAGGTTTTTCTATACTGGTACAACCGGCAAACGACAAAAACAACAGGATAATTAATAGTTTACGTTTATGCATAAATATATTCTATCATTTAGCTAATTTTTAGTCAAGACAATCACCGGTAAACAGGGTGTTTTCGACGATATTTTATCTGCATAGCGGAAGGACACCGGAAGTAATATTACTGAGGAAATAATTTGCAAAAACTTATACTTGTTATACAATACTTTTATGGTAGACGATATTCAGAAGCACTATCAAAAAATAAGAAAGATCCTCTGTATCATACTTGTTTTAAATTGGCTGGTTGCCTTAGCCAAGATCGTTTACGGTTTAAGCAGCCGTTGTTCAAGTATGACCGCAGACGGTTTCCATTCGTTATCAGACGGAACTTCTAATGTCATCGGGTTATTGGGAATCCATTTCGCCTGCCAACCGGTAGATAAAGACCATCCCTACGGGCATAAAAAATACGAAACATTATTCTCCCTGGCAATTTCCGCCATGCTCTTTATTGTCTCATTTAATTTAATTAAACAGGGATTGGCCCGCCTGAGCCAGCCCATCCTGCCTCAGGTTGACATAAGCAGCTTTGTAGTCATGATTATCACCTTAGCGGTGAATATCTGGGTAATGCGCTATGAAAATAAAAAAGGCCAGGACTTAAAAAGCGATATCCTGATCTCTGATTCCATGCATACACGGGCAGACATCTTTACTTCTTTTTCGGTAATCGCTTCGCTTATCGTGATAAAGTTAGGACTTCCTATAATCGATCCGATTATCACTATCCTTATATCATTGTTTATCGGCTTTGCTGCTTTTGAAATAGCCAAACAAAGCTCTGATGTCCTCTGCGATACAGCAGTTTTTCTAGATGACCAAAAAATTAGGGATATTGTATTAAAAACAAAAGGAGTACGCGCCTGCCACAAGATACGCAGCCGCGGCAGGATTGATGATATTTATATTGATTTACATGTCCAGGTTAACCCCAACATGCACATCGATAACGCCCACCAAATAAGCGACCACATTGAAGAAGCAATCAAATCTGCCATCCCCGGGATAACCGACGTCGTAGTACATATGGAACCTTTGGAACATTAGATATACTCAAGGGGATCCTGAGGAACGCCGTTTTTCCTGATTTCAAAATGCAGATGCGGAAGCATATCGCGCGGCCTGGCATTACCAGTCTTGCCTACTTTACCAATAACCTGGCCCTGGCGCACGTAATCATTTTTTTGCACAAGGATCTCTGAGAGATGCCCATAGATAGTAATATATTTATCCGGGTGCCGGATAATCACATATTTACCCATTCCCTTGTTCTGGGTAGCACTAACCACCTTGCCGCTTTTAGCAGCCAGTACAGCTTCGCCTACATCGGCCAAAAGATCAATGCCTTTATGTATTCTCCTGCCGGAACGGCTGGAAGCAAATAAACCATCCCCGCGGTTATCATTACGAATAAGAATATCGCTTTTGTATTCAATGGGACAGATAAAATATTGCTTATCCAACCAAACCAGACCTATGAACGCAGAAGCCAATACTATGATTGAAGAAATTACCAGGATTTTTTTCATTTTCGTTTTCTTAAAAAAGATATTATAACACAGCTGTCAAGTAGCAAGCAGAAAATTACGAAAAGATCGCCGTAGCGGTTATAAATTGTACGCCTGATAGGGGCTAAACAAATATTTTGGCTACTATAACCTTTGACAAAGCTATTCTTTCCCGTAGCATCCTGTACTATTGATGAAAGCCTGCCAAACGGATCAATGAACCCGGAGATCCCGGTGTTAGCTGAGCGGACCAGATATACATGATTTTCAACTGCCCTAAAAACGGAGGCCGCAAAATGCTGATATGGGGCGCTGCTTCTTTTATACCAGGCATCATTGGTGATATTCACCAGAAATCTTGCCCCTCTTTTTATAAATTCCCGGGATAATTCCGGGAAAAGGTCCTCAAAACAGATAAGTACGGCAAAATCAGCGGGTTGATTAAATATAGTATACTCTCTTCCCGGTTCTATATCTCCGATAGGAGCAATAGTCTGTAAAAAAGGAAAGGTGTTTCTAAACGGGATATATTCACCAAAGGGAACCAGGTGAAGCTTGTTATATATTCTCTCCGGCTGACCAAGATTATTAATAAATAAAGCGCTATTAAAATAAGCCTCACCAGAGCGCGAAACCGCGCCTACCAGTAAATTAATCTTTAGCCGGCCAGCTAAAGAAAAAACCTGCGCAAATTGCGCATCAGCAGCATCCTCTCCCCAGAGGGCCGGCACAGATGCCTCCGGCCAAATAATCAAACCCGGCTCATCCTTAGCAGCCGCGCTGGTTAATTCTATATAATTATTCAATATACCGGCCGCTGCCTGCTTATCCCATTTTAAATCTTGAGGAATATTGCCCTGGACTACAGAAACTTTAAGCCACTCTTTATCAGAAGGCAAACCAGGTTTATAACTCAACCTGCAAAAACCATACGCCAAAGATAAAAATAACATGCAAACACAAATTAAGAAAATTTTTGCTTTTATGCGCTTACGTAAAAATAAATAAAACCCGACATTAAGCAACACCACAAGAAATGAAACCCCCCAGGAGCCGGTTATATCAGCGATCTGGATAACCGGTAGATTTTTGTATTGCGAAAACCCGGCTAGCGCCCAGGGAAAACCTGTAAATAAATAACTGCGTAAATATTCCAATAATACCCAGCTGCTGGGCATAAAAAATAGCAGGACACCCGGAGAAAGAGAGCGGAATAAATAAACCAAACAACCAAAAACCCCAAAATAAACAGCTAGATATAAAATTAAAACTATCTGCCCCAGAAGAGTAACATGAATAAGCCAATATATTGTCAGGCTCCAAAAAAATATCCCGCAAAGATAGCCGATAATAAATGACCGGAATAAAGATTTATTTTCTAGTGCAATAAAAAAAGGGATAAAACCAAACCAGGCAAATAACCAAAGATTAAAACTGGAGAAGGAAAATGACAATAAGCCAGCAGATAAAATAGACAGGATTACTTCACTCATTTTGAACAACACTTTTTATATTTTTTTCCTGAACCGCAAGGGCAAGGGTCATTACGGCCCACCTTAGGCTGATGGGATTGTACGGGCTTAGCAGCTGCTTGCTTAGTTGGAGTCATTGTTTCTGAAGCATTTTCTCCCTCAGGAGGAATTTGTAATTTAACTGACTCCGGATGAGAGAGCTCTTTAGGTAAGGAGCTGAAAACCCCCCGGAATCTATCCGGCTTAGCCGGTTGTACTTTAAAAATAGTCTCCACAGCCTCTTCTTCAATGCTGCTTATCATCTGGCTGAACATTTCAAAAGCCTCGCGTTTATATTCAATCAAAGGATCCCGCTGCCCGTAGGCACGCAGGCCTATACCTTCACGCAGACTGTCCATAGCATAAAGATGATCCTTCCATTTACTATCTATAATCTGCAGAAACACCATACCTTCTAGATTGCGCATTAACTCAGGGGTAATCGCCTTTTCCTTAGCTTCATAAGCTTCAAGCAGTTGTGTGGATAGCGCCTCTTTAATATCCTGCTCATTCCGGTCAACAAATCCTTGCGCATTAAACTCCAGGCCAAACTTTAAAGCCATAAAACTGGCCAAACCTGCGGCATCCACCCCGGAGGTATCAGGCTGATTGTAAATTCGCAGGTACTCCTCAACAAGCTTATTGATAATTCCCGCAATATTCTCTTTTAGAGAAAAACCCTCCAGGATCTGCAGGCGCTGACCATAGATAATCTCTCTTTGCTTATTCATTACATTATCATACTCTAAGAGTTGTTTTCTGATCTCAAAGTTATGCTGCTCAACCCTACGCTGGGCAATCTCAATGGAACCGGTAACCCAGGGATGCTCGATAACCTGTCCTTCTTCTAAGCCCAACTTATCCATTAATCCGATGATTCTGTCTGAACCAAACAAACGCATAAGATCATCCTTTAGTGATACGTAAAAACGCGAAGACCCGGGGTCCCCCTGGCGGCCGCCTCTTCCGCGCAGCTGATTATCAATACGCCTGGCCTCATGGCGCTCTGTGCCTAAGACATGCAGGCCACCTAATCCGGCTACCTTATCATGTTCTAATGCAGCCTCTGACTTATACCGCTCAAAGATAACTTTATATTCGCTAAGATAATTTGGATCTTCGGGATTTAATTTTTGTTTAGCCACATTCCTGGCAATAAATTCAGGATTACCGCCTAAAAGGATATCCGTGCCGCGGCCGGCCATGTTCGTAGCTATAGTTACTCCTTTGTACCTACCAGCCTGAGCAATAATTTCGGCCTCCATCTCATGATATTTGGCATTCAACACCTGATGTGATATCCCCCGGCGCTTAAGCATCTCAGAAAGCATCTCAGACTTATCAATAGTAATTGTGCCGACCAAGACAGGTTTACCTAAATTATACAGCTCGGCAATCTCCTCAACTACAGCAGCAAACTTTTCTTTTTCAGTCTTATAAATACGGTCGGGATAATTTTTACGCACCAGAGGCTGGTTTGTCGGCAGGACAACTACATCCAACTGATAGATATTCCTGAATTCATTAGCTTCGGTAAAGGCCGTGCCGGTCATTCCCGCCAGCTTTTCATACATACGGAAATAATTCTGAAAAGTAACCGTGGCCAAGGTCTGGTTTTCCCGCTCAATTTTTAATCCCTCTTTAGACTCAATAGCCTGATGCAGGCCGTCTGACCAGCGCCTGCCCGGCATCAACCTGCCGGTAAATTCATCCACAATAATTACCGCGCCATCCTTAACTACATAATCCACATCGAGCTGAAAAAACTCTTTTGCCCGTAAAGCCTGGATAGTATGATGCCGGTATTCGATTGTTTCTAAAGTATGCAAGCTGTCAATACCCCAAAGCTTGGCGGCCTTGAGTTCCCCGTCTTCGGTAAGGGCAACGGTCTGTGCCTTTTCATCCGCCACATAATCAAACCCCTGGCCTAAATCCACTCCTTTATATTTAGCGTCAATCTCGTCTTTTTCCGTAACCCGGCGGCCATTTAACCCTTCGGCTATTTTCTTGGCGGTGTAATATTTATCAGTAGACTCCTCCGCGGGGCCTGAGATAATTAACGGCGTACGCGCCTCATCAATCAGTATTGAATCAACCTCATCCACAATGGCATAATAAAAAGGCCTCTGCACTAATTCTGCGATAGAATATTTCATATTATCGCGCAGATAATCAAAACCAAACTCATTGTTTGTGCCATACGTTATATCGCAGGAATAAGCAATCTTTCTTTCTTCGTCGGACATATCATGCTGAATAGTGCCTACAGATAGTCCTAAAAATTCATAAATCGGCCCCATCCATTCACGGTCGCGCCGGGCAAGATAGTCGTTGACCGTAACAATATGCACACCTTTGCCTAATAAAGCATTCAGATAGGCTGCCAATGTCGCAACTAAAGTCTTTCCTTCTCCCGTAGACATCTCCGCGATCCTGCCCTCATGCAGAATAATGCCGCCGGCAATCTGTACATCAAAATGCCTTAAGCCTATGGTGCGTTTAGATGCCTCTCTGACCACGGCAAAAGCCTCGGGTAATATATCAGCAAAGATCCTATTCCGGCTGACTTTAAGCTTTTCTTTTAATTTCTCCTTTTCCTCAGGCATCGCCACTGAAAGCATGGCTTGTTGCAGTTCTTCTAAATCTTGCGCAAATTGCTCAGATTTATTGATTAAATGCTTCCTGAACTCATCCGTCTTAGCGCAAAGCTCGGCATCACTAAGCTGACTTATCCTGGCTTCAAATGAATTTACCAGATTAACCGCCTTAGCCAATTCAACCATTTTATTCATTGAAGGACTAGGCATCTCAGAATGCAGGGTAATTTTTACCCCAGGGAATTTCTTCCTGATGGCATCCTGTTTATTCTTAAGAATAACTTTTTTAATTAACCCTAGCATTCAAGCACCCTAAGTTTTTATTTAGCGAAGTCCTTGTTTATTTGCGCTTAATTTAAGGAAGGCTTCAATAAATTCATCCAGGCCCCCATCTAAAACCTTTCCGCTGTCCCCGGTTTCAAAATCCGTGCGATGATCTTTGACTAAATTATACGGATGCAAGACATAAGAACGGATTTGGCTGCCCCATTCAATCTTCTTTTTGTCTGAATCCTGCTGTTTTAATTCCGCTTCCCTTTTTTTCTGCTCGGCCTCATAAATACGCGCCTTCAATATCTTTAAAGCAGTTTGTTTATTCTGGTGCTGCGAACGCTCATTCTGGCATTGCGCGACAATTCCAGTGGGAATATGGGTAATCCTTACCGCTGAATCCGTAGTGTTAACACTTTGTCCACCGGCGCCCTTAGCGCGATAAACGTCTATGCGCAGATCCTTATCTTCGAGTTTTATATCTAAATCTTCCTCTATTTCAGGAATTACATCTACCGAGGCAAAAGATGTATGTCTGCGTTTATTGGCATCAAAAGGAGAAATACGTACTAATCTATGCACTCCGCGCTCTGCCTTTAAATAGCCATAAGCGTAATCACCCTCAATCAATACAGTGATATTTTTAATCCCGGCTTCCTCGCCGGCCAACAGATCAGTTGTTGTTACGCTATAGCCGTGACTTTCCGCGAAACGGCTGTACATTCTAGAGAGCATCCCTGTCCAATCGCAGGATTCTGTGCCGCCTGCTCCGGCATTAATACTTAAGATCGCACTGTTCTTATCCAGGGGTCCGCCTAAGAGCACCTGAAATTCCAGTTTATCTATCACCGACAGGAGACTATCGGTATTGCGTACTAAATCCAAGAGCAGCTCATGATCATCTTCCTTAACTAAAGGAACAAGCTCTCTAAGCTCCTGGTATTTTTTGTCAGCCAACTCCCAAGGCTCGACTATTGTTTTAAGGATTTTTAATTCTTTAACTATTTTTCTAGGACGATCCGTATTATCCCAGAAATCTGCGGCGGACATTTGGCCGGATAAAACATCTATCCGTTGCTTTTTATTTACAACGTCAAAGATAACCTCTTAAATTCTCAATCCTTAAACCAAGATCAGCTAATTTAGTTTTGATTTCTTCAAGCATGGCTATCTCCTTTAAATGAACAGACGACTTATGGAGTGAAAGCGACATAAGTCGTAGGCCGCAAGGCCGTCTGTGAATTTATCCCGACGAGTGCGGTAAAATTATCTTCGACAATTTTACCGCATTTTACGAGTCGGGAAATTCCTTATTTCTTAATTCCCCTAAAGGCCAGCATAAATTCATCGCGGCTATCCGCAGCTAAAACAGCATCCTCTTCGGTAATCTTACCCTCTTGAACCAGCTTAACCAAAGACTGATTAAATGACTGCATGCCGAATATCGCCCCATCATCAATAAACTGAGGAATCTCCCAAACCTTTCCCTCGCGGATCAGGCGGCTGATAGTAGGAGTCAAAAGCATAATTTCATAGGCGGGAATACGGCCTGAACCATCTTTAGCAGGCACCAGGCGTAAGGAGATTACCCCTTTTAACAATGTGGCTAATTGATTCCTCGCCTCTTGATGCTGATGCGGGGGGAAAAAATTAATCAATCTTTCCACGCTCTGGGAAGCATTAATGGTATGCAGGGTGCTTAAAACCAGCACCCCGGTTTCCGCGGCGGTCATTGCGCTGGAAACAGTTTCATAATCACGGATATTGCCGATGTACATTACATCCGGGCTCTGTAAGGTAAAGGAACGCAGGGCGACCGAATAAGAGGCAACATCAATACCTAGTTCCCGCTGGTTGATGATTGATTGTTTATCTTCAAAGGTAAACTCAATCGGCTCTTCAGCAGTCAAAATATGCTTCTTGGAGCTGCTATTTATATACTCCAGCATACTGGCAATGGTCGTGGATTTTCCGCTGCCCATGCTTCCGGTTAAAAGCACCAGGCCGCGGGTTTCAAGTGATAATTTCTTTAATATTTCAACGGGGAGATTTAACTCCTCAAACGTAGATATATAATTACGCACATTTCTAATAACAATAGACGGCCAGTTCCTTTGCATAAATATACTTACCCGGAAGCGGCGGCCAAATTCCTCAAGGTAGACGGCAAAATCCACATCCATATTATTCCTAAAAATATCAAGCTGCTTAAAATTGGCCAGCTGCTGAGTAGCGAGCATAACATCTTCTACGCTTAAAATATGATCCCCCATAGAAACAATCTTGCCATCGATACGCAGGCGCGGCGTACCCCCGGCCCGGTAAAATAGATCCGAGCCGCCTTTAGCTACCATCTCCTGCATTAATTTCTTGATATCCATTTTCCCTCCAAGAATAAATCTTAGCATTATTCCCGCACGCTTTCAACCGTAACATGCGGGACTTCGCAAAAATAGTTTGCTTGCCCTGCATGCCCCAAAGGGGCAGGCAGGACTGCGCAATTGCCTGCTAAAAGGCAGGCAATTGCTTGATTATAACACCTTATTTCCTTTTAATGTAGGATTAAATTCCATATACTTTGCGAGCATAAGCCGGCTTTGTGCATCTAGGGCCGGAAAAGAACCGAGGATCAATATTATAAACGGCACAAAAAACCACTCCAAAATTAAAAGCACATTCTTAAACCAGCTAATCCCCTTAGGCCGCGGCGGAAGGATTGTCCAACTTAAGAATATCCAGGTCAAGCTAGTCAACAAGGTAAATTGAAACAACAATCCGGTAATCTTCGGTAGATTATACGCAATGGCCATCTGGCTAAAAAGTCTTCCGCCAAAAAATATAGGCAGCGGCCCGATAAGCACCAAAATAACCGCCCAGATCGCCCAACTGACATGGCTTTCTAAGAGATGAAACAATCTTCTCAATTTCTTAAACAAAGAAATATTTTTGTTTTTCATGAATCCGATTGCCACGAAAGGAAAATTCTCTACACCCCAGGCCCACCTTCTTTTCTGTTTATACTGCACAACCATAGTCCGCCAAATATTACTGGAGTAGGCTACATCCATGGAAACTGTAATATATAACGGGACTACGCGATAATCACCGTTAAAATGCAAAAACCCCTTCCAATAAATTACCGAATCATCCGAAATCATATTCCTCGGCCAGTAATCCACCTCGACCAAAGTCTTAAAGCTCATACTATGGCTGGAGAATGTAACAAATTTCTCAAGACGCATACTCTCAATCATCTGACAGAACGAACTGCTAATCTCAACCAGCCTGGCAAAGGATGGGGCCTGCCAAATATTATTATTATAAACCGGCATAGGCTGATAACTTGCCTGATGCGGTTTATCTGAAGTCAAAAAATAATAGCTCAAGCAACCAAAATATTCCGGCTCAACACAAGTATCCGCATCAAAGCAAGAAACTATTACATGCTCGTAACCAATCCCCCGGGTGTCGATAAACTTTTTAGCGGCCTCAGCTGCCCAAGTAGCATTCGCACCTTTAGTACGGCTCTCCCCGGGCAGGTTATCAGGATGGAAAGTAGACAAATACGCGCCAAATTTCCCGCTGAACTCTTTCTCCAAAGCTAAAGCATTATCGTGCGCCTGAGAGCTCCTTTCTTCAAAAGCCATAACCACGATAAACTTTTCCTTAGGATAATGGCTCATACTTAAAGCTTTCAAAGATGGCCGCAAAACCTCCAGGCCTTCATTGTAGGCCGGGAATATAACTAATTGATACAAATCCGACCAATCTTTTTGCTGCCCCAGGCTTAAACAACGCCCTAGCCAATCTTCACCCTTTTGACAGGAAATTTGGTGATGCGCCATGACCAAAAGCGTAGTCAAATAAATTGTGCGGATAATCCAATAAAAATCAAAGGTAATAATGATAATAGCACTGGCTATTGGATATTTAACCGAAAGAAGGATAAGTGAAATGATTATTCCCCAGGACAGGCCCCCGGGGATAATCTCAAAAACTCGCTTTATGATCTTAGTCTTATTCATTTGCTTTCTTTTTCATTAACCTTTCCAATAAATAAAAATCGGGGCTCAATTCCAGTTTATACAGGTTATTGTAAGATGGGCCATCAGGGCTTTTCTGGTTATCGCTAAAATAAAGTATCTGGCGTTTATTATCGTAAAATGCCTCCCCGGCCTCTTTGTTTAATTCTATCAGATTAACCGCTTTAGCTAATGACCTGGATTCAACCACCGCGACGTGCTTATTAGTCAGGACTACCAAATGGTAGCTATCTGAATGCCAGAATATTTTGATTATTTTCTCCTGGGGATAATCCAAGTACACGAAAGAATCTGAATATGCATAATCATCCCGGCTATCAAGAAAAATCACGCTGATTTGATGCGCGTTAAAAACAAACAGCTTACTTCTATCCGCAGAAATATCCCAACCACTGATCTGACCAAATTTTTCAGGTAAGCTTGCAATATCATCAAAGTTGCTTCCGTCTAATTCGGACCTATAGACAATTTTATTCTCCTGGTCTAAATAATAAATCACCCCTTTTTCGATATCAACGCGGAAAGAAGAAAACCCTCTTTGGTTTAACTGTTGCAGATCCGGCCTTAAAGGAAAAAGAATAACCTTGTCAATACGGCTGACCTTACCAGCCTCTACGTCTATCTCTGATTTCCAAGGGTAATATTTCGCCAGCAATAAAGTAATCTTATAAACTCCGGGCAAGAGCTCCTGTATGCTCGCCGGACTCTTATCCGGAATGAGCTTACCATTAAGATATATCCTTGCTCCTTCAGGCTGGGTTTTAATATAAATTAAACCGGTCTTAACAAATTTCAAGGTATGCGCGTTGAATTTGTAACCTAAGGCAAATGATAAAATAAAAGGTAACCCGCCAAAAAATAAAAGCAGGCTTAAATAAAACAAGAGGCCCCTTGCTCTCTGAAAGGTTGAATCCGTAAAAGAACAAAGCCCTCTAATGGTATATTTTTTCTTTAACCAATTAAACACTTCACTAATTTCCTCTCTAATGCTAATAAAGATTTCTTTTTCTTCAAACCAAACACATAACCGCCTATTTTCTGATCACTCATTATTACGCGATGGCAAGGAATAATCAAGGGGTACGGGTTGCGTTTTAAAACCTGCCCCACTGCCCTACAGGCATGCGGAGCGCCTGCTTTTTGCGCCACCCATTTATAGCTGCGCACCTGCCCCAAAGGGATGCTTAAAACTGCCCTATAAACCTTGGCTGCGAATAATGTCATCTTCCGATCAAATTTTTGCGGCGCAACAACAGGTGATAGCCCAAAGCAAACCTATGCGCCTCATCACGCACCCGGCGGATTAAATTCAAAGCCGGGGTATCCCTAGAAAAATTTAGCGGCCGTGCTTTTTGGCTGCTATAAACACGCTCGTCTTTTTTAGCAATACTGACCAAGGGAATCTTAAGACCTAATTCCTTAAGCTGCCTGGCTGCTGTTAAAAGATGCCCCCTTCCTCCGTCGATAAGTAATAAATCCGGTAAGGCGCTTTTTTCTTTAATAAGCCGGCTGTAACGCCGACGCACCACTTCGGCCAACATCCTGTAATCATCAATCCCCTGATAATCCTTGATGCGAAAACGACGGTAATTATTTTTATCCGGATTCCCGCAGTAAAAACTTGCCATTGAACCTACTGCCTGCTTTCCTGAAATGTTGGAAATATCAAACCCCTCAATCCTTTCCGGAGATTTCTTTAAGCCTAGTTTATTCTTTAAATCTTCTAATTCGCTCTTGCGATTAACCCCGCTTAGGCCCGCGGAGAGCTCCGCTAAAGTAGAAATCTGATCGCGCACCGCCGCTGCTGCCTCAAAATCACTGGCCCTGGATTTATCCTGCATCACTTGACTTAAATCATAAATCAACAGGTCGGCTTTACCTTCTAAAATCAAAATAATATTATCAATACCCCGCCTGTATTCTTTGCTGCCGATCTTGCCGATGCAGGGCTCGGGGCAAAGATTAATCCTGCCATATACGCAACTTTGGCCGGAGAGATGCCGGCATGAACGATACGCAAAGCTGCGCCGGATAATTTTCAAGGCATTCTTCAAAAGCTTGGCATTAGTATAAGGCCCGATATACCGCGCAAGCGGATCATCTTTTTTACGCGTGATGCTTATTGCCGGAAATTCTTCTCCGGAAATCTTAACAAATGGAAAACTCTTATCATCCCGCAGGGAAATATTATACCTGGGCATAAACTTATGAATAAGACTGGCCTCAAGCAATAAAGCCATGGCCTCATTAGGAGACAGCCTGAACTCAACATCAGCTACCCTGCTCATTAAAGCAAGGGTTTTACTGTCTAGCCCCCTGATGAGATAACTAGACAACCTTTTTTTTAATGAATTGGCCTTCCCCACATAAAGCACTTTTCCCCGGTTATCGCGCATCAAATAAACACCCGGAGAATCCGGAGCAGAGAAAATCTTTTCTTTTAATTTCTGCGGTTGTTCCATATAGATTGCCTAATATTTTTAAGGGCCAGCCAATGCGTAAACTCTCTAAGTTCGGCTACGCCAAAAAGAAAACAAAACATGATATAGGATAATGCCCCGCAAAACAAAACCCAGCCGAGATTTAACGCGCGGTTTACCAGGAAACAGACAGCCGCCATGCAAAAAGAAGCCGCCAGGATACGCAGGAAAGAAGAAAATATTTTACGCTCCCCAAAACCGCCTAAACGTTTACTTAGAATAAAAAACAATAACAGAAAAGTGATTATCCCTGAGATAGATGTAGCCAGGGCCAAACCGCCTATTTTTAACGGAAACATCAAAATTGCGTTAAGCACAACATTCATAACCAAAGCTAAAAATGCCAGCTTTGTGGGAGTAACCGTATCCTTGAGGGCAAAAAAACAAGATTGCAGTATTTTTGTCCCTCCATATGCGCTTAAACCGATACTATAAAAAAACAGGGCATTGCTGGTCAAGAGACCTGAATTCAAATCGAACCTGCCACCGCCAAAAAGCGTAAATACTAAAGGATGCGCCAGGACCATAAAAATCGCACTTGTCGGAAGCATCACAAATAATACTGCGCGCAAACCCCAGGAAAGCGTAACCTTAAGATTATCATGGTTCTCCTCTAATACCTGCGTAGAAAAAGTAGGCAGGATCGCCTGCGCCAAGGCATTGCTGAAAATACCTATGGGAAATTGGATAAGCCGGTAGGCGAAATAAAGCACCGCTACCCCTCCATCTCCGACAATCGCAATTAGAGAACCAAAGATAGAATCAACGAAATTATTCAGTTGATAAATACTGGAACTGGCCAATCGGGGAAGCATTAACCTCTTGATCTGTACCAACCCAGGATGATCAAAGTTAAAAATAAGTTTGGGGTTAAATCCTTTCTTATATAAAACAGGTACCTGTACTGCCAACTGCAACAGCCCACCCAATAAAACCCCGCTTGCTAAACCTTTGATACCTTCTCCGAAAAGCAAAGCGCAAATAATGATAGAGATATTTAAAAGACAGGGCGCCAATGCCGAAACAGTGAAGTTCTTGAGCGAGTTTAACACCGCCATGGCATAAGCAGCCAGGCCGATAAGCAGTATGTAAGGAAAAATTACCCGGTTCAGCCGGATAGTCGCTTCTAATTTCTCCGGAAAAGCGATAAAACCCGGGGCGATCATGCGCACAATCAAAGGAGAAAAAATAATTCCCAAAATGGTTATAGCGCTTAATATAACCAATAGCAGGTTAAGCAAAATATTAGCCAGTTCCCAAAACTCTTCTTTTGAACGCTTAAGGCTATATTCGGTTAAGACCGGGACAATCGCAGCATTAGAAGCCCCTTCACCGACAAAATCCCTGAACAAATTAGGTATACGAAAGGCAATGACAAATGCCTGGGCGTAGAGGTAAACCCCGAAGAGCCTGGCAATAACCACATCCCTTATAAAACCCAGGATACGCGAAAGAAGGGTAGCCAGACTAATAACGGTTGCCGAGCGCGCAACTGCCTGATTATGGCTGCCTAATGAATATTTGTTTATTGACATGAGTAATTAATTATGCTTTAATATTAAATTAATAAATTAACTAATGCCCTTCTGGGCTAACACCCGACCTTAATGGAATGGCCGGTGTACCCTTCCGGGTAAGGAGAATAAATGCCAAGGCGTAGAACATCATTAAAAAGTAACCGTGTAAACAAAAGAAAACATACCCGTAATATCAAGGTAAAGGTTCAACTCA
>CAYRUB010000002.1:0-1602 GCA_964427405.1 uncultured Planctomycetales bacterium | reverse complement strand
TTGTTTCTTTGGCGTATAATGTATCAAGATTAAAATCTTGGAGTTCTCGCGGGAGGAATTCCTGTTTTATTTTCCTAAGTTGGTCTTCTCTGGCCTGGATATCCTGGCCGATAAGTAAATAAACCATATTACCATTGTTCAACTGTGCGTTCGACAATCCTACGGGCTAAATCTTCCACCGCTTTATTCACGGCGCCAGCTTCTGAAGCGTTTCCTACGGAGATATTATCAGGAGCAAGGCTGGTAAAATAAGAATAGTTACCGTTAAAATTCTTCTCTTCCCAAACCAGCTTGTTTTCTTTTTGATCCCAGAGGCTTAAATTCACGTAAATATTAATACGATACTCAGTAACATCATCAGTATTCACGGTATAACTTAATGGATCTTTGCGGTACTCAATTAATTCTCCTTTAAGTACCAAATCCGCCTGGCCCTCTCTTGCCGGCTTAAGATTTCCGTCAAAAAGATACTGGTTAATCACTTTTTTAGTAATATCTGTTTCAAGCATCGGCCGGTAAATACGGTATTTATTGGCAGAAAAAGATTCCTGAGTTACATCCACTTTATTTAAAAACGGAGTTATATAAATTGTGCTATATTTTCCATAAAGCATAGAACGAGTAGTATAACCACAACCGGAAAGAAAGCTAGATAGCAGGCAGAATGTAGTAGTTAAGCAGAGAAAAAATAAAATCTTATTTTTCATTTTTGCGCTCCATTATCTGCAGCCTGGCCGCAGCTTGGCTAGCCCATGGGCTATCTGTGTAATTATTGATTATATCATTATAATAAATCTTGGCTGAATCAAATGCCTTTTGCTTTTCATAAAACTTGGCGATATTATAGCTTGCTTCCGCCTCTTTCTCTCTGATACTGTTAATATTCTTCTCAGCATCAAGAGAAAGCACGGCATCAGGATGCTCCTTCACAAACTCTTCAAACCGCTCCTTTGCCTCCTGGGCTGCACCCTGGTCATAGGCCGGCCCCTTGGATAAGCTTGAGCGGCAAGAAGCGATCTGGAACTTCGCCGCGGATGCCCATTCGCTATCCGGGTAGCGGGAGACTACTTTATTAAACTCATCTTCAGCCTCGTAATAACGCAATAGCCCTTTTAAAACCAGGCCTAATTTATACTGCGCCCGGGGAGCCAGCGGACCATAGGTAGAGTTTTCTACTACCTTACCAAATATCTCGATCGCCGGATTCTCTACTGGTAAAGTTACACCCAGGGCCTTTCGTTTTTCTCCGAACATAAACTTCTCGGCAATTTTATATTCCCGCTCAATAACTTCCTGGATACGCTCGCTAAAAGGATATTTATCAATCACCATCTGATAAGCCTGATAGGCTTCATATAATTTACCCTGGGCCTCCTCTGTCAGGCCAAGATAATACTGGCTTTCCGCGGCCTCGGCAGATTTAGGGTATGCCTTAAGTAGTTTACGAAATTCACGCTTGGCCTCTTCATATTTATTGATATCAAAAAAAGATTTGGCATAAGCAAACTGCTCCCCGGGATTATCCTTAGGCAAGTTCTTGGGATTAACCCACTTGCCGCTTTTAGGAGTCCAGATCCAATAGGAGTATGCCGGTTGGATAGA
>CAYRUB010000001.1:0-226685 GCA_964427405.1 uncultured Planctomycetales bacterium | reverse complement strand
ATAATGTCGGTGATGTCGCGGGTATGGGTGCTGATCTTTATGAATCATATGTTGGTTCAATTGTTGCCACCTCAGCTTTAGGCGTTGCCGCAGGCCTTGGGGTAGCCGGAGTAACCGTGCCTATGGTTATGGCCGCGGTAGGTGTTATTGCTTCAATTATCGGAACTTTCTTTGTAAAAAGCGGCGAGCAGGCAAGTCAAAAAGTCCTTCTGGCAGCTTTACGTAAAGGAGTTTTTACCAGTTCGTTTTTAGTTGCGATAATTTCATTTTTTCTGGTTAAGTATACATTGGGTATTGAGCATATTGGTGTTTACTGGGCAGTTTTGGCGGGGTTAGTCGCCGGAGTATTGATTGGTTTATGCACTGAATATTATACATCCAGCGGTTTTAAACCTACGCGTTCTATTGCCGATGCTTCTTTAACCGGACCGGCAACTGTAATTATCAGCGGTATTGCTGTAGGAATGATGTCTACCGCGATCCCGGTAATTATTGTTTGTATTGCTATTTTGATTAGTTTCTTTGTATCAGGCGGGGCGGCAAATTTTAACTCCGGTTTATATGGTATCGCTATTTCCGCTGTAGGTATGCTTTCAACATTGGGCATTACCTTAGCTACTGACGCTTATGGCCCGGTTGCGGATAATGCCGGTGGAAACGCGGAGATGGCTAAATTACCTCCTGAAGTACGAAAAAGAACAGATGCTTTGGATTCTTTAGGCAATACTACCGCGGCAACAGGTAAAGGTTTTGCTATCGGTTCGGCAGCCTTAACCGCGTTAGCGTTAATTGCTGCTTATAAAGACCAGGTTATGCTTTTTGGGAAAGATATAAATACTAGCATGATGAATCCTACGGTATTAGTGGGTTTATTTTTAGGCGGAATGTTACCATTTTTATTCTGTTCTATGACTATGCGCGCAGTGGGAAGAGCAGCGGGTAAGATTGTGGTTGAGGTGCGTAGACAATTTAAAGAAATAGTCGGTCTTATGGAAGGTAAGGCAAAACCGGATTACGCACGTTGTGTGAGTATCGCGACCGCGGCAGCTCAGAAGGAGATGATTGCTCCTTCACTTTTAGCGATTGCAGCTCCTATTGGAGTAGGGTTATTAATTGGGATTGATGCGGTTGCCGGGCTTCTGATGGGCGCAACTGTTACCGGGTTTGTGTTAGCGGTTATGATGGCTAACTCAGGCGGCGCTTGGGATAATGCCAAGAAATTCGTGGAAGAAGGCAATCATGGAGGCAAGGGGTCAGCCGCTCATAAGGCTACGGTAGTTGGTGATACTGTTGGAGATCCGTTTAAAGATACTTCCGGTCCAAGTTTAAACATATTAATTAAACTTATGTCCATGGTTTCCATTGTTTTTGCTTCATTCATCATTAAAAACGCCCTTTTTAAATAGGGTCAGGTATTGACCCTGAGGGTCGTTTTTTAATTCAAACATAAGGGTGTCCCCGGTTCCAGGGGGCACCCTTATTTCTTTATTTGACAAACTTATTTTAGTGATATAATTATAACCATGGACGATTTGAGGTTTGTCCAAGCTTGTGTCAAAGGGGACAAGCAATCCTGGAATGAATTCCTCTCACGTTATTCCCGCCTAATTTATAACTATATCTATAGCGTTTTAACTGTAAAAGGATACAGCCTTCCCGGGGAACAGGTCGAAGATGTTTTTCAAGAAATATTTTATTCTTTAATTAAGGATAAGTATAAGAAGCTAGCTACGTATCAGGCTAGGAATGGCTGTTCTTTAGCCAGTTGGCTTAGGCAGGTTACAATTAATTTTACTATTGATTACTTGCGTAAGCTTAAGCCTATGGTTTCAATAGATATTGAGATTGAAGAGGGGCTTAGCCTAAAAGATATACTTAAAGATCTTTCTAAGGATGCAGCTGAGTTTTTAAGTGACCAGGATAGGCGTAAGACTCTGAAGGAGTGCGTTGACTTGCTTGATTCCGGTGAGCAGTATTTTATGGAGTTATTTTTGAATCAGGGTTTAAATCTGGAGCAGATTAAGGAATATTTTAAGATCAACCGTGGAGCGGTGGATATGCGAAAGAGCAGGATATTCCAAAAACTACAGGATTGTTTTAAAAAGAAAGGTTTCAAGTTAGATTTCCTGAAATAATACGTCTATTGAGCCAGGAGAAGGTATATGTTTAGTCATTATGAGAAAATAATCAGGTTTATTTACCGGGAATGGAAAGGTGACGGCCGTCTCGTTAATAACGAGCATCCTACCGAAGAAACCTTGGTTTGTTTTCTTGAGGATAAACTTACTCAAACAGATAAAGATTTGATCCAGAGGCATCTGCTCAAATGTGACATATGCGCAGAGTATTTGTGTGCTCAATTTAAAATAGAGCCGCATTTAAGTAAGGATGTCCCTGTGTCTCTGTTGGAAAGAGTCGGAAAGATGGTTGGTGGCGATGTTAAAGAGGATGTTTTCGAGATATTTCTCAGGCTTAAGGAAAAAGCCTGGGAGATTATTCAGACAAGCGGGGATGTGCTTGTAGGCCAGGAATTAATCCCTGCGCCGGTTTTGCGCAGTCGGCAGATAAATGAGTTTAAAGAAGAGCTAAGTATCATGAAAGATTTGCCGGAGGTTAGGGTTTTGGCCAAGGTCGAGAGTAAGAATGGCAGAGTTTTTAACCTTGTAATTACGATTAAGAATAAACAAGGCCAACAGGCTAATAGGGATTTGAGGATAACTCTTATAAAAGATGAAGTTGAGCTGGAATCTTATATTTCTGGTGCAGGAAGTAGTATTTTTGAAAATATTTTGCCTGGTAACTATAGAGTTGAAGTTACACAGGAAACACGTTTGCTTGCGGTAATTGATCTTAAAGTTAAGGCCTAGCCTTATGCTTTACCCGGAAAAGTTAATCTTAGAGGTATTTAAGCAGGGCGATTCTCTTAAGATGGGCCTGTTTGATCAGGGGCAAGCTGCCCCTACTTTGCGGCACTACAATTTAATTGCGGTTTCTTTTAGCGAGTTAATAAGTTTAAGTGTGGATTTAGTCGGTGTTTTAAACCGTCCTGTCAAAGATCAATCATCTAAGCTTGATCAACTAAAGTCTTTACAAAAAATCGGCCAACTATTCTGGGATCATCTGCTCAGCCGTGCAATTAAGGAAAAGCTTAAAAATAGTCCGCCTTGCGTATTAACCCTTTCTTTGGATGAAGAGTTGATTTATATGCCTTGGGAATTAATTTTTGACGGCGTGAATTTTTTCTGTCTTAAATTTAGCCTAGGGAGGTTAGTGCGCAGCAAAGGAGATTCGACTTTATTGCAGTACCGCGATTTAACGGAAAGCTTAAGAATGTTAATTTTGGCTGATCCAATCGCGAATTTAAAATCCGCTTATGCCGAAGGCTTGAGTATTAAAAACCAGTTTAACCACAAAAGCAAAAAAGTATATGTTGATTTCAAGTCAACTAATATAGATAAGACCTATGTCAAAAAGAATATTTGTGATTATGATATTGTGCATTTTGCCGGTCATTGCGAGTTTGATAAGAAAGATACTCAGAGAAGTGGTTGGGTTTTAAGCGACGGGTTATTTAAGGTTGAAGATATCCTTAGAATGGGGCAGAGCTGCAGCATGCCGGCTTTAGTATTTTCCAATGCTTGTCATTCAGCCCAGGCTAATAGTGGATTGATTGACTCGGAATATCAGAGGGCAAGCTACGGCATGGCCAGCGCATTTTTGTTTGCGGGGGTAAGGCATTATATCGGCACAATCCGTAAAATCGAAGATAACCCCAGCCTTGTATTTGCCCGGGAATTTTATGCGCAGCTTATTTCCGGAGTAGGCGTAGGTGAGTCATTGCGTTTATCAAAATTAAAACTGATAAAAGAATTTGGGCTGGCTAGCTTACATTGGGTAAATTACCTTCTTTATGGCGATCCCAATTTCATTTTCTTTAGGCTCCAGCGCCGTAGAGAGCGTAAACATAAAGTGCCTGCTTTTTATAAAAAGGTTATGCTTAAAGCTGGATTGGCAGCATTTTTTATTTGCTCCGGAATTCTTTTGGCTTTTTGGCTGCCTAAGCTTAACCCTGGTAAGATTTATCTGTTTCTTAATTCGCAAACTGAATATCGTAAAGGGAATAATCAGCCTGCGATAACTTTAGGGGAGAGGTTAATTTGTAAGGACCAAGACTTTTTAGCGGTTTATCCTGTAATTGCCAATGCTTATCAACGCCTGGGCAATAAAGATAAGGCCTTAAAATACTATTTTGATTATGTACTTAAAAGCGAGAGATTGAATAATAAGGCGCATCTTATTCAGGCCTATATAAAACTGGGGTGGTTTTATCAATTGGATGGCCAATATACTAAAGCGAAAGAGTTGTATGATAAAGCGATAAATTTAAGCCGGCGCATGAATGATAAGTCTAATGAGGCAGTGGTTTTGAGAAAGTTAGCTGTTTGGCATATAGATAAAAATAATTTTGAGCAAGCCTTGGATCTATTAACTAAGAGCATAGCGATTAATTTGGAGCGCCAGCGTAATTTTGAAAACGCCAGGAATTTGGCATGTGATTATTTTGATGTTGGTCTAGTCTTTGCCAATAAAAACGATTATGCTGCGGCAAAGGATTTTTATGAAAGAAGCCGTAAGATTTTTGAGCGGTTAAATTTGAAAAATGAGTTGAGCGATTGTTATTTTAATTTAGGCGAGATTTATCTTTTTGAAAAAGAGTATCTTAAGGCCTTGGATTATTATTTTAAAGGGTTAAAGATAGACCAGCAGCAAAACAATAGATTAAATTTGGCCTGTGGTTACAATATGATTGGTGAGCTTTATTTGGAGATGGATGATTTGGCTAAAGCGGAAGAGTATTTTAAGGATTCAGCTAAGTTGGCAGGAGAGATTGATAGCCGACTGGATTTGGCCAATGTTAATTACAATTTAGGCTTGTTATATAGGAAACAAGGGAAAAAGAATATGGCTAGGCAGCATTGGCGTAAAGCGCAAGAAATATATAGATTGATTGATCTTGATAAATATCAGGAGATTCGCGCGCAATTATTGGAGATGGATAATATCTAAAAAAATAAAAATATTTCTTGACAATTATTATTTTTAAGTTATACTCTACTATGTTCATAGGGATAGTAGACAAAAGGAGCTAAAATGAGAATAACTTACAAAGGCGATTATGCGTTAAAGGCACTATTAGATTTGGCTGTTCACCATGAGTTGGGAGTATCTACGATTAATGATATTGCTAAGCGTATTGATGCGCCGGTAAAATTTCTAGAGCAGGTCCTTTTGGATTTGAAAAAAGGCGGCTTTGTTGAGAGCAGGCGCGGTAATGTGGGCGGCTATTATTTAGCCAAGGATCCATCCAGGATTACTTTGGGTCAGGTAGTGCGTTACATCGAGGGTCCGATAGAGCCAATTTCTTGTGTAGAAAAAGGTTATGCCAAGTGCAGTGATTTGAGTTGTTGTCTTTTTAGAGGAATTTGGCAGAAGGTGGCCAGCGCCACTTCAAACATAATTGACAATGTTACTTTTGGCGATTTAGCCGATCAGATCAATGTTAAGAAAGAAGTTTTTGCTTATTCAATTTAACAGCCGGCTTTAAAGGAAGCGGCCGGTACATTGTTTTATTTGAGAAACAAGTACGACGCTTCCGCGTCGTGTACCATTGTTGGGTAAGGAGCTATTAAATGAATATTAAACCTAAAGCAACTAAGAATATAGTTAATGACGCGATTATAAAAGAGATCAGCGATGCCGTGGAAACTTTAAGTTTCGGAACGGTAACTGTTAAGGTGCATGACAGAAAGATTACGCAGGCAGAAGTCGCTGAGAGAAAACGTTTTGATGATGTTTGGAAGATTGAGGAAGGGGGCGGTATTTAGCAGTAAGGTTTTTTGGATTGACCGGATCCACCCGGAAATCATAAATCATAAAAATTATAATTTCCCGATACAACCAGATAGCTGGAGTTAGGAGAAAAGTATTGGGAGGTTTAAATGAAAAAGTTTATTTTTTTAGCGGGTTTGTTAGTGTTAGCATTTGGTTCTTTGACAAACAGAGTATTCGCAGAACCACCTTTTAACAATCTAGAAGGTGCGGGAGGTGTGGCATTTAATCCGTTGGCGTGCTTTCTACCCAGGAATATGTAACGGGTGTACTCGGGTTTAGCGATAAAAGAAAGTTTACGGGGTTTGCCAATATTGACATAGTACTTCCTCATGGTTTTGTTGTGGGTTATGAATTCAAACAGGGGGCGCGTTTTTCCAATGTGCAAAACGCTAATTATTGGGATGCGCATTTAGCCTGGATTCCAAATAGTAACCTTACTATTATTGCCGCCTATACCGCTACGGGTGACTACACGGGGTCCACAAGGCAAGGATTAGGTAATGGTTTTGTATTAAGCGCGCAGTATGCATTTTAAATAACGAAAGGAGCATCAATTATGAGTAAGATTGACAGTAAATTAAAAATAGAGACATTAGCTTTACATGGAGGCCAGGAGCCTGATCCTACGACAGGCTCCCGGGCAGTCCCGATTTACCAGACAACCTCATATCAGTTTAAAAATACTGATCATGCCGCTAATCTGTTTGGTTTAAAGGAGTTTGGCAATATCTATACACGCCTGATGAATCCGACAACTGATGTTTTTGAAAAGCGGATTGCGGCTTTGGAGGGTGGCGTGGGAGCAGTGGCTACTGCCAGCGGTCAGGCGGCGATTACCCTGGCGTTACTGAATATCGCCCAGACAGGGGATGAAATAGTTTCCGCGGATAATTTATATGGAGGTACGTATAATCTATTTCACTATACTTTCGCGCGTTTAGGAATTAAGGTGAAATTTGTGCCTTCGGGAGATTTAAGCGCTTATCAAAAGGCGATTACTCCTAAGACCAAGGCTATTTACGCCGAATCCATAGGCAATCCTAAGAACGATATCGCGGATCTGGAAGGTATATCAAAAATAGCACATAAGAACGGAATTCCTTTTGTTTTGGATAATACGGTAACTCCGTATTTATTAAGGCCGTTTGATTTTGGCGTGGATATCATAGTCTATTCGGCGACAAAGTTTATCGGAGGCCATGGAACTTCGCTTGGCGGATTAATTGTTGATTCCGGTAAGTTTGACTGGACTAACGGTAAGTTCCCGCTTATTGCCGAACCGGATCCAAGTTATCATGGTATTAACTTTGTGGAAGCCTTAAAACCGCTTGGTAATATAGCTTATATCATCAAGGCACGGGTTACTTTATTAAGAGATCTTGGCCCGACGCTTTCTCCGTTTAATTCGTTTCTATTCTTACAGGGTTTGGAAACATTGCATCTTAGGTTACCCCGTCATGCTGAAAACGCGCTTGCCGTGGCTAAATATTTAAAGAAACATCCTAAGGTTAGCTGGGTAAATTATCCGGGTTTAGAGGATAGTCCTGAAAAAGAAAAAGCCAAAAAGTATTTCCTGAAAGGCGCGGGAGCAATTTTGGGTTTCGGTATTAAGGGCGGATTGGAAGCGGGGAGTAAGTTTATTAACTCGCTGCAATTAATCTCGCACCTTGCTAATGTTGGTGATGCTAAGACCCTCGCCATTCATCCGGCGACAACCACGCATCAGCAGCTATCTAGCGAAGAGCAGTTGGCTACAGGTGTTACCCCTGATTTTATCAGGCTGTCAATTGGTATAGAACATATTGATGATATTATCGCTGACATTGAACAGGCTTTAGGAAAAGTATAAGGAGATAACTATGGGAAAGATATATTCTGATATTACGAAAACCGTTGGCAATACTCCATTAGTAAAATTGAATCGAATTGCCGAGGGGTTGGAGGCAACGGTATTGGCAAAAATTGAATCATTTAATCCGCTTTCAAGTGTTAAGGATAGGTTGGGGGTTGCTTTAATCGAGGATGCGCAGCGTAGAGGTGTACTTAAGAAAAACACGACGATTATTGAACCTACTAGTGGTAACACGGGAATAGCTTTGGCATTTGTCGCCGCGGCCAAAGGTTATAAACTGATTTTGACTATGCCTGATACCATGAGCGTAGAAAGAAGACAGCTTTTGGCGATTTTTGGAGCGCAGCTGGTTTTAACTCCTGGAGCGGAGGGTATGAAGGGCGCGGTTAAGAAAGCCGAGGAACTGGTAAAAGTAACTCCTAATGCGATTATCTTGCAGCAGTTTAATAATCCGGCTAATCCGGAAATCCATCGCAAGACTACAGCGGAGGAGATTTGGGCTGATACAGATGGAAAAGTTGATATTCTGGTTGCGGGAGTCGGTACAGGTGGTACAATTACAGGTGTTTCGGAAGTAATTAAAAAAAGAAAAAAGAGTTTTAAGGCAATCGCGGTTGAACCTGATGCTTCTCCAATTTTATCCGGGGGTTCTGCCGGGCCGCATAAGATCCAAGGTATCGGTGCGGGGTTTATCCCGCAGGTTTTAAACCGGGATGTAATTGATGAAGTTATCCGGGTAACTAACGATGATGCCGGGGCTGCAGCCAGGGCCTTGGCAAAATCAGATGGGATCTTGGTCGGTATTTCAAGCGGGGCAGCATTATGGGCGGCTTTAGATGTAGCTAAGCGCAAAGAGAATAAGGGCAAGGTTATCGTGGTTATTCTTCCTGATACCGGTGAGCGGTATCTGACGACCTGGCTTTTTCAAGAGGTAAAAGCATGAACAAGGAAAATAAAATAATTCAAAATAATAGTGTCGGCATTGTGCAGACCCAGGTTTTTACTTTTGATGCGCTTAAACTTGAGTGCGGGGAGAAGTTTGGGCCGGTTAGCCTGGCTTATGAGACTTATGGCGTTTTAAATAAGGATAAGTCTAACGCTGTTCTTATTACGCATGCCCTTTCAGGTGACGCGCATGCGGCTGGGGTCTATGATGGTCAGGATAATCCCGGATGGTGGGATGAATTTATCGGCCCGGCAAAGGCATTTGATACAGATAAGTATTTTGTGATTTGTTCTAATGTACTTGGGGGGTGCAAGGGTTCAACCGGTCCGGCAAGTATAAATCCAAAGACAGCCAAACCTTATGCTTTGGATTTTCCTTTGATTACTATTAACGATATAGTCAACGCTCAGAAACGCCTGATTGATCATCTGGGAATAGAAAAATTACTTTCAGTAGTCGGCGGTTCAATGGGCGGGCAGCAGGTTTTATCCTGGTTGGTTAATTATCCTCAGAGTTTACGCAGCGTAGTGCCTATTGCCACAACGATTAAGCATTCACCTCAGCAGATTGCTTTTAATGAAGTAGGCAGGCAGGCGATTATGGCTGACGCGCATTGGAAGTCCGGGAATTATTATGAAGGCCCGGCTCCATCCAAAGGTTTAGCGGTAGCCAGGATGATTGGCCATATTACATATATGAGTGATACATCGATGGCGGAAAAATTCGGACGGGCTAAGAAAGATGTCGGCGAAACATTTAAATTTACCGCTGATTTTGAGGTAGAAGGGTACTTGCGTTACCGCGGTGATAATTTTGTCAAACGCTTTGACGCGAACTCCTATCTTTACATTACTAAGGCCATGGATAATTTTGATGCATCGGGGGGCCGGCGTTTTGAGGATGTTTTAGAGGGTACTAAAGTAAAGGTTTTAGTTATCTCTTTTAAATCTGATTGGCTGTACCCGGCGTATCAATCAAAGGAGATAGTCAAGGCTTGCAAGCTTTCAGGGGTAGAGACAACTTACTGTGAAATTGATTCAACTTATGGGCACGACGCGTTTCTTCTGGAGGTAGAAGAGGAGACGCATTTGCTCAAGCATTTTCTTAAAAAGATATTTTATGCTTATGAGGTGACCGGTGATTATGGCGCGTAAAGATATTCAGCTGGACCATGAGGTAATTCTTGATTTGATTAAACCGCAATCAACGGTTTTAGATTTAGGTTGCGGTAATGGGGATCTTTTGTACCTTTTAATCAAGGAGAAGAATGCCCGCGCTCAGGGTATTGAAATTGATGAACAGGAGATCTATAAATGCGTAGCTAAAGGGCTAAATGTTTTTCACGGTGATGTTGATAGCGGTCTGACTGAATTTAACGATAAGTCTTTTGATTACGTGGTGCTTAATCAAAGTTTGCAGCAGATCCTTCACGTGGATAAGGTGCTTATTGATGCTTTGCGGGTGGGAAAGAAGGTAGTTGTAGGTTTTCCTAACTTCGCGCATTATAAATCAAGGTTGCAGATGTTTTTCCAGGGAAGGACTCCGGTGACTGGAGCGCTTCCTTATCAATGGTATGAGACACCAAACTTGCACTTCTTAAGTATATCTGATTTTAAGAAATACTGCCGCTTAAAGGATATTAATATCGAGCGTAGTGTTTGTATCGGCCAGACAAGAAGGATCCCGTTTTTGCCTAATTTGTTCGCGCAAACCGGGATATTCTTAATTTCAAAAGAATAACAAGGTTTTAATTTCTGGAGGGAATATGCCTTATATTAATTTGAAGCTAGTGGGAAAGTTGAGCAAGGATCAAAAAGAAAAGATCGCTAAGGAATTTTCCGATACATTGTTAAAGGTCGCTGGCAAGCCTAAGGAGAGCCTCTATCTGGTTATTGATGAAGTAAGCGGAGAGAATTGGGCCAAGGGTGATAAATTTTTTGGCTAACTTTGTTGTTTCAGATGGTGGAATAAGGTATACTTTAACTATGAAGAATACGGTAAGGGCGTTGGTTATTTTTATGATTTTTGCCTTGGTAACTGGCTCACTAGTTGAACATGTTTATGCCAGCACGCATCAGGGCTGTCCCTGTTGTGACAATAAATGCCATAGCTCAAACAAATGCCATGAAAATACTAAGATATGTTTTTGCAGTTATTCCGCGCCGTTTCAAGTTTATTTGCTCAAGAGCGGCATATTGCCTAAACTGGCTTTCTTAGGTTTTTTTGTTTCTAAACCACGTTTTACCTATGTTTATCTTTCTACCGAAGACATTTTTCACCCACCGAAAGTCAGCCTCTCTTAATTTTATTTGATACTTTATTTTAAGGAGGTTTATAATGAAAAAATATCTATTTATAAGTGCGTTTGTTTTGGCTATGTTTTGCGCTAATAGTTATGTTTGGGCAGCGGATTCCTGTTGTGTAAAGAAAAACTGCACATGTACAAAGACAAGCTGTTGTGTCGATGGAAAATGTGTATGTAAGGGCGCCTGTTGTACTAAAGGTGGCTGTAAATGCGCAGATGCTAAATGCGGCGCAAAGTGTAGTTGTTAAGATAGCGGTAAAGGAGAGGGGGAGATTCCCTCCCCCTCTCCTTTATTTATCAAGAATCGGTTGACATTTTACTTAAACAATGTTTTAATATATAAAATTTATGGGGAGGTCGGTTAACCGGCCTGAGAGTTCCGCGTAATAAGCGGATTACCCTTGTGAACCTGATCTGGATAATGCCAGCGGAGGGAAGGAGGCGATTTAGTTTTTATAACCCTTATGCATTTGGCGTAAGGGTTTTTTTGTTGCAGGGGCAACATACTTGCCCATCAGTTTGGGCAAGGTAGGAGGAAGTAGAAGGAGGAAATATGTTTAAGAAGATAAGTGAAGCGCAAATATCCAGAGCCATTGTCGGTGAATTTACGCGCTGGTTTACGGATTACATTGTTTCTGATGTAATAATTATCGGCGGCGGACCAAGCGGCCTGATCGCGGGCGGGGATTTAGCCAGGGATGGCTATAAAACTTTAATCGTGGAAAGTAATAATTATATCGGGGGTGGTTTTTGGATTGGCGGATACCTAATGAATCCATTGACCTTTCGCGCTCCTTCTCAGGAGATTTTAGATGAACTCAAGATTCCTTATAAAGAGGTAGAGAAAGGGTTGTTTGTTGCTGATGGCCCGAATGCCTGCTCTAAGCTGATTTCCGCGTCTTGCGATGCGGGTGTCAGGATCTTGAACATGACTAAATTTGATGATGTAGTTTTGCGTAATAAAAAGGTTGAAGGAGCGGTAATTAATTGGACTCCAGTTTCAGCGTTGCCCAGGGCTATTACTTGTGTAGATCCGATATCACTGGAATCTAAGCTGGTTATTGATGCTACAGGCCATGATGCCTGGGTTTGTAAAAGCCTTGAAAAACGTAAGTTACTTAATATGGAAACTTTTGGGCCGATGGATATAAATATCTCAGAAGATGCGGTGGTTGAGAAAACAGGGGAGGTTTACCCGGGGTTGTTGGTTTGCGGGATGGCGGTTTCAACTGTTTATGGCCTGCCACGGATGGGGCCAACATTCGGAAGTATGCTTTATTCCGGTAAAAAGGTGGCATTAAAGGCAAAAGAACTTTTGTTAAAACAAACCTCACCAGCCGGGAGGCGTTCTGTAAAGCAAGAGTTTGCAGTCACTTAGGACTAATGCAGGCAAATGAAGAGGGGGTTGGATTAAATAGATCCAGCCCCCTTGACAAATGGTAAAAAATATGTTAAATTCTATATGTAAATTGACATTTTGACAATTTGGTATTTTGCACAACCTAATGACAAAGGCTAACTAGCAGTAATGCTGGGGCGCAAAGCTTCCGATCCTCTTAAGAGAGGAAAGCGGGGTTGCCAAGTAGGGATAAAACCCTAAAATATGCCTTTTAGGGTTTTTTGTTTTTATAGACCATCCGGAGAAAGGGGGCTCGAAATGAAGAGAATTTTACATAAAGTTTTGGCCAGAGCTAAGAAGCAGCATAAAAAGCATATGAACTTTCTCAAGGCATTGAGGTTGTTTGAGGGAATGCCATTATTTGGTATTCGGCGCTAAAATAGTAAAATTTTACTTGATTTTTTGTATTCTCTACTTATAATAAGGGAGGTGGTTAAATATGCAAAGTAATGGGGGGCAAGTCGTTACGCATAGAGTAATCACCATGTTAGGCCGGCAAGAGATGGATTATCTTGACAAATTAGGTAAAGATGCTTTATTCTCTACTGGCCATAAACTTTCCTATAACGATATCTTGCGAGGCCTGATTGATTTTGCTATGGAAGCAGGGATATCCGGGGAAAAGATAGATTCAGCTAAGTCTTTTAAGGAGAAGTTATCACGTCAATTAAGCAGGTTAGAGATTAAAAAAGGAGGAAACTGATGAAAAACTTGATTTTGATTCTAAGCGTACTCGTATTAATCTTTGGGGGCTTAACTATTGGATATTGCTATGATAATGGAGCTGATGAAGATTTTACTTTTTCCTCTCCTCCTATGCAGTTTGACCGAGATGATATCTCATATAGCAATACTCCGGTTAATAAGCTAGAGCGTGGGGTAATCAATTTGGCTACATTTTGGATGGAGCTTCCTGCTGAAGTAGCTAAAGTTTCTAATGAACAGGATCCTGCAGCCGGAGTAACTGTTGGGGTAGTAAATGGAGTAATCACCAGCGCTATACGCGGCGTGACCGCAATCTATGATACGGCTACTTTTCCCGTTCCTTCATATACTAAACCGGTAATGAAACCGGAATATGCCTGGAAGGCAGCTGATGATAAGATAAGGGCCTGGCTCTGGTAATTAAAAGAATATAAGCCTAAAATTAAAAAGGCGTCCTTGAATAAAGGGCGCCTTTTTTTTGTTAGATTTTTTCCCCTTCTGCGTCAATTATGGCAGGAGGTGTAAAATGCGTAAGAAAATTATAAGTTTTGCAATGGTATGCTTAGTTATTTTGCCAGGTATTCTTTTAGCGCAAGATTTTACCTGGGAGGATATAAGCAGGGGCAATCATGACGGGCAGGTGATTATGGTTAGTTCGCGGGACAGTAGAATTATTTTAGCAGGAGTTGCCGGGAGTATACTGAAAAGTGATAATGCAGGTGAAAGTTGGCGCAGGGTATTAGCTATAAGAGGCGGATTAAATAATATCAATGTTCTGGTATTTGATTCATCCAACAAAAACGTTATTTATGCGGCTACCGATAATGGTTTATACCGCAGTAAAGATTTAGGTGAACATTGGGAAAGGGTTTTTCGGGGTAAGAATAGTATAGAGAACCAATGTACTGCTGTATTGGCTACTCCGTATGTTATTTTTGTTGGTACAAAAGCCGGGCTTTTTATAAGCAGGGATAACGCACGGAGTTGGCACAGGGAGAATGGTAGAATAGGTAATTCTGTTGTGTTTAATGTTGATTTTAATTCTAGGCAGGATAAAGTTATTTATTTAGCTGCTAATCGCGGAATATTCAAATCTCCGGACAGCGGGGAAAACTGGGAGAGGGTTTTTATCAGTTACGCTAAAAATGATAACCAGGAAGAGGCTGTCGATGTTGAGAAAGCGAATCAAGAAGAAACTTCATCTGATATGCGCTTTGTAAAAGCCGATATCAATAATATCAATGGTGTGTATTTTTCCAGCGCCAAAGGAGTCTATAAAAGCTTGGACCAGGGGGAAACTTGGAGCAAGTTAACTGAATATGGTTTATTGAGCCATGATGTAAAAATGTTATGCATATCGGTTGATTCCCGGATTTTTGGCCTTACCCAGACAGGAGTTTTTCTTTATCAAGATGAGCGCTGGGTAGAAGTTTCTTTTGATTTAGCCGCAGGGAAATTAAACTACATTTCTTTAGACGGTAAGGATGATATTTATGTTGCGGGAGAAAAGGGGATATTCAAATCCAGCCGGAGAAATTCTTATAATATTTCAGGTCAGGTTTTAGTCCAGGAGTATCTTAAATATGAACCAAAAATCAGGGATGTTCAGGAGGCAGCGATAAAGTATGCTGAAGTAAATCCGGAAAAAATATCCCAATGGAGAAAGATGGCGGCAAAAAAAGCGTTATTGCCTCAGGTAAGTATTGGATTAGATCGTAACTCAACTGATCTATGGCATTGGGAGAGCGGGTCTACTTCTATCGGCCAGAGTGGTGATGATCTATTAAGGAGGGGGCGCGACAGTATAGACTGGGATGTAGCCTTAAGTTGGGATTTAGGTGAGTTCATCTGGAATGATGATCAGACTAGTATTGATGTGCGTTCAAAGCTTATGGTGGAGTTGCGCGATGACATCCTGGATGAGGTAAACAAGCTTTATTTTGAGCGTTTAAGAGTAAAATCTGAGTTGGATAATCTGCCCATTGAAGATAGAAATAAAAGGTTTGATAAGCAGCTAAAACTTGAAGAACTGACTGCTTCGCTGGATTCTTTCACCGCCGGATACTATTCAGAACAGTTACAGCTGATTATGTCTAGGAAATAGAATTAATCACCTTTCTTTAATAGCAATATACCCGCAGTTAATCGCTCACAAATTTCTTCGAAATTTGTTCGTAACTGCGGGTATTCATTCGGGCAGATAACTTATGTCAGCTTGCGCCTCCATAAATTATGCCCTCATGAAAATTCTTGCAATTAACCCGCGTTTGTGATAATTTATTACGACCTACCAATTTATTAACCCTTTTAATGTGAAGGATTACAGCTATGAGTACGCTACATTTTACAGATGCTAATTTCAAAAAAGAGGTATTAGAGTCAACTCTGCCAACTTTAGTCGATTTTTGGGCTAGCTGGTGCGGTCCATGCAAGATGATTGCCCCGCATATTGATGAATTAGCTAAGGAGTATGTGGGCAAGATGAAAATCGGTAAGGTAGATGTTGATGCTAATTCCAAAGTCGCCACTGAATATGGAATTATGTCAATTCCCACCATTATATTTTTTAAAAATGGAAAGGTTTTAAACCAGATTAATGGTGCAGTCAGTAAGCTTGATTTAAAGCGTAATATAGAAGAAAATCTTTGATGCGTAAAATCTTTATTGCCGCCACTAAACAAAATGACGGCAAGACCACGGTTTCTTTGGGAATAATCAAAAACCTGCAGGAGAAATTCGGCAAAGTAGGTTTTATCAAACCTATCGGGCAGCGTTATCTCGAGGAAGAAGGTTTAAAGATCGATGAGGATTCTATCCTTATCGAAGAAGTTTGCGGGATAAAATCCGGGCTCAAGGATATGAGTCCGATTGCGGTAGAGAAAGGTTTTACTGAAAAATATATCATGAAACCGGATAAAAAAAATATCTCCGGTCAAATTCAGAATTCTTTCCGCAGGATTTCTAAAAATCAGGAATTAGTGGTAATTGAAGGCACGGGGCATGCCGGGGTTGGTTCGGTGTTTGACCATTCCAATGCTTCCGTTGCCAGGCTCTTAGGTTCAAAGGTAATTATTATTTCTTCCGGCGGGGTTGGCCGTCCGATTGACGAGATTATTCTAAACAAGGCTCTTTTTGAAAAAGAAGGAGTTAAGGTCCTAGGGGTAATTGTAAATAAAGTCTTGCCTGATAAGTTCGAAAAGATAAGCCGCCTGGTAAGAAAGGGGTTGGAAAGAAAGGGGATTGATGTTTTAGGTGTTTTGCCTTTTAATCCCATGCTCGCACGGCCTACCTTTGAGCAGATTTTGGAAGAAACGGATTTTCAGGTAATTTGTGGAAATGAGTATCTGGAGCGTTCAGTCGCCAAGGTGATTGTCGCGGCAATGGAGGCGCGCGATGCGGCGCGCTATATCAGCGAAGATAGCCTTATGATCACGCCCGGCGACCGGGAAGATATGATTATCTGCGGCCTTAGCAGCTTTAGGGATGCCGGTAATAATAAATTAAAAATCAGCGGGATGATTTTAACCGGGGGGATTACTCCGGAGCCGCCGATTATGAACCTTTTATCCAAGGCCGAGATACCTGTTTTGCTAGCCAAGTCTGATACTTATGATGTGGCTACTTGTTTGCATGATTTGACGGTAAAGATCCGCTCGTGCGATAAAGATAAAATTAATACCGTAATCAAATTAATTAAGGAAAATGTTGATTTTAAGAAAATTTTGAAAGGAATTTAAAATGGATGCAATTAATCGGATTCGGAACCTGGCTAAAAAAAGAAAACTTATGACAATTGTCCTTCCGGAATATGAAGATAAAAGGACGCTGGAGGCTGCTCATATTGTCGAGCAGGAAAAAATTGCCAAACCGCTGGTTTTAACTCCTGAGATGATTGATAAAAACCAATTGGACGGCTATATAGAGGAGTATTATAAATTATATCAATCTAAAGATATTAGCCTGGATACAGTAAAAAAGCTCTTTTCGGATAATCTTTATTATGCGGCGATGATGACCCGCCAGGGTAAGGCCGATGGCTTGGTTGCGGGGGCGATGCATACTACCGCGGATGTAACCCGCGCCTGCATACGCTGCATAGGTTTAGATGAGCGTTTTACTATTGCCTCAAGCTGTTTCATTATGGATCTTCCGGGTAATCAGTATGGAGATAATGGTACGTTTATTTATGCGGATTGCGGGGTTATCCCCGATCCCAACGCCCGTCAGCTATCCTGTATTGCCTTAACTGCTGCGGAATTAGCGGGTAAAGTATTGGATATTACTCCGCGTATAGCTTTTTTAAGTTATTCTACCAAAGGTTCAGCCAAAACAAAATCTGCGGAAAAAATAGCCGAGGCCCTGGCCTTGCTTAAAGCGCAATCGCCCGGGATCTTAGCTGATGGAGAATTGCAGGCGGATGCTGCAATTGTCCCAGAGGTAGCTAAAATAAAATGCCCGGATAGCCCGATAAAAGGAAAAGCCAATGTGCTTATTTTTCCTAACCTTGAGGCGGGAAATATTAGTTATAAGCTTTCACAGCGGCTCAGCGGTTGCCGTGCTATCGGCCCGTTGTTTTTAGGACTCAATAAACCGGCAAGTGATTTATCCCGGGGTTGTTTCGCGCAGGATATCGTAGATAGCGTGGCAGTTTCGGCAATAAGGGCCCAATGATGAAGATATTAATAATTAACAGCGGAAGCTCATCAATTAAATATAAACTTTTTGATATGCCCGGAGAGCGCTTGATTTTAAAAGGCGCGCTTGAACATATAGGAGAGAAAGGCTCTAAATTTGCCAACCATTATTCTGGTTTAAAGACCATACTGGAGAAATTTGATTCTGTTGAGGCCGTAGGCCACCGTGTAGTGCATGGCGCGGAAAAGTTTAAGAAACCGGCGGTCGTTAACCAGAAGGTAATAAACGGGATTAAGGAGTGCTGCGCCATTGCTCCTTTGCACAATCCGGCGAATTTATCCGGGATACTTGCCTGCAAAAAACTTTTACCAGGAGTAAGGCAGGTTGCGGTTTTTGATACGGCGTTTCATCAGAGTATTCCGGTTCATGCTTATATATATGGCCTGCCGTATGATTATTACCAGAAGCTTAAGGTAAGAAAATATGGTTTTCATGGTACCAGCCACGAGTATGTTGCTGCGGAAGCCAGCCGGATACTCAAGAAGCCACTCAATAAATTAAAATTAATTAGCTGTCATTTAGGTAATGGCTGTAGTATTACTGCGATTGATAAGGGTAAATCTTTGGACACAAGTATGGGGTTTACGCCCTTAGAGGGTTTAGTTATGGGTACGCGCTGCGGGGATGTTGACCCTGCGTTGGTTACGCATATCATGCGTAAGAAAAAAATAGATGCTCAGGATATGGAGCGTATTTTAAATAAAGAAAGCGGATTAAAAGGGATATCCGGGATTAGTAATGATATGCGTGTCCTTGAAATAAAGGCTAACGCAGGGAATAAGCGCGCCAGGCTTGCTATAGATATATTCGTTTACCGTGTCAGGAAATACATCGGCGCTTATTTATCAGTTTTGGGCGGATTGGATGCTTTGATATTTACCGCAGGGATAGGGGAGAATCAGCCGAGTATCAGAAATAATATTTGCCGGGGATTATTTAGTTGTTTGGGTAAGAAACCAAAGATTATGGTAATCCCTACAAATGAAGAGTTGATGATTGCTCGCCAGACGTATAAGTTGATTAACACCCGGCTTTAGAGGGCACCCGACGCCAATATGTATTGCGTCGGTGTGCGCTAGGTAGCGCAAGTGGCCGGTGTACCCTTTGTGGGTAAGGAGAAAATAAAATGTTAAGAACTATGTTGAAATCCAAGATTCACAGGGCAACGGTGACTGAAGCCAATCTTTACTATGAAGGCAGTATTACTATTGATGCGGATCTAATCCGGGCAGCGGATATGCTGGAGTATGAAAAGGTAGAGGTGCTTAATCTTAGCAGCGGACAGCGTATTGAGACATATGTGATTAAAGGTAAATCCGGAAGCGGCGTGGTCTGTTTGAATGGCGCGGCTGCCAGGGGAGCTTGTCCGGGTGATCAGGTTATCATTGTTTCGTATGTATTGCTTGAGGATGGACTAACAAAGAAAATTAAACCGAAAGTGATAAAAGTTAATGCCAGAAACCAGATTAAAGATTAACATATTCGGTGATTCTGTATTAAGGAAAAAGGCAAAACCAGTCAAAGAGATCTCTGCTGAACACCGAAAAACCTTAAGTTTAATGGCAGAGTCCATGTATGAGCATTCCGGGATTGGGTTGGCTGCTCCGCAAGTTGGTATGAGCGTGCAGTTAATTGTGGTAGATATCGGGGAGGGGCTTTATAAATTAGTTAATCCTAAAATTGTTAAGCGGCAGGGCAGCCAGGCTATACAGGAGGGTTGTCTTAGCGTACCGGGAGCATGTGTTAAGGTCAAGCGCTCAAAACAGGTTTGGATCGAGGCGCTTGATGAAAATAGCCGGCCGGTAAGAATAGAAGCCAAGGATCTCTTTGCTTGTGTTTTACAACATGAAATTGATCATCTGGAAGGCAAACTTATAGTTGATTACGCATCTTTTTTGCAGAAATTAAAAATTAGAAGGAAATTGAAGGCATTAAAGAAGGACGCTAAGACCCGCAAATTGTAGCTTTAGTGAGGTTATTGAATAATGCATGATTTAATTATTATTGGGGCTGGTCCCGCAGGGCTTACTGCCGCGCTATATGCCGGACGCAGCCGGTTGGATACGATCTTAATTGAAAAAATGGTTCCTGGCGGCAGAATTTTGATGAGCGAGAGCATTGAAAATTATCCGGGTTTTCCTGGCGGGGTCTCTACTGTTGAGTTGATCGGCCGCATGGAGCAGCAGGTTAGAGAGTTAGACGTAAAGATCCAAAGCGATGAAGTATTGGATTTAGATTGTGCAAAGAAGATAATCACAACCTCAAGCGCAACATTTGCGGCTCAGGCGGTTATCATTGCCAGCGGTGCGCATCCGCGAAAATTAAATGTACCCGGAGAAAAGGAGTATACTGGCCGCGGCGTTTCTTATTGCGCTACTTGCGATGCGCCTTTTTATAAAGGGAAAAAAGTGGTGCTTGTGGGTGGCGGGAATGCGGTCGCCGAAGAGGCCATATACCTTAGTCGTTTTGCCAGCTCGGTAAATATAATTCATCGCCGCCAGGACCTGCGTGCTTCGGCAATATTACAGGAAAAGATGCAGCAGGATAAGAAGATCAGCTTTATTTTGAGCAGTCTGGTTACCGAGGTTAAGGGGACTAAAAAAGTTGAGGCGGTGAAAATAAAGGATTTATTGACTGGGCAAGAAAGTGATTTTTGCTGTGATGGCGTTTTTATTTATATCGGTTATGAACCCGAGACGTTGTTTTTAAAAGGCAAATTGCAGGTGGATGAGGCAGGTTTTATTATCTCGGATGATTCCATGGCAACTTCAGTTGAAGGTATATTTGCCTGTGGCGATTGCCGTAAGAAAAGTTTATATCAGGTGATAAATGCCTGTGGGGATGGGGCAGTGGCAGCTGATTCTGCATATAAATTTATCGCGAATAGGAGTAACTAGATGGAAAATTTTCCTACAACTAATAAGAAGCTGGTTGATTGGGTGAATAAAGTAAACAAGCTTTGTTGCCCTAAGAATATAGTTTGGGTTGATGGTTCTGATGAACAAAGATTAACCCTTGAGAAAGAATCTGTCGCTTCAGGTGATTTGCTGCGTTTAAATAAGGAAAAATTACCGGGTTGTTTCCTGCACCGCACTGCCCATGATGATGTCTCGCGTACGGAACATTTAACTTTTATTTGTACTAAGAAAAAACAAGATGCGGGTCCGAATAATAACTGGATGCCTCCGGCCAAGGCATATCAGAAAGCAAAGTCTATATTTAAAGGATCTATGACGGATAGAACTATGTATGTAATTCCGTTTTCTATGGGGCCGGTAGGTTCACCTTTTAGTAAAATCGGGGTAGAGATAACTGATTCCCGGTATGTTGTGCTGAACATGTTGATTATGGCCCGTTGCGGCGATGCGGTCTTAAAGCAGTTGGAAAAAGATGATGATTTTACCAGGTGCCTGCATTCAAAAGCCCAATTAGATATTAACAAAAGATTGATTTTGCATTTTCCTGAAGATAACACTATCTGGAGCGTTGGTTCCGGTTACGGCGGTAATGTGCTTTTGGGTAAAAAATGCCTTTCTCTGCGTATTGCCAGTTATGTCGCCAGAAAAGAAAAATGGATGGCAGAGCATATGTTGATTATGGGTATTGAAGAGCCTAATGGCCATGTTGAGTATATCGCCGCGGCTTTTCCCAGCGCTTGCGGTAAGACAAATCTGGCGATGATGGTCCCCCCTGAAGGGCTTAAACAGAAAGGTTACCGTATCTGGACGTTAGGAGATGATATTGCCTGGATGCGTGTTGATTCTGATGGTTCGCTTTGGGCGGTAAATCCTGAGACAGGATTTTTTGGGGTTGCCCCCGGGACAAACTCTAAAGCTAACCCGAATATGGTGGAGACAATAAAGAGCAATACTATTTATACTAATGTGCTTTTGAAGCCGGATAATACAGTTTGGTGGGAGGGTGCTGACGGAGAGGTTCCCGGCCAGGGTATAGATTGGAAAGGTAATCCCTGGAAGCCGAATATGAAGGACGCAGAAGGCAATATAATAAAAGGCGCGCAGGCAAACGCGCGTTTTACTGCGCCGATCATGAATTGCCCTTCAGCTTCATTTAGACTGGAACAACACCACGGGGTGCCGATTTCAGCGATTATTTTCGGCGGCAGGCGTCAACATGTAGCTCCACTGGTTTATCAATCATTTAATTGGCAGCATGGGGTATTTGTAGGGGCGACTATGGGTTCAGAATTGACTGCCGCTCAGGTGGGGAAAATTGGCCATGTGCGCCGGGATCCTATGGCTATGCTGCCATTCTGCGGTTATAACATGGCGGATTATTTCAGACACTGGTTAAATATGGGCAAACTTATGGTTAAGCCGCCGAAGATTTTTCATGTGAACTGGTTTAAAAAGGATGAGCATGGTAAATTTATTTGGCCGGGTTTCTGCGAGAATTTAAGGATACTGGAGTGGATATTAGACCGTTGCAATAATAAAGTAAATGCCATGGAAACTCCCATTGGCTACCTGCCGTATCCTTTTGATATTGATATGACCGGGTTGAATCTTTCTCCCGGGGCATTAGAAAAGCTGCTCAAGGTTGAGAAAACTGAGTGGCTGGAAGAATTAAAAGGGGTAAATAAATTTTTCGGAGATTTTAATAAAGACCTGCCTAAAGAGCTTTGGGATGAATATGAAGGGTTAATAGAAAGATTAAAAAAATATGGTAAATGACGTTTTGTTAAAAACTGAATTTAACGACCTCAAGCTTTTCCGCAGAGGCAAGGTAAGGGATGTTTATGATTTAGGGGATAAGCTTTTGATTGTTTCTACTGATCGTATATCCTGTTTTGATGTAGTCCTGCCTTGTGGTATACCGTATAAGGGCAAGGTTTTAACCAGTATATCCGCTTTCTGGTTTGATTTTATTAAGGATGTAATTGCGCATCATCTGATAACGGCGGATGTAGAAAAATATTCTCCTGAATTAAAGAAGTATAAAAAAGATTTAGCCGGCCGTTCAATGCTGGTTTTAAAAACTAAACCTTTGCCAGTTGAATGTGTGGTAAGGGGGTATCTTTCCGGTTCAGGCTGGAAAGAATATAAGCAAAAACAATCAGTTTGCGGAATAGGTTTGCCTGCAGGGCTAAGAGAATCAGACAAGCTTCCTGAGCCCATATTTACTCCATCGACTAAGGCTGATGTGGGCCATGATGAGAATGTTAATCAGGAGTATGTTGAAGGCCTGCTTGGTCGGGATATAGCCGGGGTCTTAAAGAAAACAAGTATAGAAGTTTATAAACGAGCAAGGGATTATGCTCTGCAAAAAGGAATTATTATCGCAGATACGAAATTTGAATTTGGGATTTATAATAACCAGGTTATTATTATTGATGAGGTGCTTACTCCTGATTCATCCCGTTTTTGGCCGCTTGAGGATTACCAGCCAGGCCAGCCGCAGCCCAGCTTTGATAAACAATTTGTGCGGGATTATTTAGAGACTCTGGATTGGAATAAGACTCCACCCGCGCCTGCGCTACCCAAGGAAATAATTTCCAGGACAACAGAAAAATACCTGGATGCCTATCGTAAACTAACCGGTAAAGAACTTAAATAGAGATGTCCAAATTTAAAAAGGTATTGTCCGTATTATTGAGAATTGTCATTAGCGTTGTGCTTCTGTTTCTTTTGTTTAAACTAAACAAAATTGATTTTAACGCTCTAATCAATGATATAAAAGGCGCGGATACGCTGTTTTTGATCCTGGGGTTTGCGATTGTTCCGCTTGTCCATATTCTTGGTTTCTTGCGTTGGCAGATGCTGCTTAAATCGGCCGAAATCAATATCCCTTTAAAAAAACTAATTAGTTCTTTTTGCGGGGGGCTTTTCTTTAGTATTTTTCTTCCTTCAACTATCGGTGGCGACCTGGTCAAGACAGCGGACCTTGTCTCACATACCCAAAAAGCAAAGCAGGTTATCGCTACGGTTTTCCTGGACAGGTTGAGCGGTTATATAGGGTTAGTGCTTGTGGTTTTGCCTGCTATTTTTTTAGGGGGTTCGCTTATAAACGATAAAATAGTTTATTTTTCGGTAGCTGTAATCGTCATTTTGCTGGTTGTTATTCTATTACTGTTATTTAACAGTTTTATATATGAAAGGATAGCTAGGTTTTTATCTGTCCCCGGGGCTGGAAGGATTAGAGAGATGATTAAGGATATGCATCGGGAGATACATATTTTTCGTAATCATAAGAAAATGATTATTGTTAATTTGGTTCTTTCTTTTATTATCCAGCTGATCTATCCACTGGGTGCTTATTTTATCGGGCTTGCTTTAGGAATAAAAATAAACCTTATTTATTTCTTTATTTTCTTGCCTATCATTAGTGCAATCACATTGCTTCCAATCGCTATGGGAGGTTTAGGTTTAAGGGAGGGTTTATATGTGGTTTATTTTGCTAAGGCGGGAGTGATAAAACAATTAGCCTTGGCAATGTCTCTTTTATCGTTTTCATTTATTATTTTTTCTGGGGCTATAGGAGGAATTATTTATGTCCTTACAGTACATCATCGACGCATACAACATAATCAACCATCCTCAGTTTAGGCCTCGCGTAAGAAAATCTCCCAACATTCAAAGTTCGCTTGCAGATTTCATTAGATTAGATAAGTTATCCGGAAGCAGGAAAAACAGAGTTATCCTTGTTTTTGACGGATATCCCCCTTATGGAGAAAAGATGCCCGAAGATGAAGCATTGGTTTGTGTGTTTTCGCGCATGATTGAGGCGGATGAAATTATAAAGAAATTGGTGGAAGAATCCGGTCAGCCCAGGAATATTATCGTAGTTTCGGATGATAAGGGCGTGCAATCGGCCGTCAGGCTTTTAAACGGCAGGATCTCAGGCGTGGAAGAGTTTATCTGCGGCAAGAAAAGTTTAAGGTCGCTTGATTCCCGCCGCCAGGAAAGTGAAGAAAGTAAAATTTCTTATTCTGAAATGCAGGCAATTAACGCTGAACTTAAGAAAAAATGGTTAGAGTAAAACAAAAAAAGGAAGATTATATTAAATTCCTCGGTACTGCGGGGGCGCGTTTTGTAATGATTAAACAGCTGCGCGCTTCCGGGGGATTATGGGTTTCTTGTGGAGGAGCTAATATCTTGATTGACCCCGGGCCGGGAAGTATTGTGCGCTGCGCTTCTAGCAGGCCAAAACTTGATCCGGGGAAATTGGATGCTATTATTCTGACCCATCGCCATTTAGACCATGCCAATGATATAAATGTAATGATTGAAGCGATGACTGAAGGTGGGTTTAAGAAAAGAGGGGTGGTCTTTTGTCCTTCTGATGCGCTTGGCAATGATTCAGTCATTCTCAGGCATGCATCTGGTTTTCCTGAAAAGATCCAGATTATTAAGGCAAATCACAACTATCTGGCGGGGGATTTTAGTTTTACTACTTCTATGCGCCACATCCACCCTTGTGAGACTTACGGTTTGAAATTTAAAATTGGCAAGACAACTGTTGGTTTGATCACTGATACCAGGTATTTTCCGGAATTAGCTGATTTTTATAAGACAGATATTTTGATTATTTCGGTAGTCTTTTATGAGCCACGCAAGGGTATTGATCATCTTAGTTTAAAAGAAGCAGAGATGATTATCAGTAAGCTAAAGCCCGGGAAAGCCGTACTTACTCATTTTGGTATGAGTATGCTTAAGGCCAAGCCGTTACTTCAAGCGGAAAAGTTATCAAGGGCTTTAGGTATTGAGGTAATTGCAGCTTACGACGGCATGACATTGGATTTTTGAAGGGAATATTCTTGACATAACTGTTTAGTTATGTTAGAGTTAGTAAGTTGTAACACTAAAAAAGGAGGGAATATGAGTAGTTGGCAAGTCGTGTTGCTTGAGCCAGCCAGAAATGTACTTACCCAGATCAGCCAGTTTATGGTTAATGTACTTCTGGTAATCGTTATCCTGATAATTGGTTGGTTGCTTTCTAAGTTACTCAGGGCTGTCGTGAGTAAGGCTTTAAAAACCATAAAACTTGATACACTCTCTAGCCGCATTGAATTGGACAAAATACTTGATAAGGGTGGGATTACTTATCCGCTTTCTGATTTAATCGGAGTAATCTGCTATTGGTTTGGGCTTTTGATTACTTTTATGGTAGCGATCAATGCTATAGGCTTGACTATAGCTGCGGAGTTGTTAAATAAAGTTGTCCTTTATATCCCGAATGTTATTGCCGGGATATTTATTTTAATTGTTGGTATGTTTGCTGCCACTGCCTTGAAGAATATTGTAAAGACCGCTGCTAATAATGCCGGGCTTACCCAGGGTAAATTATTGGGGCAAGTCGTGGAAGTAGTGGTTATGATTTTTACGATATTTGTAGGTTTGGAACAGCTTAATATCGGTATACGTGTTACTGAGCTTACCGTAGGTATTATTTTAGGTTCGTTCGGTTTAGCTCTAGCTCTAGCTTTTGGTCTCGGTTGTAGGGAGATAGCTGGAAGATTTGTAGCTGAATTAGTGGAGAAGCTTAAGAAGAAATAATGCAGTTTATTTTCTATTAAAATTAAACCCCGCACCGTATTGGCGCGGGGTTTAATTTTAATATGCACCTGGGCTGCTCGCCAAAAAAATCTGCTTAAAGAGGTTTTTTAATTAAAATATGAATACAGTAAAGATTGCCATATTTTCTCTGATCACTTTAGTCATATTTGTATTTATGGCGGAAATGACGCTGAAAGTTTTAAGGTTTCCTGCAATATTAATAGATAGCAAGGTAAGGGCGCTTATTGAGTGCCGGAAAGAAGTGGATGCGTATTACAGGAAGTGTAATTTTAATAGGTTAGGATTACGAGGGAATAAAGAGATTTTACCGAAGCAAAATGATGTGTATAGGATTGTTTGTATCGGAGATTCTTGGACATTTGGTTTAGGCGTTGCGGAAGATAAAAGCTACCCGGCTTTTTTAGAAGATTTTCTTAGGAAGAATGTACCGGGGGTAAAAATAGAGGTGGTCAATGCGGGTATCTCTAGCTACAGCGCTGAAGAAATAATTCATTTTCTTGAAAAGAATATGAATGTTTTAACGCCGGACTGCATTATTTTCCTGGGTGGAACCAGTGGCATAGCGGCAAATGTAATAAAAAATCCCTGGGATAATCGCTACATAAAGTTTTATTCTTCTAAAATAGGTTTATTTTTATCGAAAAGTTATTTGTATAATGCATTATCAAATTTGGTATTGGAATTAAGGGGCATTATCCAAAATTCCGAAAAGGACATTATCAGGGAAAACAGGGTGATTGCTTATTCTGCAGATTTCTTAGACCGTTTACAAAAGGAGGGCAAGGCCGTCATTCTTCTGAGTTACCCATTACCTAAAATATCAAAAAGCATCCCTTATAATATTTACCAGGGGCATGGTAACCGGTCAGTTGATTTAATGCTAAAATCTTTCTTAAATAAAAATTCAAATTTTGTTTTTATTGATTTATATGGTATTTTCAAGAAGATCGAAAATTGCAACGGCCTATTTTTGAAAATGTGTCATACGCATCTTAACGCAGCAGGGTATAATGTTATGTCAGGCGTGGTAGGCGCGTATTTACGCCAGGAATTATTTTTGTTACGAAAATAAACCAGCGAGTATGAATAAAAAAGTTTTTCTAAAGACTTTTGGTTGACCGCTGGTTCCGTTCCCACAGGACTATCCTACCTTTTCTTGAAGAGATTTATCAAGACAAATTAACTGGATTAAATACTTATATACCAAGAGGTTGAAGGCAGTTTGATGTTAAGCTGTCTTTTTTGTTTTTTAGCCTTTTTTGTTTGGTCAAAAAATAGGCTAGGTCACGTTTATTTATTGGAGGTAATGAAATATGATTCCTACAGGCATATCGCCAACAGAAGCGGCTTTTGAGGTTATCGGCTTGGTTAACGCCAAGTCAATAATCGATTTCTTGTTTTTCGAAACAAAAATAGGCCTCGCCGTATTTCTTATAGGGTTTTTGACCGCTTTGTGGAGATCTGCCAAGGAAACAGATTTTTCAATTCTCTGGAGCTATTTATTCATGTTTTGTGTGCTTTTGTTTATCTTTATTAAGCCTATGGCCACCCTAGAAAACGCTACTTCTACCATGGAAGCAGCCGGCTGGAAGGGTACAAGTACCCAAGATAGCCTAAAAGAGGCCTTTATTGACACAGGAAAGGCCCGCGCAGGCTCTTTAGGCCTTGTTTTCATAAGCCAGGGTTTTAATGCCATTGTTTATGGCACAATAAGCGCCATCACCCAGGTAACACAGCAGAAGGATTTTAATTATCTTAACAACCCTTTCATCGTAAATAAGGTTTCTATTTACCTGCAGCATTTCAGCAGCGAAGGTATCAAGAAAGATAACGCCTTGAAAAAAGAGCTTGAAGAATTCTTAAGGAATGATTACCCGCAGACTTTAGGCAGAATGATTAATAATAGCAATACCCAAGGCAAAGTAAGCAAGAAGTGGTGGCCTGGGGATGAAGAAGTGGTAGCAAACTATGATTTAGACCAAAGGAAGCGTTGGGAAGCTTTAGATTCGAGGCTGGCTGACTACATAAAAACAGAAATAGATAAGCTAGGTGCTAAAGGCTCTTTTGCCAATCTCTTTATAGACTATAAAGAGATAAAGATAAGACTCCTTGCCGGGCATAATGAAAAGGCAGCTACAGATATAGCCTCTAATATGACTGGTTACGGCATGAATCCTCAAACAACACGATTAAGCTGGATAATGAAACAACCTGCCAGCTGGCTGGCTTATGTTTCTTCGTTCGTAGGGCAGTTCTTTTCAACCACTTTGTCTGAGTTTATGATTAAGGCTCTGCCGTATTTACAGGGCTACGCGGTAATGATCATTTATAGTTTGTTTCCGTTCACTTTATTGCTCTGCCTTTTATTTGGGACCTTGAGCATTTTAAAGGAGTATTTTATCTATCTGTTTTGGGTTAAGTCCTGGGTTATTGTTTGGGCCTTAATTCACTATGCATCTGTCTATATGTCAACACTCCAGGCAAGCCTTGCTTCCGGCACTACTTCTTGGTTTTTTGAGAAGCCGTATTTTAACATAGTGACAGGGGTGCTTTTAGTGATGTCTCCAGGCATAGCCTGGTTTATGACTAAAGGGATACTGACCGGCATAGGTGAAGCTGCCACTGCATTGACACTTCATGCGGATAAGGGAGTGGGTAAAGTTGGTTCTAAAATAGGAGTTTAGATGGTTAAATTAATTCGCAAATTAATTTTAAAGAAATTAGCAGCAACATGCGAATTTATTGATTTTGTGTATGCTAATTATTTTGCTAATTATTTTCTAGGTATGTTTATTACCCCCAAGCACTTAAAGCTCACGGCGGGCGGTGGCCTACGAGGCGCCTTTTTCAACAACCCTCTCGAAGGCTACCGCACGCCAGTCCCAATCAAAATCCACCAAACCACCCAACCAACAAAACCCTTTAATCAGGGCGGGGCTAGAAAGGCATTGTTATGAAAAGAGGAAGACTGACTAAGGAAGAACAGGCACGCAGAATCAAGGCATTATTAATATTTATTTATACTTTCAGATATGCGACAAGGAAGCAGCTGGAAATGTTTATTCAGTTGATAATGAATCTGTCGTTTACCCGCTGGCTTATACAGTACTCGCTTAGCGAAGGATTTATAGATGCTTATTACGAGCCTTTATTCAAGACAAAAATATACTATTTAACCCATAAAGGCAGGGAAATGATTTCCGATCAAGCCATGGTTGAGCATTACTATTTTGAGAAGTCCCACGCCGGTTTAAATACCTTTATCCATCACAACAATATGGTAGAGGCTTTTATGCTGCTTAATAGCCATCTCAATATCAAAGAATGGGTATGTGAATGGGATCTGAGAAGAGGAAAACGTCCAGGAGAGAAGATCCCCGATGGCCTGATAACTTTAGCGAACGGCCTTAATGTGGCTTTGGAAGTGGAAACTCGCTATAAAACCCTGGGAATCCTAAAAACATTTGTTAAGAAGTACCGCTACGATATCGAGAAGATCTCCAAGTACAATTGCCTCATGGTTGTGGCTTCAAGCAGGTTCAATTATGAAGGCTTAAGAACCAGGTTTTATAATATCGCGCAGGAGTTCTGCTTAAGGTTTCTTATCCTGGCTGATTTGGGAATGCTTGAGCTGGGTATGTGTTTTTATCAGGGCAAGATGATACACGTTGAAGAAGCGATAAGGTTACTAAAAGAAGGAATAGAAACTCATGGACAAACCGCTTAGTTTAAAGAGTAGGTTTATAAGGTTATTAATACTGATTCCGCTTTTCTACATAGGATTCGGCTGGTATGTAGGTTTTAATTACGGCAGAAAGTGTGTCATTTTGGGACCCTTTGACAATATCCCTGTGGTTATGAAGATCAGTCTCTTAGGCTCGTCCTTAGAAGATATCTCTGGCAGCAAGGCTTTGGTTATGGTTGTGCCGCCACATGAGGCTGCTAATCCTGATCCGGATTCAACCTATTTTAAGGTATCCGGATATTTTGAGGTGCCCGGAACGTGGAATTTTGACTTTTCGCCTTCAGGAAGCGATATCGCTCTGCCAAAGACTTTTGCCATGACCGGAGAATATTCACGGGCCATAGCTTACGAACTTAAGAACCCTAAGAAAAGATTGGGAAGCTTGTCAGTAAGAGAGCTTAGCGATCTTCTTAAGAAATCAGGCAGGACTAAAGATGCTCTGGCTTTGGAGCCTTATTTATTTCTTGAGAGACTCGAAAAGAAATACCCCTGGCTCTACTCTGACACGGTGCTCGTCTCAAGAGCCATGGGAAATATCTTTAAAGATAACGGTCTTCCTTATGACGTTTTGGGGTTAATAGGGATAGGTGTTTTCTTTGTGGTTATGGCAACAAGGAGTTTTTGGCTTTGGTTTTATTACTTGTTTTGGGTGTTTGCCTATTGGTTTGGCAGGATTGGCTACCATGACATAAACCTGGCATTTAGTAATGACGGCTGGCAGGTGATCCTTTGGAGTTTCTGGAACGGTTTTATTATGAAAGAGGGAAGGTTATTTTTGATTATAGCTTTTGGCTTGTCGGTTATCGGTTTTACTGCAGTTGGCATTATTTATTTAATCAAACACGTAATGCCGCGCAAGAGGCGGGAACTAGAGGACTTCTTAAAAGTTGATAAGGAAACGCAAAAAAGAAAAGAGCTTTCCATCGAGACGGTTGAATTTAAAAAAGTCCACTTCGATATCAACAAAAAACTGAATCAGTACGCAAAGACGGACAAATATTTTTTGGCTGTCTCAGATGATAAGCAGGATGTTGTTGTAGAAGAAAATATCCTTAACCGCCATCTGCACGTATTAGGCTCCACAGGAGGCGGAAAAACTTCCCTAGTGATACTTCCTTTAAGCAGGCAGGCTATAGAAAAAGGCAGAGGTTGCTGCTTTATAGATTTTAAGGGAGACGAGGTTTTTAAGAAGTACGTTCAGGAGAGAGCGAGGCAAGCGGGCAAGAAATTTTATTATTTCAGCATTGATCCTAATGAACCCTCAATTGGGTATAATCCGCTTTCATCAGGCGATATTCATTCCAAGGTCGACAGGATTATGACTGCCTTAGAGCTTATTTACCAGGGCCCGGCTGGTTTTTACTCTAATGTGCAGGCAATGGCCTTCATCGGATTATTAAAGGAAAAAATTCAGGAAAACAAGGAGATAAATTTCCTTTCGGTCAAAGAGGCTTTGGAGAATCCCGCCTTCTTAGAAAGGACGGATGTAAGTACACAGGAAGTTAAGGGGCTCTTGGCAGCAGTCTCCTGGATTGCCGGTATTGATGTGATAAACCGCGCTGAACTGGATTTAGCCAAAGTAATCAAAAACGGCGATGTGGCATTCTTTGCCCTAAAGAGCCAGGTGAATACGCGTTTGGCTGAAGCAATAGGTAGGATGCTTATTATTGACCTTAAGTCACAGGCTGTATTCCGTAAGGAAACCGATCCACCGTTTTTTATCTTTATCGATGAGTTCCAGAATTTAGCTTGTTCTCACTTCGTGGATGTAATCTCTAAAGTAAGGAGCGCTAATTTTTGTCTTGTGCTGTCCAATCAGTCGCGGGGAAACCTATCCAATGTATCGAAAGCATTTGAGAATGCGATTTTTACCAATACCGCAACCAAAGTAATTTTTATGCAGGAGGATCCTTTTGACGCAAGGTTCTGGTCTGATAAAACTGGACAGACCACCTATCAGGATAAAACTGTACTTCAGGTGGATAATATAAGCAATGATAAAGCAGGAGTCAAGCTCGACGGTTTAAGATCCGCCCAGGGAAATATCCGTACTGCGGTTAAGAATTACATTTCAGAGAATGTGTTTTTAAGGCTGCCGTTTTCAAAGAGTGTTATTTTCTTAAGGGAAAAACTCACGGTAATCGCAAATCACGAGTTTTTATTTGATAAAAAGGTAAAAGACAGGCTTATCGCAAGCCCGTTTGAATATGACAATAAACCAAAGGAGGGATGAGTAATGTTTAAGCAAATCAACAGGAAGAAGTTTGTGGTTAGGACTCTTGCGGTCCTGTGCCTCGTGCTTGGGTTATCCATATTGGCTGCGCCCTATGTCTTTGCCCAGATAAGCACAACCCAGGAGCAGCAGGTGGTGAGCGACTTTGCCACATTTATCATCAATATTCTCACAGGGCCGGTATCAAAGATCCTGGGAGCGGTACTTTTGATTGGCGGCGTAATCGCGCTTTTAAACGGCAAGCAGGGTGTTGCAATTGCCTGCGGCTTTGGGTTCATGATATTGATGTTCATACCCAAGATACTGGAAGGGTTGTTTAAGCAATAATGAGAAAATGCCTGCGCACCATTGATAAACCGCTGCTTCTTTTTGGGCTCGAGCCTGAAGATGTGGGTATACTGGCTTTAGCCTGCGGCTCGATGATACTATTCTTTGATACTTTTTACGCAGGTATGGTTTTCTTTGGTGGTTGGATCTTCTTAAGGTTAATAAAGCAAGGTAAGCCTCAAGGATACCTTACGCATTTGTTTTACAAACATGGCGTAAGAATAAAAGGCTTGATCGATCCGCCAAAGAAAATAAACAGGTATTCGGTTTTTAGGAGAGAGGGTTAGATATGCAGATGCAGAATTTCACGGTGCTGGGATTATTGTTGGCAGTATTATTTTTTGCTTTTTATTTCCTGCCGACATTGATCGCTTTTTTAAGGCAGCATAAAAATATGCTGGCGATATTTTTATTAAACCTGTTTTTAGGCTGGACAGTTTTGGGATGGGTGATTTCTTTGGTTTGGTCTGTAATTAAGTAAGAATAAAAAAAGACTAAAAAAATAAACTTGACAAATTAAAAAGTAGGGTGTATAAGTTAGTCAAGAATTAATTAATGTAAATTTTCAGTCACAGTATCCTCGGTCTGAACAATAGACCAGAGAAAAACTGGGCTGGTTTTCCGAATCAACATTCGGAAGGCCAGCCTTTTTTTATTTGCCATGAGCGAACTAAAAACAGAAAAAACAAAACGCACAGGCTTTATTGAGAAGTGGGCTCACGCAGAAAAGACTTCCGCATTTCTGGGAATCACGCTTTTTGCCGTAGTTGCTTTTTGCATAGGGTTGCTGTTTACCTTATTCAGGGTATCCACAAAACCCCAGGCTATTTATTACATTCCAAGCGCGCAGGAGGCAGGTGTCGCCTACCCCAATCATATAGATAAAGCCGTAGTCTGTGGTTTTGCCTCAAACTGGCTTCTAAACCGCAATAATTTCACACCCCAAACAGTAAAAGACACCTATCAAAGAGCAATGCGCTATATGGCTCCGGGACTTCTTTCCAGGACAAAAGCTTCCTTAGAGGATGAAATATCCCGTGTTGAGCGCGACAATATCTCGTCATTATTCTCTTTAAGCAAAGACCCGGTGCTTGAAGATTCAAGCGCTGATTTTAAAGTAACTTTAACAGGAGAAAAGATTATTTTTATGGGCAAGGAAAAGCTGGATGACCGAATTCTTTGCTATACGGTGACCCTGCAAAGAATCCCGCCTATTGAAACCAACCCCTACGGCTTGGTGATCGCCGGGGTAAAACAGGAAGAGGTAGAGATAAAATGACGATATTCAGGAAAATTTCTATTTTATTGATTATTTCCGGGTTGTTATTTATAGGACAAGTAAATATTTCAAGAGCCTCGGATTATAATTCTGAGATTACTGTAAGGCTAAAGACCGGGATGATCACGGAAGCGGAATTTCCGGAAAAGATCGCCAATATTACAAAAAGCATTTCAAGCGAGGCCTTACAGATTGAGACTTTGGGAAACAGGATGTTTCTCCTGGCCCGGGAAAGCCTTGATTCTAAAGTTTATGTGGTTACTCAGGATAATGAATCTTTTTGCCTGCATCTGATCATGGATGAAGCCCGGGCAGCCAGCCGCATAAAGATTGATAATCATCATCAGCAGACAAACGAAGAAGAGGCGAATGCGCTAAACACGGTTGAGCTGATGAAAGCCCTTCTTTCCGGTAGGCAGCCGCCTGGCGCAGTTAACTCAACACTGAATCATAGGGAGATATTTAATAACGCTAAATTACGCATCAGTATAGATGAGGTTTATGAATTTTCCAATAACGTAAAAGCCTTCTGTTTGACTTTTGAGAACTTGACCTGGAAGCCTCTGGTTGTGCCAATTGAGCACATCGAACTTCCTGGGTTATTAACCATCAGCATCGATACTCAAATACTTGAACCGCGGCCGCACGATATTAAAAAGAAAACTTCCGTCTATATGACAAAAGCTTATATGGTTGTAGAAGGACTGAACCAATGAAAATATCTCTAGATAAAATACCCGGGTTTAATAAGCTTCCGCAGGCAGCGCGCAATAATCCTAAATTTACCGCTGTAGTTATTTTGACTCTTATGGGTGCACTTGCGTTCCTATTATTCGCAGGAAGCAAGGAAACCAAAGAAATCAGGAAAAGCCTTGATCTGGCAGCAGGAAAACAAGCCGCCTCATCCGGGCAGGATAAGGACGTGGGCGTCTTAACCGGCTCTGTGGATACCAAGTCCTATGTTAACCGCATTGAAAAACAGTATTACGACATTTCTTCAAAGTTCGATTCCTTAAATGAGCGTATGGCTTCCGTGGAAAAAAGTTCCCAGGACCTGCGCAAGAACCAGACCCAGGTCAGCAAGATTGTTATCGATCTTGATAAGAGGATGTCTGATGCCAACAAGCAAAATCCTTTATCGAAAAAAAGCATTGAGCGGGGGCAAAGCGCCGGATCCTTGGAAGAGTCATTGATAGGCTCGGTATCTACGCCGCAAGCTCTCAAGCAATCGGTTAACTTAGAGACGGCTAAGGTCGGCGAAATAAGAAACGAGGAAAAAGCTCCCGGGAAGAGGTACGTTTATCTTCCTTTGGGCAGCTTTGTCAAATGCACTCTTCTTACCGGCGTTTATGCCCCTGCCAATGAAAGCAATCCCCTGCCGGTATTAATCAGCGTGGATGAGGCCTTTTACGGCCCGAATAATACCAGAGTCCCTTTAAAAGGTGCCTTTGCCATTGGTAAGGCAGTAGGAGACGTGGTCTCAAAGAGGGCGGTTATCCAGGTAGTTAGTTTTTCTACAGTTTTACCGGATGGTAAAGTCTTTGAACATGAATCAAATTTAGGGTATCTGGCTGATGATGACGGGCATTTGGGCATACCAGGTGAGCTTATCTACAATACAGGAAAGCAATTGAGTTTAAGTTTCCTGTCCGGATTCCTGGCTGGAGGCGCTGGAGCGCTTTCCGAATCAGAAACTTCCAGCGTTGTCGGCGCCTACGGGCAGACCTCTAAAAATGTTACCGGAAACACCGGACGTTATTCCATGTTCTCAGGCCTGGCTAACAGCGCGCAAGGAATGTCCAGCTATTACCAGAAACAATTAGAAGCCATGATCCCCGCGGTAAAGATTGAAGCGGGGAAAAAAGCGGTTTTGGTTATCCAGAAAGGAGTGCAAATTGAAGGCCTTGAAGTTACAAGCAGTAATTTTGGCTCTTTTGATGACTAGCGGCTGCGCTGCGTCTAAAGGGTTAGTTAAGGAAAACCCAAATAAGGTGATGGACGTATACCTGCAAGCTGTTTCAAACGGAAGAGCTGACTCAGTTAATTATATAAAGGACAACTTAAAAATAAAACAGGCGTTCGGCTATGTAAAGCCCTATGTGCCTGTGGTTGAACCAGCTGATGTGCGCCTTGTCTGGATTCCTGCGCATAAATCAAAATCCGCTCCTGAAGTCTTGGTGGCAGGACACTGGATTTATATCATGGTAAAAGAATCAAGCTGGTTTATCGATAGCCAAAGCAAGAATGAAACGAAGATCCCTTTAATACTACCATATAAGGAAATAGATAAAAAATGATCAAGCAGCAAACCATGGAAGCTTTATTTGAGGAAGGTACAGCGTTTACAGAGCTCCTGCCGTATTACGCTTATGAAAACGGCTTCTTTGTGTTAAAAGACGGAAGCCTGGGCCAGGTCTGGGAAGTCTCTTTAATCGAAAGCGAAACCAAATCTCCTGCTTATCTGGAGCAATTGGCCCAAGTGATTGAAGGAATAATTATTCGGCTTCCTGAAGAACTGGTGAGCTGCCAGTTTATCCTCATCTGCGATGAGGATTTTCAGGATGAACTTCAAAAGTATACGGATTTCTCCAAGGGGTTTGATAATGAGATTATTAAACAGGCAGGCCTTGCAAAACTTACCCACCTAAAACAGGGAAGAGGTGGATTCTTTGAGCAGCATACCGGCAGCTATTCCTCAAAGAGAATACGCTGTTTTTTTACTTTGCGTTATTTTACTTTCTGGACGCATGCAAACCTTGGTGAAAAAATCGCATCTTATTTTTCCGGAACAAACAGAATCAAAAACAGGCTCTCGGATGATTTTCTGGTGCATTGCCAGAGCATGACCAGATTTTCCGATGTGGTTGAAGGAGTGTTCAGGTCCTGCGAAATCAAATATTTAAAGTTAACCGAAAGCAATCTTCACAAGCTGCTTTATAAGCTACTTAACCCCAAACGTGCGGATTCTTTGCCTATGCCGGTATTTAGGGAAAACGAGCCTTTGGAAGAGCAGTTTTTATACAACTGCCCTAAGGCAGGTGGTGAAGGATTTGAGTTTGAGGAAATACTCTATAAGGTCATTACCTTAAAAGAACTTCCGCTTTCCACGGAAACCGGAATGTTTACCGCAGAACTTACCCGGGGAACGCGTTTTTCCATGCTGGATTTATTAAAAGATTTTATCATGGTGATTAATTTTTACATCCCCAAGCAGGAAGAAGCTATAAGCAGGATAAAAATACAAAAAGCCTTTGCTTTTACACAGCGCTCTAACTTTTTTGGAGATAAGTCAATTGAGGCAGTAGAGAAAAAAGAGGAACTTGATTCTGTGATCAGAGAGACTTTTTCTTCAGGCCATAAAATAATTTACCCGAGAATTCATTTTATTGTTTCCGGGGAATCAAAGGATAAATGCGAGACTTCCATTGCCAATATCTTAAATATGCTCTCGCGCATGGGTTGCGAGGGCCTAAAGGAAGAGATAATCGGCGCATCTTTATTTTTATCCTGTCTGCCTTTGTGCTTTGACCACACTTTTGAAAACTTTGTCAAGCGCACCAGGCGTATGATCTCAAGCAATCTAGCCGATATGCTTCCTTTATACGGCTCAGTCAAGGGTACATCAACACCCGCTCAAGTTTATCTAAACAGAAGAGGCGAGCCGGTATTCTGGGATTTTTTTGACTCCAATACCAATCCGCACGCAATCATTATCGGCGCATCAGGTGCGGGGAAAAGTTTTTTTGTGAATGATTTTATATTGCAGAATTCAAGGCTGGATGCTCACTTCTTTGTTTTGGATAAAGGAGATTCTTATAGGAAGCTCTGCCAAATCTTAGGCGGTCAGTATATCAGGTTCGAATTGAACAATCCGGTAACCATAAATCCCTTCTTAAAAGAGCCTGACCCGGAACATATGTCTTTTCTGGTAACGGTTCTATCTGAGATGTGCTCAGGAGGGGATGATCGTGAGCGCCTTTATAGGGAACAGGAAAGCGTCCTGCAAAAAGCAGTGGCCGCAAGCTACGCAGAGAGAAAAAATCCCGATGCCGAAATAACGCTTTCGGACGTCGTAGAAAAGCTAAAAAGCCACGCCTGTAATAGAGGCCTTGGCACTGGAGAAAACATCGGCATCACTCTTGCTTTAAAGCTCAGGCCATTTACAAAGGAAGGCCAGTTCGGAAAGTTCTTTGACGGACAGAATCAGTTTAACTTAGGTTCAAGGTTTACGGTATTTGAGCTGGGGAATTTAAGCGCTCACTCTGATTTGCAGCTGGTGGTCTTGCTAAACATTATGTATTTCATCACTAATTTTGTTTCATCAGCTGAAATGAAACCCAAACGTAAATTCTTGCTTATTGATGAGGCCTGGAGTTTATTGCGGCTTAAGAACACCGCTGAATTTATCACTAACTCTTTTAAGACTTATCGTAAATACCGCTGCTCTGCCGTGGCTATCACTCAGGAGATAGCTGACCTGGTGGGAGCAGCTTCCGGCATTGCAATCCAGGCAAATGCCGCAAACAAGGTTTTTCTAAAACAGGAGCCGAATGTCGTTGATTCTTTAAAAACATTCGCTTCTTTGACGGATAAGGAAATAGAGCTTTTAAAATCCGTTGAGACGCAGAAAGGCAAGTTTTCAGAGGCGCTTGTAATTTCGGATACATCGCGCGGCGTAATCAGGCTTGTGCCTGATCCGTTTCTTTACTGGATAGCCACAAGTGATGCCAAAGACAATGATTATTTGGAAAATAAAGTTCAAAAACATTCAGGAAATTATCTGGAAGCGATTAACGAATGCGTAAAGGAGAAAGCCTATGGGTTACATTAAAAAGTTTTTGGCAGTGAGTTTACTTTTGTTTTTAGCCGGTTGTTCTACCTTTAGCGGAAAAAGCAAGAATTTTGAAGCGGGTTACCGTACTGGAGTAAGGGAGAATATACAGGAATTCGCCTCAAATTTTTACGGCAATGATTTTCCTTATTTTTACTGGGCTAGCCCAATTGTGCAAAACGTGCAAATCCCGGCGCACATTGAAAACGGCGTGCTTATCCCCGAGCATAATGAGCCGGTAGTAATTGACCCTAGCCAGTGGCGTAAAAATGAGGGTTATCCGATAAATTGTCCCAAAGATAAAGAAAACAAACCAATTAAAAAAGAAGGAGGAGAGCCTTATGCGTTTAATTACCTTAATTTCGCTACTCGCGATATCACTGTGTACCCCGAGCCTTTTACTTGCGCAAAGCCAGCAGCAGAAAACAAAGATTCTCATTGAGGAATGGAAAGAGATACAAAAACCGCAGGTAACAGCAGTCAGCGAAAACAAGTCCGCTGAAGAGACTGCCAAACCAAAACCTGAAATCCTCAAGGTTCAATTACCGGAAGTCTTTGATAAAAAGATTACCCTGCGCAGCCAGGGAGTGAGCTTAAAAGCTGTTGTTTCTAAGATAGGAGAGATAACCGGCTATAACGTGGTTTATGATCCTGAGATTGATTCAAATATAAATGTTTCGCTTGATACCCAGGACGTGCCGGTATGGCGGGCGTTAAACACCTTGCTTTTTCCTTTAAACTACGGCTTTAAGGTAAAGGATAAGGATTTGGTGATCCTTGCCAAGGAAACGCGCACCTTTAAGTTAACTTTGCCGCCTAACACGCAAACCTTCTCTGACACTATCAGCAATGAATCCTGGACAAAAGCCGATGATACGACCACATTTGCCAGTAATAATAACGCTAACAATAATTCCAATATGAGTGTCAAGGTGGGGGCAAGGGTTTTTGTGGAGAGCAAAGAAGATGGCTTATCTTTTTGGAAGGATGTTGAACTTAATCTTTCGAAGATGGTATCTGCGAGCGGAAAATATTCTTTTAATAAACTTGCCGGTTTAGTCATGGTTACGGATAGTCCGCAGATTTTGGATAAAATATCCAGCTACATTGACCTGGTAAATACCGAAACCAACAAACAGATCCTGGTTGAGGTAAAAATACTGGAAGTGACACTCTCTCGCGAGAATACCTTTGGCATAGACTGGAACGCAATTTACAAGAACTTAGGAGATATAAAACAACTGACGTTATCTTCCAACTTTGCCGCGCAGAACCTTGTTTCTCCAGGGTTGTTTACGCTTACAGCTACAGGGCCTAAGGATGATTCTGGTACTGTATCTAACGGCTTAAGCGCACTCATTAAAGCGCTGCAGTCGCAGGGAAAAGTTGAAGTGGTTTCCCAGCCCAAGATAATGCTCCTTAATAACCAGGCAGCTATGGTGCAGGTAGGCACTGTTACCAGCTATGTGGCCAATACCACAACCACAACAACCGGAACAGGTGTCGCTGCTACCAGCGCTACCACTGACCAGGTGCAGGAGGGAGTGAGTTTGCGGCTTATGGCCAGCATCCTGGATGACCGGATACTGGTCCAGCTTACCCCTGTGGTGACTACGCTGGACGCCATTAGAAGTATTGACATGGGCCAGGGTACTACAATTGAAGCGCCTAAGACTTCAACCAAGTCCATGCACACTTTGGTTAAGATTAAAGACGGTGAGACAATCGCTGTGGGAGGCCTGATTACCTCTAATGACAATGTAAGTGAAAAAGGCATACCGCTTTTACGCAGTCTGCCTTTCTTGGGAAAATTTTTCGAATATAAAAGCAAAACCAATACCAGGACAGAGCTGGTAATCTTCATAACCCCTAAAATATTATCACGATGAACTACCTAATTTTTGATAATGATATTTACTACGATTTAGACGGTAAGACCGGAATCGCCCCTAAGAGCGATATGCAGGCTGTTTTTAAGGGTTCATCTATGGAAGCTTTAGTTTTAGTCATAGATACCTTGCAAAAACAGGTAGCTGCTCCGGAGAAGATTCCTTTAAGGCGCGATGAAGTTCTTTCATCGGCTTTTACAGGTGAATACCTGACGCAGTCGGAAAGAATATCCGAAAACCTCTTCCAGGTTATCGCCATTGAGAAACCCAGGATTAACGAGGTTTATAAATATCTTGGTTTTGGAAATGTCAAGCTCCTGGTTCCTTACGCAGTTGCTTTAAGGGAGTACTTTAGAAACAACAACCTGCCGGATGAAAAGAAGAAAGTAGTCTTTCTGGATCATTTAGGCGACCAGGTTTTGCTTACGATTTTTAACAAGGAGGTATTTACCACCCCGCGCAGGCTTACAAAATTCTTAAAGACGATTACTACAGAGTTAAAGCGAAGCGAAGAACATTATAAATCTCTGAATAAAAGCGAAGAAGAAATCAAATTTTTGATTGCCACCAATAGCAAAGAAATACTGGATGAGATTGTCTCAAGCGGCTTCGAGACAAAGGAGAATATTGTTTATGTTGAAGACAAACATCCTGCCTTGACCGGATTAAAGCAGGGTAAGTTTTCCATGCACTATATGCTTCCTGAGCAGTTCATCCATTTAAGGGAACTGGAGGTTACCAAGAAGCGTGTTTTAAGACTTGGGATAATGCTGGGAGTTATTGCAGTGTTATTAGCCGTGCTTTTAGGGGTTTACAGCATAAATAAAACGGCATCCAGCCGCTTAAGAAACTTGCAGCTCGAAGCATCATCATCAAGCAAGTCGCTAGAGAAAGATTACCTAACGAAATACAAAAGTATTTTACGAAATAAGAAGAAAATAAATTTCCCTTATTACCTTAACGCTTTTCTTAAAACTTTGCCGTTTGAATACAGCCCAGAGCTAATCACCATAAGGCAAGCATCAAACGGCCTTTACAGTTTTGAATCAATTTTGTCCCTTGATTCAAAGGATAAGCCTTTAAGCAAAATGAGTTTACCAAAGGTTTTTAAGGGAGCTAAACAAGAAAACATTTTGGTTAAAGACAACCCGGGGTTAAAAATCACCCTGGATATTCTCTAAAAAGGAGGTGAATGGAATGTCGTTTATTATCGGAAAGCTTTCAAGGAAAGTAAGCAAACAGCATAACGAGTATTTCGTGGGAAAGGTCTGCAACCTGCCGGTCAGGGCGTCCTGGGCGAAAAAAGGGCAGGATGATTTGTGGTTATTCCTGGATATGGAGAAAATCAATTTTCTCTCAGAGCAGAACAAGACCGAAGCCGGCGCAGCAGCGGCTCCCGAAGAACAGAAACAACAATAATCAAACTAAAAGGCGTGAACCAGCCGGATTATTTTTTTGATCCGCTGGTTCACCCTCTAAATTAAGAAACCTATGAAAAGAATAACCCTGATTTTTGTAGTAACGCTTTTGGCTTTAATGGTATTGCTGTGGAATCTTGCCTCGGAAATAAACACGATTAACCGAGGCATAAAAAACGCTGTTAGCGAAATCAGCCAAATTAAAAAAGAGCAGGCAACTCTAGTTAAATATAAGAGTGAGAAGCCGCTTTCCCTGGAAAAGTTTTATCTTGAGGTGTTTAACGACATAAAAGAGCTCTCCTTTTATTACCGCGCGCCTTGCGAGGTTAAGATTATCGGCGCAAAAGACCTGGTAAATATCCGGAACTTTTTCAAGGAGTCTCAATACAAGGGGGCAAAGTATGTTGATCTTGCATGCTCTTTTGATCTAAGAAAACAGCGCAATTCGTATTTACTCGATGCGCTTTATAAAATGTTGAAATCCAAGCCGCTTGATGTTTTGGATGTAAGCATAGAAAAAGGCATCGTTACTGTAACCATGCGGCTCTATGGGACTTAAAAAAGAAGGAGGAAAACAAAAAATGAAGCGAATATTGTTTTTGTCAGTGTTGGTAGCGGCAGCAATAGGTCTTAAGTTTGGCTATTGCCAGGATAATCTCTTGGCAGTGGATAAGATTGACACTAAAACGAAGGTTCAGGCGCAGGAAAATGAAACTCTTCCCAAGGAAGATAATCCTGTCAAAGCCGAAGCGGATTTAGAAAAAGCAAGGCCTGCTGATGATACAGGCGAGCAGGAACTAGAGAATATAAGGGCTTACAGAGAGGTTTTGGAAAATAAACAAAAAGAGCTTGAAGTTATCAAGCTTGACCTTGAAAAAAGTGATCTTCTTTTAAAGAAGAGACAGGCGGAAAAAGAGATCTTTGAAATTGACAAGGCTCTGCCACAGGGGAAAGGTGATGTTTCTTCTGTGCCAGGCGGGCTTACGCAAAGTGTAAAAGCTCCCCTCGTGGATCCTGCGGATATAAAAATACAGCTTTTGGTAATAGCGGATAATCTCAAAGAAGGACAGGTTAGTTTAAAAAACTCTCCTTATGTCTTTAGGGAAGGAGATTCCATTGCTTCGAAGTTGACCGTTGAACAGATTGAGCCAACAGGTGTGACTTTTAAGCAGGTTGACGGAAGCTCGTTTAAACTTAACTTCATGAACTAAAATGCCTGTACAAGAAATAGGAAACATCCTTTTAAGCTCTAAAGTAATCACCAAAGAGCAGCTTGAATTTGCCCTGACTATTCAGAGGAATACCAGCCCCGGTCAAAGGTTAGGAAGGATTCTTAAATATTACAACTTCGCAAGCGACGAAGATATAGCAAGGGCATTAGCAAGGCAGGTTGGCTGGAGGTATTTTGACAAAAAGTATGTCTTAGACCTTCCGGTAATAGAAAAGATAGGCCTGGATTTTCTGATAGACAGGGCATTTGTCCCGGTTGAAACAGAGAACGGACTTAGCTTTATTTTCGCCTATCCTTTTGATATCGAGGCAACTGATCTTTTAGCTATCTTGGGGCTGCGCGACAAAGAGTTTTATATCGGCAGCGAAAGCACAATCCGAGCGCATCTGGAGCTGCTTAAGAACAAAAAAATAAAGCAGGAGATTGACAAGAGAATAAACCTGCTTAAGGAAAGAGGCGTTGTTGGCGATGAGCTAAAAGAGCTCTTGGATGAGCTGCTTAATGACGCGATTATCCATAATGCCACCGATATCCACATTGAGCCTGAAGAAAAAATATCCACCATACGCTTCAGGATCGACGGCATACTTTACTTTAAGTTTTGTATACCTTTGGAGGTGCATAACAACTTAATAAATGTGGTTTTTAGCCGCGCAGAGATTACCGTATCTGACTTTTACCGCTTCCATGACGCCAGGTTCCAGCACACTTATTCGGATCATTCCGTGGATATCCGGGTATCGAGCATTCCCTCTGTTTTCGGTCCGGCGCTTGTTCTAAGGCTCTTGAATGTAAATAAAACCCTGATTACTCTTCCCAACCTGGGTTTTGATGATTTGCACTTTGACAATATACGCCGCATAGTGCGTAAGCCCCACGGTATTATCATTATCACCGGGCCCACAGGAAGCGGTAAAACCACCACACTCTATGCCATCTTGAATCAGCTTAAAGACCTCTCCACAAAAGTATTGACTATTGAGGATCCTGTGGAGATTAAAATGCCGCTTATAAACCAGGTGCAGATTAACGAAAAACAGGGCATAAGCTTTGCCCATGCCACAAGAGCCTTCTTAAGGCATGATCCTAACATTATTTTAATCGGCGAAATTAGAGACGCTGATACGGCGCAGGAAGCTATACGAGCATCCATCACCGGCCACAGGGTGCTTTCTACATTGCATACCAATACCGCGGTAGATTCCATTTACAGGCTGCATGACTTAGGTATCGATCTGTCTTATATCGCAAACAGTATTCTTTGTGTCATTTCCCAAAGGCTAATACGCAAGCTCTGCCCTTTCTGCAGGAAGAGGGTTAAGGTTAAAAAGGAAAATATGCCTGATTCTTTTAAGAATCTCCTGCTTGGCGAAAACGAAAATGAGATTCGTTTGTTTAAGGCAGGGGGCTGCGAACACTGCCAGGGAGGTTATAAAGGGCGTACCGTAATTGCCGAGATCCTGGATTTTGACGAGGAAATCCGCGACATGGTTGCTTCCGGAAAACTCGACCAGTTGAGGCACAAATGGAGAGAAAAAGCGTATCTAACTTTGGAGCAGGACGCGGGAACGCTTCTTTTAAAAGGACTAACCTCACTTGAAGAAGCGGAAAGGATACTCGGATAGATGTATTACAGATACAGCGTCTTGACTCAAACCGGAAATGAAATCAAAGGCTTTGAGCGGGGGACATCCCCAGAAATAGCGAAAAGGCTAAAAGAGAAAAATTATTACATATTGTCCCTGGAAGCGGATTTCTTTAAGTCAATAAAGTTTATCCTGGAAAAAAAGACCGTCAAGGCGCAAAGTCTGTCTTTATTTTTTGAGGATTTGGCTAATATGCTTAAAACCGGTATTGCCATGAACGAGGCGATAAGCGCTCTGCGCGAGTCATCCATTGATAAGGTATTGTCTAAAGCCTTATCGGGGATCGAATATGATCTTGCCAACGGTTTTTCTCTGGCTAAGGCCTTTGAGAAAACAAAAGTTTTCCCTTGGCTGGTTTTAAACACGCTTAAGGTAGGAGAGAAGTCCGGTAGCTTAGAGCAAGTCTTTGTTGACCTGGCGCAGTATTATTCCAGGGAGGCGGAATTCCTGCGCAGTTTAAGGAACGCTGTGATTTATCCGGCAGTCGTATTCTCTATGCTCATTGGGATAATGTTCTATGTTTCCTTTAAGGTAATTCCGCACCTGGAAGCGCTTCTTCCCATAAGGGGGAACAATTATTTCTCAACCAGGCTGCTTTTATTTTTAAGCCATTTCCTGAAGGATTACTGGTTTGTCTGCCTATTGTTCCCTGTTGCCGGTATTTTTATTTATTCAAGGTTCAGGAAAAGCCCAGCTGGAAGGCTTGCTTCTTACTATTACAAAATCCCGCTCTTCGGACCGGTTGCAAAAGACGCGGCTTTCAGCGTGTTTTTCTCTAACCTTGCGATCCTCTCAAGAAACGGCATCAATATCGCTGATGCACTTTCGCTGATTGAGGAAACCACTTCCTATCAGTTCTTAGCCAAAAAGATCGGCAGGCTAAAAGACTACATCGCAAGCGGTCTAAGTTTCTGGCAGGCGCTTGCCAAGGATTCTTTCTTTCCGTCATTCATATATTATTCGGTAAGAAAAGGCGAAGAAATGGGTTCGCTTGATGAGTATCTGCAGAATCTTTCCAAGTATTATTTTGAGAAGGTTTCAAGGCGCACGCGCGTAATTTTGAGTTTTATCCAGCCTGCGCTTTTAGTGTTCTGCGCCCTGATTCTGTTATTTGTTGTCTCGGCATTCATCACGCCGGTTTACAGCAATCTTTCCAACATTGCGGGAGGCAATGTTAAGTTTTAGGAGAAAGGAGGTGAGAGCAATGAGGTTAAGGAGCAAGAAAAGCGGTTTTACGCTGATCGAACTGGTCTTGGTCATAAGCATCATCGCGCTTCTGATCATGGCAGTAGGTTTAACCAGCGGTATCAGGGAGAATGCCAAGGTGCATTCGGCTTCCGAATCGGTCAAGGCCCTAAGGACGGCTGCGGAAAGCTACATTGCAGGCGGTAGTATGACCTATACCGGAATAAGCGTAGCGGGCCTGCAGACGTCAGGGTATCTGCCTGCTGCATTTTCCGCAACAGGTTCAAACCCCTGGGGCGGCAACTACGCGATAGACCCGAACACCGACGCCAATAAGGTTGATATTTCACTTACCGGCGTAAGTGCTGCTGCGGCGGCGCGCCTGAGCGCCTTGTTTGCTAACAGCGCGGCAGCAACAAGCTATGCATCTGAAACATGGACGATAACGTTTTAAAAAGGAGGAGGGGATTTAGTTTAGTCGAACTGAGCCTTGTGCTTATGCTGGCAGGGGTATTTATTTCCGCAGTGTTTTGTTCTGCGGCAAAAATACGCCAGGTTGCTTCAGGCATAAGAGCGCTTGAAGAACTGGATTCAATAGCTTTGGCAAGCACGAGATTCTACAGCGAGCGTGGGGCGTGGCCGGTGAGTTTATTCGACCTACGCCCCAGCTATCTGGTGCAAGAGGCATGCGATGTTAATCCTTTTGGTAATGCTTATATAATTACCTCCAACACATCAAGTGTTTCGGTATCTACACTTCTGCCAAAAGGCCTGATCACCTCTAAAGGTTACGGTAGCGAAATTGTGGTGGTAAACCAAGGCAATAACGATTTAGTGAGTGTTACTAAGTCATTAGAATCAATAACCTGGAAATTAAAGTATGAGAAAAAATACATCTATAAACAATAAAAAGGGTTTTTCCCTTATTGAGCTCTGTATTGCTCTTGGGGTTTTGGTCATTCTAACCTCATCCATTACGCCTGTCTTTATTAAAAGAATGCAGATTAAAGCTGGGGAAAAGACTGCTCTTGAGATGTCAACAATAGAGCAGGCGGCATTATCGTATTACGCAACTAACAACGCCTGGCCCGCGAGTATCCAGGTTTTACAAAACGCAGGATACTTAAATCCTTCTTGGAGTGCTTTTAATCCCTGGCAGAATGCTTACACTATTTCCTCAAACACAAGCGCTTTTACGGTATCAACCACTGTGCCCCAAGAGTGGACTAATCTTGTGGCAAGAGACCTGCCTACTACTTCTGTATCAGGCGTTATTGTCGGCACCACTGTGCCTGTACCCGGTAGTCAAAATAATTCTCTCCCCATAGGTTCAATCGTTATCTGGCCAGGTACTGTTGCTTCCATACCTGCAGGCTGGCAGCTCTGCGATGGCACGAATGGCACCCCTGATTTAAGGGACAGGTTTGTGGTGGGAGCAAGGCAGGATTCAGGTGGTATTTCAATGACGAATGTTTCCGGTTCATTAACTAAGATTGGAGGAGAGGCAAAACATATCTTAACTATTGTTGAGATGCCTGCACATTCACATGCTTACAATGAACCTACATTCTACAGCAGGTATGATGGACACAGTTCTCCTTTATGTACTGGAACACAAGTTTCAAATACCAGCAGCATGGGTGGAGGTCAGCCGCATAACATACTGCCGCCGTATTACGCCCTTTGCTTCATTATGAAAATCTCATAAAACAATGACCTCTAAATTAAAGAAGGCTTTCAGCATTGTTTTGTTCCTATTCGTTTTATTAGGAAAAGCTTTTGCCCTTGAGTCTATCGATATCCTGGGAATGGTAAATTTAAACTGCATAGACCTAAGGGGAATCGGCGTATGCGTGAATCCTATTGGTATCCCTGGGGTCGTAATCATGTATTGGGAACCAGCTCTTTTAATTGAAACCGTCAAGCGCCCGGGTGACAGTGTAATCGATTCGCTAAAGCTGGTTATCGCTGATATGGCAGCTCAGAGGGCTAAAAGCCTTATGTCCGGGCTTACCGGATTGCCTGTAGGTGTTTCAAGCGGATCCAGCTCTAGTAAGATAACCGGCACTAACCTGCAGTTTAATGAAGCGCACGTGTATGAATTCCCGTTCAGGGATGAAATTATGTCTTTTATTGATATGCAGTGTCCAGATAAATTACCAACGGGCTCATTTATCAAGTATCTCTCGGAATTAGATTCTGCGGAATGGCGTATAGGGGCTATTGAGGTTTTGCATCCAAAAAGTATCGCCTCAGCAGTAAGTGGCCTGACCTGCGCTGCAACAGGAGCATTTTTGGATGATCTGTGCATGGGGTTCTGGGGAGCGACTTACCCCAGGCGCGGTTTTGTTACGCATCAGAGCGAGGTGGTGGGAAGCGCAATAGCTGCAACTAGAGCAATTAGTATTGCTTCGCTCTTGGGTTCTACTTCGCACATTGTTTTAGAAACAACAGGCTTTATTCCTTCTTTTGAAAGCGATAAGCTGGAGTTAATCTATCCGAATCCATCCGGCTGCATCAAAATAGGTCAGCATCCGGCAACCTGGGAATCTGGGAAATTATCTCCTAGTGGTAAATACCTCTGGGTATATTGGAGAAGAAGAATATGTTGTATTTATTAAGTGCAGTCTTAAGTATTTTTATATTATTCAATCCGGCTTGTGTAATTGCGGGATTTTTCGATGAAAAAGATACTTCAATACAGCAAAGCGCCTGCAGCGAATGTAAAGGCGATCCACTCAATTTGAATCCGGATTTAAAAGATAAAGTTGCAGCAATAGAAAAGAAGATTTCCAACAATCTCAATAAGAATGCCAGCGGCAATGAGATTACCTTATTTATCGATCTTAGCGACAGTTCTTTTGACCAGGCGGTTAGTTCTTTGATTAGATTTAAGGATAATAACCCCAGCTGGGAAGTTAAGGGAGTTATTACCGGAAGTTCGAACAATTTAAAACAAAAGCTGCTTACTAAACAGAAGTTTTTTGGCTCTGGTATTGAATTAAGCATTGACCTAAGTGGCATCCTTACAAAAGAGTTTAATATCATTAAGACACCGGTTTACATCATTACTCAAAACGGCAGCCAGCAAAAACTAACCGGTTTATCTGACTTTAATGATTTCATATCAAAACTTTATAAATGAGACTATTTATTCTTATGTTTATTATTTTCCTATTTCATCTTGTTTTGGCAAAAGCAGAAAATATCTTTCAGTATAGACGGATTGATTTTTTCCAAGAGACAGAGGTGCAGAATGAACCGGCAGCAGCAGATACTAACAATTCTTCCGAAATCCTTTCGGACGAATGGGCTGAGCCGATAATCAGCCCTTCAGGACAGGTAACTATCTATGTCCCGCCTAAAGAGGTAAGGGATTTTCTGGATAAGCCTGACCCGGAAAGCGCAAAGGCGTATTTACAGTGGAATTTAAAAAGGATCAAGAAATTCATCTTAGCCCAGGAATTGCTAAAGAAAGAAGCAAAGGAGATTGATGTAATGAAGGAAACAAAAGGCCTGCTTGAGCTTAAATCCAGCGAAACTTTTAAAGATTCGAGCGATGACACTAGAGCCGGAACAGGATACCTGTTTTATTTTATGCTAAAAGGCTGCCCGACTTGCGAGAAGGAATCCCGGGTGATAGAGGATATCTACCTCAATCATCCTGAAATAAGAATTGAGGCCTTTACCAAAGGTTTTTCTGACAGAGAATTGGAGGAGTTTAGGTTTCCGGCAAGACAGGATAACGGCATGAGCAGACTTTTTAAGATTAATTCTTATCCAAGCATTGCGGTATTTAACAAAAAAAAGCAGAGATATTTTCTATCTAGATTTATGGATGAGGAGAGGATATTAAAGCTATTTCAATGAAGAAAGTCCTAATATTATTAATTCTCATTTTGGCTCTAACACATATAAGCTATGCCGATATCTTCTCTAAAGATGATGCCTCTAGCCTTTATACCATTGATAGCGCTATTTCCGAAGATAGGACCGGATTCTATTACCGCGGAGGTATTGATTATCATCCTAATGTCCCGCCTGATGAGCCGGGAGTAGGTTATTCTATTCTTAGCGGCTCAAAAGGATGCAGCGGTTTTGACCTTGCCTCAAGCTTTAATAGCGTACTTTCAGAGCAGATTCTGGCGGATTATATGAAAGGTATCTCCAGCGAAGCCATGGCAGCTGCGCCCATGCTATTATTGGAGTATGTTTCACCGACTTTAGCTGATATCATCAAGCATTTTAATGCCATGACAAATATGCGCTTAGGCTTAAGGTATGCCCAGTGCGAAGACATCGAGAAGGCAGCCGGTGAATACATGGATAAGCTAAGGAAGAAAAGCGAAAGTGAGTGTGTTAAAGAAAAGGTCGGTACGGGTTTGGATATAGACAACGCTCTTAAAGCTTGCAAAGAAAATAAAGACCCTTTTGCCTTCCTGAAGAATGCCGAAGGCATTCCCTTGGCACAGGGAGGTAAGATTAATGTGCTTTCCGATATCTTTAAAAAGATAAGTATCCCTGATGACAGGAAAGATTTTGTTAAGTCAGTGGTAGGTGAAACCACAATTACTGCATCCCAGATTGAAAACAATAAGGGAGAAAAATCCATTTACAAAGTAAACGATGAGTTTAGAACTGATACCTCTAATAAGCTGTTTTCCCTTACGGATGGATACTTGAATTCAAAAACATTATCTAATGACTCTTTAAAAGAGCTATCTTTGCCTAATAACCCGGTGACAGAAGAGCAGATCAGAAACATCACCTTAATGCCTAAGGCAAAACAATATATTGCTGTTTCCAAGCTATCTTCTGACATAGCTTATTTTAAAACTATATCTCAATGCAGGCAGGCAATGGATGACCTGTTGGAAGCTATGCGCGCGCCAGGATTGGATGATGTGCAGAGAGGCGTGTTTGAGAGGGATTATGATTACCTGAAGGAAAAGTTAGAAAGATTTAAAGAGGAAAGACAGATCTACAAAGACTACAACGAAGCCATGTCTGGTATCTTATCAGAATCAGAGAAAGAGAAACTCAACACCATTATAAACGATGACGGTACTACTTCGTATTTCGATGAAACTACTGAAAAGCAGGATAAGCAGGAGATGTATCTACCCGTATCTGAAAGTAAGGGAGAGGAGGAATGAACAACTCCTGCGATGACCCAAAAAAGGCTGTAATACCAAAGTGATAATGTCCTATTTGGCCAAAGTAAGAATGTCCTGTTAACAAAACCATGGTAACCTTCTTAAGGGAGGTTAAGCATGGGAGAGGACATTGTACAGATGAGCCAGAAGGAACTGAATCGGGTACATATTATACGTAAAGTTTTAGAACGTTCTTTGACACAAAAAGAAGCCGGTGAGCAACTTAGCTTGAGTGAGCGTCAGATACGGCGGCTTACGGTGCATTATCGAGCCGAAGGCGAAAAAGGTTTGGTGCATGGATTGCGCGGGAAGGCATCCAAACGGCGGATAACCAGCAGGGCATGGGAGAAGATCCTGAGTCTATACCGGAGGATATACCGCGATTTTGGGCCGACGTTTGCCTCTGAGAAGCTCTTTGAACGGCACAAGATTACGATAAGCGACGAGACGTTACGCAAGAAGCTTATTGCAGAAGGATTGTGGCAACGCAAACGGGCCTCACGCAAATATCGGCATTGGCGGGAGCGAAAACATTACCGCGGAGAGATGCTGCAGATGGACGGATCGCATCATCCCTGGCTTGAAGGCAGGGCAGAGGAGTGTGTTCTTATGGGGTATATTGACGATGCCACAAGTAACAAGAGTGGATCTTTTTATAAACACGAAGGAACACTGCCTGCGTTTGCGGGGTTATTGGATTATATTAAAGAGAACGGCTTGCCGCAAAGCATATACGCGTTGATCGGCATTCAACATATACAGGCCGGCAGAGGCAAACGATAGAAGATGAGTTGAATAATCGGTTCAATCTTAGCCAGTTTGAGAGGGCATGCGGGGAGCTGGATATACGAGTAATCCATGCGCATTCAGCTCCTGCCAAAGGCAGGATCGAGCGTTCTTTTAAGACGGATCAGGATCGCCTGGTTAAAGAGCTGCGATTAGCGGGGATTAAGTCTATACCCGAGGCCAATATGTTCTTAAAGAGTTACTGGCCGAAGCATAATAAGCGGTTTGCCGTGCTTCCGGCAGACTCAACAGATATGCACCGGCCGGTACCGGCGGGCATCAATTTAAATACAATCTTGTGTATTAAGACCGAGAGGGTAGTCCGTAATGACTTTACCATTGCTTACAAAAAGAAGCTGTACCAGATTAAAGACAGGAATCCCGGCCGCAAGGTTATTCTTGAAGAGCGTATTGACGGTACCATGTTGATTTTTGGCAATAATCGCTATTTGACGTATAAGCCGATTACCATTAAGCCGGTGATCGAACGGGAATCTAAGCCGATAAAACGGGAAATGTACCGTCCGCCCATGGATCATCCCTTTAAACGGCAGATGTATGAGGCTCTGCGATTGCGGCAGAGCGCGCAGCATGAAGCTCTTTTGGTAAAGGTTTAAAACCGGACATTTCTATTTTGGTAAGAACCGGACATTTCTATTTTGGCTTGACAATGACCCAAAAAAGGCTTGCATAACTCAAAAGATGAGGTATAATCGCTCCAGATACCCATTTAACATTTAGCGTCATATGGAGCGAAAACTTAAACCAATATATGTCCAGCAGCATCTTCAGGCGAAAGGAGTCCGTTTGTTTTCTCCATCGGACTTCCAGAGAGTTTTTGGTGTCTCTTTGCGTGCGACGCAGGAGTTTATTAAGGATCACTGCGATGACCTTTTTCTTAAAGTAAGAAATGGGCTTTATGCGTTAAGAATTGACCAGCCAAGAGATGAAGCTATTGCCAATAGGCTTTATGCGCCTAGTTACATCTCTTTTGAATACGCCCTCTCCCATTATGGCATTATTCCTGAATTCGCTTACACAATAACATCAGTGACAACCCGGATTACCCGGGAATTTGTTGTTAATAATAAGTCTTTTACTTATTCACACATTAAAAAACCAGCTTATCGCGGCTATAGAACAGAGAAGATAGGGGATATGACTGTTCTTATGGCCGAACCGGAAAAGGCCCTCGCAGATTACCTTTATTTTGTTAGTCTTAATCGAAAAACTCTTAATGAGCGTCTTAATGTCCGCGACATAAAGAAAAAATCTGTAATAGAATATGCAAAACTTTTTGGCAAAAAGGGCTTGATAAAACTGGTTAAGGATATCTTATGATTGAAAAAAGACAAGTTCAAAAGTTAGCTCAAACATGGCAGACGACAATAGATAATGTCGTGCGGGAATATTTTCAGCAGCTGTTTCTTTCTCGGCTTTATCAGGAAAAGGGTTCCGATAGTCTGCTTTTTAAGGGAGGCACTGCATTGCGGATCATTTGGCAGAGTCCGCGGTTCTCGGAAGATTTAGATTTTACCGGAGTAAATATTACGATCAAAGGTATCGAAACCCTAATGGAAGGAGCCCTTACTAAGATAGAAATGGAAGGTATCCAAACTGAGATTATTGAGTCAAAAAGTACATCCGGCGGATACCTCGCTATATTCCAGTTTAATACTAGTGAGTATAAAAGCCGGATTCAAGTAGAGGTTTCTTTACGGCCTGGTAAAAAGGGGTTAGGGGCAGCGGCACTCATCCAATCCGACCTTGTTGTGTCCTATACGCTTATTCATCTTAAAGAAGAGATTCTTATTACCGAAAAAATCCAAGCCTGTCTTACGCGCCAAAAGGCGCGGGATTTCTACGATCTTTATTTTATTCTTCGTAGCCGCATGGCCTTTAAGGAAGTATTTATACAGGATAAACAATTAAAGGCAAAGATTCTAAAGGTTGTCAAATCCGGGAGGATTGATTTCAGACAAGAGCTTAAAACCTTTCTTCCTGTCAATCAGCATATGATTATAAAGGGGTTTCCAAAGATACTAATAGCAGAGATTGAACGTAATCTTGCTGGATAAGATGCAACCACAATCTAAAAAAAGAAAAAGAATGATTCCCAAAACAGTAAGCCAGCATATCGATGAAGAGTCTTTAAAGAATCCTGAATTTAGAAAAGCTTATAATGAAGAAGTAGCAAGGTTACAAAATCATTGTTCGGTTTGTAGCAGTCTTAAGAGTAAGGCTTAGTATAGACTTTATCTTCTGCGAACTGAGAGTATAGTTATTTACGCCTATCCCCAAGTCTGCATTACTAGAAGCGAATTTTATTAAACTAAATAATTCTATCAAATATAATTCAAACGATATTGCTTCTGTTGGGTGTTTGTTTTACTTGACAAAATACATACGGTAGTATACACTTGTATGTATGAAGAACGAAAATACGTTTACAAAAAGGCAAATCGAGGCTATCCGTCATATTAGAAATTGGCTTATGCATCGTTCTCGAGCTCCTTCTATTAGGGAATTGATGGTTGATCTTGGTTACAAATCACCCCGGTCAATTCAGGTTATTCTTGAGCAACTTCAAGAAAAAGGTGTGATAAAAAAGCTTGAAGACGGAGATTATCACCTCGTTTTGAATCCAGATCTTGGTTCTATGCATGCTCAAACCATTAATATTCCTTTGGTTGGCGTTGTAGCTTGTGGGGCACCAATGTTGGCAGAAGAAAATATAGAAGGGTTTATTTCTGTTTCTACTTCTCTCGCAAAGCCAGGGGCAAAATATTATCTATTGCATGCGCGAGGAGATTCGATGGATAAAGCAGGAATTAATGAAGGCGATCTTGTGTTAGTTAGACAGCAGCCAACAGCTAATGAAGGAGATAAAGTTGTTGCATTAATTGATGGCGAGGCGACAATTAAAGAGTTTCACCTCGCTCCCAATATGATTATTTTAAAGCCAAAATCTTCCAATAAAAAAAACAAACCAATTATTTTAACTGATGATTTTCAGATTCAAGGTGTTGTTATAGCAACTATACCTAATTTAAGGAAGGAGTAAATAAATGGCAAATTATCACGTTTCAAAAGACAAGGATTCTGGTGACTGGCGTGCAAAGCGAGAAAAGTCCGATCGTGTTGCCGGTTATTATGATACGCAGGCAGAGGCTGAGAAAGCAGCGAAAAAGATGTCGGCGAACAGTGGTGGAGGTGAAGTAAAAATACATAGCCCAAAGGGGCCGATTCGAGACAGCGATACGGTTCCTCCAGGTAACGATTCTTGTCCACCAAGAGATAAAAAGCATTAAAGCTTTAACAATTTGTTTTGAGAACAGTTGTTTTCATAACAAAAGAAAGGAGTTTCCATGTCTACCACAGGTCCAGTACAAGAAATGATAGAAGAAAGAAAAAAGCAAAAACAGAACGCTTTAAATAGACTGACGCAGTTTACGCAGGAAAAATTAACTTTGAAAAGACCCGTTTTCTTTGTACCGGGCTGGACTGATGAGAATAACACTTGGTGGACTACCACTGACAAGAAATTGGGGATTTCTGCAAAAGAAAGGTTTTCAGAGATATTCACAAACTGCGATTCTGCCGAATACATAACTTTCTCTGAAGAGGAATCTGGGGGGTGCAAGAGTTTCCTTGATTTCGGACCTGTTCTTCGAAGTAAAATCTTCTCTAAGATAGGAAAGAGCAAGGAGTTTGATTTGATAGGGCACAGCATGGGCGGTTTAGATTCTGTTGCGGCCATAATTGATGATACTCCTCCTCTTTTGAAAATCAACAGCTTGATTACTGTCGCAACACCGCATCAAGGCAGCGAGCTAGGAGAAATAGGTCCTATATTCAAAGATTATTCGCCGCATCATGCAATGCAATGCGTGAACCTGGATCCTGACCAGATGCCTATTAAGTATGCAAATCAGCCTGAAATAAGAAAGAAACTCTTGGATAGAGTTAAAGAGCTTTATTGTTTCATGGGTACGGTGGATCAGGCGGTTATGAAGAGCGCAAGACTAAGCAAAAAAGACTTAGACTCTGATCTTTATAAAAGCAAGGTGGAAATCCTTGAGATAGGGGGAGCTACACACACAGGAAAGGACGGCATAACGCTTGATCCTAGAACGATACTCAAGATTGTGAGCATATTAATGGGTTTTCCATTAGAAAAGCCAAAATGTAACTATGGTTATATTTATAAAAAAGCATAAAATTAAGATTTTTGTTTTTTATTTCACGCTGCTATGTTCTTCTTTCCTCTACGCCCAGACTCCCCTTAAGGTAACGTTTATAGACGTAGGCCATGGTGACTGTATTTTGATTCAAACTCCCGATGACGGCATAAAAGGCAATGGGAAATATGAAGGTGAGATAATCCTAATAGACGGAGGCGAAGGAATAGAGGGCAAAAGAGTAATTATCCCTTATCTTGAAAGTCATGGGATAAAGAAAAACAAGCCTATAGATTTGATGATTATGACTCATTGTGATGCCGATCATGTTGGAGGGTTAATACCTGTTATTCAAGCGTATCAAATAAAGGCAATTCTTGATCCCGGTTATAATGGAAAATCAAGATTATACAAAAAGACTTTTTGTAAGTTAGCTCAGCAAGAGAAAGATTGTCACTACTACAAGCCATTAGTGGGTACCTTAATAAAGAAAGAAGGGGATAGTCTTAACTGGGGTTCTGAATTTGAAGTTAGGGTATTACATTCAGATGGGCATGCAGATAAGCCCAATAATTCATCAATAGTGATATGGCTTAGATATGGCGAGGTAAGCTTTTTGCTTGTTGGTGATTCTGAAGGTAAGCTAAGGAAAGATTCCCCCAATGTCCTAAAATTCGTAGAGAAGGAAATGGTTGAAGAATATGATGGCAAATTAAAAAGCACATTTCTCAAGGCAGGTCATTACGGAAGTGAAAGTGCAAGCACGAATGCTTTTATTGATGCTGTTTCACCTAGGTATGGAATAATATGTGCCGGCAATAAGAAATTCTCAGGAACATTGCTTCCTGACAAAACTGTAATCAAGAGATATGAAAGCAGGGGTGTAAATATTTATAGGACAGACAGAGACGACCAAAATAAATCTTCTGAAAAAACCTCAGGAGATGATCATATTATTATAACAACGGACGGTACCTTGCGGGGGACAGAAATAAGGTACGAATAAACAACCTATTGGTGATACCGAAAAGACACCTGAAGAGGACAGAAGAAACAATTAAAAAATTAATAAAGACTATCTATGGATAAAATATTTAAAATTTTAGCAATCGACGGTGGTGGTTATCGTGGTGTTTATGCAGCTTATATATTAAAACGCATTGAGGAAGAATATAGTGTTGATTGGTTAAAAAGTTTTAATCTAATAGCCGGAACTAGTACAGGAGCAATCATCGCGGCATCATTAGCTTGTAACTTTACTGCGAGTAAAGTATTAGATTTTTATAAGGAATATGGTCAACGGATCTTCAAGAAGCGATTTCTTCATTGGTTTGGATTATTCGTGAGCAGATATGATAATAAGGATTTAGAAAACATCTTAAGAAATCTCTATGGTGATGATCGAAAGCTAGGCCAAATTGACATACCTTTAGTTTTGCCTGCATCTGATATCGGGAATGGCTGCGTTCATGTGTTTAAATCTTCGTACGATAAAAATTTTTCTCGTGATCCTAATAGACTAGTCTATAAAGCAGTATTGGCTTCTTGTTCCGCCCCTACCTATTTTGATCCTTATTATATGGATAATTTTCTTTTAGCAGATGGAGGATTATGGGCAAATAATCCGGCTCTTATTGCGGCTATTGAAGCTAAGCGTCGTCTTGGTCAGAATATAAATAATCTAATGATTTTGTCAATTGGCACAGGCGAAGGGGAAAATTTCTATTCGCAGTCAGACCGATGGTGGAAAAAGTTCTTAGGATGGGGATTCTTGGCAAGGTGGGGTCGACAAAAATTTATTGGTATGCTTCTTAGCTTGCAGTCTCAAACAACTACCAACATGCTTAAGCTTTTATTTGAGGAAAATCAGGTATTAAGAATTAATTTTAAATCAGCTAAACCTTTAAAGTTAGATGATCCTAATGAGTACAATAACTTAGTCTTTTTAGCAGAAAAAGATTTTACAAATAATTCACAAAAAATCCAAGAATTCTTGGATTATAACACAGGAGGTTAGAATGATGCAAGATAATCGCATGACATTATTGGATGATGTATTAGAGAAATATGCGGATTCCTTAAAGATTTCCGATTCTCAATTTGAAGAAGCGAGACTTCGATATGAATCGGTAACAAAGTGGTTACAGGAGAGTACATCATTAAAAGATCGAAATCCTGAAATATATACGCAAGGTTCATTTCTTTTGGGAACTACAGTTAGACCTGCATCAGAAGAAGACAGATATGATATTGACTTGGTATGTTGTTTAAATTATCTTAAAAATGAGATTTCACAAAAAGACTTAAAGGAAAAAATCGGTAAGGAGTTAACTGATTACTCTCTTGCTAAAAATATGAAGAGTAAGCCCGAGAATAAAAGACGTTGCTGGAGAATTGAATATGAAGATGATGTTCATTTCCATATGGATTTTTTAGCTTCTATTCCAGAGCAAGATGTGCCCTACAAAAAACATTTGCTTGAATCAGGAATAAGGGAGAATTTACTGCAGACAAGTATTTGTCTTACCGATAATACATTGGGTAATTATGATCGTATTGACGATAATTGGTTAAAAACTAATCCTAAGGGGTATGCAGAATGGTTCAAGTTTAGAATGAGAACCATTTTTGAGAAAGGGGCTATATCTCTTCTTGAAAAGCGCTTATATGCTTCAATAGAAGCCGTTCCTGTTTACAAAGTTAGAACTCCCTTACAGAAAACTATTCAGCTTCTTAAGCGGCACCGTGATATTATGTTCGAAAAAGATTTTAAGATCAAGCCGACTTCGATGATTATAACCACCTTGGCGGCGCACGCGTATCAAAATGAATTAGGGTTAGCTGATGCATTAATACGTATAGTAGATAATATGGATAAACATATCGAAAAAAATGGGACTAAAACAGTTATAAGAAATCCTGTTGAACCAGATGAAAACTTTGCAGATAAATGGTTAGATGATCCTGTGCTTGAGAAAAGCTTTTATGATTGGTTGAAAAAGATTAAAAAAGACTTGCAGGAGGCTCTAACAAAAACATCAACTAAGGATATGATTGAGTACCTGGGTGTTATATTCGGTATTAAAACCATGGGGAAGGTCCTCGAGAAATGTGGCTATAGAACTAGTAACCAGAAAACGCCTTCTGCGCAATCTTACCCTGAGGTTAAAATTAGTCCTTCGAAACCATGGAGCAGCAATGGCGAGTATTGGTTATGACGATATTATTCAGAAACAATTTCAAGAACTTCATGAGAAATATACAGGTTTGAGCCTTAAGCATATCGATGATAATTATTATATTTTTGGTTTCCTGGGTTTTTCTTCCGAATTCGAAAAAGTAAGAATCCAAGATGGTTTTGAGTTATTCATCGCGATCCCGTCTAGCTACCCAGATCTGATGCCCTCAGTTAAAGAAATGGGGGGAAGGATACCGAGCGATTTTCATCATTACACAAACGATACATTATGTTTAGGCACGCCAGTAGATAATTGGATAAAATTCAGTAAATGTAAAACCCTTATTGGATTTGTTGAGTTTTTAGTGATTCCGTTTCTTTTCTCCTTTTGTTTCAATAAAAAAACAGGCCATATGCCGTTTGGTGAGCGCTCACATTATGGACGAGGGGTTATAGAATTTTATTGTGAGTTCTTTAATACCAATGATTTTACTGCTGCTCAGAAATTTCTTAAAATATTAGCCTCTGGAGAATATAGTCGAGATAAGATATGCCCATGCAATTCGGGAAAAAGGCTTAAAAAATGCCACGGACCAAAGATCCTTGAAGCTATGCGGATAGTCCCATTAATATATTTCCAGTCTGAGTACAAGCAGAGTCAATTTCAAGGATAAGTAGATCCGTAAGTCGGCAGGTCTTACCTTTGGTGCTTTAACAAACTCTTCAATCGTTTCAACTTTCAAGGTGATGTCTTCCTTTCAATTTCAGCTACCCAGAATATATATATTTTTCGGTCTTCTAATTCAGCTAAGAAAAATTTCACAGTCCGTTTTATCTTTTAGCTACCCTTAATCGCTACTTCAATCAGTTACTTCCTTCCTTGTCTTTTGTTTTCTCTTGTCGTCACGTAATCCTCCTTTCTTTTTATCCGCCTACAATAACCCAATCCTGACTTTTTTCAAGAAAATCCTTTGGGAAGATTCATCTCTATCTAAAAAGCCTTTTCGTGGTCTGCCTCGGAAAGGCTTTTTAGCTATCAGAAGCATTCTGCCCCTATAGGGGAGTCTCAATTTTTCCAAAGGACTCCCAGGAAGGTTCACTCCTTGCGTCGTTTGCCTTCGGGCATTCCATGTTTTCTTGACAAAAGACCGTATTTTTCTGGGCTGCCTGGAAAAATACTTCATATTCTTGGGTTTTAATTTCCGGCGTCAAAAGAAAGGAGGCTTACATGAGCCAAGTAAAAACAAAACAAAAAACAAATCGAAAGGAGGTGAAAACCATGATTGAAGTGGCCAGAGTTTATAAAGTCGAAAAAGACGAAAGCTCCCTGAAGGCCTTTGTTGACATTAAAGTCGCTGACGCGGTTTTAATCAAAGGCATCAGGGTCATGGCTAAAAAAGAGGGCGGGCTGTTCGCAGCTATGCCATCCCATTTAGCTGGCGACGGTAAGTATTACGATACCGTCCAATTCTTAACGCCTGAGGCAAAAAATGAATTGCAAGAAGTGGTTCTTGCAGCCTACCAGGCTTAAAAGAATTTAAAAATTAAAAGCTGTCCTATCGGCTATACGGGGAGAAAGACAGAACAAAATGAACTTAAACGAACTGAAAAACGAAAAGACAAAGATAACAATAGCAGGAGAAGAGCTCGAGGTAAAAAAGGGCGATGCCGTAAAGGACACCTTAACCCGCCTCTTGCAGGAAAAAGGCATTGACTCCTTTACCATCTTGGTAGACGGCGAAGAGGTTACCTCTACCGACAACCTGCCTGCGACCTTTGACGGCCACGATATCGAAGTGGAAAGATACGTCAAAGCAGGCGGCTAGAAAAAAAGCTAAAAAGAGAGGGAGAGAAACTTTTTCTCCCTCTCTTAAAGCTTAAAGGAGCTTGAAAGCAATGATGGATACAGAATTGATCGTTAAAGCTAAAAAGAAATCAACCCTTATCGAAAAAATTGATACCTCTTGGCGGGAATTTGTCCAAGGCCTGAAGGAAGGCATCTTTACGGTTCCCTTTACCGGAGGCTATAGCTGCATGATAAAGGAAGACGATATGCTTATAGAGGGCTATTCTGGCCTCCTGCTTATAGACAAGCTTTATTATAAGGATAAAACCTATTTTCTAAAGACGCCTATCAAATACTATCCCTTTAAGATTTACGGCATCTATGACCAGAGAGGCTGCTTTATAGCTTTTGTATCAGAACCGGAGATAGGTTTTCACTATCTTGGATTGACCGATAAGGGGCACACCATCTGCACCGGTGAAATCCAATACCTTAATCCTGAATCCTTAGGGCTTTTAAAGGAAGCCTGTCTAAAAATAATCAAGTCGTTCCGGGTTATAAACCTTGAATCTTTGGGTACTGTGATCCTGCCTAAGACATACTCAACTCTTTGGAACATTTTGTCAAATAAAGACAAAGATGTGTTGTGCAAATTCAAAGAATTAAGCGATGAGGGTTTAATTGAGTCAATCATATAGGAGAGAAGAAATATGCCAGAACTTGCTATTTACGAAAGACAGAACTTAGTAGAAGGTTTAAATATTCCGCAAATCGCCTCAATTGTCGGTTGTGGCGGGACAGGCTTCTGGACTGCGCTTCTTCTTGCTATGTCAGGAGTAGAAGAGTTGATTTTAATTGATTCTGACATAGTTGAAGTATCCAACTTGAACAGGCTTCTCTTAGAAGAAAAAGCTGTCGGCAAAAAGAAAGCGGAAGCCTTGAAAGAACTCATCTGCCAGGTGAGAAAAGGAATAAGGATTGAGATTCAGGATTCACGTATTGAAAAGCCAATAGACTGCCAGATTTTGCGAGGCGACATATTCTGCTGCACGGATAATTTAAAAAGCCAGCAGATAATATGTGCTTTCTGCAAGAAGAATGATCTTAACTACCAGAGAATAGGCTATGACGGTACAATCTTGAATGTCTCAAAGACATTCCCGCTTTCCTTGAAGGATGCAGAAGAAGAACAGGGTTATACAGTAACGCCTTCCTGGGTAATACCGGCAGTGCTTGCAGCTGCGGCAGGAATATCCTCAAGGGCATACAAGGAACTTTGCCTTATGGATGATCTGGGAAAACTTCATATCCAGCACTCAACTCATATCTGCCCCAAAATCCTAGATGACGCAAGAAACGAAGGCGAAGGAAACATCCTGGATAACATCGAAGAACACATACCTGACAGTTATGGTTACTGTGAAGACTGCTCAAGGATTGATCCTGACGGCTCTGATTACGGATACTGCCCTGATTGTGATGAACATTACAGCGATGATGAGATAAAAGATATAAAAGAAAAAGCAAAGAATAATGAATATGACTGGATAATTTGTGAGATTGAAACAGGAGAAATCACCGATTCAAAACTGTTGGAAGCCCTTAAAAAATGGCTAAAAGCGAAAGGAGGGAAATAAAATGTTTACTTTAGAGCAAGCTACAGAAAAGAGAAGCAATATTTTAGATGTAAAGATAAAGAATTACGGTGAATGCGGCTTTTGCAGCGACCATGACCATAAAGAAACCCTAAATATACCCTGGAGTATCTGGAGTCAATGGACTTATATCAGCCAGCGCATGGGGGATAAGGAGTGGGGCGCGGTATTCTGGGTGAAAGATAACACCATAACCAGCTTCAAGATCCCAAAGCAGGAAGTAGGTTCAGTTGACTGCGAATTCAAAGAGGAATTAGGAGGAGACGGGATAATCCATTCGCACCATGATATGGGGGCGTTCCATTCATCGCAAGACGACGCCCATGCCAGAAATCTCTATACTTATAGCATCGTCATCGCTAATGCAAAAGGCAGCATTGCCACGAAAAGGATAAAACTCCCCTGTAATGGTTTTGGCTATATAAAAATTCAGCTTCAATTAATTGAACTGCCCGGGATTGATCTTTCAAAGATAAGCGAAAGAACAAGAGAGCTATTGCCGGAGGCATCTTCACAATTTGAAGATGAGGAAAATCCCTGTGAATTTTGCCAAACAGCTGATTGTGAAAATTGTCCTCACATGGGTATGCCGTATTTGGCTTGTCAGGCGTGTGAAACTTTCAAATGTAAGACCTGCAAGCAAACTGCTGGCTTAAATATCCAGGGAGTGCTTCCTTTTTGCGAAGTCTGCAATGGAGCTGATATATGTTCTTCCTGCGAAAAAATAGCAAAATACGTCAAGAATTACCCGGAAGAGAAAGGACGCCTGCAAATACCAGCCGGAAGCTAAGTATAGTTTAGCTAAATTCGCCCCGCCCTGATTAAAGGGTTTTGTTGGTTGGGTGGTTTGGTGGATTTTGATTGGGACTGGCGTGCGGTAGCCTTCGAGAGGGTTGTTGAAAAAGGCGCCTCGTAGGCCACCGCCCGCCGTGAGCTTTAAGTGCTTGGGGGTAATAGATAATTTTAAGAAGTTAATTAAAAGAAAGGACGGGAAATATGAAAGTCGATAACTGGTTCAGGGAATTACACAGGCAGATTAAAAACTTCGATGACTTGACTTTGGACAGCGATATCAAAATGGCTGATATAACGCTTGGATACGTTGATGCAGAAGGCTCAATTCATTACCACATAATCGAATACCGGGCAAAGGGGTTTGAAAATAAGAAAATTTTAAATCAGCCCAAATAAAGGCAGCGTTTCAGAGAGCGGATAGCTAAGAATTCCAGCCTTTCCACGGTTCCGCGCTTTTCTCTCCATCCTCAAATTTTCTTTTCTGTTTTTCTTTGTCTTCAAGTTACGCCTCTTTCTTCTTCTCCGCCGTAAAAATAGCCCAAGATTGACTTTTGTGCAAGAAAATCCTTGAGAATAATTCATCTCTACCTTGCACTTGTGGTCTGCCTCAAGATGCAAGGTATCAGAAGCATTCTGCCCCTTCGGGGAGTCTCAATTTTTCTCAAGGACTCCAGGAAACTCTCTCGCTTATCGCTCGCTCCTTTCGGGCTTACCTGTTTTCTTGACAAAAGACCGTGATTTCTGTGGTTTGCCTCAGAAATCACTTCAAATCATTGGGCTTGGATTTTTAGGCGTCAAAAGAAAGGAGGCTCACATGAGCCAAGTAAAAAAAGAAATACTAAAGAAAAACGAAAAATTTGAGGATGGGGTCTTACGCGCGGATGCCTGTATGGAAAGGTATCAAAGCAGCCGAGATTCTCAATACAGAACGTATCAAGAGGATCTTCCGGAGCAGGCATTCGGCTTATCCGCTCTCTGGGAAGAAAGAAATCTAATGAAGAACGTTTATAAACTTATGGCTAAAGGCTTTAAACCAAATGGTTCTGAAACTTTAGAATCTTTTGTTGAGAAGCATCAGGATTTGCTTGATGAGGGAGGTGATTTCTAATGCAGGAAATCAAAAAGATTACAGATCAAGTATCGGAAAGGTTAACCATGGGTCAGATTGAACGAATCTGGCAGCAGGTTGACGCAAGAAAAGAACATGATCCAAGCCTGCTTAGTTTACAGGTTTTCTGGTTTGCCGGAGTAGAGGTTTGGGTAGTAAACGATGGAGGCGTCATTACGATGATGTTTCCTAACGAAGAATAGGAGGAATAGAAAAATGTGGATACAAAAGGACAAATTAACGAAGGAAACAAGCTGGAGCGAAATCCAGGATTGGGTGGTAATTGATGGCGTGTTATGGGTTGAGGTTGCAGGCAAACCAGAGGAGGCGAGGCAAGAATGTATAGCCCAATATTAAGCGAAACAATGATTAAGACACTTTATAGGTTAAAGCAGGCACAGGGAAGGCCAATGACTGTGGTGGTTGAGAAGCTGTTGCTACGATCTATAGCTTCTATGGACAAAGATCCTATTTGTGAGAAATGCTCAAGTGAAAATAATAACGATTGCAGGAACTGCTATTTTTCCTGTATTACCAAGGAGGGTTTAAAATGTTAACGGTAAATGAATTAAGGCAATTTAGCGGCACAGAGCATTGGTACAAACATCTAAGCGGATATCTTTACACCGATGGGGTTCAATACGTCGCGCAAGTGGGCGGCGCATATTGGCTAATTGATAAGATACTACTCACGACAAGAGCGAAAAAGAACTTACAGGAATTCGGCACCTGGAAGCTTGAGGTCAATGAGGATAGATCGGCAGTCCTGGTGTGCGAGGACGGCAATTACCATGAGCTCTATCGGGAGAAGATTGAGTGGACGGATTTTCCGATAAATAAGATTGATCTATGGTTCGAAAATGGCGTCTTAATACTGCCAAGCGAACATTAGATAAGAAAAAGCTTGACAAGAATAGCAGTATAGTGTATATTTGAAACTGGAAATCATTTTCATTAAGGAGATATATGCCAAGAGGCGAATGTAGAGGACAGGGGTGGTGGCACGGAAAATTCAGAGGCTGTGGGTATAGGCTTACTGTTGGCAGGGATGCCATCCTCGATATTATGTCTAAAACCGAAGGCCACTTGAGCGCCGAAGATATATATATGAAGCTCCATCCAAAGTATCCCAGCGTAGGACTGACTACTGTTTACCGGACGTTGGATGTATTATCAAACCTCGGCATGGTCTATAAGCTTGATTTTGGAGATGGCCGGGCACGATATGAATTTGCCGAAGGCCCTAAAGGAACGCATCATCACCATCACTTGGTATGTACGCAATGTAATAAGGTGATTGACTATACTGATTTTATTGATGAGGAAGTTGAGCTGCTTAATCAGACAGAAAAGGGATTGGGGCAGAAATATAACTTTAAAATCACCAATCATCTTATTCAATTCTACGGTTTATGTGACAAATGTAGGGGAAAGAAATAACCGCTATATTTTTTTCTCTAATAATGGAAATGATTTTCATTAAGAATAAAGGAGGTAACGGCTATGCCTGGGTTTGATGGAAGGGGTCCGAGAGGACAAGGATTAATGACAGGACGCGGTATGGGTTATTGTATCGTGAAATTAGATTCTAATAATATGGAAATTAATAATACAGGAAAGGGGGTGTTTGATATGCCTAGAGGAGATGGAACTGGACCTATGGGTTTAGGCCCGACGACTGGAAGATCAGCGGGTTTTTGCGCTGGATACAATGCTCCCGGTTATATGAATCCGATTTTTGGCAGAGGTTATGTTGGTATGGGTAGAGGATTCTTTGGCCGCGGAGGTGGTAGAGGCAGGAGAAATTGGTTTTACGCTACTGGACTTCCTGGATGGCAAAGAGCTACGATAGGGATGCCTGCGTTTGGCGGGGAGTATCTTTATGCGCCAGAAGTGACTCCAAAACAAGAGGCGGATATCTTAAAAAAGCAGGCGGATGTTATAAAAAAGCAGCTTGAGGATATTCAAGGCCGTATTGAAATTTTGGAAAAAACACAGGTAGGGAAAAGTGAGTAAGTTAGTATGGGGTGAGGGAATAGAGTTTAATTTTTATTCCTTTATTTCAGCTTATTAAAAAGGAGCGATTATGCGTGTAGCTATATCTAGTGATGGAGAGTTTGTATCAGCCCATTTTGGCCGATGCCCTTCTTTTATCCTCGTTGATATCGAAAATGGCAAGGTAATTAAGAGGACGGAAGTGGCAAATCCCGGGCATCAACCGGGCGCAATCCCTGAATTTTTACATAAAAAAGGCGTAAATTGTATTGTTGCCGGAGGTATGGGAATGCGGGCAACCTCATTTTTTGAGGAATATAGCATCAAGACGATTGTAGGGGTAAGCGGTAAGATTGATGATGTGGTAGAACAGCTTAAAAAAGGCACCTTAGAAGGCGGCGAGAGCCTTTGTAAACCTGGAGCAGGTAAAGGCTATGGTTTAGAAAAAGGAGAATGTGATCACCCTCATAAAGAGGAATGTGATCATTCGGGAGGTGAGAATATATGAAAATATGTATTACTTCAGAAGGCGGTAGTTTAGATTCTAAGGTAGATCCGCGATTCGGCAGGTGTCAATATTTTATTATTGCTGATACCGATACTTTAGAATTTGAAGCTATTGTAAATCCGAATATCGAATCTATGGGAGGCGCGGGAATTCAATCGGCGCAGTTAGTCAGCTCTAAACAAGTTAAGGCGGTAGTTACGGGCAATGTTGGTCCTAATGCCTTTCAGACATTACAGGTGGCAGGGATAGAAATTTTCACCGGTGCATCAGGTACGGTAAAGGAGGCAATTGAGAAATACAGAAAAGGAGAATTTAAGGCAGTTTCCGGTCCAAGCGTAGGTTCGCATTCTGGAATGCCGAATAAGAAAAAGTAATAACGAGACACGCCGCGCTAATTGGAATTGCGGGGGTATTGTCTATGTAGGCAAGGAGCGGCTATGGCGGCGAAAGTAGATAAAAAGAAGTGCAATGGTTGTGGCACGTGCAAAGACATGTGCCCTGTAAATGCTATAAAAATAGAAAAAGAAAAAGCGGTCATCAACGATGATTGTGTGGAATGCGGTGCTTGCGTGAATCAATGCCCGAATGATGCAATCTCAATTTAGGAGGTTTAATGGACAGACGTAAGTATTTTTTTAGTTCGGAGTCAGTTGGGGAAGGACATCCGGATAAATTATGCGATCAAATATCAGACGGGGTGTTAGATGAAGTTTTAAAGCTTGATCCTAATAACGAAAAGAGCAGGGTTGCCTGTGAGACTTACGTTACAATGGGGCTTTTAGTCATCGGAGGAGAGATTACGACTTCTGCCTATATTAATATCCAAAAGCTTGCCCGTGAGATTATCAAGAATATAGGATATACTCATCCTAAGTACGGTTTTGATTATGAAACCTGTGCCATTATTAATACCATTAATAGTCAGTCTCCTGATATCGCGCAAGGAGTGAATACCGGAGGGGCAGGAGATCAGGGGATTATGTTTGGTTATGCCTGTAATGAGACTAAAGAGTATATGCCGCTACCGATAACGCTTGCGCATAAATTGGTAAAACGCATGGCCGATGTGCGCAGAGCCGGTATTTTAAAATATCTGGGTCCGGATTGCAAGTCGCAGATTACAGTAGAATACCACGATGGTAAGCCTAAGCGGATAGACGCGGTTGTGCTTGCTTGCCAGCATACAGATACTATCTTGGATAAAACGGGAAAAACTATAACTCCAAAGGCGCGTAAGGAACTTATTGATGTTATCGCTATGCCGATTTTAAAAGGATTAGTAGATAAAAATACAAAATATTATGTTAATCAAACGGGTAAGTTTTTAATTGGCGGGCCACAATCCGATACCGGGATGACCGGCAGGAAAATAATCGTGGATACCTACGGCGGAACCGTTGCTCATGGCGGCGGGGCATTTTCAGGGAAGGACCCGACAAAAGTCGATCGTTCCGCGGCTTATATGTGCCGTTATATTGCTAAGAATATGGTTGCCGCAGGTCTTGCTGAAAAATTTCTTGTTCAGTTGGCTTATGTTATCGGTTATTCAGAGCCGCTGTCTGTTTACGTAGATACCTATGGAACGGGAAAATTACCCGATGAGAAATTGGTTAAGCTTATCCGTGAGAACTTTAAGCTTACGCCAAGAGGGATAATTGATTCTCTTAAGTTACTGCGTCCTATATATAAGAAAACCGCTTGTTACGGACATTTTGGTCGTGACGACGCGGGTTTTAGCTGGGAATTGACGGATAAGGCGGAAGTTTTAAGAAAACAAGCAGCAAGGCTATAAGATTAGGGGGTGATTAATATGCCGTTTTTTGAACCGTTAGAAAAAATGGATCCTAAGCATGTTGATTTAGAAAGAGCAAGAAAATCTTTGCGCGAAGAGCTTGAGGCGGTTGATTTTTATCAGGAGCGGATTGACGCAACCGATGACGAATCTCTTAAAAAACTTTTAGCGCATAATATGAATGAAGAAAAAGAACATGCAGCAATGCTTATAGAATGGATAAGAAAGAATGATCCTGTACAAAACAAGATGTTTGATGAGCACGATTAGGAGGTGATTGATATGCCAAGAGGAGACGGAACAGGCCCTATGGGGCAAGGCCCAAGAATGGGGAGAGGGATGGGGAGAGGAGCCGGGAATCGTCAGGGAGCGGGTCCCGGAGGAAATTGTGTATGTCCTGCTTGTGAAGAAAAGGTGCCACATCAGGCGGGTACACCTTGTGCCTCAATGAATTGCCCTAAATGCGGGGTAAGAATGGTAAGAGAATAAGGATCAAATTTTGGAGAAGGAAGTTCTTGAAAACCATAAAAGGTACTTAGAAAGAGTTAGCTTTTACCGAAGTAACGGATATGATTTAGAAAAGGAAAGAGATTTTATCCTCGATAAATCCCTGCCTATTTCTGGAGAAATCCTGGAAATCGGAACCGGTAAAGGTCACTTTGCGCTCGCTTTGGCAAAAAGCGGCTATAATTTTACAAGCATAGATATCTCTTTACAGGAACAAGAGATCGCTATGCTTAATTTTCGCTATTTTGGTTTGGAAAACCAGGTTACTTTTAAAATTGAGGATGCGGCACGCATGAGTTTTTCCGACCAAAGCTTTAATGTTATATTCTCAATCAATGTGTTCCATCATCTTGAAAAATCTCTAGCGGTTTTAGAGGAAATAAACTGCCTCTTGCGTAATGGCGGTAAGGCGGTCTTAAGCGATTTTAGCGATAAAGGTTTAGAGATAATTAATGCCTGCCATACCGCTGAAGGGCGCAAGCACGATTACTTTAAACATCGCCTGAACGAGGCAAAAGAGTATTTTATTAGGAAAGGTTTTAAGATTATGGAATATCAGAGCCAAGTTCAGAAAGTGCTTATAGCCCAACGATTATAAGGATAAAAGATATGATTATTTCGATAGCGAGCGGAAAAGGCGGGACAGGTAAAACTACGGTAGCGGTAAATCTGGCTTTATCCATAGACAATGTGCAGTTTCTTGATTGCGACGTGGAAGAGCCTAATGCGCATATTTTCCTTAAGCCCCAGATAAAAGAACAGAAGAAGGCTTATATTCCTGTCCCCGAGATCGATGAAGCTAAATGCGTTTACTGCGGCAAATGCGCCAAGGTTTGTGTCTATAACGCCATAGCGGTATTGCCGGGGCAAGAGGGGAAAAAAGGAACTACTTTGGTTTTCGCGCATTTGTGCCACGGCTGCGGCGCCTGCAGCGCATTATGTCCGGAGAAAGCGATAAAAGAAGTAAATAGAGAGATCGGTGTAGTGGAGCTTGGTGACTGCGGAAAGATAGATTTTGTGCACGGTAAGCTTAATATCGGCGAAGCGATGTCCCCGCCGCTTATCAGGCAGGTTAAAGACGAGATAAATCTTAAAAAAACGGTTATTATTGACGCTCCTCCGGGCACATCCTGTCCGGTAGTAGCATCCGTTAAAGGGAGTGACTTTTGCGTGTTGGTAACCGAACCCACACCGTTTGGTTTAAATGATCTGATTTTAGCGGTTGAGGTACTAAGAAAAATTAAAATTCCTTTTGGCGTAGTGATCAACCGCGCCGATTTGGGGAATAATAAAACCGAAGAGTATTGTAAGAAAGAAGATATCTCCGTATTGATGAGGATACCGTTTAAAAAAGAAATAGCCATGGCTTATTCCAAGGGGGAGCTTATGGTCAAGGTATTCCCTGAATATAAAAAAGATTTCGTACAGCTACATAAACAGGTTATTGCTAATATTCCTAATAAGAAAAATGGATAAAAATTTAAGTAAGTAAGGAATTTTTAGAATGAAATTGCCTAAAAAAGTAAAAGACATTTTTAATAATGAACCGGTTCATCAGCTTGCTACATCGTCAAAAAACGGTATCCCTAATATTTCGAATGCGGGAGCGAAATATATTTTGGATGACGAAACCATAATCATTATTGATAACTACATGGTTAAAACTTTATCAAATGTCTTAGAAAATCCGGTAGTTTCTATTTTACTTAGAAGCGGCAAGGAGTCTTATCAAATTAAGGGCAGCTGTAGTTATTTTACATCGGGAGCACTTTATGAAGAAGCTAAAAAATGGATGAAATCAATAGGAGAAAAATATCCGGTTAAAGGAGTTCTTAAAATTAAGGTAGAAAATATTTATAACTCGAATAGCGGCGCCGGAGCGGGAGAACTATTAAAGGATTCGGATAAATAAAATGAAAGATTTGGTTGTAGATTTCTTGAGACAAAAAAGGTTTGCGGTAATAGGTTCTTTCAGGAGTAGAGAAAAATTCGCTTATAGGATTTTGATTGATCTGATGAAAAGAGGGTATGAAGTTTTTCCGGTCAATCCGCGCATGGGCGAAGTAGAGGGCAGGGTTTGTTATAAAACCATAAGCGATATCCCGGGAGGCGTCGATGTGGCAAATATTGTTACGCCTCCATCAGTTACGGAAGGTATTTTAAAAGAGTGCCTGCAAAAAAGTATAAAAAGGGCATGGCTTCAGCCGGGGGCGGAAAGCCCTGATGGTATACAGTTTTGTCATGATAACGGTATAAAAGTAATCCATAGTATGTGCGTGATGATGGAGTCGGTTAAAGAATAGGAGAGTGCATGAATAAAAAAACAGATATATTAATCCTTGGCGCGGGGCCTGCGGGTGTGGTTTGTGCTGTGACCGCGAGAAAGTATTATCCGGACAAAAGTATCACGGTGATTAAGGATATAGCAAATGGCGTAATCCCATGCGGCATTCCCTACATGTTCGCTAGTCTCAATAATCCCGATGAAAATAAATTAGGCATGGCTTCTCTGGAGAAGAATAACGTTGAAATAGCGGTTGACAGAGCTTTGCGTTTGGACAGAAAAGTAAAGACGGTAGAAACAGAGAGCAAAAATAGTTATTCTTACGAAAAATTAGTTTTAGCAGTCGGTTCAACGCCGTTAATTTTGCCTATTAAGGGAATAGACAAGCAGGGAGTTTATCCCATAGAAAAAGAAATGGGGTATTTAAAGAGCGTTATAGAACAGATTAAAAGCTGTAAAAATATTTTAGTAATTGGCGGAGGATTTATCGGAGTCGAATTTGCCGATGAACTCTCCAAATTAAAAGGAATACGTGTTACTTTAGTCGAGATGTTGCCGCATTTATTAGCTAATTCGTTTGATGTTGAATTCTCTGAAATGGCAGAGGCGCGTTTAAAGGAGAAAGGCGTTACGGTATTAACCAATACGCGGGTTGAAGAAATAATAGGTCAAGATAAAGTTGAGAGGGTTAAATTTAGCGATGGTAAAGAAATTTCCGTGGAAGGAGTTATTCTTGGTGTAGGCTCAAAGCCTAATGTGAAAATGGCCCTTGATGCCGGATTGGAGATAGGGGCATGTAAAGGTATCTTAACCGATGAGTATATGCGCACTTCGGTGGACCCGGATATTTTCGCTATCGGCGATTGTTCCTGCAAGAGGGATTTTTATACGCGCAAAGCAATTCCGGTAATGCTGGCTTCTACCGCAACAGCAGAAGCCAGAATCGCGGGCGCGAATCTTTATCAGATAAAAGTCATTCGTGAGAATAAAGGCACGATTGCCATTTATTCGACCTATATTGACGGATTGGTTTTAGGATCGGCCGGGCTTACCGAGAAAACAGCCCGGGAAGAAGGTTTTGAGATTGTCGTGGGAAGTATTGAAGGAGTTGATAAACATCCTGCAACGTTACCGGGTGCTTGTAAGGGCAAGATAAAATTAATATTTTCAAAACAATCTGGTATTATTCTGGGAGGCCAGGTAAGCTGTGGGATGTCATGCGCCCAGATGATAAATGTCATAGGGATAGCGATACAAAAACGTATGTCGGCAACAGAATTGGAAACATTGCAGGTAGCTACACATCCGTATTTGACCAGCGCGCCTACCATGTATCCGATTGTTTTGGCCGCGCAAGACGTGTATGGAAAGATATAAAAGTGGTGAGATTATATGATTAAAACAGAAGAAATATCCATGTATATGGCGAAAGATGATTTTATTGAGGAAGACGCTATTGAAAAGGCGTTAAATGAAAATCGCAATCCCGATCCTAAAAGGATAAAGGATATCTTGTGGAAATCCCAAGCAATAGAGACGCTTGATTTGGATGAAACAGCCGCTTTATTGAATGTGAGAGATGCGGATTTATGGGAGGATATGTTTTTAGCGGCGGCGTTAGTGAAAAAGAAAGTATACGATAACCGCATTGTGACTTTCGCGCCGCTTTATTGCAGTAATCTTTGTGTTAATAATTGTGCGTATTGCGGATTTAAGAGCGATAATTCCATAGAAAGGAAAAAACTCACAACCGATGAGATACGCGAAGAAGTAAGGGTTTTGGCAGGCAAGATAGGGCATAAACGCCTTGTAACGGTTTATGGTGAGCATCCCGATTCTGATGTTCATTACATTGCCAATACTCTTAAAACGATTTATTCGGTAAAAGTTAAGACCAAAAACGGATACGGACAAATTCGCCGTGTCAATGTGAATTGCGCCCCGCTTTCGATAGCGGATCTTAAAATACTTAAACAAGCCGGAATCGGAACATATCAGGTATTTCAGGAAACATATCACCGCAAGACTTATCAAAGATTGCACCCGGCTTCAACAATAAAAGGTAATTATCACTGGCGGCTTTATTGCATGCATCGGGCGTTAGAAGCCGGTATAGATGACGTTGGGATCGGTGTTTTATTCGGTTTATATGACTGGAGATTTGAGGTAATGGGCTTGGTTTCCCATGCTCGTGATTTGGAAGAATGTTTCAATGGGATCGGGCCGCATACTGTTTCTATCCCGCGGCTTGAACCGGCGATGAACGCGTCGTGCGTTTCCGAGGCAGATTACAAGGTTTCCGATGAAGATTTCAAACGCCTTGCCGCGGTTATCCGGCTTTCAATACCATATACCGGCATGATTCTTACCGCCCGGGAGAGCCCGGAAATCAGGCGTAAAGTAATTCCGATTGGCTGTACGCAAACCGACGCTTCCACGCGCATCGGTATAGGTGTTTATAGCAAAAAATATCTTAGCCAGGAAGAAAACCGCCAGCAGTTTCTATTGGGGGATACCCGCTCTCTCGATGAAGTCATTGCTGAATTAGCGCAAATGGGGTATATCACTTCTTTTTGTACCGCGGGGTACCGTTGCGGAAGAACGGGAGATCGCATTATGGAGCTTTTACGTTCCGGCAAAGAGGGACAATTCTGTAAATTAAACGCGATACTTACTTTCAGGGAGTGGCTTGATGATTTTGCGAGTACTGAAACGAAAATAGCAGGGGAGAAGATAATCGCAAAAGAAATAAAAGAAGTTAAAAAACGCCTTCCTTCGTTTTATCCGAAGTTAATCGAATACTATAAAAAAATTGAAAGCGAAGAAAGAGATATTTACTTTTAGAAGATTGGGAAAATGAATTTTTTATGGCAAATTTAGTTGAAACAGTAAAAAATGAAATAATAGAAGTTGTCGGTTGCACTGAGCCATCGGCAATTGCCTATGCGTTTGCTAAGCTATCGGAATTTTATAAAACTCCGATTGCTCCGGAAACGGTCAAGGCAGATTTGTATTTAAGCTACGATGTTTATAGAAATGCCTCTACAGCCGGTATCCCTTATATCGGTGAAAAAGGAATTCTACCGGCGGCTGCTATGGGTATTTTTAGTCAGAATCCGCAACTTAATATCTTTGCAAAAATAGATCGGAAACAACTGAGGAACGCTAAAAGAATATTAAGGAGAAAAAACTTTTTGCGAGTAATTATCCTTAAAGAAAAACAAGGGGTATTTATTAAGGCGCGGATTTGTAATAGCGAGGCTATTTCTGAAATTACAATTGAACATCGGCATGATTTTGTGAAAGAAATCAAGGTAAATGGTAAGCGAATATTGCATTCAGGATTTCCCCGAGCTTACAAAATTAATGGGCTGGAAGAAATTCATAAAATTGTGAGGTCGGGAAATAAAGAGTTAGAAAAACTCGCAAAAGACGTCATTGTGACGAATGGTAAAGCCGCTGAAAAATTGGGTTATGATGATATTGCCGATACTATTTATCATATGACAAGGCAAAGAATGAAGGGGGATGTTGTTAGGGTAATTACTGTGGCCGGTTCTGGTAATCACGGGATATTTTTATCAGTGCCATTTTATTATCTGTATAAAAAGTATGGAGAAAAAGTGTTACCGGCATTTAATTTTTCATTGCTTACGTTAATTTATTTTGCGCAGTTGCGTGGACGACTAACAAATTTGTGCGGTTTGGCTGTTAAGGCAGCACCGGCGCTTTTTGCAGGGCTGTTATATTTAAAAGGAAGAAAATTGGGCGAGATCAAGGAGTATATAGAATTGGCAAGAAAGTCAACTAACGGACTTTTGTGCGAAGGGGCTGAAGAAATTTGTGGATATAAGGCGTTTCTATGCTTTGAGAATGTAAGCAAGATACTTGATGAATTAAAAATAAAGAAAGTTTGGTAAACGAAAATTCGCAAAGAATACAAAGGAGAATAATTTCTATCATGAAACAGATTGTTGTTATTAGCGGAAAAGGCGGGACAGGTAAAACAGTAATGACCGGAGCGTTTGCATCGTTAGCTAAAAATCATGTTATGGCTGACTGCGATGTAGATGCCGCGGATCTGCATTTATTGTTGCAGCCGAAAATAAAAGAACGCCATGACTTCAGAAGCGGCCTGAGCGCCTCAATTGATAAGAAAATATGCCAGCAATGCGGGAAATGTATCGCGGCCTGCAGATTTAACGCTATAAGCGATAGCTTTGTAATTGATCATGTGTCTTGCGAAGGCTGCGGTTTTTGCAGTCATATTTGTCCGGTAAATGCTATTAAGATGGAGGAAAACCTTGCAGGCGAGTGGTTTATTTCCGAAACACGCTTTGGCCCTATGGTGCACGCGAAACTCGGGATAGCCGAAGAGAATTCAGGTAAGCTTGTATCTTTAGTAAGGAAGCAGGCAAAAGACTTGGCCGAGAAGGGGAAATACGATTGGGTAATCATTGACGGCGCTCCTGGTATAGGATGCCCGGTTATTGCTTCGCTTTCCGGTATAGATTGCGCGGTGGTGGTAACCGAGCCTACCTTATCCGGTTTACACGATGCCTTGAGGGTAATAGAAGTAACCAATCATTTTAATGTGCCGTCTAAGATGGTGATCAATAAATATGATTTAAATCCGGAGATGTCCGAAAAAATAGAAGAGCATTGCGCAAAAAACGGGATTCCGTTAATCGGAAAAGTCAGGTTTGATAAGACGGTAGTAGAAGCGATGGTTGAAGGTAAGACTATCATGGAATACAAAGATACGCCGGTTAAGGATGAAATTATTAGAATTTGGGAAAGGCTGTAAGCCTAAGCTATGGATAATCGGGACATACACGTATTGAAATATTTTTCCTCGTTTGTGAGCGTTTCTAACGGCAGGGTAATCAATATTACCGAGCCGACACTTACTTCTTGCCCGTTGGCAGAGCATTTATATAAAGATTTTAGATCAATTTCGGGCAATGATAAAGAAGCTGTTAAGGATGCCATAAGAAAAGCGATTGAGTCAAAGATACAAAATTGTGGATTTTTTACTGATGATAGGAAGTTTTCATTTGATGATGTCTCAGTACCGTATGGCGCATCGGAGATGCTTAGTTTCGCGTTAAGAAAGAAGGCTATTGATGCGGCGGTGGTAGTGTGTGAAGGAGCGGGTACAGTGATCACCGGAAAGCCGAATATTGTTCAAGGCATAGGCGCTCGGATGAACAGCCTGTTGTTAACTTCGCCTATTAAAGTAATTGTTCAAAATCTTAAGTCTGCTGGGTGCCGAATAGTATCTGAAAACGCGCTTATTGACCAGGTGCGGGGAGTTGAAGAAGCAATAAAAGCAGGATATAAGAAAATTGGCGTAACTGTATGCGGCCATTCAGCCGAGAGTTTAAAAATGCTGCGTTCAGTAGAAAAAGAATATGCTGTTAGCCTAGTTTGTTTAGCTATATGTACGACCGGCATAACTAAAGATAAAATTAACATGATACGCGATTACGCTGATTTAATATGGAGCTGTGCTTCTTCTGATGCGCGCCGAATAATCGGGCCTTTAGCTATATTGCAGCTATCCCGCCAAATACCCGTTTTTGTTTTAACCAAAAAGGGGATAGATTTTGTTTCGGCGTATGCCCGGGAAGTGGAAATCATAAAGAATTTAGATATTAAAAAGCAGTACCTTATTTCAAATGAGCCCGGTGAGCAATGTGTCCATTTGGGAGGTTTTAAGGCGTATATCAGCGGGTCTAAACTGCCAGTTGGTTCCCGGAAGGAGCCTATATTTGAAGATAGGAACGAATACGCGGCTGTATAGAAGTGTTATATTTGGAGGGAATTCATATGGAGAATTCAAGTAGCAAGGAAGAAACTCTCGGCTATCCTGCGGAAGTCGTAAACCTTTTAAATGATCCTAAGTTTTTTGGCAGGATGAATGATCCTACGGCTTCAGCATATTTAAAAGGGCCTTGCGGAGATTCTATGGAGTTTTACTTAGTCATAGAAAATAAAATAATTACAGACATCAAATATTTTACAGACGGCTGCGGCGCTACGCGGGCATGCGCCGCGATGGCCGCGCATTTGGCTTACGGCAAAACCGTGAAAGAGGCTTTAGCTATTTCGGCGGGAGAAGTGATTAAGCGACTGAAAGGTTTACCGGAAGACCATCTTCACTGTACGATTCTTGCGGTCAGTACATTGTATAGGGCTATAGCGGATTATTTGTTAAAAGCATGATTATAACTAAACAAAAAGCCATAGATGAGATTCTTGATTATATCAAAAATGATTCAGCCGTCTTTTTGATTGGCTGTGCTCTCTGCGCGACAACCTGCAAAACAGGCGGGGAGACTGAAGCAAAACTTTTATTGGGGTTATTAAACGCCAAGGGTAAGAAAGTAACCGGATGGGAAATCCTTAATCCGGCTTGCTATGTTTTAGAGTCAAAAAAATTACTCCGACGTAAAGAAAAAGAAATTGCCGAAGCAGAATCAATTATTAGTCTAGCCTGCGGAGGAGGCACGCAAACAATAGCTGAGATTATAGGAAAACCGGTTTATCCGGCAAATGATACATTGTTTCAAGGCGAGATAGTCCGGCTTTCTCCGAAAGAAGACCGTTTTGAAAAAAAATGCCTTATGTGCGGAGAATGCATAATCGGTACTACCGGAGGAATATGTCCTGTAACGCGTTGCCCGAAAGGCCTGCGTAACGGCCCCTGCGGCGGGGTTAATAGGGGGAAATGCGAAGTTGATCCTGAACGTGATTGCGTTTGGACGTTGATTTGTAATAGATTAAAAGAATTAAACCAGCTTGAAAATATAGGAATAACAAGCAAAACACGGGATTATCGCAATGAAAGAAATTATGTTTTAGTTAATAAGCGATAACGAAATGGAGCATGCATGGAAACTAAAGAGAAGGAATATTTAGAACAGGAAAAACGCCTTAAAGAAAAAATGGCGAAGGTAAAGTACCCTCTTATTGTTATGAGCGGTAAAGGAGGAGTGGGTAAAACAACGGTAGCGGTAAATCTTGCTTACGCGTTGTCGCTTTCAGGCAATTCGGTGGGCATCTTAGATATAGATCTCCACGGGCCTAATATTGCCAAAATGCTTGGCATAGAGAGTCATTCGATCTCTGTCCATGAGCTTGGAATAGAGCCTGTTTTAGTCAGCGCAAACCTTAAAGCGGTAAGTATTGCTCTTTCAGGTTATAATCCTGATCAACCTATAATCTGGCGCGGGCCTGCCAAAGCTGCGGTGATCCGGCAATTCTTAAGCGATGTAAACTGGGGGGATTTAGATTATTTGGTTATTGATTCGCCTCCCGGAACAGGCGATGAACCTTTAAGCGCTTGCCAGCTTATTCCTAATGTAAGTGGGATTATTATTGTAACTACGCCGCAAGATGTCGCTATACTTGATGCGCGTAAAAGCGTTCTGTTCGCTCAGGAAATAAAAATACCGGTAGTCGGTATAATTGAAAATATGAGTGGGTTTATTTGTCCGCATTGCCATGGCCAAACAGATATTTTTAAAAAAGGCGGAGGCGAAAAGGCGGCCGAGGAGTTAAAAGTACCGTTTTTAGGCAGAGTGCCGTTTGAGCCGGAGTTCGTTGAGTTTGGCGATAAGGGGACGCCGTTTGTTTCTTTCCAGCATAAATCAAAATCAGCCGAAGCGTTTATGGGTATTGTGGCTAGAATAAAAGAATTCGTTGGTGATAAGAAATGAAAGCGAAATTCAAATATATTTACGGGCCTGTGCCCTCATGGAGGCTGGGAAGTTCTTTGGGCATAGATTTATTATCGCAGGAAGAGAAGATCTGTAATTTCGATTGTATTTATTGCCAGCTCGGCCTGATTAAAGAATATACGCTTGAAAGGAAAATATACATTTCTATCAAAGAAGTTATCGAGGAATTGGAGAAGCTGCCGGGAGCCAGCATTGATTATATTACTTTTTCGGGCAGAGGGGAGCCTACACTGGCGGCAAATTTAGGTGAGGCTATACGAGCGGTAAAGTTGATACGTAAAGAGCGAATTGCGGTTTTAACTAATAGCTCTTTGATGGGAATAGCTGGAGTAAGAAAAGAGCTTGCTTTGGCTGATTTTGTTGTAGCTAAGTTAGATGCTTGTTCTCCTGAGTTATTACAAGCGATTAACAAGCCTGCTCAGGGAGTAGAGTTTGGAAACATCGTAGAAGGAATAAAAGTTTTTAGAAAAAATTATAAGGGAAGATTGGCATTGCAGATGATGTTTATCGATAATAACAAAAATGACGCTGATAAGCTAATTTACCTGGCGAATTATATTAAGCCGGATGAAATCCAGGTTAATACGCCTTTGAGGCCGTGCGGTATCAAGGCCTTAACTAAAGAAGAAATCCTCAAAGTAAAGAATAGTTTTATCGCCTCTTGTAAGGGTGTCAATGTGGTTTCTGCGTATGACGAAAAGACGATTAAAGATATTATTTCCTTAAGCGATGAGGATACATTAAAAAGAAGGGGTAAGGTTAAGTGAGGACTCATTTAGATTGTATTCCTTGTTTTTTCAGGCAGGCGCTTGAAGGCAGCAGGATTGTCCGGGCAACCCCAAAGCAGCAAAAACAGATTATAGATGAATTTGCTCGTAAAATTCCGAAGATTTCGCTTGAAGCCAGCCCGCCTGAAATAGCCCGGATCGGCTATAAACTTTTAAGGATCGTAAGTTTTAACACAGATCCATATTATGCGGTAAAGCAGAAAAGCAATCGTTGCGCGTTAAGGCTGTTGGGAAGATTGAAGGAAAAAGTTAGCCGTTCAAAAGATAGGCTTCTGGCGGCAGTTGAATTAGCTATAGCCGGCAATATCATAGATTTTGGCGTAAAGAATAATTTAAATATAAAGGAAGAGTTAAAAAGAATACTTGCAGAAGAAAATAAGTTCATCCATAGGCAATTAATTTTCCACTATAAAGAATTCAGATCGGCTTTGAAGAAATCCGGGGATATTTTATATTTGGCTGATAACGCGGGAGAGGTGGTATTTGACAGGGTTTTAATTGAAGAGATAAAAAAAGAGCATCCGGACAAGAACATCTATTATGCGGTGAAGGAAAAACCTGTTATCAATGACGCGCTATTTGAAGATGCTAAAGTTTGCGGGATTAATAAGACGGCTCAGGTGATCTCCAACGGCACTGACGCTCCGGGGACGCTTCTTGCTTTTTGCTCGAAAGAGTTTAAACAAATATATAAAAACGCGGATATGATTATCAGCAAGGGGCAGGGTAATTTTGAGTCATTATCGAGTGAAAAAAGGCCAATTTTCTTTTTGTTTATGGTGAAATGTCCTGTGGTAGCCAAGGAAACAGGATGCAAGATGGGGAATATTGTATTACTTTACAACCTTAATAAATAATAAAAATGGAACCATTAGAAATAAAAAAATATCCAGATAGCGTTTTAAGGAAGAAATCGCTTGAGGTAAAAGAGATTGCCGGTAAAGAAGCCAGGCTTTTTGAAGAGATGCTTTTTACCATGCGTCATTTTGCCGGTATTGGATTGGCTGCTCCGCAAATCGGAATTTCCAAAAGTCTGATAGTCGTGGATATCGGTGAAGGCCCGGTTAAATTAGCTAATCCAGTTATTTTGAATGCACAAGGTTCAGATGAGATGGAGGAAGGCTGCTTAAGCATACCTGGTGTCGGAGTTGTTATAGGCAGGCCGAATAAAATTGTTGTCAGCGGGCTGAATGAGAAAGGGAAAGTTGTTATAGTAGAGGCGCAGGGGTTTTTAGCCCGGGTTTTACAGCATGAAATAGACCATCTAAAAGGAAAGTTGATTATTGATTATATGGGTTTATTGGAGAAACTTATGCTGCTTAAACCGAAATTCATAAAAGTCAAGGATAGACAAGCCAATTTATGGATATAGGTGTAGAGATTGCGGTAAGGTGAGTGAATTTTTAGTTGAAAGGTGGGTCCGAAATGCGGATAAAGGTTATTTATGATAAGGACAGCTTAGGGAAAAACCTCCATGTCGGTTGGGGTGTTTCTTTTTTGATCGATGATAAGATATTATTCGACACCGGCGAAAATGGGGAGTGGCTACTTGAGAATATGCGCGCTTTGGACGTTGACATAAACAAGATTGAAGCAGTAGTGATTTCTCACGACCATTGGGATCATTGGGGAGGCCTCTGGGATTTATTGCAGAAAAGAAAAGGCATGCCTGTATATATATGCCCTCATTTTGGCCGTGAGTTCAAGGATAAAGCTCTTGCGTTGGGTGCCGACCTTGCCGAAAAGGAAAAACTAACGCAAATTATTCAGAATGTGTTTTCTACAGGAGAAATACCCGGGGCATATAAAGGCAAATATATGGCAGAGCAGGCGCTGATATTGAAAACAAAAAACGGTTTGACGATTATTACCGGATGCGCCCATCCGGGAATATTGAAGATGGTAGAAAAGGCAAAAACGAAATTTCCGGATGAGTCAATTTACCTTGTATCAGGCGGATTTCATCTGATGGAGTCGGACAAACGGGCGATAGAGATAGTGGTAGAGAATTTCAAAAAGATGAACATAATAAAAGCTGGTCCTACGCATTGTTCCGGAGATATGGCAGAAGAAATCTTTAAGAGATCTTACGGGGATAATTTTATTTCGATTAAGGCAGGCCAAGAGATAGAGGTTTAATTATATGTCAGGGCAAATTTTTAAAGAATTAAAGTCACACGCGCCTTTTACGATATTCGGCACAATTACCGGAATCGTTATTATGGCGTTTACATTGAGATTGTCCTATGAGACTTCATACAATATTTTCTATATACTGCATCCTCTGCACGTATTTTTAAGCGCGCTGGTTACCGCGGCAATGTATAAACTTCATACTTGTCAACGGATCGGAAGTAACTGTATAAGAGGGCAGTGTAATTTTTGGGCGCTTACCATAATAGGTTACTTTGGCTCTGTGGGGATTGCTACTATAAGCGATTCTCTAATTCCATATTTGGCTGAATCTATGCTTGGCATGCCTAATAGAGGAATTCATCTTGGTTTTATTGAAAAATGGTGGTTGGTTAATCCTTTGGCTATTTTAGGAATAGTCATTGCCTATATAAAACCAAGGACAAAATTTCCTCATGCCGGTCATGTGTTGTTAAGCACTTGGGCGTCTTTGTTCCATATGATTATGGCAAAGATAGAAATTGTGAATTGGTTTTCATATGCCGCTATTTTTATATTTTTATTCTTAGCGGTTTGGATTCCTTGTTGTGTAAGCGATATAGTGTTTCCGTTATTATTTGTAAAAGACAATAAAGCGGCGCAGAAAGTTTAATTATTTGTATAAGACCAGATTTCTTAAAGAAAAGGGGGTAAAGAATGGGGATTAATATAAATGACGCTAATTTTAAGCAAGAAGTACTGGAAGAGAGCTTGCCTGTTCTTGTAGATTTTTGGGCAGTGTGGTGCGGGCCTTGCCTTAGGCTCGCTCCAGTAATTGAGCAAATTGCCAAGGAGTATAAAGGTAAATTAAAGGTCTGCAAATTAAGCGTGGATGACGCGCCTAAAACAGCCGCCAGTTATGAAATTATGAGCATACCGACACTAGCGATTTTTAAGAATGGGAAAGTGGTGGATAAATTTGTCGGCGCGCTGCCTAAGGCGGAACTTGAAACCGCCATTAAATCCCATCTTTGACATAAAAGCAATAGATGGAAGGTTATGATGAAAGATAATAAACGATTTACTCATGAAACAGTTATAATGTGGGATAAGAAAAAGAACGCGTTTCTGTGTTCGCTTGGTAATAAAACTATTGAAATAGCTGAATCTTTGGAGTTTAAAAAACACGACGATATGTGGACCCCAAATGAGCTATTTGTCGCTTCAGTGGAAGGTTTTGTCAAGGACGCCTTTATAGATTTAGCGAAAAAGAACGCTTTGGAGTTCTTGAATTATGCAAGCACTGCCCAAGGAGTTATTGAAAAAGTTGAAGATAAGTTCAGGTTTGCTGAAATTAATATCTGGCCTCGTATAGTTGTTGTTTCAAGTGGGCAGATTGAAAAAACGAAAGAGCTTATAAAACTTGCCGGAGAAAATTGTGCCATAGCGAACCTTGTTACATGTAAAATCAGCGTTTATCCGGAGATAGAAAGTAGTGTATTAGAAAAGGAGTTTTAAATGACGGGAGCGAAGATTTTAGTCAAAAGCTTGGAAGATCTTGGGATAAAGCATATTTTTGGTTATACGGGCGCGGCCATACTTCCGGTTATGGATGAACTGGCCAAAAGTCCTATTCAGATCATTGTCAATTCAAACGAACAGTCTGCGGCCTTTGCCGCCGCTGGGTATTCCAGATCAAGCGACACTGTCGGGATTGCTATCGTTACTTCGGGGCCTGCTATCACGAATACTTTAACTGCCGTAGCTGATTCTTACGCCGACAGTATCCCACTGATCGTTGTTGCCGGGCAGGTGCCAGAACATAAGATTGGGACTGATTCGTTTCAGCATATTGACGTGTCCAGTGTTTTTGGCCCCACGGCGAAAAAAGTCGTCCTTGTTGATAGTATCGACAATATTGAATCGATTATTAAAGACGCTTACTTCTTGGCGAAGTCAGGCAAACCGGGGCCTGTTGTTATCGATATTCCGATCAATCTGCAGCAGAGTATAAATAAATATATTGGTAATAATCTTGAGAAGTTCAGGACTGTTTACAATAATGAATGCCATTTATCTGATAAGCAGTGCGAGTGTTTCTTTGGTCTTCTCACTGAAGCCAAGCGTCCATTATTATATTTAGGGGGAGGGCTTAATTCCAAGAGTGGAAGCGATGCGATACGGCGTTTTAACGCTATTTTTAATATCCCTTCCGTTAATACACTTATGGCTAAAGGAGTCGTTGATGAGAACGATCCGGCTTCGCTTGGGCTTTTGGGGATGTTCGGCACGCCTTATGCGAACAAGGTCATTCAGAAGAATGATTTTTTCTTTGCAATCGGCGTGCGGTGGGATGATCGTGTGGCGGAGAAGGTCGGATTCGCTATTGAGGCCAAGATCGCCTATATTGATATAAATCCGCAGAAAGTTTATCAAATACGGAATGAACGAAATCCCGATTTTTCATTTGTCGGAGATGCGGTTTGCGCTCTTAACGATCTAACCGAATACGCCAAGCAAAAGAATATAAAGATCACTATTGATGATTGGTTTCAATATGCGGTCAAACTCAAGAAAGCATGGCCATTGAATTATTGCCGTGACGATAAAACAATTTATCAGGCGGAGGCGCTTGATCTTTTGAATAGCTTAATTGACGGTGATACGATAATTACAACAGGCGTTGGCAATCACCAGCTTTTGGCCGCTCAATATTTAAGAATGAGGAAGCCTAAGACATTTCTTACCCCAGGTAGTTTCGGTACGATGGGTTTTGGTATGCCAGCAGCTATAGGCGCTTATTACGCTAATCCTAACGCTACGGTTATCGTGGTTGACGGAGACGGAAGTTTTAGAATGAATATGGGCGAATTGCATACCATCGGGGCTCTCGGGTTGCCGGTAAAAATACTTCTTCTTAATAATCGAAGCGACGGAATGGTGAGAAATCTGGAAGATTCAGCTTACGGTAAGAGGCACTCCGCTACGGAAAGAAAATCGGATGTGAATTTTGCGGAATTGGCTAAGCAGTGCAACTATAAATTCGCGAAGAGAATAATTTCCCGCGCTGAATTATATAATGGACTTAAGATTTTTATGAAAACCACGGGGCCGTGTCTCCTTGAAGTTATGACTGATATTGAAGAGGTCCTTTATCCTATTGTTCGCGCTGGGTCTTCGTATAAAGATATGGATTTAGGGCCGTACATTAAAGAGGTATTGGATTAGTAGTGACTGGATTTATGACTAATATTTTCGATAAGTATTATAAGAAATATGACGTATGGTACGATAGGCATAAATTTGCTTATTTATCAGAAATTGGAGCATTGAAAAAAGTCGTGCCTAAGAAGGGCGAGGGATTAGAGATTGGCGTTGGCACAGGCAGATTCGCTTCTAAACTGGGAATAAAGTACGGAGTCGATCCTTCTAAAAATATGCTTAAGATTTCTAAGAAAAGAGGTATAGATGTACACCATACTCAAGGAGAAAGATTGCCGTTTGATAATTCCACTTTTGATTATATCGCTATTATTATTACTTTGTGTTTTGTCAAAGATCCTGTCAAGGTATTGATAGAAACTAAAAGGGTTTTAAAGAAGAGCGGCAAGGTTATTATCGCTATTATTGATAAGGATAGCTTTTTAGGCAGGTTTTATCAAGGGGAAAAGAGCCTGTTCTATAAGCAGGCACATTTTCTTGGCGTGAAAGAAGTTACTGATTTGCTTAAAATGACAGGTTTCGGCAGAATTTCGTATTATCAAACGATATATAATCTTCCGGATAAGATGAATTCAGTTGAGAGGACCAGGAAAGGCTTTGGCAAGGGTGGTTTTGTGATAATATCAGGTATAAAATGCAAAAAGAGGGATTAAAATAAAGATAGGAACTATAGTTTTAAGTACGAAGGATATACATGAATAAACAGGGCAGGCATAGGCATGATCATGGGGGTATTGAGCATCAAAAACAAGGCATAAGCAGTTTTGATATGCAGGATTCAAAACTTGTTTTTTACGAGCTTAAATTAAATAGCGGAGAAATCTTTCTTGATTTAGGGTGCGGAGCGGGAGATTATGCTATCCAAGCCGCTAAAATTGTGGAGAATACCGGGACGGTATATGCGCTTGATCAATGGAAAGAGGTGATCGATGCTTTGTCAGAAAAGGCTATTGCTCAAGGATTGCGCAATATCAGAGCGATAAAATCAGACATTATTTCTTTGCTGCCCCTTGAAGATAAGATTATTGATGTTTGTTTGATAGCCCAGGTGCTTCATGGATTTGATCTATCCCAAGATACAAAAATACTGTTTGCTGAAATCTCGCGGGTTCTAAAACCGGCAGGCCGTTTGGCAATCTTGGAATTCAAAAAAGAAGAAGTTGGTTTTGGCCCTCCGATGAATATACGTTTATTACCTGAAGAGATTGAAGCCGTAATCGTACAATATGGTTTTAAAAAAGAGAACTTGTTGAATTTTGAACACAACTACTTGATTTGGTTTAAAAAAGAACCCGGGAGTTAAGATAGGAAACATTGTGTTGATTTGCAACTTTAAGAAATAATGAAACCTTTGGAAATTAGTAGGTACCCTAATTATATTTTAAGAAAGAAATGTGCCTTAGTAGAAAGAATTACTGATGATGAGTTAAGGCTTTTTAATGAAATGCTTCTTACTGTCCGGCATTTCGGCGGCATGGGCCTGGCTGCTCCTGAAATCGGAATGGATAAAAGTTTAATAGTTATGGATATCAAAGGGGAAGTAATAAAGATGGCAAATCCCGAAATTCTAGACAAGAGAGGATTTGTGCGATTTCAGGAAAGCTGCTTGAGCCTGCCCGGCTTGAATGTGAGAATAGGCAGGGCGGATAAGATTGTCGTGCGGGGATTGAATGAAAAAGGCAAAATCGTTGAATTCAGGGCAGAGGGATTATTATCAAGAGTTTTACAGCATGAAATAGACCATCTTAAGGGAAAGCTTATTATTGATTATATGGGCTTATTAGGAAGGGTTAGGTTATTTAAAACGAAGTTTATAAAGCCTGGGTTTAGGCATATTTGCTTATGAAGATAAATGATAAAATATTATCCTGCGTAGCCGCGAAAGAGGGTATCCATATTAGTTTATTAAAGAGAAATTTTACGAAAGGCACGATAGTTATCCTGGGCAGCAAAAACCATCAAGGTATAAAACATATCGGCGTAGGTAAAGATTTAAGAGTAAAAGTTAATGCTAATATCGGGGCTTCTTCAGCAGATTTTAATTTAGCAAAAGAGTTGAGAAAACTTAAAGCTGCTATAGAAGCGGGAGCTGACGCAGTGATGGATTTAAGCGTAGCCGGTAATTCTGTTGATATAGATAAAGTACGCAATACCATTATTAAAAATTGCCCGCAACCCGTGGGAACAGTGCCTATTTATCAGACGGTTGTTGAATCAGCTAGCCCCGAAAATATGACAATAAAAGATTACCTTAGGGTTTTTGAGCGTCACGCAAAAGACGGCGTTGATTTTGTTACGGTTCATGCCGGTATTACAAAGGCATCTTTAGGCATGGTTAGAAGAAGGTTGATACCGGTAGTGTCAAGGGGAGGTTCTTTTTTGTTGGATTGGATGGCGAAGAATAAGAAAGAAAATTTTCTCTATGAGTATTTCGATGAGATTTTAGATATAGCCAGGGAATATAATGTTGTCATAAGTTTAGGCGACGGGTTAAGACCGGGCTGTATCGCGGATTCAACCGATAGGGCTCAAATTTATGAGTTAAGGGTTTTAGGTGATCTCGCCATGAAAGCAAGGGATAGAGGGGTGCAGGTAATCATAGAAGGCCCGGGGCATATTCCTTTAAATGAAATAAAAAAGAATGTGGAATTGGAAAAGAAAATTTGCCATGGAGCGCCTTTTTATGTCTTAGGCCCTCTTCCTATAGATACAGCCGCAGGATATGATCATATCGCTTGCAGCGTAGGAGGAGCTTTGGCCGGTTATTTTGGGGCGGATTTCCTTTGTTATGTTACGCCTAAAGAACACATTGGGTTGCCGGATGCTGAAGATGTTCGCCAGGGGGTCGTGATTACAAAGATTGCCGCATCTATCGCTGATATCGCCCGGGGAAATAAAAAATCAATCTTGCAGAATAGATTAATGTCAAAGGCAAGGAAGAATTTTGATTGGGCTAAGATGTCAAAATATGCCATTGACGGGAGAAAATTCAGGGAACTGCTTAGCGAAAGCCCAAGATTAAGAGAAGGTGGTTGTTCTATGTGCGGAGATGAGTTTTGTGCATTAAGAATTTATAAATAATATGAAGCTAGTTACTAAAAATATCCATTATGCAATTAAGTCGCTGCTTTATTTTACCAGGGATCCTGATAGGGTAGTTTCTGTAAATGAGCTGGTGAAGAAGTTAAATATGCGCAGGGCTTTTTTAAGAAGAATTCTGCAGGTGTTAAGTAGGCGGGGAATGTTAAAGTCTTTAAAAGGGAGTGGCGGCGGTTTTATGTTGAATATCATGCCGGATAAAATACGTATTATAGATATAGTAAATATTTTCCGGTTTGATACAGATATCTTTAGTTGTTTATTTGAGAAAGATATCTGTCCTAATCCTGAGAAATGTTTGTTAATGCGAGAAATGAGAAAGATCGAATCCCGGTTAAATGATGCATTGATGCAGCTTACTATAGCTAAATTATTTAAAAGCATAAATAGTTAGGTTCCCATCCTAAGAAAATATTGCATATTGACGAAAAAAGTGGTAAGTGTAAGGTATTATTTAACCCGGGAGGATAAAATGAAAATAGGTGTAATAATTTCAAGTAATGACGCGGAAACCTGTTGGAACGCCTTGCGATATGCGAATTTTTGTTTAGGGCAGAAGGATGAAGTTAAAAGCTTTTTTATGGGCAAGGGCGTGGAGTATTTGAAGGTCAATACGAAGAAATTTAATACTGTTGAGCAGGCTGAGAAATTCATGCAGGGATGCGGCAAGATTTACGCGTGCGGAAGTTGTATCAAATCTCGGGAGCAGGAAGGTTCGGAAATGTGCCCGATTTCAACTATGAAGGATATGTATGAGATTGTTAAGGAGAGCGATAAGGTTGTCACTTTCTGAAATGAAAAAAGAGATCAAAATCAAGCCTATAGGAATAATCCGTACGCCTTATAAAGGGTCCAAGGGTATACCTATCCAGGGCAAGTTTAAGAAAGGCATTAATGGAAAAGTTGAGCTGTTCCCTGAGTATCAGACAGGATTAAAAGACATTGGAGGGTTTTCGCACCTTATTTTGGTTTATTATTTTAACCGCTCAAAGAAAGAGCAACTTATCGCAAAGCCGTTCCTAGAAGATAAGGAACATGGTATATTTGCCATACGAAGTCCTCATCGCCCTAACCATCTCGGATTTTCTATCGTGAGGTTGAAAAAGGTCGAAAGGAACGTAATAAGTTTTTCAGAGGTTGATATCCTGGATAATACGCCTTTACTGGATATCAAGCCGTATGTAGAACACTTCGATTCCAGAAAGGATGTAAGAAACGGCTGGATAGAGAAACATTTCAAGAATAAACCAACTTCTCCTAAAAGGTTGTTACTGCCATAAAATTGCCTTCCCCGTACTCCAAATAATTTTTTTATAAAAATCTTCTTGACAAAAGAAATAAATATGTTAGTCTTATCTAACATATGCTTTTCGGTAAGATTTGAGGGTTAAAATGAAAACAGTCACAAAAAAAATAAGCTCTAATATGGAAGATTACCTGGAGGCAATAGCTCTTCTGAAAAAAGAGAGAGGCATTGCCCGGGTAAGTGATATCGGCAAGCTTTTGCAGGTTAAAAAGCCCAGCGTTAATGCCGCGTTGGCTACTCTTGCCAAAAGTAACCTTATCTTGCATGAAAGATACAGTGTTGTGGAGTTGACTAAGGAAGGGAAGAAGATAGCAGGAGGCGTTCAGGAGCGGCATGATACGGTTTTTCAGTTTTTGTCCAGAATCTTAGGGATAGATGGAAAAACCGCACAAGCCGATGCCTGCAAAATTGAACACGCCATAAGCCCCTCGACTTTTAACAGGCTGACGAAGTTTACCCGGTTTGTGGAAATGGGATTGGATGGAGAAGCCCCCCAATGGTTAAAAAGCTTCAAACATTATTTAAAAACAGGAAAAAGATTGAATTGTAATATGCGCCGGGCAGCCTTAAAGAAGAAATAAGGGAGAATTTTTTTATTTCATAAGTTAGGCTTGTCTAACTTATCTGTTTATTAAAGGAATGGGAGGGTTTATGAGCCAGGTTAAGGTATTGAGTGATTTAAAAGCGCGTAATAAAGGCAAGGTCAGGGAAATTACCGCTCAGGGACAACTCAAAAAGAAACTGCTTGATATGGGGATTGTCCCGGGAAGCGAGCTTGAGGTGATCAGGGTGGCTCCGCTGGGGGATCCGGTGGAAATAAGAATTAAAGGTTACAATCTGTCTTTAAGAAAAGAAGAGGCAAAACAGGTTACTATCGAGGTTATCTGAATATGAAAAGCTTATGCGATATAAATTCCGGAAGTGCCGGGGTAATCGTCTTTATCCATGGGGGCAAGGGCGCCAGCCATAGATTAGCCGAGCTCGGGCTCCTGCCGGGGGAGAGGTTAACGATGCTGCATAATAGCGGGGCCGGCCCGGTTACGATTTGCGTAAAAGGTTCTAAAATATCTATTGGGCATGGATTAGCCCAGAAAATAATCATCAGGGAGGAATAGAATGGAGATAAAAGGCAGGTTGACAGTGGCATTGGCAGGAAACCCCAACTCGGGAAAATCAACAATATTCAATAACTTAACCGGCGCGCATCAGCATGTGGGTAATTACCCGGGCGTTACAGTCGAGAAAAAAGAGGGGAGAATTGTTTATAAAGACTACGAGATAACCTTTGTTGATCTTCCGGGGACGTATAGTTTGTCTGCGAATTCGGAAGACGAGATTGTGGCGCGCGATTTTCTTGTTAAAGAAAAACCGGATATGGTTATCCATATTGTTGATGCTTCTAACCTTGAAAGGAACCTTTACCTATATACACAGTTGCAGGAGCTGGAAGTCCCGGTGATCCTGGCAATGAATATGAGCGATATTGTGGAAAAGAGAGGCTCCAAGATTAATTATGCCGGGATTTCTCGTTTATTAGGTAAGCCGGTTATCCCTACGGTTGGCAGCAAGAATAAAGGCATGGATGAATTGTTGAATACGCTGGTTGATCTTTATGATAGGAAAATCAATATAGAGAAGATAGGCGTTGATTATGGGGAAGAGATTAAATTAGAGCTCGAGAATGTATCTGCGCTTCTTAAAAAAGAACCAGGCTTTTTAGTTACATACCCTATAGGATGGTTGGGAGTAAAAATTTTGGAAAACGATCCTTGGGTAATGAAATCTATCGCGCAGTTACCTGCTGGCCCGGAGATTATCTTGCAAGGTGAAAAAAGCAGGAACCATCTTAAAAAACATTTTTCCGATGACCCGGAAGTGATCATCGCGGACAAAAGATACGGGTTTATCAGCGGGGTATGCACCGAGGCGCAAAGCCGGACCATAGAAGAAAGGCATGATCTTTCTGACAAGATTGATAAAGTCGTGCTGAATCGTTTCTTGGGGCTGCCTATTTTTGCCGCTGTGATGTATGGAATTTTCAAGTTTACCTTCACATTTTCCGAGCCGGTAGTGGGATGGCTTGAAAAATTATTTGAGAAAATGGGAGAATTCTTCTCCGGCGTTATTCCGGAAGGCTTGACCCGGTCTTTTGTTGTTGACGGCTTAATCGGCGGCGTAGGCGGGGTATTGGGGTTCTTCCCGCTGGTGCTTTTTATGTTTTTTGCTATCGCCTTCTTTGAAGATTCGGGTTATATGGCGCGCGCCGCTTTTGTCATGGACAGGATTATGCATAAGTTCGGCCTGCACGGCAAATCTTTCCTGCCGATGATGATCTCAACTAACGGCTGCGCTGTGCCGGGGATTATGGCCTCGCGCACGCTTGATAATAAAAAAGACAGGTTGATTACCATGATGGTCACCCCTTTTATGATCTGCGGGGCAAAGCTTCCGATATTTGCTTTGTTTATCGGGGCTTTCTTTGCGGCAGAACAAGGGGCAAATATGATGTTTTTAATGTATGCCTTAAGCGTTGCTATAGCTTTTAGCTCTGCCTGGATTTTGAAAAAGACCGTCTTTAAGGGGGAGACATCGCATTTTGTCATGGAGCTTCCGCCTTACCGCATCCCGACGATCCAGGGTTTATTATTAAAGATGTGGGAAAGGGGCTGGCTTTATATAAAGAAAGCCGGAACGATTATCCTGCTTATTTCCATAATCATCTGGGCGGGTTTCACTTTTCCGGAAATAGAGCCAAAAGAGGGAATGAGCGAGGAAGCAGCGGCTTCCGCGCAGATGGAACAGAGCTATGCCGGCAGGATTGGTAAGTTTGTCGAACCCGCTGTCAGGCCGCTTGGCATGGACTGGAGAGGCGGAGTCGCGTTGATGGCAGGTGTTGCGGCAAAAGAGGTTGTGGTAAGCACAATGGGAACAATTTACAGTTTAGGAGAGGTTGACCCGGAGGAGACGGAGCCGTTAAAAGAGGCCTTGCAAAACGATCCTTCCTGGAACCCGCTCAAGGCTTTTGTTTTCCTGGTGTTTTGCCTGATTTATTTACCTTGTTTTGTGGCAATGGCGGTTTTCTACCGTGAATCCGGGCCGAGCGCCAAATGGACGCTGTTTTTGATATTCTGGACAACAGTGATGGCTTGGGTTGCGTCCTTTGTCGTATATCAAGGTGGCAGGCTATTGGGACTCGGAGGATAAACAGTGGAGAGGATAATTATTATCGCGGTTGTTTTGGCGAGCATATTGCTTCTTGCCTGGCGCCTGTTACGAATTATCAAAGAAGATGATTCTCCTTGTTTAGGATGCGGCAATTCTGATAAAAATGTATGTTCCTGCAAGAAAAACAGCAATGTCGCAAGGGAGGGAGACAAGAAACCATGAATCATTTAATTGTAGCGTCTATAGCGTACGCATTTTTTATCGTATGCCCGCGCATGGCAGGCATAACTAGCGTTATTGCCAGGGCAACTCATGTTAATTTGGTGCTTGTTTCAGTAATTGGTACGCTTATAGCGCTTCCTCTAATCGTTTTGATGACAATTGTTTTTAAGCAATGGGGATTATGGGCGGCGCTGGCGCTTGCCGTAACGACTGATTTGTTGGCGGCATTGGCAATGGGAGGCATAGGCTGGAAAGCGGGATTTGAGACTTTTGTTATAGCGCTTTTTGTTTTGGCAGGGGTTAAGGCAGCTTCTTTTCTTTCGTCAATGTTTTGAGACAGCCGACAAAAAAGGATATACCATGGCGATATGTGTAAATTTTATCAGGGTTTTTACGGAGCAGGGTAAGAATGCGGAATTTAAACCAGTTAAATAAAGAGGAAAATCAGGTTCGCTGCGATTGCGGCAGGCTTTATCTGGTAAAGACCAAAGATGGTTACGAATTCAAATGCCCGCGGTGCAAAAGGATGCATCTGATAAAGTTTGAGGAGTTGATGGTTAATTATCTTACCAAGGAGGATAATGCGGTTTAGCGGCAGATAGATAAAAAGTTTAAAAGCGGTCAGAGATCTTGAATCCAGAACCCTATTGTTAACAGGCGTCTGGATTTTTTTGTTGGAGAGGAGGAAAGATGGATAAAAGTAAAATGCTTGGGCGGGATTATACATGTTAACGTTCGCGGTGTATCTTTGCATTTTGATGATTTTTCTTTTTTGAGTTTCTCAAGAATGGTGCAGGATGCCTCTGTTAGGTTAATGGATGAGGGGTTAAAAGCTATATTAAAAGATGGTTAATTTGGGAAGGAGGCGGTATGGATAAACGGTGTAAATGCAAAGGTAATTGCGGCAGTTTATGCAAATGTAAAGCAGAAGACAGGAATAAGCGTCCACAGGGCAGAAAGAAATAATATCAATGTTTTTCATATCAGAAGGAGGTTGAGATGTTATTGAAGAGGGCGTGTAGTATATTTCTTATTGTTGGGGTTGTTTTTAGTTTATGCCTGTCTGCGTTTGCCGATGACGGCGATATGGCGGGTATGCTCAAGAAGCTTCAGTCACGCGTTGATGCGCTTGAGAAAAAAATATCCGATCAGGATTCTTATATCAAGGGGCAAGATTCGGCAATGCAGTCCCAGCAGGCAAAAATCAATGAATACGAGGGTAAATTCTCGCAGTTTGAAGAAAACCTTCACCGCGTTCCGGGAGTTTCCATGCAACTTATGGAGGGTCTTGAGCTTGGGGCAGGAGGCACGATGATTGTACAGGGGGCTGATAATACCAATTACCGTGACGGCTCAACGCAGAAGGAGGGCCGCGCGGACGCCTCGTATTCCGCGGATGTAACTCTATCCAAGGAATTCAAGGAAATAGGCGGCAGGGCATTTGTCCACCTTGAAGCCGGACAAGGCGCGGGCTTAGAAGATAATCTTACTCTATACAGTAACGTTAATCGGGATGCCGGTGACAGTGATGCTAAAGTCGAACTCACCGAGTTCTGGTATGAACAGGACCTTTTCAAGAATAAAGCTGCCGTTACTTTTGGTAAGCTTGATCCGACGGTTTATTTTGACCAGAATGAGGTTGCTAATGATGAAACCACTCAATTCTTAGGCAGGATATTCCGCAATTCTCCGACGGTTGAATTCCCGGATAACGGCGCCGGAGTCCGTTTTGCCTATCTACCGGTTGAATGGTTAGAATTGGGCTATGGAGTTTTTGACGGAAGCAGCAGTTGGGAGGATATTGGAGATAGTTTATTTAATATCGGACAGGCGCATTTTAAGACTAATTTCTTAAACCTCCCTGGTAATTACCGGTTTTACGGCTGGAATAACAATGTTAACCATACCAAGTGGCTGGATAGCCAGAAGGATAAAGAGGGCGCTTATGGTTTTGGTTTCAGTTTTGACCAGAAGGCCAATGATATCATTACTTTCTTTGCCCGTTACGGCTGGCAGAACCCAAAGGTTTATAATCCTGAATTAACCGCAACCGATGGCTCTAACTATTCCCTGGAGCAGGCCTGGAGTGCTGGTTTTCAAGTTGAAGGCAAGCCTTGGGGCAGAGAGAAAGACGTGTTGGCTTTTGCCGTAGGCCAGGTAATACCTTCGGATGACTACAAGAAAGCCAACGCGGATTTTCAAGCAAAAGCAGAAGGACATCTGGAAGCGTATTACAAGATACATGTAAATGATCATCTTTCCGTTAGCCCTGATATCCAGTATATCTGGAACCCGTATGGCAAGGATATTGCAGGTAACACAAACGGCATATTTGTAGGAGGCTTAAGGGCGCAGGTGGATTTTTAAAGTTTACTCACTATATACCTTTAGAGATAAGGGCTTCTGGAGAAATGCCAGAAGCCCTTATAATTATCATTGACAGGTAGTTTGCTTCTTGCTATCATAAATAGAAATGATTTCTATCTATAGAAAGATAAAATGGAATCCTATCTTCAGGTCCTAAAAAATAACCGGCTAAAGATAACCCCAAAGCGTAAGGCAGTCATAGATTTATTTATGAAGCAAAATATCCAAATGGGGCCGTATGATATTTACGGGAAGTTAAAAAAGAAGCTTTCCGTGATAGGGTTGCCGACAGTATACCGTATATTGGATGAACTGGTGAACGCGGGTATCTTGGTGAAGTCCTTAACGCAAGACCGGCAGATGCGTTATTCTCTTTGCGCGCTTCCCGGTGAGCATCACCATCATTTTATTTGTCGCAAATGCAAGAAGGTTGAAGAAGTGGTATTTTGCGACTTTCATAAAGTTTCCAGGTTCATTGAGGATAACTTCAAGGCTAAAGTTGAGTCGCATCAGCTTCAAATAGAAGGGTTATGTTCAAGGTGCAAATAAGAAGGAACCGCGCGTTTTTGTTGCTGGCTGTTTTTGTTGTTTTTCTTGGGATAGCGGTATTCCATCCTCTTTCGCACAGCCTGCAACATGACGGAGATGATGGGCATGATTGCCCTATCTGTCTTTGGCTGCATTATGTCGCGGAGGGATCCTTTTTTGCGGTTGTTTTTTATGCCATATTTAGCGCTATCAGTTTTATCCCCGCTTTGTCCCGCATTCCATCCGTTAAGACTTTACCTTCCGCCAATATTTCCCGCGCTCCTCCATTAAGCTAGCCTGTTTAAATTATAATTATCCACCATGGCTTTAGGGGAGGGGTAAGATGTCTTCTAAAAGAATATGTTGCATAGTTGTTCTATTATTGATTCTTAATTTGAGTAATTTGATTTCTGCCTATGGCCAGACAACCGTTTTTGACCTGGGGGAGCTGATAGTCTCGGAAGATGAAGATGATGATGCCGCCTTGGATATAGAAGAGAAGAAGAAAATCAGCCAGAAAACGCTCAAGTCGCATAAAGTTGTTGACCTTGCCGAGATATTATCCGATGAGCTTATTGAAGCTTCAATGATCCGGAAGAGCGGGTATGGAAATGAAGTGGGTTTAAGAGGCTTTACCAAGAGTAACCTGCGTTTTTCGCAGGACGATACCTTGATCGAAGGCTCCTGCGGCAGCCGCAAGGATCCGCCGCTTTCCCACATTAATTTATTGACTATACAGAAAATTGAAGTCAAGGAAGGGCCTTATGATGTAGGCGTTCCCGGTGCCCTCGGCGGCAGTATCAACGTTATTACAAAAGACCCCCAGGAAGGCATCCATGGGGAGGTTCTTTCCAAGTTCGGCTCATACGGATATTTGAGCCAGGGCGGGTTTATTTCAGGCGGGAACAAGAAGCTGCAGGGCCTGTTCGGTTATAATTATTCGCAGTCCGGCCAATATAAGGACGGCGCGGGCAATAAATTAAGCAGTTTTAACCCCAATTATAACGACGAAGGTAAAAACCTTGATGCTTTTAAAAAGCATGATTTTTGGGCGAAGGCGTCAATTGAACCTTTAGATAACCAGAAAATTTCCTTTTCTTCTTCTTACGGCGAAGCGCATGATATTTTGACTCCCCGCGTGGCCATGGATACGGAGAAAGAAAAAACTTACCTTAATAAAATTGAATATACGATAGATAATCTCAGCTCTATCTCGGAGCAGCTCGGGATTTCGGCTTATTATAACCGTATTGAGCATTATCCGTATGGAAAATACAGGACTGGCCCGGGCCTGGTTAATCAGAACAGGATAGAGGCGATTTCATATATCTCCGGGGCGCAGGTTGAAAATAAAGTCGAGGCCGGCTTAGGGTTATTGACCTACGGGACGGATTTTTATTTCCGTAATTGGTATGGTAACGTCATAAACAGAAATACCGGGGTAATAATAAACAACGAGCTTTTCCCTGATGTTAACGAGATTGACGGCGGGGCTTATCTGAAGGCCGAGCGGGATATCGGGAAGCTATCAGTTACGGCGGGGCTGCGGGCGGATGTTTTTCACACCAAGGCGCAGGAGGATTTGAAGTTTAGTAAAGCGATGACCAACACAAACGGCTCAACCGATGTTTTTCCCAGCGCCAATGTGTTTTTGAAATATTTTTTAAAAGATGAAACAAATTTATTCGGCGGCGTAGGCTTGACTAACCGCACACCAACTACCGTGGAGCGTTACGTTCAGGAGAGCAGTACTTATTACGGCAACCCTGACCTTAAGCCTTCCCGCAACGTTGAAACTGACATCGGGTTTGAAACAAAAATCTTTGACCGTTTAAAATTCAGGACAAAGGGTTTTTACAGTTATTTAGGCGATTATATCTATCAGGAGCAGAAAGCCAGCGGCGACAGGACATATACGAATATTGACGCATATTTAGTTGGAGGGGACGCGACCACTGCATTTGATTTGTCGCGTGGTTTTAGCCTGGAAGGAGGAGTAGCTTATCAACGCGGGAAGAAACTTAGCCAACCGGAAAACAACAGTGATAAAAACCTCGCTGAAATCGCCCCGCTTAAAACAAAACTGGCTTTAAATTATGATAATTATGGTTTCTTTGCGGTATATGAATGGGTGCATTCAGAGAGGAGCAAGGAGATTGATAGTGATGCCGGAGAAACACCCCTTAAGGGTTGGGATGTGTTTAACTTTAGGGCGGGTTACCAGTTTGGAGAGAAAAATGGGAGTCAATCGTTGTTAGCTGGACTGAGCTTGAATTTTGGTATTGATAATATGTTTGACAAGAAATACGCGGTTGCCAATTCTTATGAATATGACCCGACAGACCCGGGCGGTTCAAACGTAAAAATAGTCAATGAGCCTGGACGGTTTATTTACGGAAGCCTTTCGTATAAGTTCTAACTAATTTAGGGGGGAAGATATGCATAGCTTGTTCATTAAAGGCGGGTTACTTATGTGGCCGATTGCCCTATGTTCAATCGTGTCTTTGACTATTATTTTGGAGAGATTTTATTATTTCAGTAAAACACGGCTGAAAGCCAAGAATTTACCTGAACGGGTGCATCTTTTGCTAAAGAACGATAAAGTTGATGATGCGATTTCTGCGGCGAATGAGGATAAAAGTTTCCTGGGGCGGTTTTTGAGCGTAGGGCTTAAGGTCTTGAGCCAGCCGGTTGAAGAAAGGCAGAAGATCCTTCGCCGGGCAGGATCAAGAGAAATAGAACAGGCAGATGCGCGCCTGCGTGTTCTTTCCGTAATCGGGAATATTTCTACTTTACTTGGGCTTACGGGGACAGTCACGGGTATGATCCAGACATTTATGAAGATTGAGAAAATCGGAGGCATCGCTGAAGTCGCTGTTTTGGCCGGAGGTATTTGGGAGGCGCTCTTAACCACTGCCGCCGGTTTATTCGTAGCTATCCCTACGCTCATTTTTTATCATTACTTTGAAGGGGTAGTTGATAACAGGGCGATTCAGATGAAAAATATCTCTTCAGACATATTTAACATTCATTAAATAAGGGGATTTTTGATGACAGAACTTGATTTTGAAAGGCGCAAAAAACCAAAGTCGGATTTAAATATGACGCCTCTTATCGATATGGTATTTTTGCTTCTTATTTTTTTTGTGCTTTCTTCGCATTTTGTCTCGCACCGCGGATTTAATGTCAAGCTGCCGGAGTCGAAACAAGCGTCGAGTCAGAAGCAGGATAAAAACGTTATTTTCATTAAGGAGAACGGAGAAATATTTTTAAACGACGCCAAGGTGTCCCTAAGTAATCTGGCGGAAAATCTGGAGGCATCAATAAGAAAAACAGGTTCCCGCGTAGTAGTAATAAAGGCAGATGAAAAGGTGGATTTAGGGCTGGCGGTCAAGGTTATGGATGCGGCTAAACAGGCCGAAGCCGAAAATCTGGTTATCGCCACACAGGTTGATGATGGGAAGAATTAACCCTTTGTATGTAAGTTTTGTTCTGTCCTGCGCCTTCCATTCTTATCTGATAGGTTCCAATTCATTTCGGATAAAGAATCCAGAGACTAAGAAACCGATTGAAGTAGAGTTGAGAAATGAAAGGCCGGAGTATCTTCCGGAAAAATACCGGTTGGCCCAGGAAAAAAAGATAGAAGAAGTTGTTAAAGAAGAGCAATCGGCTCAGGAGACGATAGAAAGTCAAGATGTAATTAAAGAGTCAATTTTACGCTATCAAGACAGCGTCAAGCAAAAAATTCAGGAAGAGAGAAGGTATCCTCGTTGGGCGCTGCGATTAGGCAGAGAAGGAGCGGTGCGTATTTCTTTTAACCTTTTGTTTTCGGGAGAGATCAAAGATGTCCGGCTTTTAGCATCATCTGGTATAGATGAGCTTGATAAAGAGGCTGTGGATGCCGTAAAGAGGGCAAGCCCGTTTTTGCCGTTTCCGGGTGATTTTGGAAAAAGGGAATTGCAATTTGAAATCGATATAGTTTTTAGAATTGTATCGGGCATTCAGGAAGCCCGATAAAGCGCTGGTTTATAGATTAAAGTTAATTTTTGGAAAAGAAAATGGTAGGAAATTAAGAAGAAAGTAAGAAAGAAATAAAATAAGGAAGGAGGTGATATGCTAATGAATTTTAATTTTTCTGGGTCGCAGGGTAATCGGTGTCAACATCCAATTGTTTATAAGAAACAAATGTTACTATTGAGGCAGTAATTTTTTTGAGAGAAGATATATTTATACGATATAAAGCAACTTAGTAAAAAATAGGGCTTAACAGCCTTTAGTGGTTCCTAGAACCCATATTGGACGATTCCTTTTTAGGGAGCGTATTCCGATATGGGTTTTTTATTTTTACATCATCAGGAGATAAGATGCCAATAGGAAAAATCGTCTACAAGGAGAAATGCATAGTAGAAGCCGAGACTAGGGATGGCAAAAGCTATGTGCGTGAAATCAGTTTGAACGCTCAAGAGGTATCTAGGAAAATAGTCAATACTGTACAACTTATTTTTCTCAGAGTTGAATTTAGGAATGGGCAATATGATGAGATGAAAGAAATAGTTGTATCTGATATAAGATTTGTGCGGGACTATTTTTTAAAAAAGATAGTTTCAGCAATAGATCTTGTGCATCCGGAGAGAAGGATCAAGATTATTTTTCCTGAAAAAAATAAATACCTAAAAATGCATCGCGCTTATTGCCAGAATTGTGGAAACCTTTTAAAGGAATTCTACGGCTTCTATGAGGGCAGGATTGAGGAGTGCTGTCATTGTAACAAATTGACAGTGCTCAAGAGAAACCCAAAGGAGTCGAGGTAAAAATGGAAGAAATTACAGTGGATGAAAAAGAGATAATTAACGGTTGGCGGATGGTAAAGCTACAGCGTAAGGGATATTTGCATGTAGTATTGCAATCAAATGGTACGGAGTTTTATCTGGAAGCGACTCCGGCTAAACTGGGGAAGGTTAATTATATATCTAATACACCCAAAGAAAATGCTTGACAATACCCAAAGTTTGCGCTAATTATAATAGTTGACAATTTAAAGTGATAATATTTTCAGTCACAGTAACCTCGGTCTGAACAATAGGTCAGAGAAAAACTGGGCTGGTTTCTTGAGCAAATCTCAAGAGGCCAGCCCTTTTTATTTTTTATGAATGGCTTCAAAGCGAATCCTCAATTAGAGAATGGGTATACAAGAATAATTAACGAGTTATTTGAAGCGATAATTGAATATCCTTTTACTTGTACGGAATTGAGAATCATTTTATTTGTTATCAGAAGGACCTATGGTTGGAAGACAAGCAAAGCATTTATAAGCTATGGCTCAGTAGCCAGAAAATTAAGAATAGATATCCGCTATGTTAAAAGACAAATTAACAAGTTAATTTTAGACAAAGTGTTGATTAAAGACAAAACAGAATGGCAAAATAGGATTGGTTTAAATAAAGAATACACATCATGGCAGTTGTGGAAAGCTGATCGTGTTAGAAACTCTAGACCACCGGGTAGTGGTCAGCAGTCCACCGGTGATTAGTGGTCTACAAACCACTCGTCATAATACAAAGAAAGATTTTAAAGAAATAGTAGTAGTAAATAAGAGCTGTGGATTCTGTGGATAACTAATAATGAAGGATAAATGAGCCAGGAAAATAATCGAGTAGATAAATTAAGAATTGATGAGGAGCAAGCTCGCCTGGACAAATTCTTCGAGATACTTCTTAAGGCAGATCTCCGTACCGTACAGCGATTAAATAATGAAAAAGAAAATAATGAGCAGGATAAATTATTTGACAATGCTTGATAATGGTATATAATATGAACTATGACGAATGTATTAAAAAAAGGCCATCCGGCAAAATCATATAATGTTATGCAGGCTGCTAGCCTCTTTAAAGTTCACGAGAGGACAGTTCGTTTCTGGATTAAAAAAGGCTGGATTAAAGTAAAACGAGATTATAGAAATTTTCCGGTATTTACCACGCAGGATATCCGTAAAATCAAAAAATGGAGATCTACGCTAAGGGGCTAATTATATGAAGGCCGCAATTTACGTAAGAGTAAGTACAGAAGACCAGGCAAGAGAAGGGTACTCTTTGGAAGTGCAAAGGGAGTATCTGCTGAATTATGCCAAACATAATGGTTTCGAAGTACATCATATTTACCAGGATGATGGAATAAGAGGGTGTTCCAGCGGGTATACTTTGGATAGACCGGCGTTCCGAAAGATGATGTTTGATGCTAAGTTAAAAATGTTCGATTTAGTTCTTGTTTACAAAACCGATAGGTTTAGCCGTAAATTAAAGGATATGCTGAATGTGATTGATGAATTAGAAAGTTTAAGCATAGCTTTTAAATCAGCCACTGAGCCTTTTGATACAACGACCTCAGCAGGCAAGCTTATGTGTCAACAGCTGGGTAGTTTTGCCGAATTTGAAAGAAACCGAATCATTGAAAGAGTTTTCCCAGGGATGATAAAAGGAGTTTTGAAAGGGAATTGGCAAGGAGCTTCGCAACCGCCATACGGATATCACTATAATAAAGAAAAGAAATTATTAGAAACTGTGCATGAGGAAGCTAAAATTGTTAAATTAATCTATACGATGTATCTTTGCAAAAAAAGTTCAATACAAATAGGGAGATATCTTTTTCAAAATGGCTACAGGAGTAGATGTGGGAATCCTTTTACCGGACATCATATTCTTAGTATCTTAAAGAATCCGGTTTACACTGGGAAAATATTATGGAATGTTAGACATTATTATAGGACTCCGAAAGGGTGGCGGTATACCCTAAATCCTCCAGAAAAAAGAATTGTTGGGCAAGGTCGGCATGAAGTGCTGATTGCTCCGGAAGATTTCGAAAAGATTCAGAGAATGTTGAAAGAAAATAGAAAGAATTTTCCTCATCGCGTGAATCCTAGCACATATGCTTTGACTGGAGTATTAGTTTGTGCAAAATGTGGTTTGGGTTATACAGGGTCGTCTTATATGACTAATCATAGAACTAAGCAAAGAAAACCATGGTATTGTTGTTCAGCAAGATATAAGTTTCGGGATAAATGTTCTAACCCGGCGGTTAGGGCAGAGATATTGGAGGCGCAGGTTTTAGACATCATTGAGAGATTAACAGACAAGGAAGGCAATCTTGCAAAACGTATTGATAATGTTATCAAGGCTCAGATTGAACCAGATGAGGCAATTCAGCAGCAGATAGATTTGGTTAAGAAAGAACTGGAAAAGTTATCAATAAAACAAAGTAAACTTACCGAGGTATATTTGGATAATGAAATAAGCATAGATATATATAAGAATAAGAATGCGGCATTAAAGGAGGAGGAGCAGAAGCTAAAAAGGCAATTAAATCTATTGGGAATAAAATTAATAGAAAAAGAACGTTCACAACAGTATCTTTTATCTCTTCAGGAAGTATTAAGCAATTTTAAAGAAACGAAGCGTAGTTTGGATCCACAGGATAGAAAAGATTTGGTGAGATTAATATTTAGATGGATAAAAGTAGATAATTTTAAAGTCGTAGATTATGAGCTTTACGAACCGTTTAAAAGTTATCTAAAAGAAAAGGAGAAAGGGCGGGATAAATGTCATCTCGAGGAAATTCAAGTGGTTCCGAGAAAAAGAAGCCAGTCCTGTATATCAGAACTTTTGGTTGTCAGATGAATGTGCGGGATTCCGAGGTAATCTGCGGATTATTGAAGAACGCCGGTTATAAAATTTGTACTTCTGACCGTGATGCGGATGTTGTTATATTTAATACCTGTTCTGTGCGTCAGCATGCTGAGGACAGGGTGTGGAGTTTGATTGGAAGTTATAAAGGTTCTAAGATAATCGGCTTAGTAGGTTGTATGGCCCAGAATTATAAAGAACGCGCATTCGAGCGCGATGCAAATGTCAGTTTTGTTGTTGGGCCGCAGGATATCTATAAAATTCCTGAAATATTAAGTAAGTTTACTTCTCGGGAGTTTTTTGAGCGTAAGATTTGGGAGGTGGATAGCCTTAATCGGCCGGAAGAGATTTACCATACCGGTTTCTTACAAAACCAAGATCATGCGTACGTGGTTATATCCGAGGGGTGTTCTAATTTTTGTTCTTATTGTGTAGTGCCGTATGTACGCGGCCCTTTGCGCCACCGTAAGAATAAAAACATACTTATGGAAATTCAAGAGGCTATTTCTCATGGGGTTACTAAAATCACTCTCTTGGGACAGAATGTTAACGCCTATCATGATGATGGGGTTAATTTCACAAAACTGTTGGCACGGGTTAATGCCTTAGAAGGTTTAAAAGAGTTTGATTTTTTTACCTCTCATCCTAAGGATGCCAATATTGAATTTTTTCAGGCCATACGTGATTTGGGCAAGTTGGCTAAGTCGCTGCATCTGCCCATGCAATCAGGCGTAGACAGGATACTTAAACTTATGAAGCGGGGGTATTCGGTAAAAGAATACTTGGCTTTAATTGATTCTTATCGTAAAATTGTTAAAGAAGGAATTTTAACTACGGATATTATTGTGGGATTCCCCACTGAGACTGATAAAGAGTTTAAGGATACTTTTGATTTGGTTAAAGAAGTAAGGTTTAATGCTGCCTATATTTTTAAGTATTCTCCCAGGCCGAACACGGAAGCAGCAAAGTTAGCTGAAACGCTGACTAAGGAAGAAAAAGAGGAGCGGCATAAGAAAATTCTTGATTTGCAGAGAGGAATTTCTAATAGGTTGGGGATTAAACATGGATATGCAAAAGCTTAAACTCAATTTTATAATCTTGGCTATTTTTCTTTTTCCGGCTATCAGTTGGTCGGCTAACCTGGATACTTTAAAAGCTGATTTTTTACAAGGAAATTACCGCAGGGTAATACTTGAAGGGCAGGCTCAGGCCGGTCGTTTCAGTATCCAGGGCGCGGATGAGTTAAACTATTTATTAGGCTTGAGTTATTTAAAAGAGGACAAGCTAGAGCAGGCACAAGATTGTTTCCACCGTATCTTAAGCAATCCTATCAGTAAATTTAAGGAGCAAGCTGCCGTGGCTTCAGCGGATGTTTATTTAATTAAAGGGCAATTTCAGGATGCAGAAGATATTTATAATAAACTGCTTGAAGACAATCCTAATACCATCTTACGAGCTGGAATATTGTATCGTTTAAGCCAGTCAGGTTATAGAAAAGGCGACAAGCAGCAGTTCGATGGATATTTATTAAAGTTAAAAAGAGATTTTCCTTTAAGCCTTGAATTAAGATCTGCCAAGGGCATACCGCGCAGCGAACCGCTTTTAAATGAAATTGGTGAATTTTCGGTACAGGTAGGTTTTTTTGTAAAGAATTTAAATGCGGTTAATTTTAAGGATAAACTTCTGGTTATGGGATATCCTGCTTACGTGGAGGGCTCCAGCGAAGGCTACCGGGTTAAGGTGGGCAGGTTTAAAACACAAGCGGAGGCGCTGGATGCAGAGAATAAGCTTTCCCGGGAAGGGTTTTCAACCAAGCTCTGTCTTTAGTATTTTATGCTCAAGAAAAAGATTTTTTTCCTTATTGGCCCTACCGCTATAGGCAAGTCTCTAATTGCAATTCATTTGGCTAAGAAGATCAATGCCGAAATTATCTCCTGTGATTCCATGCAGGTATATCGTTCAATGGATATTGTTACTTCCCAACCAACCCGTACGCAAAGAGAGAAAGTAAAACATCATTTACTTGGTGTAGTAAGCCCGTTTAAGGAATATAATGTAGCCAGATATAGAAAAGATGCTATGTCAATTTGCAGCAAATTATTTTTAAAAGACAAAGTTCCGCTGTTTGTGGGAGGTGCCGGACTTTATTATTCTATTATAATTGACGGGCTTTTTCCGGCTGTCCCGGAAGATAGGCTAATCCGCGCCAGGTTATATAAGCAGTTATTGCTTAAAGGAAATAAATATCTGCATAAAAAATTGACCAAGGTTGACCCGCTGTCTTCTAAAAAGATCCATCCCAATGATACCAGGAGGATTATTCGCGCTTTGGAAGTTTACACAAAGACCGGACAGCCTATATCTGTCTTGCAGAAGAATAGAGTTGGTTTGGGTAGGGAGTATGAAATTAAAATATTTGCTTTAAACACGGACAGGCAATCCCTTTATGATAAAATCGATCAAAGGGTTAGTAAAATGTTTAGCTCCGGTTTAATTAATGAAGCCAGGCAATTGCTCAAGCATAAATTAAGCAAGACTGCCAACTGCGCTATCGGAATTCATGAATTGGAAGGTTATTTTAATGGGAAGCATTCTTTGGATGAAGCCAAACGTTTTATCCAGCTTAATAGCAGGCACTATGCCAAGCGTCAACTCACTTGGTTTAGGAAGGACAAGCGTATACAGTGGGTTAATATTAAAGATAATGAAACGCCCGGGGAGGTTGCCAAACGCATATGGAAAAAGCTCTCTTAGTCAGCATTCAAATAAAAACGGATAAGCATCACTGGCGTATCGAAGACACCTCTTCGGAATTGGAGGAGCTGGCTGTTTCAGCCGGTGTTGAGGTGGTTGAGAATATAGTTTGTATTTGCGATAGGGCTACGGCAAATTATCTTATTGGTAAAGGCAAAGTTGAGGAGATTAGTGTCATCGCCAGCGAGGAGGCGGTGGATACGGTAATTTTTAGTCACGATCTGTCCGGAACTCAACAGCGCAATCTTGAATATGCCCTTGGTCGAAAAACGATTGACCGCACGCAGCTGATCCTTGATATTTTCAGCCGCCGCGCCAAAAGCCCTGAAGGCAAGATGCAGGTAGAGTTGGCTTTGCTGCAATATTTACTTCCTCGTTTAGTAGGTAAGGGGATAATGCTTTCGCGTTTAGGGGGCGGAGTTGGTACCCGCGGTCCGGGGGAGACTAAGCTTGAGATTGACCGGCGCCAGGTCAGGAAAAGAATTGATAAACTAAAAAACGATTTAGAGACATTCAGGTCGCATCGCCTTACTACGCATAAAAAAAGAAAAGGGAATAATTTGCCTTCAGTAGCTTTAGTGGGTTACACCAGCGCCGGCAAATCTACGTTACTTAATCGCCTGACTGATGCTACTCAGGTTACTTCTGGTAAATTATTTACTACACTGGACCCGCTTTCCAAGAGTTTGCAGTTGCCCAATGGGCAAGATATCATTGTTTCCGATACCGTCGGTTTTCTGCATGATCTTCCCCACCATCTAATTGAAGCGTTCAAAGCTACGCTTGAGGAGGTTAGTGACGCTGATTTACTGATCCATGTTTTAGATGTGGCTGATCAGCGTATACATCAGCATAACCAGGCCGTGCGGAGTGTTTTGGATGAACTAGGCTTAAAAGACAAACCGGTCCTGGTGGCATTAAACAAGATAGATTTGGTTCTTGACCGCAGTTGGTTGAAAATCCTCAAGGAGGAATTTACTGACGCTGTTATTTTATCAGCTAAGACAGGCGAAAACATGGAAGCTTTAATTAAAGGTATACAGGGTTATTTCTCCGGTCTTATGTTAAGTTTGAAAATAGTTATACCGCACAGCCGCATGGAGCTGGTTGATTTCTTTTATCGTAAGGCGAAGGTAGAAAAAATTGATTATTTAGATAAGGGGATCAATATAAGTTTAAAGATATCCAAAGAGCTCTTTAGTAAAATAAACAAGGATAAGGATATAGAAGTTATCTGTTAGGTTATCTAACAAAAATAATTATTCTACTTGACAGATAATCCGGATTGTGTTATTCTTATTGCGTGGGAGGTTTAGGCGATGACAGTATTCAGTCTTAAGATTGGCCCTGAGGAGCCGGTTTATGTGATCGGTGTGGTTTGCAAGCTGGTGGATATTCCTATCTGGACATTGCGCCAGCTGGATAAAGCCGGAGTGGTGCGTCCTAAGCGGATAGGTAAGAAAAACCGGTTATATTCTTTGCGGGACTTAAAAAGGCTGGAGTATGTGCATTACCTGATGGAGAAAAAACGCGTGAATATCCATGGGGTAAAAATTATTTTAGAAAAGGGGGGATGAAATTTTTTTAGTTAAATATTAGCACTCTCTGGATTTAAGTGCTAATTTTATTGACAAAGCGGCAAATTGTGTTAAAATTACGGCTTAGTATTGATAGCCCCAAAGCTGTAAGAGGAGGTAATAAGCGTGCGCAGCGTTGATTATAACACTCGCAGAAAATCAATTTTAAACTCGGCTATCAACCGTTATATCAAGAATGCGGTTCCCGTAGCCTCCGAAGATATCGCGGATGAGTTTGATTTAAGTTCGGCTACCATAAGGAACATATTTTCCGAGCTTGATGAGTCAGGGTATTTGAAGCATCCTTATACTTCAGGGGGCAGGATTCCTACTGATAAAGGCTATCGCTATTATGTGGATTTTCTTGTTCAGCAGATTGAGCTGCTTGATGAAGAAAAAAAGCGTATTTTAAAGGATTGTAAAAGAAAGATCCGCCGCCTGGACGATGCCCTGGAAAACACCTCTGAAGTGATTTCCGAGATTACGCATTACGCGGGTATTGTTTCGTTTCTTGAGTGGCAGGATAAAATATTCTATAAGGGGATTAGCCGTATATTAGATCAGCCGGAATTCAAGGATGCTGATAAAATACGGTTGCTGGTTAGGCTGATGGAGGATAAGGGGCGGTTGTTGGGTATTGTTAACCGCGACTTTCCCGGCAAGGTAAAGATTTATATTGGAAGTGAATTGGGGTTTCCTGAGATGGAGAGCTGTTCTTTAATAGTCACTAGATATAAATTAAAGGATCAGTCTTCCGGACGGATTGCGGTATTAGGGCCGGTGCGCATGGAGTATGATCATATTATTCCTGCTTTAGAGTATATTTCTGATGTTTTAGCGGATGTGCTCAGCACAATTTAAAGATGAATGATATAAAAGATAATAATAAGGATAATAAAGAGGATAAGGGGCTAGATACGGTTACGCTTAAGGAATCTGAATACAGCGAACTTAAGGATGCGGCGCAAAAGTCTAAAGATTTCCAGGATAAACTTTTACGTTCCCAGGCAGATTTTGAGAATATGCGTAAACGCCTCGAACGTGAAAAACAGGATTTTATTAAATATGCCAATGAAGGGATAGTTTTAGAGTTACTTAATGTTCTGGATGATTTGGAGCGCGTGATAAATTTGGCTGAAGATAAGCATGAAGATCTTAATGCTTTTTTAAAGGGCGTGGAGATGATCCTGGCGCACCTTTATGAATTACTTAAAACGCATGGAGTAAAACCTGTTGAGGCTGAGGGCAAGGTTTTTGACCCGAATTACCACGAAGCCCTTATGCAGGTAGAAAATAAAGATTTACCGGAGAATACGATCGTTGAAGTTTTACAAAAAGGATACTTAATGTATGAGCGGGTAATCAGGACCGCTAAAGTGAAGGTTTCTAAAAAATAGGCAGGGCACCCCGTGTTGATTGTGTCACCCAACGCCAATATGAATTGCGTTGGTGTGGCCTCACGGCCAATTGCGCGGGTGTTGCCTACGTAGGCAAGTTTCTAAAAAATAGGAGGTTAACTATGGCAAAAGTAATTGGTATTGATTTGGGGACATCTAATTCAGCGGCTGCGGTTATGGAAGGCGGCAGGCCGGTGATTATTCCTTCGGCTGAAGGCGCAGGTGTTGCTTCAGGAAAGGCGTTTCCTTCCTTTGTCGCTTTTACTAAGGATGGCCAGAGGCTGGTGGGTGAGCCGGCAAGGCGCCAGGCAGCTATAAACGCGGAAGGAACGATTCAGGCCGCCAAACGTAAAATGGGTACAGACTATAAGTTTAAAGCTTATGGCAAGGAGTATACTCCGCAGCAGATCTCTTCTTTTATCCTGCAGAAAGTTAAGCAGGATGCGGAAGCGTATCTTGGGGATAAAGTAGAAGAGGTAGTAATTACCTGCCCCGCTTATTTTGATGATAATCAGAGGACAGCTACTAAGGATGCGGGAGAGATTGCGGGATTAAAGGTATTAAGAATTATTAATGAGCCTACTGCTGCTTGCCTTGCTTATGGTTTAGAAAAGGCCGGTAAGGAGTTAAAGATCCTGGTTTTTGATTTAGGCGGCGGGACCCTCGATGTTACGATTATGGAGATGTGGAAAGAGGGTGGTTTTAAAGTTATGGCAACTAGCGGCGATACTCAATTAGGCGGCACGGATATGGACAATACCTTGATTGATTATATTGCCAAAGAGTTTAAGCGTGATACTGGAATTGATTTGAAGGATGACAAGATGGCCATACAGAGGCTGCGTGAAGCCGCGGAAAAAGCCAAGGTTGAGCTTTCCAGTACCCTTACTACAGATATTAATCTTCCTTTTATTACTGCGGATTCTACCGGGCCTAAGCATTTAACCATGTCCATTAACCGGGCTAAACTTGAAGAGTTGGTTGGCCCGATTATAGAGCGTTGCCGGGGGCCTTTGGAGCATGCTTTAAAGGATGCAAAAGAGGCATTTGAAAAGGAAGGGATTAATTTTAGCGATAAGGGTGTGGATAAGATTATCATGGTTGGCGGGCCTACGCGTATGCCTATTGTGCAGAAGTTTGTAGAGGATTATACGGGTAAGAAAATCGAGCGTGGGGTTGATCCGATGGAATGCGTGGCTTTAGGCGCAGCAGTGCAGGCAGCAATCATTAAAGGCGACGTTAAGGATGTTTTGTTGCTTGATGTTACTCCGCTATCTTTAGGTATTGAGACCTTAGGTGGAGTAAATACCAAATTGATCGAGAGAAATACCACAATTCCTACGCGTAAGTCGCAGGTTTTCTCTACTGCCGCGGATAATCAGACAGCGGTAACGATACGGGTTATCCAGGGAGAGCGCGCAATCGCTGATGCGGAAGGAAATGTTGAGTTAGGTAGATTTGATTTGGTTGGAATTCCCTCTGCTCCGCGCGGCGTGCCGCAAATAGAGGTAGCTTTTGACATTGACGCTAACGGTATTGTGCATGTTTCTGCTAAAGACCTGGGTACGGGGAAAGAGCAGTCGATAAAAATTACAGCGCCTAAGAAGCTTTCTAAAGAAGAAATTGATAAAATGGTGCGCGATGCCGAGAAGTACGCGGCTGATGATTCTAAAAAGAAAGAAGAGGTAGAGGCGATAAACCAGGCGGATAACCTTATATATGCTACGGAGAAATCACTAAAGGATTATGGAGATAAGGTCAGCCAGTCTGAACGCGCGGATATCGAGGCTAAGACTAATGATTTAAGGTCTGCGATAAAGGATAAAAATATTGAGCGGGTTAAGAAAGGCATGGATGAGCTAACCAAGGTTTCACACAAGCTTGCTGAGGAGATTTATAAGCAGGCTGCTGCTAAACAGCAGGCAGGCGCTAAACAATCTTCTGATGCAGGTACAGAGGAAAAAACTCAAGGCCAGCAGCAGGAAGGTCCTGCTCAGCCAGCCAGCGAAGATATTATTGACGCCGAATACAAAGAAGAGGACGATAAGAAGTAAAATTGGGGAATTAGGGGACGTTTCTATTTTTTAAGTTTCTATCTGAATAAAAATAGAAGCGTCCCCGGATTTTTAAAATAAATATGTCTACCAAGCGTGATTATTATGAGATATTGGGGGTAGCCAAAAGCGCTTCCCCGGAAGATGTAAGAAAGTCTTATCGGGAGATGGCGCTTAAGTTTCACCCGGATCGTGTTCCTGCTGAGCAAAAAAAAGAAGCCGAGGAGAAATTTAAGGAAGTTTCTGAGGCATATGCCGTGCTCTCGGATTCTGCTAAGCGCGATCTTTACGATAAATATGGCCACTCCGGGATCGACCAGAAATACGCCCAGGAAGATATCTTTAAAGGCGCTGATTTTAGCAGTATCTTTAGGGAAATGGGAGGTGGTTCTGATTCAGGCGGGAGCATATTTGAAGAAATATTCGGAGATCTTGGTTTTGATATTTCGGGCACGCGGCAAACAAGGGCTCAGTCTGCCAGGCGTCGCGGCAGGGATTTGCAGATAGCTATTGATATTTCTTTGGAAGAGGCAGCGCAAGGGCTTGAGAAAATAATTACTGTGCCGCGTTACGAAACTTGTGCTAGTTGCGGAGGTAGCGGAGCAAAAACTGGGACAAAGAGAAATACCTGTCCTCAATGTAAGGGTTCAGGCAGGACGGTTGTTTCTAATGGATTTTTTCAGTTAGCGCAGACTTGCTCCCGTTGCAGAGGAGAAGGGTCAGTTATTCAGTCTCCTTGCCCGGATTGCCGTGGAGAGGGAAGAGTTAAGGTCACCAAGAAAATAAAAGTTAAGATCCCTGCGGGCGTAGATACCGGTTCTCAATTACGCGTGCGCCAGGAAGGGGAGGCCGGTATAAACAGCCATGGGGATCTTTATGTTGTTATTGAAGTAAGGCCGCATGATATCTTTGAAAGACATAACAATGATATTGCTACTTCAGTTAATATTAGTTTAGCCAAAGCTGTTTTAGGCGGAGAGGTAGAAGTACCTGCCCTAGAGGGAAGGTTGACTATGAAGATACCTCCGGGTACTCAGTGCGGTAAGACTTTTCGTCTTAAGGGCAAAGGAATATCGGATTTGCATTCCCGGGATATAGGAGATGAGCTGGTGAAGGTGAATATTGAGATTCCGGCGAGGTTATCGAATCAACAAAGACAATTAATGGAAGAGTTTGCCCGTCTTAGCGGTGAGGATCTGGGGACTAAGGATAGTTTTACGGATAAGTTTAAGAAATCATTTCGATAAAAGAGGGGAAAATATGCCTACATATGAATACGAGTGTTTGTCTTGCAAACATAAATTTGAAGTTTTGCAGAGCATAAAAGCAAAACCGATAACTAAGTGCCCTAAATGTTCAAAGAAGGTCAGGAAGTTAATCAGCAGTACGGGAGGGTTTATCTTTAAGGGGCCAGGTTTTTATGCTACTGATTACAAAAAAGCAAGTAAGCCTACAGAAAATACTAATGCTGTCTCTTGTCCTAAAGCTAAGCAAGGCTGCTCCGGTTGCCCCGGCCACTAAAGGAAGATAAAAAAGCTTTAAAATTATTGTTTTTATTATTTTATATGGTAAAATTAACTTCACGTTATTAAGTTGGTTTTTTAGCTATCGCGCATTTAATGACCAAGATAAAAGCTTTTAAAGCAGTAGTTTATAATCCAGAGAAGGTAAAAGATTCTAATCAGGTTGTTTGCCCGCCGTATGATGTAATTTCTCCGCTTGCTCAAGAAACCTACCGTGAACGCTCCGTTTATAATTTTATTCATATACTTTTAGCCAGGGACGCAGCCCCTGATGATAGATACCGCAGGGCAGGTGTAATATTCCGGGATTGGCTTAAAGATAAGGTGCTTATCCAAGACGGCCGGCCGGCGATTTACTTTTATAGCCAGCAGTATGTGATCAGGGGTGAGAAAAAAACCCGTTTAGGATTTATTTCTTTGCTTAAGCTTGGAGATGAAAAGGGATCAGCTGTTTTTGGCCATGAAAATACGCATGCGGAAGCCAAGCAGGACCGTTTTAAACTGCTCAAACAGGTAAAAGCTAATCTTAGTCCGATCTTTGTTATTTTCCTGGATAAAAAAAGAATTATCCAACGGATATTCCAAAAATATATCTCTGCTGAAAAGACATTCATTGAAGTTGTTGATGACGAGAAAACGCTGCATAAACTATGGCGTTTGGATGATCCGCTGGTATTGGAAATGATTGAAACCAGTATGAGCAATGAGAATATGTTTATCGCTGACGGCCACCATCGCTATGAGGTCTCTTGTGCTTACCGTGATCTTATGCGTGAAAAATTAGGCGCGCAATTTACCGGAGAAGAAGACTTTAATTACTGCCTGTCATATTTTACCAATACGGATTCCCGGGGCCTGTCAATTTCTCCTATTCACCGTTTATTTAAATTAAATACTGAATTAGACCTGGCGGATTTTATTTTAAAGGCTAAGGAGTATTTTGATGTGGATCAGATTAAAGACAAGGTCCGTTTTTTCTTTCTTATGGAAAAAGCCGGATGCACCGAGCATCTTTTAGGGGTATATAAAGATAAAAAGTATTTTCTTTTACGCCTGAAAAATATAAAGACCCTGGATAAGTTAATCGCTGATAAACCTAAAGAATATAGGACGCTTGATGTTGCTATCCTTAACTATCTTGTATTAAAGAATATTTTAGATTTTGATTTGGAAAATCTGCCTAGCGTAAGATATGATCCTGATCCTGAGGAGTTTATTAAAGAGGTTGACGCGGATCCCTTAAAGATAGCGTTTTTCTTGAATCCGGTTAAAATAGGCCAGATTATTGAAGTGGCTTTAGGCGGCAGCAAGATGCCTCCCAAATCTACCTATTTTTACCCCAAGGTGCTTTCAGGATTAGTAATTAATAAATTAGAGGACGGCAATAGCTAACTATTATTAAATTAATATGGCCTTATTCGGTAAACCAAAATATACAATAGTGCGCGTAAAGAAGAAAGAGATGCCGGATGGCTTATGGACAAAATGTGAGGGGTGTTTAGAGACGCTTTACAATAAGACTTTGGAAGAGAATCTTAAGGTTTGTCCGAAATGCAACTATCACTTTGGGCTGACTGCTTACGAGAGGATGAATATATTATTTGATAAGGATACTTTTTCCGAGTTTGATAAAGATATGTTCGCGGTTGACCCGCTTGATTTTAAAGGACCAAAGACCTATAAAGAGAAATTGAAGCAGGATCAGGAATCAACGGGGTTAAAGGATGCGGTTATCTCCGGTGAAGGAAAGATTGACGGCAAACAGGCAATTATTGCTGTAACTGATTCGCGTTTTATTATGGGGTCTATGGGCTCGGTAGTCGGGGAGAAAATAACCCGGGCTATTGAATATGCCACTAAAAATAAACTTCCCATGGTTATCGTTTCTGGTTCCGGAGGCGGGGCGCGTATGTATGAAGGGATGTATAGCCTTATGCAGATGGCTAAAACCTGCGCCGCCTTATCTTATCACCATAAAGCAAGGTTGTTGTACATATCCGTGCTCACTAATCCCACTATGGCCGGGATCATGGCTTCGTTTGCCGGAGTTGGAGATATAATTATGGCTGAACCTAATGCCTTGATTGGTTTTACCGGTCCGCGGGTTATTGAGCAGACTATAAGGCAAAAGTTGCCTATTGGTTTTCAGCGTTCGGAGTTTTTATTAGACCATGGGCTTATTGATATGATCGTACATCGTAAAAATATGAAGCATAATATTAGTCAGCTGCTTGATTATTTTAGTTAAAAAGGAGTGTAAATAAATGGCACAGGTAAGTTTAAAGAATGTTTGTAAGGTTTTCCCGGGTAATGTCATGGCGGTTAATAAGATAAACTTAGGTATTGAGAATAAAGAGTTTATGGTCATGGTAGGCCCTTCGGGCTGCGGCAAATCCACTACCTTAAGGATGATCGCCGGTCTTGAAGAAATAAGCTCGGGAGATATTTTTATAGGCAATAAGCGGGTCAATGATGTACCGGCTAAAGACCGGGATATCGCTATGGTTTTCCAGAATTACGCGCTTTATCCGCATATGACTGTTTTTGAGAATATGTCATTTGGCCTGCGGCTCAGGCATATTCCTAAACAGGAGATTATCCAGAGGGTCAGTGAGGCTGCGGATATTTTGGGGATTAAGCGGCTGTTGAATCGTAAGCCGCGTGAACTTTCCGGAGGAGAACGCCAGCGCGTGGCGGTGGGAAGGGCTATTGTGCGTAAGCCCATGGTTTTTTTATTTGATGAACCCTTGAGTAATCTTGACGCCAAGATGCGCGTACAGATGCGTACTGAAATTCATAAATTGCACATAAGACTGCAGACCACGATTATATATGTAACTCATGATCAGGTTGAAGCTATGACTATGGGTGACCGTATCGCGGTAATGAAAGACGGTATTTTGCATCAATTGGATGATCCTATTGATGTTTATGACCATCCGAAAAATAAATTTGTTGCCAGTTTCATAGGCAGCCCGCCGATGAATATTATGCAGGGAAGGATTATTAAAAAAGAGGGAAGGATATATTTTGATGAAGGTAAAATCCAGGTTAAGCTGGTTGAGGATATGTATAAGAAGATGGCCAGCTATGTCGGCAGCGAGATACTTTTTGGTATTCGTTCCGAGGATGTATATGATAAATTATTTGTTTCCGAGGCCCCTCCGGAGAATATCGTCAGGGTAAACTGTGAAGTATTCGAACCCATGGGGTCGGAGGTTTATCTTTACCTTAATACGGGCAGGCATACCTTTATTGCCCGCGTCGGCGCGCATGACCGGCCGAAGGTCAACCAGGAGATGGACGTAGTCTTTGATATGAGCAAGGTTCACTTCTTCGACAAAAACACCGAAGAGACTATCGTTTAAGTTTTAAGCCCTGGTTTAGTTAGAAAGTTATATGCAGCAGAAAATCTCCCGGAAAAAGATCTGTCTATTCCTATCGTTTGCCTGCGTTATCTGCGTAGTAATTAATTTCCTGCTTTTTCATCAAAAAGTTAACCCAGCCATCTTTTTTATTTTTATATTAATCAATATTATTGGTTTCTTCTATCTACTGCGGTTATTCTCTAATAAGAATTCTTTAGTTGAATCCCAGGTTGAGAATATCAAAGAGCAGATAAATATTATTAATGTTGAGAATGCAAAAGCCCAAGAGTTTGGCGCTGCGCTTAAATTTAGGATCACCCGTTACGATAACCTTAAAAAGGTTATCGAGGAGCTCAACCGCAGCTTAAGGCTGGATGTCGTTGTTAACGTATTAAGTTCCACGGTTTACTCTTTAATTTCAAATTCCTGCGGATCCGCGCTTTTCTATCTACTGGATAATCATAGCCAAAAATTAAATCTCATACATTCCATAAAAGAGGACAGTCAGTTGGTCATTCTTTCCAAAGAAGGCGATATCTTTGACTATTGGGTATTAAGGCATTCCCGGGAGCTTATCATTGAAGACTTAAAAAATGATTTCCGTTTTGATTTGGATACCGTGCGCAGTCAGGAGATGCGTCCGGTTTTATCGTTGATTAGTTCCCCTCTGATTAGCCATCATTCCCTGCTTGGCTTGTTGCGCCTTGAGAGCGATAAGCGGGGTTCTTTTAATCAGGATGATTTACGTTTTCTTTCTCTGGTTTCAGGCCTTGGCGCGGTAGCCCTGGAAAACAGTTTGCTTTTTCAGAAAACCCAGGATTTGGCTATTCACGATGATTTGACCGGGCTTTATACAAAGCAGTATTTTATCGGCAGGTTAAAAGATGAAGCTAAGCGTTGCCAGCGTCTTGACCAGCGCCTGGCATTAATGATGATCGATATTGATTTTTTTAAACAGTATAATGATAAATTCGGCCATACCGCCGGGGATATTGTTTTAAAGAAGGTCAGCTCTTTATTAAAAGACAGCTTAAGTGATCTTAGCCCTCTATTATGCCGGTTTGGGGGCGAGGAATTTCTGGTCATGTTGCCGGAGATAGATAAGCAAAGAGCATTAGCAGTCGCAGAGGAGCTGCGCCAGAGGATTGAAAGAGAGAAGATATTGTTGCGCCGCCAAGATACCTCTATCACGGTTTCTATCGGCCTGGCCTGTCTGCCGCTTGATACAAAGGATGAGGATGAGTTGATTCAGAAAGCGGATAAATCTATGTATGACGCCAAGCGAAAGGGAAGAAACAGGGTATGTTATATATAATATTATTTTTAATCCTGACAATCAGCTGGGCCGTATTTTTATATGATGTTTTATCCGGCCGTCTTAAGCGCAGGGAAGCGAAAAGCGCCGGTTTGCTTAATCAGCTTAATATTCTAAAAGAAGGCAAACAGGTCTTGGATTCAGAGAATGCCAGGCTCAATAAAATCTTTATAGAGACTCTGGCGCTTTATGAATTGACTAAGGATATCTGCAAGGGGTTGGATGAGGAAAAAATATTTGCTATTTTCCGTGATAACCTGAGAAAACATATCAATTTTAGAGGTTTTCAGTATATTAAAGATAGCGTGGAATTGATTAAATATAAAGATTACACAGTACTTCCTTTAAATACCGAGGAGAATCAGGCTGCCGGATATGTTGCGGTGGATGGTCTTTCTGACACGGACAAGGAGAAGTTTGGGATCCTTACTCAGCAGCTTTTAATCGGCCTTAGAAGGGCGCACCTTTACCAAAAGGTTCAGGAGATGGCCATTACTGATGCGCTTACCCAGGTTTATTGCCGAAGGTATTTTCTTGAGCGTTTTAGTGAAGAACTTAAGCGTTCCAGGAAAAATAAGCTGTGCCTTTGTTTTCTTATGATCGATTTGGATAATTTTAAACAATTCAATGATCGTTACGGGCATCTGGTAGGAGATGCCATACTGCGGCAGGTTTCTAAGACTATATGCGATATGGTCAGGCAGATTGATTTTATCGGCCGCTATGGCGGGGAGGAGCTTGCTATAGTTTTGGCTGAAACCGATAAGGAGCAGGCCTCTTTTGCTGCGGAACGTATACGGCAGGCAATCGAGGCATCGGTAATTAAGGCTTATGATGAAGAATTGAGGGTGACTGTGAGCATCGGTGTTTCTACCTTCCCGGACAATACCGATCATATGCGGGATTTAATTGAAATGGCGGATCAGGCATTATATTTGGCTAAGGAAACCGGAAAGAATAAGGTTTGTTTCTGCCCTGCCTAACACGAACTTACCCCTTGAAAAATTATGATTTTTAATATAGAATACCACCCATGGCCAAACATTTTATTATTGCTATAGATTTAGGGGGCACTAATTTAAAATGTGCCTTACTTAACAGCAGCCTGAAAATTAAAGCCAAAAGCTTATTCAGCACAAAGAGTTTTAACAATAAACAAAAACTTATTGACGGAATAATTAATTCCATAAACAGTTTTATCCTAAAGCTAAATTTAAGCAAAAGTTCTATTTTAGGCGTAGGTATTGGTTTACCTGGGCCGGTAGATACTTTTAGGGGAGTAGTGCATTTCCTGCCGAATATACCGGGATGGAGAGAAGTGGGCTTAAAAAAGATCCTGGAGCAAGAAACTAATCTTCCGGTTTTTATTGATAATGACGTTAAGCTGATGGCTTTGGCAGAGCATAAAACCGGTTCGGCAAAAGGTTATAATAATGTTTTATGTCTGACCTTAGGTACGGGAGTAGGCGGAGGCCTGATTATTAATAATACTCTTTACCGGGGGGTTGATAATGCCGCCGGTGAAGTCGGGCATATTCCCCTTAATGAGCACGGGCCTGTTTGCGGTTGCGGTTCCGAGGCTTGTCTTGAGGCATATGTTGGTAATGCCAGAATTATTAAAGATGCGCGTAAATTATTCGGCTCTAAGATTACCCTTGAAAAGATAAGCCAATTGGCGCAGGCTAATAATACCAAAGCGGTAAGATTCTGGGATGGGGTTGGTGAAAAAGCAGGCTTAGCTTTAAGTGGGGTTGTGAACCTGCTTAATCTTGATGCAATTGTAATTGGCGGCGGGATATCTTGCGCTGGTAAGGTATTGTTTAAAAGTGTCAAGAGAACTATTTCAGCACGCGCAATGAGCGTGCAGGCGAGACGGGTAAAAATATTTAAAGCTAAACTAGGCAATGATGCCGGAATAATCGGGGCAGGATATTTAGTCAGGGAGAGGTCGGCAAAATGAAAATTTTTATTGATACGGCAAGTATTAAAGAAATCAAAGAAGCGGCTAGTCTTGGCCTCATCGATGGAGTAACTACTAACCCTACGCTTATGGCCAGGGAGGCACGTAATCCTGAACAGGTATTAAAAGAGATATGCGCGTTAGTTAGCGGCCCGGTTAGCGCTGAAGTGATCAGCCTTGAATCTTCCGGGATGGTTGGCGAAGCTCATGAATTGGTCAAGCTGGCCAAGAATATCGTAGTTAAGGTTCCTCTTACAAAAGAAGGGCTAAGGGCAGTAAAGATCCTGTCTGCGGAAGGGATTAAAACTAATGTTACGCTTTGTTTTTCACCCACTCAGGCATTACTTGCAGCTAAGGCAGGAGCAACTTATGTTTCGCCTTTTATCGGCAGGCTTGATGATATTGCCCAGGAGGGAATTGATTTAATAAGGGATATAAAAAAGATATATGAAAATTACGGTTTTAAAACCCAGATTATTGTTGCCTCTGTGCGTAACCCAATGCATGTGGTTAATGCTGCTTTAATCGGAGCGGATATCGCCACAATACCTTTTTCAGTGATTGAGCAGTTAATCAAGCATCCCTTGACTGATATTGGTATCAACAGGTTCCTGGAAGATTATAAAAAAATTCCCCAAGCTAATAATGTCAAACAGACTCTTTAATTCCAATAAGATAAAATTCTGCGTAGCTATGCTGGTATTTATTTTTGCCGCTTGCGTTAATTTGTTATACGCCGCGGAGAATAAGGAATCTCCTATAATTATTAACGGTGATAATGTTGAGTATTCTGCCGATAACAAGGAGGTTGTTGCTACCGGCAATATTGAGGTTATTTACAAGGGTTCAAAATTGACCTGTAAAAGGATGAAGGTAAATATGCAGTCAAAAGAGGGCTTGGCAGAAGGCAATGCCCGGCTTGAAGATGAAAATGGAGTGGTTACCGGAGAAAGAATAGTTTATGATTTTGCGAATAAGACCGGAATAATTTATAACGCGGATTTTCGCGCCAATCCTTATTTTGGAAAAGCTAAAAAGGTAGAAAAGTTAAGTGATGGAGAATTTGTGGCTAAGGGGGGTTATTTTACTACCTGTAGTTTTGACCATCCGCATTTTCGTTTAGCCTCGAAGAAAATAAGCATGTTTCCCGGAGATAAAGTGCAATCTAAACAAACTACGCTTTATCTGGGATCTGTGCCGCTTATTTACCTTCCGCAATTTAACTATTCAATGAAAGAGCCGATTATGCATGTGCAGGTTGAACCTGGTACGCGTAAGGATTGGGGCCCGTATCTTTTGAGCGCCTGGCGTTATAATCTTACAGATAAGCTGAATGCCAAAGTTTTTCTTGATTACCGCAGCAAATTAGGCTGGGGCGAGGGTTTTGAGTTGAACTATGTAAAGACTTTGGTTGGCAAAGGTGATTTTAAATTTTATTATGCTGATGAAAAACCCGATAGCCAGCCGGCAGGAGCGCCAACGGAGTTTCAGCGTTATTTTATGCGCTGGCGCCATAAGTGGGATATTGATGAGCGTACTAATGTTATGGCGGAGTTCTATAAGATTAGCGATGAAAGATGGAAGTATGAGAATACTCCTGCTAATCCCAACGCGCATACCATTCTGCAGGATTATTTCTTCAGGGAATATGAACAAGATACCGAGCCGTTAAGCTATGCTCTTTTCCACCACTCCTTTAATTATTCTAGTTTAGATATTCTTCTGCAGAAACGTACTAATCATTGGTTTGACCAGTTGGATAAGATGCCGGAGATAAATTATAATCTTCCGAGTTTGCAATTAGGAGAAAGCCCGTTATATTTTGAAGATTCAAGCCAGTTCGGTTCTTATAATAAAAAAGCCACTACAGATCCAGTTACTACAGATGATGTTACCTCAACTAGACTTGATACTACTAACACTGTTTCTTTGCCTATGAAAGTGGGCTTTATTCAATTTAAGCCCTTCGTCTCCAGCCGTCAGACTTTTTATGATAAAGGCGCAAACGGCCAAAGCGGGATTATCAGGACCATTTTTTACAGCGGCGCCGATATGAGCACTAAGTTTTACCGTATTTATAATGCTAAAACTAATTTTCTCGGGTTAGATATCAACGGATTACGTCATATTATTACTCCCAGTATTGGATATTTGTATACGCATGTGCCTACTATTCCGGGAATTAACATAAGGCAAATTGACAGCGTTGATTCTATTACCCGCGGTAATACCGCTTCTCTGGGATTATCTAATAAATTGCAGACTAAGCGTAATGGCCAGGTTGTAGATTTTGTGGATTTTAGGGTTACTACGGACTATGTTATTAGTCCTAAATCCGGTTCTAATACAGGTTCAGACGGAGTTATATTCTATAATAATGGTATTATTAGAAATACCGGGAAAAAACTGGAAAGTCAGCTTTCAGATATACTTTTTGAATTAAAGGTGCTTCCTTATTCCTGGGTTCGTTTTGAAGCCGATGCTACCTATGAACATTCTGATCATGATAATGTAAACTACAATAATTTTTCTTTAGCCAGCTATGATTTGATTTTTGATTTAGGTAAAGAGCGTTCATTTAGTATGGGACAGCGCTATGAAAGAAAAGGAAAGAATGAGGTTACTCTTGGTTTTAATTGGCGCTTGACCCCTAAGTGGAAATTTAAGATGTACCAGCGCTATAACTTTAAAAAGACATCTGCGCTTGATCGCGGCTCACAAGAGCAGGAGTATACCTTTACTAGGGATTTGCATTGTTGGGATCTTGATATTACTTTGAATAAAAAAGAGGATACCGGTACAACCATATTTTTTACCTTCAGGCTTAAGGCTTTCCCCGAGAATGAATTCGGATTTGATCAATCCATGAGTGAAAAGAAATCCGGAGCGCAGTAAAATCATAAAAATCTATAAAGGCGGATAAATGAATATATCAATCATCGGTTCAGGTTATGTGGGCTTAGTTACGGGGGCTTGTTTTGCTGAGCTAGGCAATAAAGTTATTTGCGCTGATAATGACGTTAAGAAAATATCCCATCTTAAAAAGGGGATAGTGCCTATTTACGAGCCGGGCTTAGAGGAGATGATCAGGCTTAATCTTAAGAACAAAAGGCTTAAATTTACCTCAAGCATCAGTTCTGCCGTAAAGGTAAGCGAGGTGATTTTTATCGCTGTTGGGACTCCCGCGCTTGAAAACGGCGAGGCGGATTTAACCGGTATAGAGAATGTCGCCCACAGCATCGCGCAGAATATGGACGGCTACCGCTTGATTGTCGAGAAATCTACTGTGCCGGTTGAGACATGCGCCTGGGTCAAGAAGACAATCTCTACTTATGTTAAAAAGGGGCATAAATTTGATGTAGTTTCTAACCCGGAGTTCTTAAGGGAGGGCTCAGCAATAAATGATTTCACTCACCCTGACCGGATTGTATTAGGGGTGGAGAGCCTAAAGGCAAGACAGATAATGACAAGTTTGTATCAGCCTTTGAACCGGCCTATTCTTATTACTAATATAAAATCAGCTGAGCTTATTAAACACGCCTCAAATGCCTTTTTAGCTACCAAGATTTCATTTATTAATGCGGTTTCCCGTATTTGTGATAAGGTGGGTGCGGATGTAAAAGAAGTGGCTCAGGGTATGGGTTTAGATAGCCGTATTGGCCGTAATTTTTTGCACGCGGGAATAGGTTATGGCGGTTCATGTTTTCCCAAGGATTTAGAGGCTTTTATAAATATCGCTGAAAAGTTAGGTTATGATTTTCAGATTCTTAAGGCAGTAAGGAATACCAACGAAGAGCAGAAGAAATTTGTTTTGCAGAAGATTAAAGACGAGCTGTGGATTATAAAAGATAAGACTATCGCGGTCCTGGGCCTTGCTTTTAAGCCTAATACTGATGATTTAAGGAATTCCCCCAGCATTGATTTAGTTAAGGCATTAATACAGGAGGGCTCAAAGGTCAAGGTTTATGACCCCAAGGCAATGGGGAAGGCAAGGGAATTATTAAAAGATGTTACTTTTTGTGACAATCTCTATCAGGCTGCTAAATCTGCCGATTGCCTTGTTGTGGCTACAGAATGGAATGAATTCAAGGAATTGGATTTTATCAGGCTAAAAAAGACACTTAAGCGGCCGTTGGTTATTGACGCCAGGAATATATACGATCCTAAGTTGCTTAAGGAAATGGGTTTTACTTATATAGGGGTGGGAAGGGGAAATGGATAGGGCTATTTTTGATTTACGCAGGAAGATAAAAAACAAGCGCTTAAAAATAGCGGTGGTAGGTTTAGGTTATGTTGGGTTTCCCCTGGCTTTAGAGTTTGCCAGGAAACGCCTCCCGGTAACCGGTATTGAAATTGACCGCGACCGGCTTAAGTCTATTATAAATAAAATTTCTTATATCAGCGATATCAGTAATAAAGAGTTAAGCTGCAGCTTAAACAGCGGTTGTTTTAAAGCAAGCGCAGATTTCTCGGATATTAAAGATGCGGATGTAATCTTAATCTGTGTCCCTACCCCGCTTAAGGGTAGGAATTTGCCGGATATCTCATTTATAAAAAATGCGGTAAAGGAAGCGGCTCTGCATATAAAAAAAGGCGCGCTTGTGATTTTAGAAAGTACAACTTATCCCGGGACAACGGAAGAGGAGATCCTGCCGATTTTTCAGGGCCGCGGTTTTGTACATGGAAAAGATTTCTACCTTTGTTTCTCGCCTGAAAGGATCGACCCGGGTAATAAAAAATTCCCTGTACATAAAATCCCTAAGGTTGTCGGAGGGCTTAGCCCTAAAGCCACCCGGTTGGCGATGCTGGTATACGGCGTTATTATTAAAAAGGTAGTTCCTGTAAGCAGCGCGCGCTGCGCCGAAACAGTAAAGCTTCTTGAGAATACCTTTCGCTTGATTAACATCGGTTTAATCGATGAGTTATCAATGATGGCGCATAAAATGAAGATTGATATTTGGGAGGTAGTCCAGGCTGCCAGTACCAAGCCTTTTGGTTTTATGCCTTTTTATCCCGGGCCCGGGGTAGGAGGGCACTGTATCCCCAAAGACCCTTTATATCTGCATTGGAAGGCCAAAAGTTTTGGTTTTCATTCGCGGTTTATCAAGCTTGCTTCAAATGTAATAAATTATATGCCCGAATATATCGTAAAAAGGATCGAAGATGCCCTCGGCCGGCGCAGCAAAAAAATTAGGAATTCAAAGATACTAATTATGGGGGTTACTTATAAGAAAGATGTGAAAGATTTACGCAAGTCTCCAAGCATTGATGTGATCAATAGCCTAAGAAGGCATGGGGCTAAGGTTGCATATTCGGATCCACTTATACCTTTTCTTAAGCTAAAGGAGATTGATTTAAAATCAGTTGAACTGAATGATAAAAAAATCAAGGAGTTTGATTGTGTCTTGATTGCCACTGATCATTCGGGAGTGGATTATATGGGATTGCTGAAAAACGCAAAATTAATATTTGATTCCAGGAATGTTTTTAAGGGCTGCCATAAAGATAAGGTGGAGCGCTTATGAGCAGGTATCTGGTAACCGGAGGCGCTGGCTTTATAGGTTCGCATATTGTTGAGGCTTTAATTAAGCAAAAGCATTACGTGCGCGTGCTGGATAATTTTTCAAGCGGCAGGATCTCTAATCTTAAAGGGCTGGAAAAGAAAATTGATTTGATTAGAGGTGATATTTGTTCGCCAGGCGTATGTTCTAAAGCAACAAGAGGGATGGACTTTGTACTGCATCAGGCTGCATTAAGAAGCGTGCCTAAGTCAATGAAAGACCCGCATGCGTACAACCGGGTTAATATCGATGGCGCATTAAATATGCTTGAGGCGGCAAAAAATAACAGGGTTAAGCGTTTTGTTTTTGCATCGTCGAGCTCGGTTTATGGACAGGTAGATACTTTTCCTGAAAAAGAAAACTTTATCCCTGAGCCCATCTCGCCGTACGCATTAAGTAAATTAACGGGTGAGTATTATTGCAGGATATTTAGCTTGCATTACGGCCTGCCTACAATTGCCTTGCGCTATTTTAATGTCTTTGGCCCGCGCCAGGCACTCGATGATGAATATGCGGTGGTTATCCCCAAATTTATTAATTGCCTGTTGCATAATCATCGGCCGCCGATTTTCGGCAACGGCAGGCAGTCACGCGATTTTACCTTTGTGCAAAATGTAGTGCAGGCTAATCTTTTGGCTGTAAGGGCAGATAAAGTAAAATATGGAGTCTTTAATGTTGCAGGGGGAAAAGATACTACAATATTGGATTTAGTTAAGATGTTAAATAAAATTTTAGAAAAAGATATCTCGCCCGTATTGCTTAGCAGCCGTCCGGGAGATGTATTCAGGACATTGGCGGACATAAGGACTTCAGCTAAAATTTTGAAATTTAAACCTGCTGTTGATTTTTTAAGTGGTTTAAAAATTACTGTGGACTATTGGAAGCGGCATGCGTAAAAAAACCGTCTTAATTACCGGAGGTGCAGGTTTTATCGGCTCGCACATGTGCGAAAAGCTGCTTGATAATAATTACGCTGTAATATGCCTGGATAATTTTGCCACCGGTTCGCTGGAAAATATTAAACAATTGTTTAAGCATAAGAATTTTCGTTTTGATAAGCGTAATGTTTCAAACTATATTGATATTCCGGGTAAGATAGATTATGTTTTACATTGCGCTTCATTGGCTTCCCCGAAGGATTACCTGGATTTCCCGATACAGACTTTAAAGGTCGGTTCTTTGGGCACGCATAATGCCTTAGGTTTAGCCAAAAAGAAAAAGTCTTCATTCCTCCTGTTTTCTACCTCAGAAGTTTATGGCGATCCGTTAATTCATCCCCAGAACGAAAGTTATTGGGGGCATGTTAATCCTGTGGGGGTGCGCGGCTGTTATGATGAATCCAAACGTTTTGCCGAGGCGCTTACCATGGCCTATCACCGCGTGCATAAGTTGGATACAAAGATTGTGCGTATTTTTAATACTTATGGCCCCAGGATGCGCCATAATGACGGCAGGGTAGTTCCTAATTTTATATTTTCTGCGATAAACAATAAGCCTTTAACTGTTTATGGAAAAGGCCAGCAGACGCGAAGTTTTTGTTATATTGACGATTTGCTGGAGGGGCTATTGCGCCTGATGCTTTCAAAGATAAATAAACCTGTAAATTTAGGCAATCCTGATGAGTTTACTATAATGCAGCTTGCAAAACTGGTTTTAAAGATAACTCAAACAAAAAGCAGGATAGTCTATAAGCAACTTCCCGTGGATGACCCCCGTCAGCGCCAGCCGGATATCAGTAAAGCCAAGAAATTCCTTTCCTGGGAACCTTCTATTTGTCTGCGGGAGGGGCTTGAGCGGACCATATCCTGGTTTAAGGAGTAAAGGAAAGCCCTTTCCTTGACAAGCCACCCGAATATATGTTATACTTTCAATATTTCAATAAGAGGAGGATATAATGGTAATAAACGTTGTTCAGCAATTTAATTTTTTGGACATAATTATCCTAATTATATTATTTAGAATATGTTACATTGCTGTTAAAACCGGGTTAGCTATAGAATTTTTTAAGCTCTTGGGTGTATTATTCGCGATATATATCGCCTCACATTATTACACTTATCTTTCGGATATTGTTCAACGCTGGTATATCTCTAAAGCTATGCCGGTTGAATTTGTAGATTTTTTAATCTTTGTTATTTTGGCTGGTGCTGTATACCTATGTTTTGTCTTTTTGCGCAGCACCTTTTATCGTTTCATGAAGATGGAGGCAGCTCCTAATCTTAACAGATATGGCGGATTGGTCCTGGGTTTAGCGCGTGGTTATTTTAGTATCGGTTTGTTAATCTATGTGTTAATGATTTCAAGTGTAAGTTACCTCAGCAGTTCGGTCAAACATTCTTATCTGGGTAGCAGGTTTTCTTCAGTTTCTGCTCAAACATATAATTGGATTTGGAATAGTATTTTCTCTAAATTTTCCCCGCAGGAAAAATCTAATGCTGTTGTTAATGAAGTTAAGGACAATTTTACTAAAAAATGAAACTAATTAATTTTTACAATCAGGCGGTCAGTTTTGGCCGGGTTGCTGACCCGCGCAGGGATAAAAAAGGGATTATTTCTTTTCCTGATTCAGCGATTCTTTTTGGTAAACCCAATACAGAAGTAAGAAAAATAATGGTTGGTATTGATATTGAAGTAGCTGAGCTTCTGCTTGCTGATCGCATCCGTGAAAAAGAAGGCTTGGATTTGGTAGTTGCTCACCATCCTGAGGGTAAGGCCTATGTAGGTTTGCACGAGGTAATGAGGCTTCAGGTGGATCTATTGAGACAGGCTGGAGTAGCCTATAAAACAGCTGTCCGGCTGCTTGAAGAAAGGATGCTTGAGGTAGAGCGTAGGGTATTGCCGCAAAATCATACTCGTCCTGTGGACGCGGCCCGGCTCTTGAATATGCCTTATATGAATTTGCATACTCCTGCTGATAATCATGTATATAGGTTTTTAGATTCTCTTTTTAAGCAGAAACGTAACGCTCCGGTCTTGGTGGGAGATATAGTTAAGATATTAAAGACTATCCCCGAGTACCAGATTGCCGAAAAGTTTAATACCGGTCCGCGCATAATTCTGGGCAATTCAAAAAGGCCGGTAGGCAAGATTTTACTTGAGATGACCGGAGGCACAGAGGGATCAAAAGATGTTTTTAGCAAATTATACAAGGCCGGGGTGAGAACCTTGGTTTCCATGCATTTAAGCGAAGAGCATCTTAAGAAGGTTAAAGACGCAAATCTTAATGTTGTTATCGCAGGGCATATATCCAGTGATACCCTGGGCTTAAATTTACTATTGGATAATATAGAGAAATCCGCAAAACAGCAATTCCAGGTGGTTGCCTGTTCCGGTTTCACTAGGATCAGAAGAAGGTAAAGAATGTCCGGTCGTATACCCGAAAATTTATTAGAAGATATATTAAGCCGTGTGGATATAATTGAGATTATTTCCGGTTATATCCCGCTTAAGAAGGCTGGTCGTAATTTTAAAGCCAATTGCCCGTTTCATCATGAAAAGACTCCTTCTTTTACGGTTTCTCCTGACCGTCAGATTTATCATTGTTTTGGCTGCGGCGAGTCAGGCAATGCTTTTAAATTTTTGATGCGCCATGAAAGGATGGAATTCCCCGAGGCTGTTGAAATGCTGGCAAAGAAAGCGGGAGTTGTCTTGCCCGAACAAGATAAACCGGAGATAGCCAGGCAGGTTAGTTTAACCAGCCAGCTTTATAAAATTAATGAATTGGCAGTAAGTTTTTATGAAAATATGCTTCATGCAACTGGCGCGTCAGCCTGCCGCGATTATCTCTTAAATAGAGGGATCAAGCTTCAGACGATTAAGGAGTTTCATCTGGGGTTGGCACCCTCCGGATGGGATAGCCTGATTAATTTCTTAAGGTCAAAAGGTATCAGCCTTTCTTTGATAGAAAAAGCCGGGTTAATTTTGCCTAAAGAGGCAGGAGGCTATTATGACCGCTTCCGTAACCGTATTATTTTTCCGATTCTTGATATCCGTAATCGCGTAATTGGTTTTGGCGCCAGGGTAATGGATAAAACTTTACCTAAGTATATTAATTCCCCTGAGACTCCGGTTTACATCAAAGGTAAGAATTTTTTTGGTTTGAATTTATCCAAAGATTATATAAGGGAGAATGATTTTGCGATAATTGTGGAAGGTTACCTGGATTTTATGATTCCGTATCAGGAGGGCCTGAATAATATCGTGGCTTCACAGGGGACCGCGCTTACCTTAGAACAAATTAGATTGCTTAAGCGTTACACGCACAATGTAGTAATGATTTATGATGGCGATACCGCTGGTGAAATAGCTACCCTAAGAAGTCTGGATATGCTTATTGAGGAAGGTATGAACGTAAAAGTCGTTCCTCTTCCAAAAGGAATGGATCCTGATACCTTGGTGCGCCAAGAGGGGATTAATAGTTTCAAGGCTAAGCTTCAGAATGCTAAAAGCCTCTTTGACTATAAGCTGGAAGTTTTAAAATGCCGTCATAATATAAAAGATGCGCATGGTAAAAGTAAAATTGCCTCTGAAATGCTTTCAACGATCAATAAGTTTGATAATGCTATTCTTAGAGGTGAGTATATAAAGCGGCTTTCAGAGGATATTAAGATTCCGGAGCATTATATACTTGAAGAGTTGAATAAATTAAAGCCGAGCCTAACCGGACGTTCAGGCGAAGATTTATGTGTTAAAAAATCCGTCTCGGGAATTAACCCTGCAGAAAAGCTTTTAATTAAGTTCATGCTTGAAGAAAGAGAGTTGATTGAGAAGATTATGAATGAGCTTTCACCTGCTGATTTTGCCGATATGCGTACTGCTAAAGTTGTTTCAGTAATGCAAGATTTGTTCGCTCAGGGTAAAAATATTGAGCCCAGCATTTTGATGAATTATTTCAGTGAAGATGATGCCAGCCAGCTGGTTTGTGAGTCTATGTTTATGCCGGAGCTTTTGGGCCAGGATAGGGAAAAAGCCGTCAATGACTGTATTGCGCGTGTTAAAGTGCAAAGATTAAAATCTCAAAGAGAACACCTGCATATACAGATAAAAAGCGCGCAATCTTTGGGTGATGAACAAAAGTTAAACAGTCTTATTAAGGAATTTCATAATTTAATAAAGAAAGGTTAATCAGGATGAAAAAGAGAGAGCAGCCCACTAAAGATATGGAGAAACTAATTGCCCTTGGTAAACGCAAGGGGTTTCTTACTTATGATGAAGTAAATGACCTGTTGCCTGAGGATCTTTCAAGTACTGTGGCTATAGACCATCTTTTTGAATTGTTGGGTAACGAAGATATCCAGGTGGTTGAGGGGGAGGCTGATGCGGGTTTATCAGTAAACAGGGCGCAGCAGGATAAGCAAACTTTGGCCCAGGCCCGGGATGAATTGTTGACTGAGCAGCTTAAAAGTGAAGAACGTTTTATGCCTTTGGATGATCCGGTAAAGATGTATTTAAAACAGATGGGTTCTATTTCGCTTTTGAGCCGTGAAAACGAAATTGAATTGGCTAAGAAAATTGAGGATGCTGAAGATAAATTTAAGCGCGTGGTCCTGGTTACTAAGTTTGCCAGAAACGAGGTCTTAACTGTTGCCAATGATATTTTAGAAGATAAAATTAATATGGAAGAGGTGGTTAAAGAAGATATTAAGATAAAGAAAAATAGCGTTATCGGAAGATTTAAGCGTTTTTTAGCTAAAGCAAAGCATTCGCGCAGTGAGGGCAATATTATCAACCTAATCTTGCAGCTTAATTTTACCACTTCCGTAATTGAAGCGGCGGTGCGTAAATTAAGCGCTTTACTTCGGGAGCTGGAACATTTAAGGCGTTCGGGGAAGGCTAGCAGGGAGCGCCAGTCTCAGATACTTAAAGAGATTGCTGAGCCATACAGTAAGATCAAAGAACAGATGAAATTAATAAAGTCTGCTCATCTTAAGTTTAGCCGCACAAAAAAGAAACTAGTGGAGGCAAATCTGCGTCTGGTTGTAAGTATAGCAAAGAAATATACTAACCGCGGGCTTTCGTTTCTTGATTTGATCCAGGAGGGCAATATCGGCCTTATGCGCGCCGTCGAGAAATTTGAATATAAGCGCGGTTATAAATTCTCAACTTATGCTACCTGGTGGATCCGTCAGGCGATTACCCGTTCGATTGCCGACCAAGCGCGTACGATTAGAATACCTGTTCATATGACTGAAACAATAAATAAGATAATCCGTTTTTCAAGGGTCTTTGTTCAGAAAAACGGTCGTGAACCTACCCCCGAAGAGATTGCGCATAAAATGCGTTTTCCGCAAGGTAAAATAAAATCAATATTGAAGATTGCCCAGGAGCCCATATCTTTGCAGATGCCCATAGGAGATGAAGGTGATACGCATTTTGGTGATTTTATTCAGGATAAGAAGGCGGTTTCTCCGGCAAATGAAACTGTGCGTTCAATGTTAAAAGATGAGATGAACTCTGCTTTAAGCACGTTAACGGAAAGAGAAAAGAAAATCCTGATTTTGCGTTTTGGTATTGCCGACGGCTCCTCGCGTACCTTGGAAGAGGTAGGTAATGTTTTTAAGGTTACACGCGAGAGGGTCAGGCAGATTGAAGCCAAGGCCTTAAAAAAACTTCGCCATCCGTCACGTTCACGCAGATTGCGTACTTTTATGGATATGACCTTAGCGCATCAGAGGGAATATTAATATTTTCTTGGTCACAAACCATGCCATGAGCAGCTTATCTTTTTGGATGGCTGCTTTTTGTTAAATTAGCTAAATATGGAAAATCAAAAACAGGAAAATAAAATTAAATTAAGCCGGGGTAATTTGGATAAGCTCAAACATTTAAGCGCTAGTCCTGAGCTAGCGGTTATACAGCTGCGTAATACAGAGCTCCAACAGAAAGCTATCTTGAATAATATCCCGGATATAGTCTGGCTTAAAGATATTGATAGCAGATTTATTGTGGTTAATGAAGCTTTTGCTAAGGCCTGCGGTTTTAAGGTTGATGAGATTGTAGGCAAGACTGATCTTGATCTCTGGCCCAGGGATTTAGCGGAAAGTTACCGTTCTGATGACCGTGAAGTAATGAGAAGCAAAAAACGTAAATGTATTGAAGAGAGATTGGTTAATAAGCAAGACGGTGAAATTTGGATAGAAACTGTTAAAACGCCGGTTTTTGATGATCAAGGTAATGCGATCGGCACAACCGGCATAGCCAGGGATATCTCGCAGCGAAAAAAAGAAGAAGAGAAACAAAAGGATATCCGTTCCGAGCTTGAAATCAGGGTTAAAGTCAGGACAGCGGAGTTGACCAGCCTTAATGAGAATCTGCGTAAAGAAATAAAAGACCGCGCAAGAATTGAAGAAGAGCTGTTTAATGCAGGCAGCTTCCTGCATAGCGTATTTTCTAGTATTCAGGATGGTTTAAGTGTATTGGATACGGATATGAATGTCTTACGCACTAATCCTACTAAGGAAAAATGGCATGCGCATAACATGCCTCTTGTGGGGAAAAAATGTTATATGGCTTTTCATGGCAGAAACCAACCCTGCGATAAATGTCCGGTGAAAGAGACTCTAAAGACGTTAAAGCCCGCTTACAATGTTACTGCCTTCCAGGATAAAGATAAGAATATTATTGGTTATCTTGATCTTTACAGTTTTCCGATGTTCGATGAGAAAACAAAGAAGCTGGTTGGTGTAATAGAGTATGCGCGTGATATAACTCAGCGTAAGAATGCTGAAGAGGCCTTGCGTATAAGCGAAGAGAGGTTTCGCACCATAGCTGATTTTACCTATGACTGGGAATATTGGCAAGGTACGGATAGTAAAATGATTTATGTTTCTCCTTCGTGTGAACGTATTACAGGGTATACGCAAAAAGATTTTCTAGATGACCCTGGTTTAATTGAGAAAATCGTGCATAAGGATGACATTGAAGCTTTCCGTAAGAAGGTAAAAGAGGCAGTACATGGCTCTATAAAATTAGAAACAGATTTTCGCATAGTTAATCGCAACGGCCAGGTGTATTGGGTTAATCATGCGTGTGTACCTATTTATAATAAAGAAGGCAAATTACTTGGGCGCAGGGCCAGCAATCGTGATATTACCGAAAATAAGAAAAATGAGAATGAATTGCAAATATATCGTGAAAAGCTGGAGCTTTTAGTAGAGCATCGCACAAAAGAATTGGAATCAGAAGTAAAATCAAAGGAGTCCGCGGAGTTACAAGCTAAGAAATTACGTCAACAGATTGAGTTTATACTCGGAGCAACTAAGACCGGACTGGATATTATCGATACAAATTATTGTATCCGTTATATTGACCCGGAGTGGGCAAAGACATACGGGCCCTGGGAGGGCAAGTGTTGTTTTGATTATTTTATGGACCGTAAGACTCCTTGCCCCGATTGCGCCATTGAGAAGGCTTTCAAGACAAAGAAAACCGTAGTCAGCCAGGAGATATTGGGCAAAGAGGGCAATCGTCCGATTTCGGTAACTACCATACCTTTTCAGGACGAGAATGGTGAATGGCTGGTTGCCGAGGTGAATGTTGATATAAGCGAAAGGATGCAGATTGAGGAAGGCCTGCGGCGTTACCGTGAACATTTAGAGGAGATCGTAGAAGAGCGTACCGCGGATCTCTCTCAGGAAGTGTCACTGCATAAAAAAGCGGAATTAGAAAAAACCAAGCTTCACCAGGAGTTGTTTAAATCCTACGAAAAGTTAAAGGGTATTTCGCTGGTTGATTCGCAAACCGGGCTTTATAATCGCCGTTATCTGCAAGATGTTGTCGAGGTGGAGTTCCACCGGACCCGTAGGTTTGCCCATAGTTTAGCGATCATTATGTTGGATATTGACTATTTTAAATCCATAAATGACGTTTATGGAATTGCTTTTGGGGATCTGGTTTTAAAACAACTCTCCAAACAGCTTAAGCGTATGGTGCGCCGCTACGATACCCTCATCCGTTATGCCGGAGAGGAATTCCTGATTATTTCACCGAGGTTAAACAGGGATTTAGCTTTTAGCATGGCGCAGAGATTACTGGAATCATTGAATTTCATTAATTTTGGCAATAAGAAGCACAGCGTAAGGTTAAAGTTAAGCCTGGCTGCGGTTTCTTTTCCGGATGATAGGGCAAAAAACGGGATGGATTTAGTTAATTTGGCTAACACCGTGCTTAATAAGGCCAAGGAGCAGGGGGGTAACCGGGCTTATTCTACTTTAGATATGAATAACCTGTCTAAAAAAAGCAAGATTCCTAAAGCGGCAGGGGTGAAAACTTTAAAGAAGGCGATTGATAAGCTTACCAGGAAATCAAAACAGGGCCTGTCAGAATCAATTTTTGCGTTTGCTAAAACCATTGAATTAAAGGATCATTATACCGGTGAACATGTTGAAAACACCGTGCATTACGCAACAGAAATCGCTAAATGTTTAAATCTGCCTCAAGAAGATGTGGAATTGATTAAGCAAGCGGCTATGCTGCATGATTTAGGAAAGATTGGCATCAGTGAAAACATATTGCTCAAAAAAGGCAAGCTTAATAGAAGAGAGTTTGAGGAGATTAAAAAACATCCGCAGATCGGGGCAGATATAATACGGCCTATCCAGTTTTTGCATGCCTTAATCCCGTTTATTTTTTATCATCATGAAAGATGGGATGGTAAGGGTTACCCTAGCGGGATAAAGGGCGAGGACATTCCAATCGGGGCCAGAATTATTGCTATTGCCGATGTATATCAGGCCTTAATTAGCGACCGGCCGTACCATAAGGCTTTTACTAAGGCTAAAGCTATAGATATGATTAAAAAATCCTCCGGAACCCAGTTTGACCCTCGAATCGTAAACAACTTCCTTACTGTTATCAAGAAAGAAAAATAATCCCTTTTTAACTTGCTAAAACCCGCTAAAAATAGTAATATATAGTATTATTTTTAGGGCCCATAGCTCAGTCGGTTAGAGCAGTTGACTCATAATCAATTGGTCCGGGGTTCGAGTCCCTGTGGGCCCAGTATAGATTTTTTATGGGCGATTGGCTCAGTTGGTTAGAGCGCTACATTCACATTGTAGATGTCAGAGGTTCGAATCCCCTATCGCCCAATTAATTATTAGGTTTTATATTTTTAGTTAGGATAGGATAAACTAGGAGATAAGTTGGCTACAATAGACCTAAAAGCGCAGATTATTGGTTTAGTAAAACTACAGGGATTAGACAGCGAGATTTATGCCTTGGAAAACGAAAAGGAAGCAAAACCTTTAGAGATTAAAGCGATTGAACTATCTTTTGAAGCTAAAAAGCAGAGTTTGGCCCTGCTTGAAAAGAATTCTCTTGATTTGCAAAAACAGCGCAAGGAAAAAGAGTTGGAACTTGCGACCAACGCTGAGGCGGTAAAGAAACTGCAAGGCCAACTCTATTCTTTAAAGACCAACAAAGAATTCCAAACTATGCTGCAGCAGATCGCCGATGCCAAAGCTGATGGCTCAGTAATTGAGGAGAAGATTCTTATTTCATTTGAAGATTCAGATAAAATTAAAGCGCAGATTGACCAGGAGAATTTAAAGCTTAAAGAAGAGGAAAAGGGTTTTCTTGAGCAAAAGAAAAAGGTTGAGTTGCGCGTAAAAGAAATTGATGAACGCTTGAATCAGCTGCAAGCGCAAAGAAAACAAATTACTCCGGAAATTGATCCTAAGATGCTCTCTGAGTATGAAAGAATACTTTCCAGCCGGGATGGACTGGCGATTGTTACGGTTGTGCATAATTCCTGCGGCGGATGCCATATGTTAGTGCCTCCTCAGGTGATTAATTTGATTAAGATGTATGAGCATATTGTTACTTGTGAAGTATGTAACCGTATTTTTTACATTTCAGAATGAGTTGCTTAGAGATTTATATTGATGGCGCCTCAAAGGGTAACCCTGGGCATAGCGGTGTGGGAATTGTAATTTACCGCAATGGGCAGTTGCTCAAACAAATTTCAAGTTATATCGGTAAGGCTACGAATAACATAGCTGAATACACCGCGCTTATATACGCGCTCGAAGAGGCTTTGCTATTAAAGGCTAAGAGTTTAAAGATTAATACGGATAGTCAGCTTCTTGCCAGGCAGATAAACAGGGTTTATAAGGTTAGGCATGAAGGATTAATAGGTTTGTATGAGCGCTCAGTGCATCTTTTAAGCGGTTTTGAAAAAGTCATGGTTAATCATATTCCGCGGGAAAAGAATACTTGCGCAGATAAACTGGCAACAGAGGCAATCAAGGTAACATTAAAGAATAATTCTCTTTGATAATGAGCAGGCAGAATGTGGCTGCCCTATGTAAATAGGGAGGAAAGTCCGGGCTCCAGAGGATAACGCAACGGGTAATCCCCGTCCCTGTTGAATAAACATGCGGATTAGAGCCACAGAGACGAGTAGCGGCCGTAAGGCTAGCGAGGTGAAACGCGGCAATCTCTGCGTGGAGCAATGTAGAATAGGAGATGAGCGCTGATCCGGCGCGTTTCCGCTTAGGCGGGAAAATAATCTCGGGTAAACTGCTAAAGTTGGCGTGGTAACGCGCTGATTGAGAGGAATAGCCACTAATCGATGCGCAAACTCGCATCAAGACAGAACCCGGCTTATTCTGCCTGCTTCATTAAAGTTAAAGGTTTTAAGTTAATCAAACAGTTATTTAGTAAATCCAAGAGGAGGAACTTATGTCAGGTCATTCGAAATGGAAGACAAATAAAGGTAAAAAAGGTATAGCTGATGCTAAGAGAGGGGCAACTTTTACTAAAATTATTAAAGAGCTTGTTGTGGTAGCCAGGGATGGTGGTGGCAATCCTGATAGCAATCCGCGTTTGCGCGCGATAATGCAGAAGGCTAAAGAAGCAAATATGCCGTCGGATAACGTGAAGATGGCGATTAAGCGTGGTACGGGCGAGCTTCCCGGGATAGTTTATGAGGCGGTAATGTATGAAGCTTATGGTCCAGGTGGGGTGGCGATTTTAGTCGATTCGCTTACTGATAACAAAAATCGCTCTACTGCTGAGTTGCGTAATATTATGTCGAAAAGAGGCGGAAATATGGCCGGTGCCGGTTCGGTAAGCTGGATGTTTACTCAAAAGGGTTATATTTCAGTGTCTAAAGATAAAATCAAAGAAGATGAGCTTATGAATATCGTTCTGGATGCCGGGGCTGAAGATATGAAACATGAAGATGATGTCTATGAAATTTTCACTTCTGTTCAGGATTTAGAAAAGGTTAAACAGGCGCTTCAGGATAAAGGAATAAAATGGGAGGATGCCGAATTAACCATGATTCCGTCTTCTACCGTAAAGGTCGCAGGTAATGAGGCAAAACAGGTTTTGGGTTTAATAGAAGCCCTGGAAGAACATGATGATGTGCAGCAGGTTTATGCTAATTTTGACATACCGGATGAGATTTTAAATGAGGTTGCTTCTGAAGAATGATCATCTTAGGGGTTGACCCCGCCTTAGCTATTACCGGCTATGGTGTGATTCAGGCCAAAGGAAATTGCTTGGCTTTGCATGAAGCGGGAATAATTCAAACCCGGGCTAAAGAGGATACGTCGAAGCGGCTGGATAAAATATACCGCGGGATTATTAAATTGATTGATGATACTCACCCGCATTGTTTGGTACTTGAGAAAATATATTCACATTACCGGCATCCCACAACGTCCTATATTCTAGGCCAGGCAAGAGGGGTTATCTGCCTGGCGGCGGCCAGTAAAGGTATTCCTTTTTTTGAATATGGCGCTACGCGCGTAAAAAAAGCAATTGTAGGCAAGGGGCTGGCTTCTAAGGCTCAGGTTCAGAGGATGGTTGCCAATACCTTAGGGATAAAAACTTTGCCGCGCTATATGGATGTTACTGACGCATTAGCTCTAGCTATAGCGCATAGTTATATTATAAAGTCAAAAATATGATCTCTAGGATTACGGGAAAGATTTCGGACAAAGGGGAAAATTATTTAGTCCTGGATTTAGGCGGGATAGGCTATGATATTTTTATCCCCGCCTGCGTCATGCAGCGCATTAGCGAGTCATGCGGTTCTGATGGAAAGATTACCCTTCTGACTTACCATTATTATCAAGTTGATCAAGCCAAAAGCATACCGATACTGATTGGATTCTTGAGCCAGGTGGAGAAAGATTTCTTTGAAGTTTTTATTACTGTTTCAGGTATAGGGCCGCGCGCGGCGCTAAAGGCTTTAAATAAACCCATTTCATTAATTGCCAAGGCGATTGATGAAGGGGATTTAGTTTTTCTTAAATCACTTCCCGGTATAGGCGAACAGAGGGCCAAAGAAATTGTGGCTAAACTGCAGAATAAGGTGGGTAAATTTGGGTTAATCCAGGATCGCGATACGCAGGAGAAATCTTCAGCAAAAGGTATATCCGAAGAAGCTTTAGATGTGTTATTGCAGTTGGAATACAAAAGAACGGAAGCCGTGAGCATGATTAAAAAGGTCCTGGAATCAAATACACAGATTAATACAACAGAAGAATTATTGAATCTGGTTTATAAACAGAGGCAACTTAATAAATAAAGATGGAAGAGAATAATTTAAAATCAGCCGTAGAAGCATTAATTTTCGCATCGGATAAGCCGGTGACTGTTGAGCAGATAAAGAAAGTCCTGGATATTTCGGAAGCAGTTAGTGTGCGTAAAAGTATTGATGAACTAAAGAGCGAATATGAAACGCAAAACAGGGGCTTACGCGTAATCGAGATTGCCGGCGGATTTCAAATGATTGCTTCTAAAACTTTCTCTCCATTTTTGAAGAAGCTTTTTAAATGCCGGTTTAGCGATAAGTTATCTAAGCCTGCTCTTGAAAGTTTGGCGATTATCGCTTATAAGCAACCGCTGACCAGGACGGAGATCGAGTCTTTAAGAAACGTAAACGTTGATGGGGTAATGAAAAGCCTTTTGGATAAGAATTTGATTCGTATCTGCGGTAGGAAAAAGATTCCTGGTAGGCCTTTTGTTTATGGTACAACCCGGCAGTTTTTAGAGCATTTCGGTTTAAAGTCTTTAGATGCCCTTCCTAAAATGGATGAATTTAGCGCCATGGCAAAAGAAATAGAAGAAAAAACTGATATCGAACCGATACCTGAAGTGAATCTGGAGGCTAAAAATGACCCTGGACAAAATGCGTAATAAAATTGATATGCTTGACCGTAAGCTAATCAACTTATTGAATTTGCGTGCTGAGATAACCAAGAATATCGGTAAGGAAAAAATTAATACCGGCAAGTGTATTTATTCGCCTGAAAGGGAGATGCAGGTTTTGCGCAGAGTTTCTTTTTTAAACAAAGGTCCCCTGAAAAAGAGCGCGCTTGAGGCAATATACCGTGAGATTATGTCCGCCAGCCTGGCTCTGGAGAAACTTTTAAAGATAGCATATATGGGGCCGCAGGCGTCTTTTAGTAACCTGGCAGCTTTAAAAAGGTTTGGTTCGCAGATGAGTTATGTTGCCTGTGGGGGTATACCCGAAGTATTCCTAGAGGTAGAAAGGGGTGCTGCAGATTATGGGGTTGTCCCGGTAGAAAATTCTATTGAAGGTGCGGTGACACATACTTTAGATATGCTGGTTGATTCTGATTTAAAGATTTGTTCGCAGGTGATTTTAAATGTATCTCATAATTTACTAGCAAATTGTGCGAAGAATAAAATCCGTAAGGTTTACTCTAATCCTCAGGTTTTTGGCCAATGCCGCATCTGGCTGCAAAAAAATTTGCCTAATGCTGAATTAGTGGATGTATCCAGTACTACCCGCGCGGCTGAACTGGCAAAGAAAGAGAAGAATAGCGCTGCCATCGCCTCTCTTTTAGCTTCTAAAACCTATGGTTTAAAAGTGCTGGCTTCTGGCATCCAGGATTCTTTGCAAAATATAACCCGCTTTCTGGTGGTGGGCAAGAATGTAGCAGCGCGTACAGGCCATGATAAGACATCGTTGCTTTTCTCAATTAAAGATCGTGTAGGCGCTTTATATGAGTTGCTTTTACCTTTTCGTAAATATGGGGTTAATCTTACTAAGATTGAATCCCGTCCTTCAAAAAAGAAGGCCTGGGAATATTATTTCTTTGTAGATATTTTAGGACACCAGGATGATTATAAGATTAAGAGGGCATTAAGCGAGTTAGAACGCAAATGCTCATATTTAAAAATATTAGGTTCTTATCCTATAGGAGAATAATAAAGTGAAGGAATTAGTACGTAGCAGTGTTTTAAATATAAAACCTTATGTTGCCGGAAAGCCCATAGAGGAAACTAAGCGGCAATTAGGGTTAAATGAGGTGATTAAGCTGGCTTCTAATGAGAATCCGTTAGGGCCCTCACCTAAAGCAGTCAGCGCAATAAAGAAATACTTATCCGGAATTAACCGCTACCCGGATTCGCAAGGGTTTTATCTAAGGAAGAGGCTGGCTAAGTATTTTTCTCTTGAGCCGGAGAACTTTATCCTTGGAAATGGTTCTGATGAGCTTATTGATACAGTGATTAAAACCTTTGTGGAAGCGGATGAAAATATTATTACCGCTGATACTACATTTTTAGAGTATGAGATTATCGCGCAGGTTAATGACCGCAAGATTAAGAAGGCGCCTTTGCGTTATTTTAAATATGATCTAGGGGCGTTACTTAAACTGGTGGATAAAAAAACAAAACTGATTTTTATCGCTAATCCCAATAACCCAACCGGTACCTATGTAACTAAATATGAAGTTGCGGATTTCCTGGATGCCTTGCCTGAAAGAGTGGTGGTTGTTTTTGATGAAGCATATGATGCCTTTATTGATGTGGATGATTATCCGGATTCATTAAGTTATCTAAGAAGGAAGAAGAAGGTTATTATCCTTAAGACTTTTTCTAAATCTTACGGCTTGGCAGGGTTACGCCTGGGATATGCTATTGCTGAAGGCGAACTTATTTCTTATATGGAGAGAGTCAGGCAGCCTTTTAACGTTAATATGCTGGCCCAGGTAGGGGGATTGGCTGCTTTAGATGACAAAGATTTCCTTAAGAAGACACGCCGGCTGGTTTTAGGAGGAAAAGATTTTATTTATCAAGAGTTATCTAAGCTGGGGCTGGGTTTCCTTCCTTCAGTGGCTAATTTTATTTTGGTTGATACGGGCAAGGACGGTTTGGAGGTTTTTAAAGCAATGCTTAAATTTGGAGTGATTGTCCGCGACATGAAACAATATGGTTTAAAAGATTTTATTCGCGTAACTATCGGCACTCAAAAAGAAAACGAAAGATTCATCCGCGTTTTAAGAAAAGTGCTAACACCCCGCGCTTAGCGGATTTGCGCGGGTGTGCCCTTTCTGGGCTAGGAGAAAATCTAATGATTATTGTTTTAAGGCCGGAAGCTACCGAGGCAGAAGTTAGCCATATTATTGATAAAGTAAAGGCTTTAGGTTTAACCCCTCATGTTTCTAAGGGCTCAGAGAGGACAATCATCGGGGTTATCGGGCCTGAAGATGTGTTGCGTGTCACTCCCCTGGAAGTCTTTCCGGGAGTTGAAAAAGTTATCCCGGTACTTTCTCCGTATCGTTTGGTTTCCCGTGAGTTTAAAAAAGAGGATTCAGTAATTGAGCTTGGCAAGGGGGTAAAGATCGGCGGTAAATCCTTAGTGGTTATGGCTGGGCCATGTTCAATTGAGAATATCGACCGTTTGTTTGAAATAGGCAGAGAGGTAAAAAAATCCGGTGCAACTGTACTGCGCGGCGGGGCTTTTAAACCCAGGACCTCTCCTTATAGTTTTCAGGGTTTAGGCAAAGAAGGGTTGCAGATGCTTAGGGAGGTAGGTAATGAATTAGGTTTAGTTACGGTAACCGAAGTAATGGATGCCCGCGATGTAGGTTTAGTTGCCAGTTACGCAGATATCTTGCAGATTGGTTGCCGCAATATGCAAAATTTTAATCTGTTGAAAGAGGTAGGCGCTACTAAGAAACCGGTGCTCTTAAAACGCGGAATGGCCTCTACCGTCAAGGATATGCTTATGTCTGCTGAGTATATCTTAAGCGGAGGAAATTTCTCGGTGATTCTTTGTGAACGGGGCATACGTACTTTCGAAGACTCAACTCGTAATACCTTGGATATAAGCGCGGTTCCAGTTACCAAGCAGTTATCGCATCTGCCAATTATTGTTGACCCGTCTCACGCTGCCGGTAAATGGGGACTGGTCCCGGCTCTGGCTAAGGCGGGCGTTGCCGCAGGTTGCGATGGTTTGATTATTGAAGTGCATAATCATCCTGAGGAGGCTGTTTCTGATGGTGAACAGTCGCTCATCCCGGAAAAATTCTCCAGTCTTATGGATGAGCTTAAGAAGATAGCTAACTCTGTGGGGAGAGATATCTATGAAGCTGTTTAATAAAGTAGTAATTATCGGCACGGGTTTAATCGGCGGTTCCTTAGGTTTAGCCTTAAAGAAAAAACATTTAGTTTCTCAGATTGTTGGTTTAAGCCGGCACCGGAGAAATGTCCGGTTGGCCAAAAAGGCTGGGGCTATCGATTATATCGGTTCGTCTTTGGAAACAGTAAAAGACGCGGACCTGGTTATATTGGCGACGCCGGTCGACGCAATTATTGATATTGCTTTTAAGATTGCAACAAAGATAAAGAAAGATTGTATAGTTATTGACGTGGGCAGTACTAAAGAAACAATCGTCTATAAAATAAGCCGTGTTATTCCTAACTTTCTCGGATGTCACCCCTTATCAGGCTCAGAAAAAAGAGGGGTTACTAACCTTCAAGAGGGTATTTTTGCCAATTCTATCTGTATTGTTACTCCTGCTGCTAAAACCAATAAGAAGGTTTTGAATAAGATCAGTCTTCTTTGGCGCAGGCTAGGCAGTAAGGTAGTCATTCTTTCCCCTAAAAAACATGATCAGATTTTAGCGTTTACCAGCCATCTGCCACACGCTGTTGTCTTTTCTTTGATGGGGAGTATTCCGATGGAATTCTTAAGCTTAAGTTCAGGAGGCCTAAAAGATTCTACGCGCATTTCCGCTTCAGACGCCAATCTTTGGAGTGAGGTTTTCTTAAGCAATCGTGGAAACCTGGTGGCTTGCCTAACAACCTTCCAAGCAAAGCTTGCCCTTTTAAAACTTGCCTTAAAAAGAAAGAATAAGAAACTTTTAACAAATATTCTTTTAGCCGCTAAGAAAAAAAGAGAGAAACTAGGATGATTGTTGCCATTGATGGTCCTGCCGGAGCTGGCAAAAGTACGGTAGCCAAAATCTTAGCTAAAAGATTAGGTTTTCTTTATATAGATACCGGGGCAATGTATAGGGCCCTGACTTTGAAGGCGCTGGATAATAATATTGATATTTCCGATGAGCGTAAAATTAATGAATTGGCTTTAGAGACTAATATTGATTTGCGAAGTAACTCCGATGGTTCGTTAAGCGTTTTTCTTGATAATAAAGAAGTATCCCTGGAGATACGCCGGCCGCGGATTACGCAGCATGTCTCTGATGTTTCCAAAATTAAAGGAGTTAGGCAGGTATTAGTTAAAATGCAAAGGGAGCTTGGAAAAAAGGGGAATTGTGTTTTGGAGGGCAGGGACATCGGCACAGTAGTTTTTCCCCATGCTGAAAAGAAGTTTTTTATTGATGCCTCCGCAAAGGTGCGGGTGAACCGGCGTTTTAAGGAATTAAAAGTGGTCAACCAGAATATCGCAGAAGATGATGTAGCAAGGGATTTGTCTAACCGGGATAAGATTGACTCTACTCGAGAAGTTTCTCCTTTACGTAAGGCAGAGGATGCAATTTATATTGATACAACTGAGCTTTCCATAGAAGAGGTTGTGGAGAAGATGCTGGAGTTATGTAAAACAAATGGATAAGTCGCTGCTTCGGAATTTTTCTATTATCGCGCATATCGACCACGGCAAATCTACTTTAGCTGACCGGATATTAGAGCTAACTGGGGCTGTTGATATACGTCATAAAGGTGATCAGCTGCTTGATGACATGGAGTTGGAGAAAGAACGCGGTATTACAATTAAGGCCTCTATGGTCAGATTGAATTATTTTTCTAAAAAGTTCAATAAGGAGTACATCCTTAATCTCATTGATACTCCGGGTCATGTGGATTTTACTTATGAAGTATCAAAATCATTGGCCGCCTGTGAAGGCGCGATACTTGTGGTGGATGCCGGGCAGGGGATAGAAGCGCAAACTGTAGGTAATTATTACCTGGCCTTAGACAATAACCTGCATGTTATTCCGGTAATTAATAAAATCGATTTAATTTCCGCTGATGTTGCAAAGGTCAAGTCACAGGTAGAAACTGTTCTGGGTTTTAAGGGGGAGGAGATAATTCTGGCTTCAGCGAAAGAAGGTACGGGGGTTATTGAAATCTTAGACCGGATTATTGAAACAATCCCCAGCCCCAGCGGAGAAATTGAAAAACCGCTTAAGGCTTTAATTTTTGATTGTCGTTTTGACGCTTTTAAAGGTGTAGTCGTTTTTGTAAAAGTTATAGACGGGCAAATTACCCCTAAGACTCAATTAAAGATGTTTCACGCGGGAAAGATCTATAAAATTGAAGAACTGGGTGTTTTTAAGGATTTAAAATATTCTGCTGTAGATTCTTTGACTTGCGGGGAAGTGGGTTACTTTACCGCTAACATGCGGGATCCCCGGGAGGTAATTATCGGAGATACGATTACTGATCCTAAGAATCCCTGCACTGAAGCTTTACCGGGATATCGCAAGGTCAAGCCTCTGGTTTTTTGCGGTATTTATCCGGTTAATCCGGCGGATTTTCCGGAATTGCGCGATGCTATGGATAAATTAAAACTTTCAGATGCATCTTTTGTGTTTGAGCCGGAAAATTCCCAGTCATTTGGGACAGGTTTTCGTTGCGGTTTCTTAGGGCTTTTACATATGGAGATTGTTCAGGAGCGGCTTGAGCGCGAGTACAATTTAAATCTTATTCTTACCGTGCCGAATGTAGTTTACCGCATAAAAACTAAAGATGGCCAGCTTATTGAAGTGGATACTCCGATTAAACTCTGCGCTTTGCAAGATATAGCCGAGGCACAGGAACCTTATGCCAGCCTTTTAATGATTGTTCCGGTTGATTCTATAGAAGCGGTATGCGATTTTACTAAATCCCGCAGGGGGGTATTTGTTTCAAATGAATACTTGAGCGAGGATCGCGTAAAAGTTATTTTCCAGATCCCTCTTTCTGAAATAATCGTTGATTTTTATGACCGTATTAAATCGATTACCCGCGGTTATGGTTCTATGGATTATGAGTTTAAAGAGTACCTGCCGACAAAGCTGGTAAAGCTGGATATATTGTTAAATGGCCAGGTCTGTGATGCTTTTTCTTCCCTGATGTTTAAGGAAAAGGCTACCTCGCGCGCCCATCTTTTGGTAGGTAAATTAAAGGAGTTGATTCCCCGCCAGCTTTTTGAAGTGGTTATACAGGCGGCTATAGGCAGCCAGATTTTAGCTTCTGAAAAGGTGCGACCGGTGGGAAAACACGCTACGAGTAAATGTTCCGGAGGGGATATTACCCGTAAACGCAAGCTCTGGGATATACAGAAAAAAGGGAAGCGGCGGTTAAAGCAGTTTGGTAAGGTAGAGATTCCGCAAGAGGCATTTCTGGAGGTATTAAAAATATGAGTTTAAAAAAGAAATCTGTATTACGTGATTGGGTTGAGTCTATCATTATTGCTTTTCTCTTGGCTATGGTTATCCGTACATTTGTGGTCCAGGCCTTTAAGATCCCCACAGGGTCAATGCGTATGACTTTGCAGGAGGGGGATCTGATATTGGTAAATAAGTTTATTTATGGAGTTAAGGTTCCGTTCTTTAATTTTTACCTGCCTGCCGTAAGAGAGCCAAAAAGAGGGGATGTGATGGTTTTTGTTTACCCTGAGGATAAGAAGAAGGATTTTATTAAAAGGCTAGTCGGCCTGCCTGGGGAAACCGTAGAGATTAAAGGTGGCTCAATATATATTGATGATAAACCGGCAGATGATTCGATTTTTAAGCAGATTTATTATTATAACCGGGGTGACTTTGCTGCTGAAGGGCAGAAGATCGTGGTGCCAAAAGACAGTTATTTTGTTTTAGGAGACAACTCTGTCTCTTCCAAGGATAGCCGTTACTGGGGGTTTGTGCCTAAAGAAAATTTACTTGGACAAGCCCTGGTTATTTATTGGCCAATACATCGCATAAGGGTAATCAAATGAATATAGCTAATAAAATTTCAACATTCCGTATTTTAAGCGTCCCATTTTTCATTGCTTGTCTCGTATACTATACTCCTGAAAGGCAATTCTTAAGAAACCTGGCTTTAGTTATATTTATTCTAGGTGTAATTTCCGATGGCCTGGATGGTTTTATTGCCAGAAAAGCCAAGCTACAGTCAAAGGCGGGATTAATTTTGGATCCTCTGGGAGATAAGCTTTTACTAATGAGCGCTTTTATATTTTTATCACCCATGAGCAGAATGATATTAAAATTCCCGCTTTGGGTCAGCTTTATTGTAATATCGCGGGATGTAATTATTATTATAGGGGCAGTGGTTATATATATGGTCAAGCAGTCCCTGGATGTGCATCCAACTAAATGGGGTAAGCTTACTACTATATTTCAAATGCTTTCAGTGGTCTTTGTCTTGTTGCAATATAAAATGGCCGCTTTTGTCTGGTGGATTGCGGTAATCTTTACCGTTGTTTCAGGGGTAGATTACGTAAAGAGAGGGTTTAAAATATTATATGCTCTGGATAACCGTCGCATTAGCAGCTAGTTATTTAATAGGATCAATACCCACAGCTTATCTTTTTGGTAAGATACTCAAGGGTGTTGATATACGTAAGGCCGGCTCAGGCAACATTGGCGCTACTAATGCCATGCGTGTCTTGGGGAAAGGGGCGGGAATTACGGTTTTATTGTTAGATATTCTTAAAGGTTTCGTAGTGGTTGTTTTCTTAGGAGACTATTTTAGCGGTAAACCTATTTTATGGCAGGAGCATAACTTACGTATTATCATGGGTTTATGTTCCATCTGTGGGCATAATTGGACTATTTTCCTTAGGTTTAAAGGTGGTAAAGGTATAGCAACTAGTTTTGGCGTATTACTTGGTCTGGCGTTAAAATTACCCGGATTAGGCGTGGTAATTGGTATTTTGGTCTTAACCTGGTTAACAATTTTCATGATCTGGCGGATAGTTTCCTTGGCCTCAATTGTTGCTGCAATAGCCCTGCCAGTTTCCGTTTTCTTCTTTAAGCAATCCGGTATTTTATTGATTGTTAGTTTAATATTATGCTTTTTTGTGATTATCCGGCACAAGGCTAACCTTTTGAGACTAGCGCAAGGCAAGGAACCCCGCCTGTATTTTAAAAAACCCAAGAATTAATTTTTCCGTCGACAATTAAAGTAAGCGCTTTCTTTTTAAGGCCTTTTCCTATTGAAATGGCCTTTTTTTGATTGCATAATTATAGTGAATAAAACTATCATCCCCACTAGCTAAAGGAGGAGAGCTGGGTTGCCGATTGGCAATCCAGCTAGTTTAAGGTAAATATGCGTGATCTACTGTATAAGAATTTGACATCCGCCGATAGAAGCCGCAGGGTAATCGCCAGCTCCGAGATAACGGATAAGGAGGGCGTGCACAGTGTGGTTCGCCGGCATTTTGCCTGCATGATAAAGCAGGTTGAAAAAGCCGACGTCGTAAAACCGACCCCGTATTTATATGTTTTAAAAGAAAGAAATACCAGGCAAAAACGGGAACATTTCTTCTGTAAGATCAAGGGCAGTTTACTGGCGGTAAATAAAGGCAAATTTTTTCTTGTTGTCTTTGTGCATACCCTAAGTATCCAGCTTACCGCTAATGAGAAATTAAGCGAACAGGTCGGTTAATTTATACCTAGTATTCAATTTCTAGCCAGGTAGCTATATCGCCTGGTTTTTTTATTGACATAATTATAGTTTTATATATAATATTAACAACTATGAGTAAGCAAACTTATATATATAAAACTATGGCGCTAGTTTTTTTAGCGCTTATTTTTTTAAGCGCCACTCCTGCCTTTAGCCAAAATCTGGAAGTAGATTATCTTTGCGAGCTGGGAAAGACTTTTTATATCCAAGGTAAGCTTGACGATGCCCTTTCGGAATTTACTAAGGTTCTCTTAATTGATCCCAATAATCAGCAAGCCAAAGATTATATCAATAAAATATTTAACGGGGATTTGGGCTATAAAGATGATCCTGTAATAGCTAAATCTTTGCCTCCCCTGAAACCCGTGATATTGGCGCAGGAGCACATAGCGCAGAAAGCGCAAGAAGCACCATTGGTTGCACAAGTAGAGAAACCTGTATTATCAAAAGCCGAGAAACCTGTATTATCAAAAGAAGAGGCTATGGAACAGGCGCTCAATAATTCAAAGAGCGCGGAGGAGGCAACCTGGATTCCTGCTTACACTGCTAAAGATTCTTCGGATAAAAGCGTAAAGAAAAAAGATGAGAAAAAAGGCATAAAGGCTGGGCCATTAAGAATAAGCGGGGAAATGCAGGTTAGCTTCGGAGTTACTTCTAATGATTTTATTTGGAAGCGGGCTAACTTTGATTTAAATGAAAAATTCTTTAGCTGGCGTATGTTGTCGACCTCCGCCTATAATCGAGGCTTTAATACTTACGATCCCGCTATATATGATTCACTGAGCATTAATTTAGATACTGAAAATGAAAAAGGATTTAACTTCCATGCGAATATTACCGTAGATCCCTGGAGCTTTACTGGTAAAAGTAGCAAGATGACTGTAGGCGATGGTGCGGATACTGCGGATATCCAGTTATTGTATTGGTCAAATACAGGCTATACTTTAAACCATACTTATTACAGCGGTATTTATGGCGCTGCGCTGAACCTCCCGGAGTTAAAAGTTGTAAAAGGTAAGGTGGCTGCCACTACCGTTTCAGGATACAGTATTCCGGAATCCGATATTGATATGCAGTTCCAGCCGATCCGCGAGTTATGGCTGGATTATACTAATGATACGGTTAAGTTTCGCGCCTTCCCAATGGCTTATCAGGACCAGGCTTATACTTCTGATGATCCGCTAAATATAAGTAACCACGGAATATGGTGGAAGGATAGTAAGTGGTTGCGTTCCTATACTTCGGGAGTATATCATGCCGGAGATTTTTCAAATCCGGCTACCTTTACGAAGGGCTATTGGGATGATTCGCTTTCATTTATTTCGAAGGACAGCACTGGAAGATACCTTACCGCTTTGCGCGGTTTTTCCTTCAGTTTACAGCCGCAGGAATCTACAACCTTCGATACTACCGTAGCTACGCCTAAGACTCTTTGGCAGGATTACGATGTAGCAGATAATTTAATTACTGCCAGTCGCCTAAAACATAAATTTGCGGATAATTTTATGCTTGGAGGTACCTTTACCTCCCGTTTAGGGTATAAAACCGATCCGCAAAAACTGGATAGTCAGAATTTTGTAGGAGGCATTGATTTAGGCTATGAAATCGCGGATGGCTTAAAGGCCCAGGCAGAGATCCTTACCTCTAAGTCTAATTACGATATGACTAATTCGACTTACGAGACCGAATCCCGCGGGAATGCGTATTATTTTTCTTTTATTACGCGTTATCCGCAGCAAAGCATTATGGATTTAAAGTATGGTTATGATGAAATAGCGCTGGCTAAAGATGAAACATTCCTGGTTAAGAGTAAGTTTTATGCCAGCCGTATGGATAAGGGTTTTGATTCAGCTCTTTCTGATTTTCATAACAGCCGCCAGGATGTTTTTTGGTCAAGGCATATACATTTCCGTAAGCCCATGGATTATTACTCTCAAGGTTTAAAAGGATCTAATACCAATTGGGATGAGCTTAATTCCACGCGTATCGGCGATGGTATTGATGTGGGCAGGAATACTTTAGGTTTTCGCATTGAAACTTTCCTGGAAGACAGATTCTACAACCTTTTTGACATGCGTAATGTGCATAATGTTAACGGTAAATTCACCGAGAATGTGGTGCGCGATGAGGCGACGGTAAAGGTAACGGATAAATTAACCGCTAAGGTTCTTGGTATTTATCAGAAGATGCCTAAAACCGTAGGCGGGATTGACCCGTATATCTATGACGGCTCAACAGGGGAATTTCTTGCAAATGCCGCTGTTCCTGACGGGGAAGATCCTTCGATTAAAACCGGTTCATTAGGTTTAAATTATGATTTCTTTGATTGGTTAAGTTTAAACGGCGTATATGAACGCACAAATGATTATACATTAGCTTATGGTAATTTCCCCCAGAATATCTTAAGGGATGATACATCTTTATACGGGCGTTATTATCAGAATGGTAATTATTATAGCAGTGTTGCGCCGTTTCTTTATGGGCAAGGGATCTTTCCTCAGGCTCCCTATGATTTTTACAATGTTTTTAAGACGGGTTTGCGGATTACCCCGATGAAAAATATGGAAATTTATCTTGATTATACGCGTAATGAATATGAAACCGCTTCCTTAATTAACGACAATATGAACCATATGGGGATGGAAGTTACCTATATGCCTACTGAAAAAATTGGCATGTCATTTAAATATATTTACTCCCGGTGTAAAGATATTGTTTATAATGGTACGGATTACGTTCTTACGGATGGTGTTGTAGGGCATCATAATTTTTTCAGTGAGTTTAGGTATATGCCATCAAAAGACGATGAATTTAGTCTGCAGTATGGGGTAGGAGATACCAGTTCTCTTGGTAACATGTCTTCTCTGGATCCGTATGGTGGCAGCATGCTCACCTTGGATACTCAGCATATTATCCGCGCTTATTACCGCCGCAAATTTTAACTTATTCTAGATAAATATCGATTTTATTAATCTGACGAGACCTTATTTTCTGAGCGAAGACTGAAGGGATAGTTGCGGAATTAAACTCTATGGGGTTACCGTTTTCAAAAAGAGTTATTTTAGATACCTTTGCGTTGTTTTTCCCAAAGGTATCTTTTCTTTTGGGGTTATGGTAAGTTATCTGGATTGAGCTTAAGAAATTAAAGGAATATTCTCCTTTTCGGTTAAATAACCAACCCGGCAAATATGGTTTAAAGGTTAAATTAAGCTGCCTGTTGTTATCCAAATAAAATGGGTTGGTGCCGGCATTCATAATCAACCAGATTTGCAGGAATTCTGCGGTTGAGCCTGAAAGCCTGGCCACAAAGCCATTGCCGTGCAAGTTCTTATCCGGGAAAGCGCTGCTTACCAGAAAAGATGAGTTTTCTAAAATACTGCGGCCATATTTTTGAGGATCCTGGAAAGGAATAAGCACGTTTTTAAATTCCGAATAAAATTCTTTAATCAGGCCGGTTTTAAGCAGCTCCAGCATGTATTTATATTCCATATGTAGCCAGATGGATTCATTTTCCAGCCACCCAGGGGTAAATATCCGGCACCTGCCGATTTCTTCCGGCATACTATCAAGCGGGGCAGTTACCTTATACATGCGTAATTTCTTATCAAAAAGCGCGCTTTTCCTGGTTGCTTTATAAATATCAAAAGCTTGCTTAGTATCTTGGGATAATCTCAGCGCATGCATTTGTCCCTCCAGGAATAATGGGGCAGGCTTTTGCGCAAATTTCTTAGGTTTTATGTAGTGATCTTTAATCAGATCAAATTCAACGACTTCGTTAATAAAATATGAATTGTAAGTGCCTTGTGTTTTATTAAAGGCTTTGCCTATACCAGCTTCAACCTTTCCTAAGGCAGTATTTATGAAAGAGATTAATTCTTTGGTTTGCATATATACTGAAATACCGGAGAAACCAAAGCGGCTATTCATGCGGTAATCTTCTTTTAATGTATTGCTTTTGTCCCAGTAGGAAAAGCTTTCTTCAGGAAAGATAATAGAGAGTTGTTGAATAAATTTAGCGATTTCTTCAGCAAGTTCAATCTCATTAGCTTGTGATTTCTCTAAAGCCAGTTTTATCATTCCGAGCAGGCGTTTAAGCTCAAAGGTTTCGCAGGTCGATGAACCAAAGAGCGCAGGTAGGCCGTTGAGAGAATCAAACCAATTCGGTTTACCGGCTTCCATTTCAATCCCAATGCCAAAAGGATCCAGGGAAGCCAGTTTATTAGCCGCAAGACATAAAAGCTTGGCAATAAGCGTAGTATAGTAAATTTCTCCGATGCCGTGCTGTGTTCTTAAGGTGTGCGGGTTATTTGTGCGTTTACGCAACATTTCTTTCTTTGCGCTATCAAGCATAAGGCAGTGCAATTGCCGGGGCTTGCCGTTATAGAGCATGTATCTTTCACTGCGCGGCCTGACTAACTCAGCGTTATCGTAAAAAGAGAAAACTTTTTTCTCAAAAAATAATTCGTTAAACTTCTCCGGGTAAATTCCCAGGTAGCTATCAATCAAGTCTAAATTATAAGTCCAGTGGTCAGTCCAGAATCCCTCTCCGTGCTCTGCTTCTTGTGTTTTTAAGGCAGAGGAGAGGATCATATCCAGAAAATTATCATAGGAAATATTGAGCTTTATCTTGTTTTCCTCAATGAAGAAGATTAACTCTCCCGGGGTAAATGGTTTTTTTAAGTAAAGGTCGAGCTTATTAATATCGTTTTTATCGGTTATTGCCTCAAGCAGTTTATATAAATCAAGGTTTTCTTTAAGCAGGAAACTATCAGGTTTTACTACCAGAGGGTTAAAGCCGTCAACCTGAAGCAAGTTCATAAAAAAGATTACATTTTCATCTTTTACCTCAGGATTAAACCAGCAATCATTACGCCGGTTCTGATTTATATCCCTGTAGTTGCCGTTACCCTGGGAAAGATAGGTCGGCTGTAACTGAAACTTATTGTAATCTCTTTCCAAATCACCATGTTTGCGCGAATAAAGATAAAATACCAACCCGGATTTAAAAATCTCAGGATATCCTCCCCGCATAATATTATCCAAATAAGTTTGTCCGGCGTATAAATTGAATTCGTTGGAACTGCTGTTAGTTAAAATGCCGTCTTTTAGCCTGCGGATAAGCTCAAGATTTTCATCCAGTTTTTTCTCTATGTAGCCATACCTGGTAATTTTAGGCACTGAAGTATTTAAGGTTTTAACATTGCGCGCCTGGCCGATTACTGAATAAAATGTTTTTTGTTCCCTTGGTTTTAATTCCAGGTCCATTAAAAGCAGTGCGCTGGGAGTCTTGCTTTTAGTCATTTGTTTTACGGGATATAAAAATTTGGAGTTAGCCAGGAATTGTGCGGGGTAAGAGAAATCAGTTACTGCGCCAAAAACAGCTTCGGGGTCAACAATGGGCCGGATGAGTTCTGCTTTGCTGCCCTTGAAATGAAACCCCAGGTAAAAATTCCCTCCATCAATGTGTACCACTTCGGGACGATCAGCAGGGTCAACCTCAAGTTTATAAAAGGGGATATCATTCTCTAAGTTATCAATATTCATCCAGGCTTCAATAGTCCGGCCGAGTTTTTTTAAAAAGAAATTATGTGTGCCGAAAGGGACGACTTGTGGTAATCCATCAATAAGCTGTATGGATTTATGTTTGTTTCCGGTATTCTCAACGCTTACTATACGGCTTAAGCCTGCATAAGCGTCATTAGGTATGTTAAAATACTCTACGCGGGTCCTGATCCCCAAACTGCGATTCTCTTCCTCTATGATAAGCTGGCTTGAGCCTATGCGCATAGAATTGGTTATTTGGTATTTCAGGTTCACATAACCATTATGGAAAGGCTCATAGTAAAGCGGCCCCTTTGCGGTTTTGATTTTAATAAAGGTGCGGAACCCCTGGGAAGAAACGAACTGCCAGGATTTATTTGCCGGGAAGAACTCCAGGATAGCCTGGTCCTTATCTTTAATTCCAAAACTGGAAATGCATTGTCCGCGGTTAACGTAGAAAACCCACATAGGAATACCGTATTTTCCGGCAATCCCCGGGAAGAAATTGGCAAAAGGCTTGGAGTAGTTATAGTTTTCAATAACGAACTGGCCTTGTTTGTTTAAATAATATTTTGATTTTAATTTAGAGGTATTTTTATTCATTTAGAGTAAAAGTTAATTAGTAATATTTTACAGGTTTTATTTGCTTTGTCAACTTAAAAGGGCAAGTGCTCATTGACTTTTGAGATAAAGGATGTTAATATATTTCCTTAATACGAGGAGGAATATGGCAATAGATAAAGAAACAGTTAAATATGTTGCGCATTTAGCGCGTATCGAACTACAACCTGAAGAGTTAGAGAAACTATCCCAGCAATTGCATGATATAATGGGTTTTATCGATAAGCTAAGTGTTCTGGATGTAGGGCTTGTTAAACCTACTAGCCATATCTTACCTGTAAGTAATGTTTTGCGGGAGGATGAGCCGCGTGTTTGTTTAACCCCGGATAAGGCTCTTGAAAATGCCCCAAGCAGAAATGGGAATTTCTTCAGTGTCCCAAAAATAATAGAATAACTATGGATTTAAATCAACTCACTGCCCACGAATTACTAGATAAGCTTAAGAATCATCAAGTTACCTCTAAGGTTATCCTGGATTCGCTTTATGCGCGCATACAGGCAGTTGAACCTAAGGTTAAGGCTTATGCCAGGTTTAAATCCGGCAATAAACTCAGTTTAAACCCGCAGGCCGATGGTCTGCTGGCTGGATTACCTATAACCATTAAAGATAATATTTGTACCGAAGGATTAAATACGGAATGCTGTTCAAAAATTCTTAATAATTTTCGCCCGCCATATGATGCAACGGTTATTAATAAATTAAAAACAGCCGGCAGCAGTATTTTTCCATTAAAAGCAAATATGGATGAATTTGCCTTTGGTTCATCTACAGAAAACTCATATTTTGGCGCAACGCATAACCCCTGGAATTTAGAATATGTTCCCGGTGGTTCTTCGGGAGGCTCGGCTGCTGCTGTGACCAGTGATGAAGCGATTTGGGCACTAGGTTCGGATACGGGAGGCTCAATACGCCAGCCCGCGTCTTTTTGCGGCGTAGTAGGGTTAAAGCCTACTTATGGACGTGTTTCGCGTTTTGGATTAATTGCTTTTGCTTCCAGCCTTGATCAGATTGGCCCGATAACCAAGGACGTAGAAGATGCGGCAATATTAACCCGGATCATCTCGGGTTATGACCCCAATGATTCAACTTCAGTAAACCAGGATGTGCCGGATTATACTGACAGTTTGGGCAAGGAGATTAAAGGTTTAAAAATCGGCATACCTAAAGAGTACTTTATTGATGGTATGGATACAGAGGTCAAATCTGTTATTGAAGAAGCCATAAATAAACTCAAATCTCTAGGGGCTATTTCACATCAGGTAACCTTACCGCATACGCAATATGCTGTTCCGGTTTACTACATTATTGCTACTGCCGAAGCCAGCTCGAATTTAGCCAGGTTTGACGGGGTGCAATACGGTTACCGCGCTAAATCAGACAGTCTTATTGATATGTATAAGAAGACCCGTGCGGAAGGATTCGGGGAGGAAGCTAAACGCAGAATAATTTTAGGAACTTTTGCTTTGTCGCATGGTTACTATGATGCTTATTATTTACGCGCTTTAAAGGTGCGCACTCTGATAAAAAATGATTTTGACGCGGTGTTTAAAGATTTTGATTGTATCGTTGCGCCTACTTCACCTACTCCTGCCTTTAAAATAGGCGAGAAGGCGGCCGATCCCTTGAAAATGTATCTTTCAGATATATATACTATATCGGTGAATTTAGCGGGAATTCCGGCGATATCTATTCCCTGCGGGTTTACCAAAAATGGACTTCCGATAGGATTACAAATTATGGCTAAACCATTTAATGAAGAGATGCTTTTTAAGGTTGCCCATGCTTTTGAACAGAATACAGATTGGCATAAAATTAAACCACGGCTATGAAATATCAGACAGTTATTGGATTAGAGGTACATCTACAGTTAAATACTAAAACCAAGGCATTTTGCGGTTGCGCTATTGATTTTGGTAAAACACCTAATTCCGGTGTTTGTCCGGTTTGCCTGGGTTTTCCCGGTACGCTTCCGGTTTACAATAAAGAGGCGTTGAATTCCGCAATTAAGCTGGCCTTGGCTTTTTCCTGCCAGATCCAGGAGCATACTAAATTCGACCGTAAAAATTATTTTTATCCGGATTTACCAAAAAATTATCAGATTTCTCAATTCGATCTGCCATTATCCCGCAATGGTTATCTGGATATAGTCAGTGAAGGTAAGACAAAACGTATTGGGATTACCCGGGTACATTTAGAGGAAGATGCAGGTAAACTCATCCATGAGGCCAGCTCAAGCCTGGTGGATTTTAACCGCACAGGGGTTCCTTTGCTTGAAATTGTCAGTGAGCCGGATTTATTCAGCCCGCAAGAAGCTTTTGATTATTTGACCAGTTTAAAAAATATTATTGGCTACCTGGATGTCTCTGATTGTGATATGGAAAAGGGTTCTTTGCGTTGTGACGCTAATATTTCTTTGCGCCTCGAAGGCGTTAAAGAGTTAGGGGTTAAGACAGAGTTAAAAAATATGAACTCCTTTAAAGGAGTGAAAGATGCTTTAACTTTTGAGGTGGGCCGCCAGACTGAATTACTTGAAGCTGGTCAGGCGATGTTACAGGAAACGCGGCTTTGGGATGCGGAAAAAGGTGAAACTGTTTCTATGCGCAGTAAGGAAGGGGCTAAAGATTACAGGTATTTTCCCGATCCAGACCTGACAGTCTTTATAATTGATCAGGAGATGGTTTCCAGGATAAAGACTCAATTGCCGGAGTTGCCTCAGGAAAAAATGCAGCGCTTTATGCGGGATTATGGGTTATCTGAATATGACGCTAAAATTTTAGTCAGTTCTAAAAAAGATGCGCAATTTGCCGAAGATTGTATTCAGAAGTATCCTGAAAAGGATAAGAAAATTATGGTTAACTGGTTAATTGGCCCTTTGTTATCGGAAGCCAACAGCCGGAAATTGAATTTACACGAGTTAAATATTAATAAAGACGAATTGATCAACTTGATTGGTTTTGTGGAAAATCAGTCAATTTCACATCTTTCTGCTAAACTTGTTTTACCCCAGATGATTGATTCTCAAAAACCGGCAGCTCTGATAATTAAGGAAAATAATATGTTGCAGATATCCGACACCGCTGAACTTGAGCAGATTATTTCCGGGGTCATCCAGGAGAATGAAAAATCCGTAAGCAGCTTTAAGGCAGGAAAAACAAACGCGCTTATGTTTTTAGTGGGGCAGGTTATGAAGAAGAGCGCCGGTAAGGCTAACCCTAAAGTGGTTGGAGAATTAATTAAGCGGAGGTTAACTGATGCGTAAGAATATATTGATTGGCCTTTTATTATGCGTACTTTTATTTGCCGTAGTTAGTGGGGCCTTTTCTGCTAATAAAAAGAAAAATCATGACGATTTGTACCGGCAGGTTGAGTTATTTTCCGATACCCTGGCGATTATTCATAATGAATATGTTGAAGATACAAAGCCCAAAGATTTAATCTATGGAGCATTGAAAGGCATGCTTGCTTCTCTTGATCCGCATAGCCAATTCATGGATCCGGAAACATATAATGAGTTAAAGGTAGATACGGAAGGCAAATTCGGCGGCCTGGGTATAGAGATTACCATTAAAGACGGGTTGTTGACGGTAATTACGCCCATTGAAGATACCCCGGCATGGAAGGCGGGCATAAAAGCAAATGACCATATCGTAAAAATTAATGATGAATTGACGCGCGAAATGGCCCTTACCGATGCCGTTAAGAAGATGCGTGGGAAATCTGGTGAGGCGGTTAATCTAACCATATTAAGGGATTCCGAAAAAAAGCTTCTGGATTTTAAAATCGTCAGAGATATTATAAAAATCAAAGATATCAAGCAGGCGCGTATGCTGGAGGATGGTATTGGTTATATACGTTTAGCTGAATTTCGCGAGAATACCTTGAAGGAATTTAATAATGCCTTGAGTATTTTGTCCAAGCAAAAGATGAACGCGCTGATCCTGGACTTGCGCAATAACCCGGGGGGCTTGTTGGATGTTGCCGTAAAGATAGCCGGCAGGTTTATTCCATCCAACAAAATGATCGCGTATACTAAAGGCAGGAAACAGGAGCAGAATTTTGAATTTTTCTCTGACAGTAAGAATGTAATTTTGGATTTACCACTGGTAGTCTTGATTAACGAGGGTTCAGCTTCGGGAAGTGAAATCGTAGCCGGTGTTTTACAGGATTATAAACGCGCCATACTGATTGGTAATAAATCTTTTGGCAAGGGTTCAGTACAAACGGTTATTCCCTTGGGGGATGGCTCGGCATTACGGTTGACTACCAGCCATTATTTTACTCCTTCCGGAAAAATAATCCACGGTAAGGGGGTTACTCCGGATATTCTGGTAGAGGCGAAAGTAGACAGTGATACTAAGGTAGAACAGGCAAAAACCATTAAACCCGATGAAATATTCAAAATAATTGAGTCCGGAGACAAAAAAAATAAATCTTCGCAAGATACCTTTGACTATAAAAGTGACCCACAGATAATGCGTGCTGTAGATACCTTAAGAGCCATAGAACTTTACAAACAAGCCAAGAAATGAAAAAAAAGCTAATAATTACCATTGCGCTGGTTTTGTCGCTATTTGTATTTATTGCCGTTATTTTGACTTCAGTCGATAGAAAAGTAACGCGTAAGGCTAAGACCGCTTTTATAAAAGGCAGGATCGCTATTGTGATAGATGATTGGGGGTATAATTTAAATAATCTTGAGATTGTTGAGGAAATAAAGCAGCCTTTAACTTGTGCGATTTTACCGAATCTGAATAATTCCGGGCTGCTTGCGCAGAAATTGCATAATTTCGGATTTGAAATAATACTACATTTGCCTATGGAGCCTAAAGAAAAATCCCGGCTGGAAAGAAATACTGTTAGTACATCTATGAGCGCCGGCCAGATCCGCAGTATTCTTGATCAGGATTTAGCCTCAATTTTATTTGCAAAAGGCATATCCAATCATATGGGGTCGCGTATTACTGAAGATAGCAGGGTTAGTGCATTAATTATGTCCGAAGCGAAAAAACGCAAATTATATTTTTTAGATAGTTTTGTAACGCCTAAATCCGTTTGTCCTTTATTGGCAAAGAAAATCCAGGTACGCTTTGCCAAAAGAGACATATTTTTAGACAATCTGGATGACCCGGTTTATATAAAAGGCCAGATAATTAAATTAAGAGATTTGGCTAAAAAAAATGGCCAGGCTATCGGTATAGGGCATGACCGTAGGAATACGTTGGTAGCGTTAAAGGAGGCTATCCCGCAATTAGTAAAGGCAGGATATAAACTTGTTTTTGTTTCGGAGATAGCCAAATGATTGTACTCGGAATAGAGACATCTTGCGATGAAACCGGCGTGGCAATAGTTAAAGATGGCAGGAAAGTTTTGGCTAATACAGTTGTATCAAGTTTGAAGATACATAGTAAATACGGCGGAGTAATTCCGGAGATTGCTTCGCGCATGCAACTGGAAAGTATAACCGGAGTATATTGCGCGGCAATTAAAGCGGCAAAGATTAAGGCGGAGGAAATTGGCTTAATTGCGGTTACTACCGGTCCCGGGTTGCCGGGTTCTCTTTTGGTCGGGGTATCTTTCGCCAAGGCATTGTCATTAAGCCTGGGTAAACCAATACTGGGTGTCAATCATGTCTATAGTCATATTTATGCAAATATTCTTTGCCACCGGGATGTAAAACTTCCCTGCGTAGCTTTAGTAGTTTCCGGAGGGCACACAAGCCTTTTCTATGTCAAGGATTTCTCTAAAATCCAAGTTTTGGGGCAGACTCAAGATGATGCCTGCGGAGAGGCTTTTGATAAAGTGGCTAAAATTATGGGTTTGGGTTATCCCGGGGGGCCGTTAATTGAAAAGTTAGCCAGAGACGGCAATAAGGATAAAATTAAATTCGCCTGTTCAGGTACGAAAAATGAGTTGGATTTTAGTTTTAGCGGGATAAAAACTGCTGTTTTGTATTATTTAAAAGATGCCCAGGCAAAAATCAAATCAAAAAAAGATCTCGCCGCTTCTTTTCAGGAGAGTGCAGTAAATGTCCTGGTAAGGAAATCTTTACTGGCTTGTAAGCGTAAAAAAGCTAAGCAGCTTTTAATCGGAGGCGGGGTAGCTGCAAACATCTGTTTGCGCCAAAAGCTTATCTCGGCTGCTGGGGATGCAGGGATTGATTGTTTTTTCCCCGAGATTGACTTGTGTATGGACAATGCTGCTATGGTTAGCGGCCTTGCTTATTTTCTTTATAAACAAGGAGCAAGGGATAACCTTTATTTAAATACACAGCTTAATAACTAAAGGAGGTTTTATGCCTACTGATTTTCAGATGATTACGCGCTTATTATTGACTTTATTTTTAAGCGGCTTAATCGGGCTGGAGCGTCAGGTTCATCGCAGAGACGCAGGGCTGCGCACGCATATCTTAGTAGCATTAGGTTCCTGCCTTATCATGTTGACATCTTTATATGTTTTTGATATATATAAAGACAGGGTTGCATTAGATCCTGCGCGTATTGCCGCCGGCGTAATTACGGGAATTGGATTTTTGGGAGCGGGCACAATTATCCGCGAACCTGAGGGGGTAAGAGGGCTGACTACCGCCGCCAGCTTGTGGGTAGTTGCAGGGATCGGCCTGGCAGTAGGCTGTGGATTTAACAAGATGGCAGTTTATACCACGGCGTTAGTTTTGATCGTATTGTATTTATTGCGCTACATAGAGAATCGCCTTATCAATAACCTTAAGCTTAAAAACAAGGAGGGCACGCATGGCATTTAAAAAGAAATTGGAAGAAAAGACTTTAGATGTTGATGCCGCAATGCAGGGTAGTTTAAGTTTTAAGGATCCGGTTAATCTGCGTATTAACGGAAAATTTGAAGGCAACCTTGATACTCGCGGCAATCTTACTATAGGATCTACAGCGGTAATCAATGCGGATATTATCGGGGATAATATAATTATCGGGGGTCGGGTTAAAGGAAAGATTACCGCTAAAGAAAGGCTTACCCTCCTGCCGCAAGCTATCGTGGAGGGGCATATTTATCCTGCCAAGCTTAATGTTGCCGAAGGAGCGATTCTGGAGGGGCAGTGCTCAATGCTGCATGATTTCCTTAACCCTGAGCAGCTGGCGAAATATTTAGAAGTAGAATTAAATTCGATAATGGAATGGGCTAATTCAGGCAAGGTACCGGGAAATAAAGAGGGAAACGACTGGAAATTTGAGCGCAAGGCGATTGATAGCTGGGTTGCCGCGGGTAAAATAGGAAAATAGACTAATGACTGAAGAAAAATTGCTTACCGTGAGGGATGTATCGGTTATCCTGGGCGTATTCGAAAAAGATGTTTTGGACCTGGCGGAGAAAGGGATAATACCCGCTTATAAAATAGGGGGCCTATATCTAAGATTTAAAAAAGATCAGGTAGAGCAGTATAAAAAGGCCCATCATCATGCGCATCCAGAAAACCAGGTAAAAGAAGAAAAGGCGTTGCAGAATAGGATATATGATTTTTTTTATTTTAATGATTTTTATATTCTTGCCACGTTTTTAATAATCCTTCTTGGTTTTTTTGTTTACCGGGGTTTATAGATAAATGCCAGTAAAAAAAGGGTTCTGCGACCTGGGATTTGCTAAGCTTGATACAGACAGGAAGAAGCGTAAGGGGTTTGCGGAAGTAGTCTATTGTCCGGGAAAAAATAAGGAACACTTAGAGAAAATAGCTAAAAAGATAATTAAGCTAAAAGAAGACCTGCTTTTAACTAAACTAGATCAGGTTACATTTTCTTTTTTAAAGAAGTCAATTCCGGTTTTAAAATACAACCCCCTGGCGAAAATCGGGTATTTTTTAGCTAAGCCTAAGAAGCATTGCAAAGGCCGGGTTTTAGTGATTTCCGCCGGTACCAGCGATATTCCAATAGCTGAAGAAGCAGCGCAAACCCTGCAAGTAATGGGGAACCGTGTCGATAAATTGTATGATGTTGGTGTTGCAGGCGTTCACCGCCTGATGAGCAATGTTAATAAGTTAAAAAAAGCCAAGGTAATAATAGTTGTAGCGGGTATGGAAGGGGCGCTGGCCAGTTTAGTCAGCGGCCTGGCCAAGTCGCCGGTTATTGCCGTACCTACTAGCTGTGGGTATGGTTCCAGTTTCTCCGGATTAGCTGCGCTCTTGTCTATGTTAAACGGATGCTCTCCGGGTGTTACAGTAGTCAATATTGACAATGGATTTGGCGCTGGTTATTTCGCCAGTTTAATTAATGGGAGATAGTTTATGGCATTTTCTGGTTTAGATATTTATAAGTTGCTGCCTAAGACAAATTGCCGCAAGTGCGGCCTGGCTACCTGCCTTGCCTTTGCGATGCAGTTAGCTAAAAAAACACTGCCAATCGAAAAATGTCCTTATATTTCGGCTGAGTCAAAGGCTATCCTGGAGGAACAAGCATTGCCTCCGATTAAGCTTGTAACTTTAGGCAGCGATGATTCAAAACTTGAACTTGGCAATGAAACGGTAATGTTCAGGCACGAAGAGAAATTCCGTAATCCGGCAGGCTTAGGTTTTATTATTGAGGATAATCTGTCTGACATTGATATAAGGAAGCGGATTGAAAAGATTAATCAGTTGAAGTTTGAACGCGTAGGCCAGTTGTTGGAAGTGAATCTTGTTGCCATAAAACAAAATACGGACGCAAAAAGATTCATGGAAACGACCAGGTTAGTTTTAAGTAATACTGTCCTGCCGGTTATGCTAATGAGCAATGATCTGATTGCTTTAAGACAGGCGGCAGCTATCGCCAAATCGCGTAGACCTTTGCTTTACTGCGCGACAAAAGATAATTTCAGCCAAATCGCGCCTATTGCCAAAGAATTCCAACTTCCTTTAGTGGTAGTTGCGCAGGATATTGATACCCTTGCGCAGCTGTCCAAAGAGCTTAACTCGTTGGGGGTACACGACCTGATTTTAGATACCGGCACAAAATCTGTTACCGATAAAATATGGGATTTAACTCAACTCCGCCGGCAAGCGCTTAAGAAATCAAACCGGCCGCTGGGTTATCCCAGTCTGGCCATTGTAGATAAAAATGATTCCTATGAGGAGGCGATGGAGGCAACTGCCTACATCGCTAAATATGCGGGGATTGTCCTGATCAAGGGGGTTGATTCTTGGGAGGTACTGGCGATTTTAACCTTCAGACAAAATATTTATACTGACCCGCAAAAACCTTTGCAAATTGAACCCAAGCTTTATCCTGTGGGTGGGGCTACTGAAAAATCACCGGTCTTGATAACCACTAACTTTTCTTTGAGTTATTATACTGTCTTAGGCGAAGTGGAAGCCAGTAAAATACCTTCTTATATTTTAAGCGTGGATACTGAGGGCATGTCTGTGCTTACTGCCTGGGCTGCGGAAAAATTTAACGCCGAATCCATTACTAAATCATTAGATAAGTTTGGGGTTAAGGATGCGGTAAGTCATAAGAATTTAATTATTCCGGGTTATGTAGCGGTATTAAGCGGTGATCTCGAAGAACAATCTGGATTTAAGGTGATCGTAGGTCCCAAGGAAGCAGCAGGGATCCCCGCGTTTTTAAAAAACCTAAACTAATCATGGTTCTCTAATCTATGCAAAAATTCAAAGTCACATTTCTGCCGGATAATAAGTCAATACTTGTCGAGAAGGATAAGACGATCCTTTCTGCTGCCATCTCTGCCGGAGTGTATGTTAATTCTGTTTGTGGCGGAGATGGAGTTTGCGGAAGATGCAAGGTTGTCCTTAGGAAGGGCCAGGTTAGTACCCAGCCTAATGGAATAATTACGGCGGAAGAAAGGAAAAATAATATATATCTTGGCTGTCTTACAAATATTCATAGTGATTTAGAGGTTGAGATTCCCGAGAGTTCACGGCTTAATTTTGATAATCTTACTCCCCTGGAATTAGGGGAACGTTTAGGCAGCCTTTATTCAAAAGCGGAGGATATCCAGCCGGTAAAAACAAAATTTAAAGAAGGTTTTTTTAAGCATTCACCTTTTGCCACAAAATTATATCTGGAATTACCTGCTCCGACACTTAATGACAGCGTAAGTGATTTGGAGAGGCTATATCGTGCTTTACGCGGTTTTGAGGAATTTCCTGTGATACAAACTGGATTATTTAATATTCGCCAGTTGGGTGAACTATTGCGTGATTCTGAATGGAAGGTTACTGTTACATTAGGCAAGCGCAATGATACAGTAGAAATTGTCCTGGTTGAGTCAGGAGATACGACGGATAGGAATTTTGGGCTTAGTTTTGACATTGGTACAACTACAATTTCCGGTCAACTGTTAGATTTAAATTCAAAAAAGGTTATGGGGACAAAGGCAACTTATAATCAACAGGCTACTTTTGGTAATGATGTAATTACGCGCATAGTTTATGCCGGACAGAGTGACGGATTAGAGAAATTGCATGAGGCTGTTTGTAATACGATGAACCAGATAATCCGCGAGCTAATCCTGGAAAACAATGTTGATTTAAATGATGTTAATTGCATTGTCTGTTCAGGGAACACTACAATGATCCATTTGCTTCTAAGCGTTGATCCGGCGCATATCCGTAAAGAACCTTATGTGCCTACGGCAAATTTCCTGCCCGTTTTGCGCGCGGCAGAAGCGGGAATAAATATTAATCCTAGAGGGCTGCTTTCATGCGTGCCGGGAGTTTCCAGCTACGTTGGCGGGGATACTACTGCCGGAGTTCTCTCTAGCGGCATATATCTAAAGGACGAGCTTTGCATACTGATTGATATCGGTACTAATGGAGAGATTGTTTTAGGCAATAAAGATTTTCTGGTTGCTTGTGCTGCTTCTGCCGGTCCGGCTTTTGAAGGCAGCGGAGTAACCAGCGGTATGCGCGCAAGCAACGGGGCAATTCAAAAGATAAGTATGAATAAAACTGATTTTAACGTTAAATACTCCACTATTGGCGATAAAAAGCCGCGGGGGATCTGCGGTTCGGGCTATATTGATTTACTCAGCGCAATGTTAGAAACCGGAATAATTGATAAGGGCGGTAAAATAAAAACTGAAGGAAGGCGTATTCGCCAAACAGATACCGGCAAAGAGTTTGTGGTTTGTTTCAAAGAAGAGACCGATAGCTTATCGGATATCGTGATTAATGAGGCGGATATTGAAAATCTTAAACGTTCAAAAGCTGCGATATATTCCGCTACCGCTATCCTGGTTAAACATTTAGGTTTGCAATTTTCCGAAATCTCTAAAATATTTATCGCCGGGGGTTTCGGAACTTATCTGGATATAGAGAAGGCGATAAAAATCGGGTTATTGCCGGATCTCGCGCGTTCTAAATTTGTCTTTATCGGGAACAGCGCCTTAGCAGGTGCCAGCCAGATTCTTTTATCAAACCAGGCCATGGTTATGGCAAATACCCTTGCTTCTAAAATTACCTATTTTGAATTATCTGTTGACCCGGGTTATATGGATGAATACAGCCAGGCGCTATTTTTCCCGCATACGGATTTGACAAAGTTTCCTACGGTGAGATTTTAAATGGGCTATATTATCGCAATGGCTGGAAAAGGGGGTACCGGCAAGACTACAATCGCATCTTTAATTATCCGCAATATCAAAGAAAAGAAAATCGGTTCGCTTTTAGCCATAGACGCTGATCCTAATAGTAACCTGGGTGAGGTTTTGGGTTTGAAGCCTGGACGTAATATAGGGGAAATTTTAGATGACATATCTGCAAATCCGGATATGGTTCCTGCCGGGATGACGAAAGAGCGTTTTATAGGATACCAGGTGCAGTCAGCTATCCAGGAAGAGGATGGATTTGATATTTTGAGTATGGGTAAACCCGAAGGTCCGGGTTGCTATTGTTATGTAAATAACGTTTTGAGAGCGGTTATGGCCAAATTAATCAAAGATTATGATTATATAGTTATTGATAATGAAGCGGGATTGGAACATTTATCCCGGCGCACTAGCCGTCTTGCTGATATACTTATCGTTGTTTCAGATGCTACCAGGGTGGGATTGAAATCAGCCCAAAGAATCAATGATCTGGCATTACAGCTAAAATTTGAAGTAAAAAAAAGGTACATTTTAATAAATCGTTTTAGCCAGCAAGTGAAAATTGAAACAATTAAAGAAACTGGCCTTGAGTATCTTGGCAGCCTGCCGCAAGATGCGTTAATTGAAGAGTTAAGTTTAAACGGAGGTTCAGTTTTTAGTTTAAATAAAGATGCGCCGATATTGACGGCGCTTAATTGCCTGGGAGATAAAATATGGAAACACAATTAGTGCTTGAAAAATGGGCAGGTGTAATTTCTGCCCTAACTATCGGAGCAACTAAAGAAGATGGCGGTTCTCGTATTAATACGGTAAGAATCGGAGGCCAGAGCAGCCTGCCATTGTTATTTAAAGAAGGAAGTATCCCTAATCGGCCTGCCATTGCCTTTGAGATATGGGATACCCCGCCGCTTGATTGGCCTGAAGAACTGGTTTTGCCTTACGGTAAAGTTTTAAATGACCCATTTGCCTGGGCCGATAAATGTGTAAATGAATTTAAGGCGCAATTACTTTGCGTAAGAATGCAGGGGACACACCCGGATTTTGGCAATAATGGTCCTAAGGAGGCAGCAAAATTTATTTCAACGCTTTTAACCAGGATAAAAGTACCTTTAATAATTATAGGAAGCGGCGATGATGCCAAAGATAACCTGATTTTACCTGCTTGCTCTGAGGCGGCTAAGGGAGAACGTTGCCTGATTGGCTGCGCGGTCCAGGATAATTATAAAACTTTGGTTGCCAGCGTATTGGCGGATGGCCACAATATTATCGCCGAAAGCCCTATAGATATCAATATCGCAAAACAATTAAACATACTAATCTCGGATATGGGTTTAAGCCTTGAGCGGATTGTAATCAATCCAACCATCGGGGCTTTAGGTTATGGGCTTGAATATGCTTATTCCATTATGGAAAGAGCCAGGCTTGCCGCTTTATCGGGGGATAAAACATTAGCTTCCCCGTTTATTTGTTTCGTAGGCCAGGAGACCTGGAGGACAAAAGAGGCTAAAACCAGTCTCGAACAAGGTGTTACCTGGGAGATAATTACAGCTACCAGCCTTATACAATCAGGGACTGACCTTTTAGTTATGCGTCATCCTGCTGCAGCTGAAAAAGTTACTAAGTATATAGATACTCTTTTTAAGAAATAGTATAAAGGTTAAAAAGGAATATATTATGTTTATTATCGGTGAGTTGATTAACGGCATGTACGCTAATATAGGCGCGGCAATTAAGGAACGCAATAAGAAGGAGATACAGAAAAGCGCTTTGGATCAGCTCGCCTGCGGGGCGGATGCTTTAGATGTTAATTGCGGGCCGGCTTCCAGACAACCGTTAGTTGATATGCCATGGCTGGTTGAAACAATCCAGGAGGTTACCGACAAACCTCTTTGCTTGGATTCAAGTAAGCCCGCGGTAATTGAAGAGGGATTAAAGGTTGCCAGGAGCAAAACAATTATTAATTCTACTACTGCCGATGAAGAAAAACTGGATGCGCTTATTCCTTTAGCTAAGCAGTATAAATCTAAATTGATCGGGATTACTATCAGCGTAAAAGGAATCCCGCAAAATAAAGATCAGCGCCTGGAGCTAGCGGCAACTATTGTGGCAAATTGCCAGGAAAAAGGTTTTTCTATCGAAGATCTATACTTAGACCCAATAGTTTTGCCGGTTAATGTTGCTCAGGCGCAGATGAAGGATATTTTAGAGTCTATTGCTGAATTTAAAATTATTTCTGAACCTGAACCTAAAACTATCCTGGGATTAAGTAATGTTTCTCAGGGGTCTCATCTGCGCAGCCTGATTAATCGCACCTTTTTAACTATGGCAGTTGCATATGGGCTGGATTCTGCTATACTTGACCCTAAAGATAAGGAGCTCATTGATACATTAATTACCGCAGAGCTTATTTTAAACAAGAATATTTACTGCGACTCGTATTTAGAAGCTTACAGGAAAAAGTAGTTTAAATTGATAATTTGAATTGATTTTGGCGGAGTAGCTCAGCCTGATAGAGCACGCGGCTCATACCCGCTTGGTCGGTGGTTTAAATCCACTCTCCGCCACTAATGTCAAGAGAGGCAGTCCTGCGAAGCGATAGCGGAGCAGGGCCACTCTCCGCCACCATCTATCCACGAAGAAGTTTTAAATTTGGTTATTTTTCTGAAAATTTCTTGGCTAGTTTTTCGACAATCAGCGAGGTAACCACGAATACTCCTGCCTCAATCAACACCGTAGCAAATGCCGCTCCTATGTAGGAAAACCGATAGATTAATATAAATATAAGCGGTAAACCGATAAGCGCGGCGCTAATATGAATTTTTGCATATAGATCCTGCTTCCCGCAAACAAGCAAAAATTGGACCTTGAAATTATTGGCTCCCACAAAGAATACTGCAGCAAGCAAAAGCCTCAAGGTAATAACTACTTCTTTATAAGCAACTCCGCATGTCAGCTGGATAATCCAGGGGGCTAAAAAAAAGGCAATCGGCAGGCTGACTACGAAACCCAGAGTAATGCCATCCTGGATCCTATACATTATAGCTATTGCCCGTTGTTTGTTCTTTGCAAAAACATTGCTGATCCGGGGAAATACCGCTCTAGTGAATGAATCCATGGGAAATGTCTGGATATAGTTAGCGATTTTCTCAGCCAATGAATAATATCCCGTAATCACGTTATTGGTCAAGAGTCCTATAGCAAAAATCCTGCTGGTAGTATAGGCATTGATAGAGAGTATAGAAATAAAAATATCCCATCCTGTCCTAATTTCCTGCTTTATAGTCGCATATTTTTGTATAATAAATTTAATGCGAAATTTTTTAAAGGCAATATAAAGTCCGAGTACCCCGCTGATTATCGACAGGAGCGAATTTAAAATAGGTACTAGCAGAAAGTCTTGAGGGCCTTTTATAAAAACAAAAATGCAGACAGTATAAATTAAGCCTCCGGCTACATTAACTACCGAAATATAACTCATTTTTTCTTTTCCCTGGAAAAACCAGACAGGAAACAGCGTGTTACCGATTACTGATCCGAAACTTAAAATATAAACCAGCCAATCCGCCTTAAATTTCGGGACGATATATATAATAACGCTAAGCATAAGAAAGCTTATCGCCGCAAACATAAGCTTTACCGTCATTACCGAAGAGAATACCTCGCTGATCTTTTGTTTATGTTCGCCGATAAGCGAAATTGTTTTCGTTGCTGAAATGCTGAATCCGTAATCAGTTATAATCATGAAATACTGCACAAGGCTTGAAGCAAACGCAATCAGGCCGAATTTCTCCATTCCGATTGCCCTGACAAGGTATGGAAGCACAACTAAAGGCAGGATATAACTGATAGTTTGGAGGGTTGTAAGAGAAATAAAATTACCAAGCACAATTCTTTTTTCTTTATGGGTTACGATCCGCCTTGAGCTCATTTTATTAATTTACACTTTTGTCGGTATAAAGTCAATTCAAATCCTTAAAATCAGGCTATAAATTCCGCAATTATTATGATAAAATATATCTACAATGAAAGAAATCGATGAGACGATTAAAAAATACAGGCTAATCAAAAAAGGAGATAAAATCCTGGTGGGAGTTTCCGGGGGTCCGGATTCGCTGACTTTGCTTTTACTGCTTTTTAGCCTGAAAAATAAATTGGGATTAACTTTACATGTTGCGCATATGGATCATGGTTTGCGTAAGGATTCTCATGCAGATGCGCTTTTTGTAGAAAGATGGGGAGAAAAACTTGGTATACCCGTAACTGTCGCAAGATTAGATCCTGAGCTTAAGGAAAAAAGGGGTTCTTTGGAGGAGATATGCCGGCAGGCAAGAATGGATTTTTTTATCCGGATTGCCAAAAAAATCAAAGCAGATAAGATTGCATTAGGGCACAACCTTGATGATCAGGCAGAGACTATATTAATGCGCATCTTACGGGGAACCGGATTATCCGGATTATCCGGAATATCCGCAAAACGTAAGATCAAGGATATGATTTTTATCCGGCCGCTTTTAGAAACCAGCCGTAAGGAGATAGAATGTTTCTTAAAACGTAAAAATGTAAAACCGCGTATTGATTCTACCAACAAAGAAGAAGTATTCTTCAGGAATAAAATTCGCCATGATCTCATTCCTTTGCTTAGGAATAAATATAATCAAAATATCGTAGAGGTTTTGGTTAATCTGGCGGAAAGTATTTCCTATGATTATGAATACCTGGATCAGGTTGCCAGGAAAATGGCAAAGGGGAACAACCTGCGGCTTAATCTAAAGAAGATTAAGAGTTTGCATCCGGCTATTTTACGGCTTAAAATCAGGCAAAGCATAGCCTGTATTCAGGGAGATACGCGTAGGATAGGTTTCCAGCACATTAAGGAATTGGAAGATTTACTGAATAATCGTCCAATCGGCTCAATTGTTGACTTGCCTAAAGGAATCTCGGTAGAAAAAACCCGCAATACGCTGCGATTTTACAGGCGCTAAATCCATAAAATACTTGATTTTACACCTTTTTAAATATATAATAAAAAATCTGTAATTATACTGAAAGTATGTCAATCGCCCTGGTGATTGTATTCAAAACTGGAGAACTAAATGCCCATGCAAGATAAACCTAAATCAAACAAAATTAATCTATTCAAACGTTCACCTTTTGGCTGGCTGCTCCTAATTTTTTTATTCATTATGCTGGTCAATACTATTAATAATATCCCTATAACCGGGATTCCTAAAGAGATTACGTATAGCCAGTTTTTCCGAACCATAAGAGATAATCCCGAAAGCATAAAACAGGCCACTAAAACTGAAACTATTTTGCAGGGGGAATTTTCGGATAATTCAAAATTTTTCGTTAACCTTCCGGAAAATGACCCGGAGATGCTTACCCTTATGCGCCAAAACCTTAAGAATTTTGAGGTTAAGCCGGCGCGCACATTCTGGGTTTCACTGCTTTTTAATTTAGGACCGATACTGCTGTTGATTTTTTTCTGGTGGATGATGGCGGCCCGGGGAGAGCAATTAGGCAGCAGGATTATGAGTTTTGGGAAGGTTAAATCTAAAATTCAAAGCGAAAATGAAAAAGCTACCTTTAATGATGTTGCCGGAGTTGATGAAGCAAAAGAAGAATTAAAAGAAGTAATTGAATTCCTCAAAGATCCTAAGAAATTTCAGAGACTGGGTGGAAAAATTCCCAAAGGGGTGCTTTTAATCGGCCCACCAGGATGCGGTAAAACACTGATTGCCCGGGCAGTAGCAGGAGAAGCAGGAGTACCTTTTTTTAGTATTTCAGGCTCTAATTTTGTAGAAATGTTTGTGGGTGTCGGGGCCAGCAGGGTAAGGGATTTATTTGAGCAGGGCCGTAAAGCCGGAAAAATCGAAGGTAAGGGAGCGATAATCTTCATTGATGAAATTGATGCCGTGGGACGCCTGCGTTTTTCCGGTATCGGCGGAGGCAATGATGAACGCGAACAAACCCTTAACCAGTTATTGGTTGAAATGGATGGTTTTGATGCCCAACAAGGTTTAATACTTATTGCCGCTACCAATCGTCCGGATACCTTGGATCCTGCGCTTATGCGCCCGGGAAGATTTGACCGCACCATTATTGTGAATCTTCCGGATATCAAGGGGCGCGAAGAAATACTTAAAGTGCATACTCGTAAAATTAAACTTGCCGCAACGGTAGATTTAAAATCCGTGGCCAGCCAAACTCCCGGATTTTCCGGAGCTGACCTGGCTAATCTTTGCAATGAGGCGGCGCTTATGGCGGCGCGTAATAATAAAGAGGCAGTGGAAGAGATTGACTTGGATAAATCGGTAGAGAGGGTACTTATGGGTCCGGAAAAGAAAAGCCATATTATGTCAAAAAAAGAAAAGGAGATCACTGCTTTACATGAATCAGGGCACGCCCTGCTTTCTTTACTTCTACCTGAAGTTAATCCTTTAAAGAAAGTTTCCATTATTCCGCGCGGCCTAGCTGGAGGCTATACTTTTACTCCGCCCTTAGAAGATCGGCATTATTGGACCAAAAAAGAACTGCTGGCGGAAATTACCATGATGCTTGGAGGAAGGGCTTCGGAGGATATAAACTTGAATGAAGTAACTACCGGGGCGCAAAACGATTTAGAGGTAGCTACGTCCATGGCCAGGCGCATGGTTACTCAGTTCGGCATGTCCGAAAAGTTGGGTAACATGACTTTAGGTAAAAGAGAAGGGCTCGTATTCTTGGGCCGTGATATTATGGAAGAGAGAAACTACAGTGAACAAACTGCCAGGATTATTGATGAAGAGGTAAAAAAAATTACCGATGATGCTTATGATAAAGCGCTGAATCTGTTAAGAAACAGCCAGGATAAACTCAAGCTTCTTTCTGATGCCCTCTTGGAAAAAGAGGTTTTAAGCGGAGAAGATGTAAAACGGATATTAGGAATACAGAAAAGCGATCTGGCCTAAAAAAATGCGTATTTTTAGTTTTAGCGGTAAGAATGAAGTAGAAAAGATTATGCGTGATATTGGCGTTGATCCCTGCGGGATCAAAATTATGCTGCCTAAGACCACTACTTTCTTAATCCACTTAAGCGCAATATCTAATATCGCCGCCAATATCTTAAAGCAAGAAATGCTTTCTTTAGGCGGTGATGTTGCGGTAGCCCGGGGGGCGCTTACCGGTAAAACCAGGAAAACCGACTGCCTCATTATCGGCCAATCTAATCAACTTTTTTCTCTTATTAATAAATTAAAACTTCAGCCATTTGGCCTGCAAAAACTGGCAGATGAACTGGATAAAAATATCAAGAAATACACCAGAGGTAATTTTACTATGCCCCTGAGAAGAGGTTTCTTAAATTTCAACGCTAAAACTTATATTATGGGTGCTATGAATTTAACCCCGGATTCATTCAGTGGAGATGGTCTGTATAGCATTAAAAGCAACGATTATCCCGGCTTGGCTTTAAACAGGGCAGAAGAAATGCTAAAGGACGGCGCAGATATAATTGATTTAGGAGGAGAATCCAGCCGGCCTGGCGCCAGAAATATCAGCATTAGGGAAGAGCTGCGGCGTGTCTTGCCGATACTAAAAAAGCTGGCAAAGAATATACCCGCGCCTATTTCTATTGATACTACTAAAGCAGAGGTAGCCCAGGTTTGCCTTGAATCCGGCGCGCAAATCGTTAATGATATTTCCGGCTTAGGGGATAAACGCATGGCTAAGGTAGTTGCTAAGCATAAGGCCGTAGTGGTTATTATGCATATGCTCGGCAGGCCGGTGAATATGCAGAAAAGGATAGCCTATAAATCTTTGATAGGCGATATATCTTCTTGGTTAAAGAATGCTATTGAGTCCGCTGAATTCTCCGGCATAAGCCCTGATAAAATAATTGTGGATCCTGGAATTGGATTTGGCAAGAAACCTGAACAAAATCTTGAAATTATAAAAAGGCTGGCTGATTTTAAAATCTTAGGAAAACCTATACTTATAGGCCCTTGCCGGAAATCATTTATTGGCAAAGTTTTAAAAACAGGGCTCCAGGAAAGGTCTATCGGCACGCTGGCGACCTGTGTAATGGCTGTTGAACGCGGGGCAAATATAGTGCGTGTGCATGATGTAAAGGAAGTAAGCCAGGCCCTTAAAATGGCGGCTGCCATAAGGAACAATACTAATGCATAATCTATTTTTATACTGGAAACCCGTAACTGAAGTCATTATCTTATGGTTTTTTATCTACCATATCATACTTTTCTTTGAAGGCACCCGTAGCCTGCAGGTTTTACGCGGGATAATTATGCTCCTGTTTGTTTTTTTTATTTCCCAGAAATTTGATTTTATCGTTTTGGATTGGTTGCTTAAAAAGCTTTTCGGGATATCGGTTATCGCAATATTGATTATTTTCCATCCGGAGATCAGGCAGGGATTGGCTCAGTTAGGCAAACGCAATATCTTTAGAAATATGCTGAAAGATGAAGAGCCCTATGCATTTGTTAAACAAATTGTAGAGGGTTGTGAAAACTTGGCGGCGAACAAACTTGGCGGATTAATTGCCATCGAAAAAAATGATTCTTTAGCAGCGTATATCCAAAGCGGAGAGACTATAGATTCACGTGTTTCGGCGGATTTAATTCAAGCGATTTTTACCCCTAATAATCCCCTTCATGACGGCGGCTTGATTATTCATCATGGCAGGATCGTTGCGGCAGGATGTATTTTTCCGCTTGCCATAAACCAGGAACTAAACCGGGTTTTCGGAACCCGTCATCGCGCGGCTTTAAGTTTGAGTGAAGAAACCGACGCTATCCTAATTGTAGTTTCCGAGGAAAGGCGTGATATATCCATTATCTACCGCAAGAAATTTTATAAAGATTTAGGCGGGGCAGAGTTAGAATCAAGAATAGAAGAGTTAATTAAGACAAAAAAAGATGAATAAGAAGAAAATAAATATTTTTTTACGCCTGGTGCGTTTAATTACCATTCACCCTTGGCTAAAACTTATTGCATTAGTCTTGGCGATTGCGCTTTGGTTTTACGTAAAAGGGGAAAAGGTTTAAAATATAAATATGCCTAAACTAGGTGTAAATATTGACCACGTAGCGACATTGCGACAGGCACGCCGGGGAAATCTGCCTGATCCTGTTTATGCTGCATTCTTGTGCGAAGAGGCGGGTGCCGATAGTATAGTGGCGCATTTAAGAGAAGACCGCAGGCATATTCAGGATGGTGATATTAAACGCCTGCGCGAGAATATCAAAACCAAACTTAATCTTGAAATGTCGATCGCGCCAGAGATCGTAAATATTGCCTGTAAAATAAAACCTTATCAGGCCACATTGGTACCCGAACGCAGGAAAGAGTTGACTACTGAAGGAGGATTAAACGTTGCGGATAATTTAAAGAGAATTTCCGCAAGCCTGCTTAAGTTAAAAAAATCAGGGATCAAGGTAAGCTTGTTTATTGATCCGGATAAAAAACAAATTGATTCTGCCGGTAAAATTGGCGCAGGGATCATTGAACTGCATACCGGCCGTTACGCTGACGCTAAAAGCATTAAGCAAAAAAAGGAATCATTTAATGAACTGCAGCGTGCTGTAAATTACGCAAGGCTTCAAGGGTTAGCCGTCAATGCCGGACATGGGCTTGATTATGCTAATGTCAAGCCCATTGCTACGCTTGACGGCATAGAAGAACTTAATATTGGTTATTCCATTATTTGTAAGGCGCTATACGTAGGCTTATATAAGGCGGTTAGGGAAATGTACCAGTTAATCAAATGATGTTTATAGGAACTGGAGTAGATATAACTGAGGTACGGCGTATCCGCGCGGCGATAGAAAAGTGGGGAGATGATTTTTTACGTCGTGTTTTTACTGATTCCGAACTTAAAAACGCCAAGACCAGGAATTCTTTTTATCAGCATTTAGCCGGCAGGTTTGCCGCTAAAGAAGCGGTTTTTAAAGCGGCAGGGGATAGTTCTCTTTCCTGGCAGGATATTCAGATAAATAATGATTCTGCAGGTAAACCTGTATGTTCGTTTCTAAACGGTAAGGGCAAACATATTAACGTATTTATTTCAATCTCGCATGTAAAAACCTATGCGGTTGCCAGCGCAGTTATTACACAGAAAAGCTGATTCTCATAAGGGAGATTACGGGCAGATACTGATTTTAGCCGGCTCAAGCAGGTTTTCTGGAGCAGCCTTGCTTTGCGCTGAGGCAGCTTTACGTTCGGGAGCCGGATTAGTAACACTGGGTATACCCAAAAGTATTAATTTGGCGTTAATTAGAGTCAAACCAAAAGAGTTGATTACCTTTCCTTTGCCGGAAACTAAAGAAGGGACTTTGAGTTTAGCGGCGTTTGCTAAAATATCTGTTTTACTTAAAAATATTGATGTTTTAATTATCGGCCCAGGACTTGGTAGGAATAAATCAACTTACGCGTTAGTGAAAAAGATTATGCGTAAAACAAATCAGCCAAAGGTTGTAGACGCCGATGCGCTTAATGCTCTTAATAATTGTTTGGAAATACTTAAAGCGCATAAGGGGAAACTTATCCTGACACCGCACCAAAAAGAGATCTCCAGGCTCTTTGATATAAGTATTGATGTTGTAAAGAATAATAGGAAATTGATTGCGAAAAAGTACGCAAAACATTATAATAGTATAATTATCCTTAAAGGGCACAATAGTATTGTAACCGATGGGTTAAAAGGATTTTATACTAACCGTTCGGGAAACCCCGGAATGGCAACTGCCGGTAGCGGAGATGTGCTAAGCGGAATTGTAGGGGCATTTCTGGCTCAGGGGTTAGATGGTTTTAAGGCTGCCAAATACGCAACATATATTCACGGCTTAGCCGGAGATTTAGCAGCAAAAGAAAAAACACAAATGGGGCTAATCGCATCCGATATTATTGATCAGATCCCTAATGCGTTAAAAATAAGTAGCTGATGCCGGCGTAGCTCAGTTGGTAGAGCAATTGTTTTGTAAACAATGGGTCGGGGGTTCAATTCCTCTCGCCGGCTTTTATTTTGTGATGGGCAGGTACCCAAGTGGCCAAAGGGGACAGACTGTAAATCTGTTGCACCTGTGCTTCAAAGGTTCGAATCCTTTCCTGCCCACCATTTTAATAACAACTTCTACGCGGGATACTCCCGCGGAAATATTAAGGAAAAAGGCTATGCGCGGGATACTCCCGCAGAATGAAATAAAATAATTTGCGGGAGTAGTTCAGTGGTAGAACAATAGCCTTCCAAGCTATATATGGGGGTTCGATTCCCCTCTCCCGCTAAAATTAAGCATAATCTTAATTTATGGTCTTGGCTATTAAAGAAACCAAAGAGATATTACATGACCTCCTGGATAATGCCGGGGTAATAATAATTTATTTGGACGTTAACGAAAATATTGTTTTTTGCAATAAGAAAACCGAGAAAATCACTGGCCTTAAGCATGGAGATATTATTGGCGCTAATTGGCTAAAAGTTTTATTCCACGGTAATAATAATATTATTAAGCAGGATATGTTTAAAGCAGTCTTAGATGAATGCACGAGGCATAAGAGAGAAAAGGATTTTGAAGGAGTGGTTTTAGATAGCGAAAAGAGTGAACGGCTTATTTCCTGGAACCTTACTCCTATAATGATTGAAGGTAATCAAACCGGGGGCAGCATATTAATCGGGCATGATATTACAAAAATCAGAGAAGCGGGTAATTCTGCGAAAAGCATTGATCAAACACTTAAAAATATCCTCTCTAGCCTTAAAGAATATGCCCTATACGTAATTAATCTAGAGGGCAACATAACTTATTTTGGCATGGGTTCAGAAATTATGCTCGGCTGGAATAAAAAGGATATTATCTTTAAGCACGTCAATATTCTGCATAATGCCGGAGATACCGGCAATAATTTGAATTTTGTTTTAGAACAAGTGCGCTTATTTGGAAAATACGAGAAAGAGACAACATTAATTACCAAAACCGGCGAGGCTATCCCGGTTATTTTAACTGCGAATAAGTTTTTAGATTCAGAAGGCAAACATTCAGGCTATATTTTTATCGCAAAAGATATCACGGAAAGAAAAAAACTTGAATACCAGGCGTTCCAGGCTGAGAAATTATCAGCCCTTGGCCTTCTCTCGGCGGGTATGGCCCATGAGATTAATAATCCTCTTTTGGTTATTTCCGGCCGCTCAGCTTTATTAAAAAAGGAAAGGCTCAGCCAGAAGGTTAAAAATGACCTCGATCTGATTAATTCCCAGGCTGAACGTATTCAAAAATTGGTAGACAGGATCTTGAAATTTTCTCAAAAAACAAAACCTGCTTTTGGTCCGGTAGTTGTAAATGAAGCCATCGAATTTATTCTGCCGTTTGCCCAATATAATAATTTGCCTGATGTTAAAGTAGAGATAAAAAAGAATTTTGAAAAGGATATGCGGCCGGTAAAAGGAGACCTGCATCAATTGCAGGAGGTATTCTTGAACCTGATAATAAATGCTTATCAATCCATGCCTGAAGGCGGAGTAATTAAAATTACCACAAGCAGCTTTGGGAATCTTTTTGCGCTTATCCAGATTAAAGATACCGGAATGGGCATACCTGCAGATTGCCTAAAAGATGTTTTTATGCCATTTTTCTCGACTAAAAATGACGGCAAGGGGCTGGGATTATCAATTTGCCATAATATTATTAAAAACCATAACGGCTCAATAGAATTAGAAAGCCAGGTTGGCAAGGGTTCGACGTTTACTATTAAGCTACCTTTTATTTAAAAAAGAGGAGTGCATATGCTTTATAAAGTCTTAGTAGTTGATGATGAAGCACCGGTAAGAGACCTCTTAAATGATTTACTAAAAAGAGAGGATTGTAAGGTGTCTATTTGCAGCACAGGTGAAGAAGCTCTGGAGCAGTTTAAAAAAGATACCTTTGATGTCGTGCTTCTGGATATTAAACTTCCCGGGATAAGCGGGTTAGAGGTGCTTAAAAATATCCGGGATAGCAATAAAAGCCTTCCGGTAATTATGATTACCGGTTTTGGTTACAATGAAGACCTGATAAGCAAGTCAAAGGAATTTGGATGTTCCGGATATATTGGAAAGAATATGCCCGTGGCACAGATTATAACCACTTTTAAACAATTCACAAAAAATGCTAAAAACGGGGAAGAACCTGTAGAATGAGCGAAGAATTCTTAAAACCTGTACATATAGATGCCTTTGACCTGGACGATGCCTGGTTCCAGTGTCTGTCGGCAATACTGGATAAAGGCCATGCGTATACAATTACCCGCGGCAGTTATGAAGGCCAGAAGCGCCTGGAGTTTGATTTTGTTACAGTAAGAGTACGTAAGCCGGCCCATCAGATAATACCGATTATACCGGAAGGAATGAGTATACCAGCTCCAACGGATATGGATTATATACAGGGTTATTTAAGCTACCTGCTTACCGGGGCAAAGACAGAAACCGAAGATTACACCTATGGAGAAAGGTTGGTTGATCCAAAGGTTAGAATCAAGCAAAACATAAATGGCAAAGACTTAACCTGTGAAATGCCGTTAAACGTTAATCAAATAGAAGAAGTAATTAAGATGTACAGGGAAAAGGGGCCGGGAACTAACCAGGCGGTCATGGAAATCGGTATGCCTTCCGATATAAAATTAGTTGATCCACCCTGCTTAAGGTTGATTGACACGCGGCTGCGTTATGGAAAATTACATTTTATTCTTTATTTCCGATCCTGGGATCTTTGGGGAGGTTTTCCCTCAAACCTGGGAGGATTACAGTTGGTAAAACAGTATATGGCGGAGGAGATTGGCGTAGAAGACGGAGAGATCATAGCGGTAAGCAAGGGGCTGCATCTTTATGATTACGCCTGGGACCTGGCAAAGTTAAGAACAAACAAAAATAATTTGGTTATAAAATAAATGGATAATAACTACGCTCAAGATGAACGGCGCTCATTTACGCGATTAGAATATTCCGCGCCTTTGGGTTTTAAGATTTGCAATAAAGAGACTATTTCTAAGCTTTGTGCCGGATACTCCGTAAATATCAGCCAGTCCGGGATATCCTGCAGCATTCGTGAAAAGGTAAGCCCGGATGATGTGTTATGGCTTTCTTTCGACCGCGCCACATTGGATTTTTGCAGAGAGCTGGAGAAACGAGTGCTTATTTATCAAAATGGGATAATCGGAAATGTTACCAGGGTTGAGCCGGAGGAGGTCGGAACCTATAACATTGGAGTAAGGTTTATAACGAGAGAGGAAAAAAATTTCGGTAACATTTATCCTCAGACTTATTTCTTTGAAAGGGACTTTAAGGCTAATCATGAATAAATTGCGTATAGCGGTATTAGGCGATGGCGGTTGGGGTACAACTCTGGCAGTCCTGCTTTCTACTAAAAGTTATCCGGTTACGCTTTGGGGCGCTTTTGAAAATTATACTAAACTAATGGTTAAAACCCGGCTTAATTCCAAATTCTTGCCGGGGATCAAGATTCCAAAAGATATTCAGATAACCAGCAATATCAAAACTGCGGTTACCGATAAAGAGATAGTAGTTTTAGCTATTCCTGCTCAATATACAAGAGGAGTATTAAAGAAAATTAAAGGTAGTTTCTCCAAAGAAACTGTCTTTCTAAGCGTCACCAAGGGAATAGAGATGGGCTCTTCCAAGAGGATCTCTGAAATTATTCACGCAACACTTGGTCCGGTAAAATTTGCTGTATTATCCGGTCCGACCATTGCTCAAGAGGTAGCTAAAGGCATACCTACTACTATAGTGGCCGCATCACACGATATAAGGATACGTAAAACCATACAGGAAGTATTTAGTACTGAAAGATTCAGGGTGTATACTAATCCTGATGTTATAGGAGTGGAATTGGGAGGCAGCCTAAAAAACGTAATTGCCATTGCCTGTGGCGTATCTGATGGGTTAGGGTTTGGTACCAATACTAAAGCGGCTATCCTGTCCCGCGGGCTTGCAGAGATATCAAGGCTGGGAAAAGCTATGGGGGCGAAATTAGAAACTTTTAGCGGAATCAGCGGATTAGGAGACCTGGTTACAACCTGTATAAGCAGGCAAAGCCGTAATCGATTCGTGGGAGAACAGATTGGTAAAGGTAAGACCTTAAAACAAATTTGCAGAAATATGCAGATGGTTGCGGAAGGGGTTTCTACCGCAAAATCCGCTCATGCTTTAAGCTTGAAATATAAAGTAGATATGCCAATAACAAGAGAGGTATATCGGTTGATTTATTTAAATAAATCCCCTCGTCAGGTGGTAAAAGATTTAATGACGAGAAAAAGTAAAGAAGAGTAGTTGGTAATACGGGGCGTGGCTCAGTTTGGTAGAGCGCAGCGTTCGGGACGCTGAGGTCACAGGTTCAAGTCCTGTCGCCCCGACTTAAATGAGACCACGACTTACGGAACGACAGCGACATAAGTCTTTGGTCGAATTTAATCCTTGCGAGCAAGGATTAAACTGGAGAGCAGGCTATGGAAGAGAAAAGAAAATCCGTACGCATAGTAAAACCCCTGACGGTCAGGTATTCTCCGGAGATAGGCAGTAAAGATAACTGGAATGTTTCTTTTATTAAAGATGTAAGCGAATCAGGGATATCGTTTGACACAAATAAGCAATTCCAGACAGGTGAAATTATACTGCTAATGTTTAAAATTCCTCTTGATCCGTACAATTGGATGGAAACCAAGGGCAGCGTGGTTGATTCGCGCCCCTATATAGGCAAAACTTTTTTAACACGCTTAAAGTTTACTTCTATTAGCGATGCGCAGATAAATCTCATAAGAGATTATGTTACCTGGTTCTTAAGCCAAAAATCTTCCGGGAACCCGGTATCTTCGAATAATGATAAGAGAAAAGCAGAACGTATATATAAAAGTCTAATAGTCAGTTATGGCATACAAAACTATCTCGGCGTAGTAGAAAAATGGGATATTACTACGGTCAGAAATCTTAGTAAAACGGGAATGGTTTTTACTTCCAGCTATGCCTGCGCGGATAAAATTGATTTTATGATAAAATTGCCTTCGCATCCTTATGAGCCTCTGCGTATCCGCGGCAGGGTTATAGAATCCAGCGCGTTAAAATTGGCAAACTTGGAAACCGCAACCGGAACATTCCTTACCCGTGTGGAATTTATTGACCTAAAGGATGAAGAGAGCAAGTTACTTTGCGATTACGTTGAATGGCTTATTAAGAATGATCCAGATAGACCTAAAAAGGAGGATGCGTAAATGAGCTACTCAGGCCCGGAAAAAAGAAAAAATCCCCGTGCGGATGGTCGCTTTATTGTTTCCTATAGAGTCATGGAGAATAATGGCAATAATGATATAACGCAAACTAAAAACTTAAGCTTAGGCGGAATGCTGCTTACCACTAACTGTCCTTTTACGCCTGGTACTAATTTAGCTCTTGAGATCCGCCTGCCTTTTGACCCTAATTCAATTATGCTTATTGGCAAGGTACTGGAATCAAAAGAGATTAGTAAAGATGTAATTTATGACACGCGGCTGGTTTTTTTGGCGATCGACGAAAGGCATCGCAGGGTAATTGGTGATACGGTAGGCTATTACATAAAGAGCAAGAAAGGGTAATTTATGAGAAAGATTAATGTCGGGCTTATTGGTTTTGGCAATATTGGTTGCGGAGTGGTTAAAATCCTGCAGCAGAGGAGATCTTTACTTGCTCAGAAGATTGGTATTGAAATCGTGATTAAAAGAATATGCGATAAGGATTTAACACTAAAGAGGGATGTTTCCGTAGATAAAAACTGCCTTAGCCGCGATGTCAACGAAATTATCAATGACCCTCAAATTGACATCATCGTAGAGTTAATAGGTGGTATCAACCCGGCTAAAGAATTTATTTTAGCTGCTTTAAAAAAAGGCAAACATGTGGTTACTGCCAATAAAGCCTTGCTTGCCGAGCATGGCAACGAGCTATTCGCGGTTGCCAATGAACGGGGGAAAAATATTTATTTTGAGGCTTCTGTGGGAGCGGGGATCCCTATTATAAAATCAATAAAAGAGGGTTTAGTCGCAAACAAATTCACCTCTATTTTCGGTATCGTAAACGGAACCTCGAATTATGTGCTTACCCGGATGTCTAAAGATAATTGTTCTTTGGCTTCTGCAATCAAGGCAGCTAAAGAAAAGGGATTTGCCGAAAAAGACCCCACCTTTGATATTGAAGGCATTGACTCCGCGCACAAGCTGGTATTACTTACTTATCTGGCATTCGGCAAGATCGTCAGCTTAAAGGACATTTTTATTGAAGGCATTTCACAAATATCCGCTTCCGATATTGCTTATGCCAAAGATTTAGGATACAAAATAAAATTATTGGCTATCGTTAAAAAGGAGGCTGATGAATTAGAGGTGCGCGTGCATCCTACTTTCTTGCCTTCTGAACACCTGCTTTCTTCAGTCGACGGAGTTTTCAATGCTATCTATGTCTCAAGCGACTTGGCTGGAGACCTGATGTTTTACGGCCCGGGAGCAGGGCAGTTATCCGCTGCCTCGGCAGTTGTCTCGGATATCGTTGACCTGACCCAGGATATCAAGGCTGGCTTGTTCCGGCCCACCCTTAACTCTATTGAAGATGGTTCGATTAAAGGGTTACGCCAAATCAACGAGTTTGAAAATAAATATTATATCCGTATTATGGCGGTTGATAAACCCGGCGTATTAGCTAAAATAGCCGGAATCCTGGCAAAGTTTGGTATCAGCATTGCTTCCGTCACCCAAAAGGAAAGATTAAAATCCCAGGTTGTCCCGGTAGTCATGGTGACGCATGAAGTAAAAGAAAAAAATCTGCGCGGTGCCTTAAAGATGATTGATAAATTAAAAGATATTAAAGAAAAATCCGTAGCCATAAGAATAGAAGGTGTTTAGTGAGCGAAAAAGCATATAAAGGGATAATACAAAGATACAGAAAACTACTGCCTGTCACCGAGAAAACTCCGGTGATAACTTTAAATGAAGGCAATACTCCATTAATTTATGCCGGTTACCTAAGTAAACTAGTTGGCAGGAAAGCGGAAGTTTATTTAAAATACGAAGGGCTTAACCCTACCGGTTCTTTTAAAGACAGGGGGATGACTTTAGCAATATCCAAGGCCTGCGAAGAAAAAGCTAGCGCGGTCATCTGCGCTTCTACCGGGAATACTTCGGCTTCTGCCGCTGCTTATGCGGCACGTGCCGGAATAAAATGCATTGTGCTCATTCCCAGTGGAGCAATTGCATTAGGAAAACTCAGCCAGGCATTAATTCATGGCGCAAAAGTATTGGCGATTAAAGGAAACTTTGACGATGCCCTGGATTTAGTCAAAGAGATCGCTCAGCATTATCCTGTAAAACTGGTGAATTCGCTGAATCCTTACCGTATTGAAGGCCAGAAAACAGCAAGCTTTGAAATCTGCGGCTATCTTGGGGATGCCCCGGATTTTCAGTGCATGCCGGTAGGAAACGCGGGCAATATTACCGCCTATTGGAAAGGGTATAAACAATATAAAGCTTTAGGGTTAAGCGGGAAACTTCCGGTTATGTTAGGCTTCCAGGCAAAAGGAGCTGCCCCTATTGTAAGGAATAAACCGGTTAAAAATCCTGAGACTATCGCCACTGCCATACGTATCGGTAACCCGGCAAGTTGGAAAACAGCGGTAGAAGCACGCGATGAATCAAAAGGCTTAATTGATATGGTTTCGGATACAGAGATTTTACAGGCTTATAAAATTCTAGCACTTAAAGAAGGTGTTTTTGCGGAACCGGCTTCAGCAGCTTCTATTGCCGGCCTGTTGAAATTAATCAAAAAGGGTTATTTCAAGAATAAAAAATGCAGGATTGTGTGTATATTAACCGGGCATGGGCTAAAAGACCCGGAGAGGGCGATTAAAACAGTAAAGCCGCCTAAAGTTATGGCCGCAAATTTAAAATCAATAATTGAAGAAATTGGTTACTAAAAATAATATCCTGATTACTGCCGGTTCTACCTGGGTGCCTATTGATAAGGTCAGAGTAATCAGTAATATCGCAAGCGGCCAGACCGGATTTATACTGGCGAATAAATTTAAAAGGATTGGCGCCAAGGTTACATTATTGCTTGGCCCGGGTGATTTTTGCGCATCGAGGATTTCAGGCGTAAGAATAATCAACTTTAAGTATTTTTCAGAGCTCGAACAACTTTTGAAAGATGAGCTAAAAAAAAGAAAATACAAAGCGGTTATTCATGCCGCGGCAGTTGCGGATTATCTACCCGAAAAAACAAAGCATCACAAAGTTAGTTCGCGGCTTGATAATTGGAAAATCAATTTGGTTCCTGCGAAGAAATTGATAAACAACTTAAAGGATTACGATACCGGATTAATTACCGTGGGTTTCAAATTTGAGCCCGAAGCAGGAAAGAAGATGCTGATTGAAAAAGGCAATAGGCTGCTTAAACAGGCAAATCTGGATTTAGTAGTTGCCAATTCTAATACGAATAAGGCTTATCAGGCTTACATATCAGATGGTACGGATAAATACGGGCCTTTTTTGAGTAAATCAACAATGGCGGATTATTTATCAAAAATAGTTATGGAGTTCTAGTATGGCAAAATATATTGTTTTGGTGGGAGATGGCATGGCGGATTACCCCATAGAGGAGCTGGGTATGCGTACGCCTTTGGAGGCGGCGCGTACACCGAATATGGATTTTATTGCCAAAAACGGTCAACTTGGCCAGGCCAAAACCATACCTGAAAAAATGACCCCGGCATCCGACGTGGCCAATCTTTCTATTTTAGGATATGATCCAAAAAAATATTATTCGGGCAGGGGGCCCCTGGAGGCTGCGAATCTGGGCGTTGAATTAGAGGAAGATGATGTTGCCTTCCGCTGCAACTTAATCACCGCAGGAAGCGATACCTTGCTCGATTACAGCGCCGGGCACATTAAATCCAGGGAAGCCGAGAAGCTGATTAAATTCCTTGATCAAAAGCTGGGTACCAATAAAATGCGCTTTTTTTCCGGGGTAAGTTACAGGCACCTGCTTTTAGTCAAGCGCGGGTCAGAGTTAAAACTTGAAAATCTGAAATGCCGTGCGCCGCATGATATTTCAGGGCAAAACATAAACAAAAATCTGCCTAAAGGTGAAAATGCGGATATAATTATAAAACTTATGCGGGATTCACGGGAAATTCTCTCCGGCCATGAAATTAACCACGTGCGCCTGGATTTGAAAGAAAACCCGGCAAACATGATCTGGCTTTGGGGGCAAGGCAAGAAACCAAATATACCTAAATTTATAGATAAGTTTGGCCTTACGGGAAGCGTGATCTCGGCGGTTGACCTGATTAAAGGATTAGGCCGCATCCTTGGTTTAAATGTCATCAATGTACCTGGAGCTACAGGTTATTATGATACTAATTATGCAGGCAAAGCCAAAGCGGGAATTAAATCTTTAGACAAGAATGATTTCGTTTTTGTACACGTGGAGGCCCCTGATGAAGCCGGGCATAATGGAGACTTGAGGGAAAAACTTACGGCGATTGAACGTTTTGACCAATTAATAGTAGGCCCTTTCTTGAAATATTGTGAAAATAGGGAAGATTTCCGTATTTTGGTATTGCCGGATCACGCTACTCCAATTTCTCTAAAAACCCATATCTCCGATGCGATACCATTTGCGATCTACGGCAAAGATATACCTAAAAAGGATTTTCTTGCTTATAACGAGAAGGAAGCGCAGAAATCCGATTTATATTTCGAAAATGGATACCAGCTTATGGAATATCTTATACTAAACACCCCGCCGTTAACAATCACCCGACGCTAATAGGTATTGCGTCGGTGTGCGCTATGTAGCGCAATTGCGCGGGTGTGCCCTTCTGGGCAAGGAGAACAAGTAATGAGTAAAGGTTTAGTTGTCCAAAAATACGGAGGTTCATCCGTAGCCAACGTAGAACGTATTCAAAAGGTGGCAGAAAGAGTAGTCAGCTATCAGAAAAAAGGTTATCAGCTGGTAGTTGTGGTTTCCGCATTAGGAGACACGACTGATGAATTAGTCGAGTTAGCGGATAAAATTAATTCCGATCCTTCAGAAAGAGAAATGGACATGCTGCTTTCAACCGGAGAGCAAATTTCCGTAGCTCTCCTGGCAATGGCTATTCATAAATTAGGGGCACAGGCGATTTCATTTACCGGCGCCCAGGTCGGGATTATCACCGATACAAGCCATACCCGGGCCAGGATTATTAAAATTAACGCGGATAAAATTAAAGAAGAGTTAAAAAAAGGAAAAATAGTTATAGTCGCCGGTTTCCAGGGCGTAACTTTGAACCAGGATATTACTACTTTAGGCAGGGGTGGTTCGGATTTAACCGCAGTTGCCCTGGCAAAAGAACTTGCTGCCGGATCCTGCGAGATTTACACCGATGTGGAAGGTATTTATACTACTGATCCGCGCATTGAACCAAAAGCCAGAAAAATTAAAGAGATTACTTATGATGAGATGCTTGAAATGGCCTCCCTCGGCGCCCAGGTGATGCAGGCCCGCTCAATTGAGGTTGCCAAAAAATTTAATGTACCTTTACATGTGCGTTCATCATTCTCAACTAAGACCGGAACAATGATTATTAAGGAGGTAAAGATGATGGAAGAAGTGGTCGTAAGCGGCATAACTTTAAATAAGAACCAGGCTAAAATTACCCTCTGCGGAGTTTCCGATAAACCAGGAGTAGCAGTCAGGTTATTTCAGGATCTGGCTGTTGCCGGGGTAAGCGTAGATATGATCGTACAGAATGTAAGCCATACCCGCTTAACCGATATATCTTTTACTATTGCTAAGGCCGATAGCGCCAAGGCCAGTAAAATTACCAAAGCAGTAGCCAAAAAAATAGGCTCAAGCGATGTCCTGCTTGATGAGGATATTGCCCGGGTCTCTATCGTAGGGGTAGGGATGAAATCCCATCATGGCGTTGCGGCAAAGATGTTCGGGATAATGTCCGACAATAATATTAATATTGAAATGATCTCGACTTCTGATATCAGCATATCCTGTATCATAAAGAAGAAATTCGCTGAAACCGCGGTTAAGAAATTACACGAAGAATTTGGGTTAAATAAACGAGGCTAAGCATGAAAAATGTAAAATTATATGATACCACGTTACGCGACGGCTCACAGGCAGAAGGAGTTTCTTATTCGGTAATGGATAAAATCCGCATAGCGGAGGAGCTGGATAAAGTTGGTATTCATTTCATTGAAGGAGGCTGGCCGGGTTCAAACCCGAAAGACCGGGAGTTTTTCTTAAAAATCAGCCGCAGCAAGCTCAAAAATTCCCAGATTGCCGCCTTTAGCATGACCCGCCGGCCGAATATTTCAGCCTCGGAAGATTCAAATTTAAAAGCGCTTTTAAAATCCAATGCCCAGGTAATTACTATCGTGGGGAAAACCTGGGACTTTCATGTAACTGAGGTTTTGAAATCATCGCTGGATGAAAACCTTTCAATGATCGAAGATACAATCAGCTTTCTGGTGAAAAAGGGTTTTCTTGTTTTCTACGACGCCGAGCATTTTTTTGATGCCTATCAAGCAAATAAGGACTATGCCTTAAAGACCCTGGATGCCGCATGCTCCGGCGGGGCAAAAGCAATTTGCCTATGTGATACAAACGGCGGGTTTTTAACCAGCCAGATATACAGCATAACAACAGAGATAAAAAATAAAATCGCTGACACAGGGATAGACCTGGGCATCCATTGCCATAATGACGCAGGCGTTGCAATTGCCAATTCCCTGGCCGCCGTAGAAGCAGGAGCAAATATTGTCCAGGGGACAATTAACGGCTATGGTGAGCGCTGCGGAAACGCAGACTTGATCCCGGTTATCGCGAACCTGAAAATTAAATTAAAGGTTAACTGTATTTCGGATGAAAATTTAAAACAGCTTTCGCACCTTTCGCATTTTGTCAGCGAGATCAGCAATATGCGCGTCAAGAGCGAACAGCCTTTTGTGGGAGACTCGGCATTCGCGCATAAAGGAGGGATGCATATCAATGCTATAATGAAAAACCCTCTAACTTATGAACATGTTAATCCTTTACTGATAGGTAATCATCGCCGGATTTTAGTTTCTGAGCTGGGAGGAAAGACCGGAATTCTCTTGAGGGCTAAAGATTTAAGCTATGATCTAAGTAAAGAAGACCCTCAAACTAAAAAGATCCTGAAATTAGTGCAATCTCTAGAACATAAGGGATTCCAGTTTGAGGCTGCAGAGGCATCCTTTCAGATATTAATGAAAAGGTCATTAAGGAAATATAAAAAGTTTTTTGAACTGGAGGGGTTCAAGGTAGTTATCGAGAAGCATTCAAATAATAAGATCACCTCTGAAGCAGTGATTAAGCTAAAGGTAAGAGGAGTTAAAGAGCATACTGCCGCTGAAGGAGATGGCCCAATTAACGCATTAGACAATGCCCTGCGCAAGGCCTTAAAGGATTTTTATCCGACTTTAGCTAAAATGCATCTAGCTGATTTTAAAGTACGCGTCTTGGATGAAAAAGCAGGCACTGCCGCAAAAGTGCGCGTGTTAATCCAATCCCAGGATGAAAAAGATATTTGGGATACCATCGGAGTACATGAAAATATAATTGAAGCTAGCTGGCAGGCCCTGGTTGACAGCGTAGAATATAAGCTCCTTAAGGATCAACAGCAAGGGTAAACAGTAATGGCTGAAGAACTATCCAAACAATACAATCCCAAAGAAACAGAAGAGAAGTGGTATAAAACCTGGGAAGATAACAATCTTTTTGGCGCCAAAATATCCTCTGAAAAGAAACCCTATTGCATAGTTATCCCCCCTCCTAATGTTACCGGAATACTGCATATGGGGCACGCCCTAAACAATACCATCCAGGATATCCTGATCCGTTATCACCGGATGAAAGGATTTAACAGTTTATGGATGCCGGGAACCGACCATGCCGGAATTGCCACTCAAAACGTGGTCGAGAGATCCCTGGCAAAAGAAGGATTAAAACGCCAGGACTTAGGTGTTGATAAATTTATTTCTAAAGTCTGGGAATGGAAAGAACGCAATGGTTCAACTATTATTACCCAACTGAAGAAATTAGGCGCTTCATGCGACTGGTCGCGCACCCGCTTCACAATGGATGCGGCCTATTCAGAAAGCGTAGCTGAGGCCTTTATCTGGCTTTACAAGAAAAAACTTATCTATCAGGGTTACTACATTATTAACTGGTGCCCCCGCTGCCAAACAGCGTTAAGCGACGAAGAGGCCAGCCACGTAGAATTACAGGGTAACCTTTACTATTTTAAATATCCTCTGAAAAATAACCCGAATGAATTTATCAGCGTTGCCACCACCCGTCCGGAAACCATGCTGGGAGATACTGCGGTAGCCGTAAACCCCAAAGATACCCGTTATAAAGAATATATAGGAAAAACTTTAATTCTTCCCCTGGTAAACCGCGAGATTAAAATTATCGCCGATAGCATGGTAGATATGGAATTTGGAACCGGCGCGGTAAAAGTCACCCCTGCGCATGATCCTAATGATTACCGTATGGGTAAAAAACACAACCTGGAATTCATTAATGTAATGACCCCGGACGGCAAAATGAATTCATTGGCCGGCAAGTTCTCCGGGCTCGACCGTTTTAAAGCAAGAGAAGCGGTACTGGAAGAATTAAAAACAATAGGCTTATTAGAGAAAATCCAGGAGCATAAACTTTCTGTCGGGCATTGTTACCGCTGCCACACAATTGTCGAACCATACCTGTCAAAGCAATGGTTTGTGAAGATGCGCCCCTTAGCCAGGCCGGCAATTAAAGTAGTAAAAAAAGGAAAAATTAAATTTTACCCCCAACGCTGGACAAAGGTTTATCTTAACTGGATGGAAAATATCCAGGATTGGTGCATATCCCGGCAGATCTGGTGGGGCCACCGCATACCGGTTTATTACTGTAAAAATTGCCAATCAAAAAATCCGGCCAAAGGCATTATTGTATCCAAAACAAAACCGGAAAAATGCCCAAAGTGCGCCTCAACCGATATATACCAGGAGAAGGATGTCTTGGATACCTGGTTTTCCAGCTGGCTGTGGCCGTTTGCCACATTTTACTGGCCAAAAGAAAACGCCGACCTGAAATATTTTTACCCTACCGCAACCTTGGTCACTGCTCCGGAAATTATTTTTTTCTGGGTAGCGCGCATGATTATGTCCGGCCTGGAATTCAGGAAAAATATTCCTTTTAAAGATGTTTATATCCACGGTACTGTACGCGACATAGAAGGCAAGAAAATGTCTAAATCCTTAGGCAATGTTATTGACCCTCTAGAGGTTATTGCCGAATACGGCACGGATGCCCTGCGTTTCAGCCTGATCTCCATAACTGCCCAGGGCCAGGATGTTTATTTATCCAAAGAAAGATTTGAACAAGGCCGGAACTTTGCCAATAAAATCTGGAATGCCTCAAGGTTTATTTTGATGAACCTTAAATCAGAAAATGCAAACGCAGATTTATGCGTTTTCTTTAAAAATGAAAAACTGGATGTTGCCAACCGCTGGATAATCAGCCGTTTTTATTCTACCCTTAAAAAAACAGATGAGGATCTGGCTGCTTACAGGTTCAATGAAGCGGCTAACGGTTTGTATTCATTTTTCTGGCATGAGTTTTGCGACTGGTACCTGGAATTAATCAAACCGCAAATAGGCGAAAAACAAACTCAACTGATTATGTATAAAATCCTGGAAAAATATCTCAGGCTGATTCATCCTTTTATGCCTTTTATATCCGAAGAAATATGGCAGCGCCTTCCGGGAGCAAAAGATTCAATTATGCAACAGAAGTGGCCGCACCTGCAGGGCGATTTAATCAATATCAACGATGAAAAACAAATGCAGCTGGCTTTTGATATTATTAATACCATAAGAAACATGCGCGCGGAGATGGAAGTAGCTTTAAACAGCCGTATTCAGATTAGATTAACCTTTTCCGATGGGGCTCTGGAAAAAACCGTGGCGCCGTTATTAGATTACATAAAAAATCTGGCTAAAGTGGATTCTTTAATCATAGCTAAGGAATATCTGCCACAGGAGAACGAATTTGCCTGCATACTTAAAGATATACATGTTGTAATGCCGCTTAGCGGAATAGTAGACGTGGCCGAGCAAATTAAAAAGAATCAAGCAAAAATTGATAAGATAAAATCTGAAATTAGAAATAAAGAGGTCATGCTGGCTAATGCGAATTTCCTTAGCCGCGCTCCGAAAGAAATCGTAGATACCGAAAAAACTAAATTAAAAGATATGCATGAACAGGTGATTAAGCTGGAGGTGATTAAAAATGGGTTACGATAAATACTTCTTATCGGAAAGCAAGCCTGAAATTAACCCTGAGAGGATGGAAACGATAGTCAGGCACGCCTTGATTGAAGATATCGGCCGCGGAGATATTACCACCCAACTTACTATTCCAAAAGACAAAATAATCAAAGCAAAGATTATTGCTAAAGAGGATTTTCTGCTTTGCGGTATAATTATCGCGGAAAGGGTATTTAAAGCTGTGGATCCCTCCGTAGAATTTGTCCAGAAGATCAAAGAAGGCAAGATGGTTAAGGCCAAAAAGACAATTGCTGTTATTTCTGGAAAGGCCAGCAGCATACTTACTGCTGAGCGGGTAGCCCTGAATTTATTATCCCTGCTTTCCGGAATCGCCACAAAGACAAACGAATTTGTTAAAGAGATTGAGCCCTATAAAACCAAAATTACCGACACGCGCAAGACTATGCCCGGTTTAAGAGAATTACAGAAATACGCCGTAAGGATCGGTGGTGGGCATAACCACAGGATCCGTTTGGATGAAATGATCTTAATCAAAGATAACCATATTAAAGCTACTGATGGTTATTCCAAACTGCCCAGTGTGCCAAAGGGTTATAAGATTGAGATAGAAGCACAAAACCTGGAAGAATTTAAACACGCTTTGTATTTTAAGCCTGATATCATCATGCTTGATAATATGAAGGTTGAGGATATCAAAGAAGCAGTAAGAATCAGGAACAGCACTGAATTTAAAAGCCATCACCTACCCAGCAAACTTGAGGCATCCGGAGGCATATATCTTGAGAACATAAAAGAATACGCCGCAACAGGCGTAGAGATAATTTCAGTGGGAGAGCTGACTGATTCTATAAAATCAGTGGATATCAGCTTAGACGTTGTTTAATAAATGAAATTTAAGCTTGTTTCTGGTTTTAAACCATGCGGGGACCAACCCAGGGCAATACAAAATCTTAGCAAGGCCATACTTGCCAAGAACCGTTATACTACGCTCCTAGGGGTTACCGGAAGCGGCAAGACCTTTACTTTAGCTAACGTAATAGCAAAGCTAAATTTGCCGACGCTGGTAATCTCGCATAACAAAACACTGGCAGCCCAGCTATATTCTGAATTCAAGGAATTCTTTCCGCGTAACGCGGTTGAATATTTTGTAAGTTATTACGATTATTACCAGCCTGAAGCATACATTCCATCCACGGATACTTATATAGAAAAAGATTCCTCGATAAATGAACGATTGGACCGTTTAAGGCTCTCCGCAACCACCTCGTTGATCAGCCGTCAAGATGTAATTGTTGTCGCCTCAGTTTCCTGTATCTACAATTTAGGCTCTCCCCAGGATTACCAGGAGCATCTGCTGATTTTAAACAAGGGAGAACAAATCCTACGTGAAGAATTAATCGCCAGGCTAATCCAGGTCCAGTATGAACGGAACGATTATGAATTTAAACGCGGCAGGATCAGGGTGCGCGGAGAAGTAATTGAAATATTTCCTTCTTACAGCGAGAAAGCAGTACGCATAGAATTAACCGGAGACAGGATAAATAAAATCTCCGTGATTGACCCGCTATCCGCAAAAGTATTGAGCAGTATTGAAAAAATCGCCATTTATCCGGCAAAACACTTTATTGTATCCGGTGATAAAATTGACGGCGCAATTGCTTCGATAAAGGAGGAGTTGGCTGCTCAGCTTAAGAATTTAAGAGAAAGAAATAAACTGCTTGAGGCTCAACGTTTAGAAACGCGCACAAATTATGATTTAGAGATGCTCAAAGAAATCGGATATTGCCACGGGATAGAAAACTACTCCCGCCACTTAAGCATAAGGCCGGCGGGCAGCCGGCCGTACTCAATGATTGATTATTTTAAAGGAAACTTTCTAACCATAATTGATGAATCACACGCAACTCTGCCGCAGATAAGGGCAATGTTCGCCGGTGACAGGGCCAGGAAAGAAACACTGGTTGAATACGGTTTCCGGCTTCCGTCCTGCCTGGATAATCGTCCTTTAAGATTCAACGAATTCAACCAACTCGTAAAACAAACAATCTTTGTCTCAGCTACGCCTGATGAATACGAACTTAAATTAAGCGGCAATAAGATTATCGAGCAAGTCATCCGGCCCACCGGGCTAGTGGATCCGGAAATTATAATTAAACCGACAAGCGGCCAAATTGAAGATTTAATCAGCCAAATTAGACAACGCGCCAAAAACAAAGAAAGGGTATTGGTAACGACGCTTACTAAAAGGATGTCCGAGGATTTAGCTAATTACCTTTCAGAAAAAGGAATAAAGGTAAAATATCTGCACTCCGAAATAAAAACTATAGAGCGCTCCAGGATACTGAAAGAATTAAGAGAGAGGAAATTTGACTGCCTGGTGGGAATTAACCTGCTTCGCGAAGGCCTGGATTTGCCTGAAGTTTCATTAGTGGCAATCCTGGATGCGGATAAAGAGGGATTCTTGCGTTCAGCCACAAGCCTTATACAGGTAGGGGGCCGGGCCGCGCGCAATATCAACGGGACGGTAATTATGTACGCCGATACCATTACCGGCTCCATGAAAAAGGCAATCGGTGAAAGCAGGCGCAGAAGAAAACTCCAGCTTGAATTCAACCGGAAAAATGCGATTACCCCGCGTTCGATCCAGAAATCTATCAAAGAAGGGATTGAAGTCCTTGAGCAGACCGATGAATTTGTACGTGAACTGACCGGAGAACCCAAGGAGCAATACCAGTTGCATAAATATATTTCTGAGTTAGAATATGAAATGGAGCTGGCGGCGCGCAACCTGTTATTTGAAAAGGCGGCCAGCTTAAGAGACAAGGTTAAGGAGCTAAAGCATGCTACTGGCAATTGATATTGGCAACACAAATATATCCTGCGGTATATTTAAAGGGCCAAGATTAATTAAACAGTTTGATATCCCCACAAAAGCCTGTTTTAAAACAAGATTTATTGAAAAGCTTAAAAATACCCCTAAGATATCCGCCAGCATAATCTGCAGCGTTGTACCGGAAAAAACAAAAGTTATTTTACATAACCTAATATCCCTAACCGGCAAACTACCCTATATAATAGGTAAGGATTTAACAGTCCCCATAAAAAACCTTTACCACAAACCAAAACAAGTAGGCCAGGACCGGCTGGTGAATGCTTATGCAGCAAGCATATTTTACTGGGCGCCACTGATTGTTATAGATTCAGGCACTGCCATCACCTTTGATGTAATTTCTAAAAATAAGGAATACTTAGGAGGCTTAATTGTCCCGGGTATGGATATTTGCCTTAAGGCGTTAAAAGAAAAAACTGCCTTGCTCCCGGAGGTAAAGTTAGCCAGGCCGAAAATGCTTATCGGCAAAGATACTAAAAACAGCATCTTAAGCGGTATTGTTTTCGGCGTAGCAGACTTATCTAACGGGATAATTAAAAGAATCAGGCAGCGATTTGGCAAAGATGTTTTGGTTATCGGAACAGGAGGAAGTATCTGCCTGATTAAAAAATACTCTAAGGTTCATATGAAAGTTGATAAGGATTTAACCTTAAAAGGAATTAATCTTATTTATAGGCATGAAATCAAAAAACGCATTTAATTTTATAATTATCACAGCAACTATCTGTCTTTTGTCTGCTTTGTCGGAGGTTTCTTTTGGACAAAAATCGGAAACTCCTAAGAATGATAACGGCGCAAAAACAGTTATTGAGCAGGCACTTAAGAATTATGAAACGCAAAAACAGAACGAACAAGATGATTTAACGGCACAGCTTAATTTCCGCTTAGGCCAGGCAACAGAGGCCTGGATTAGCTCGGCTAAGAATAACAGGTATAGTGAACTAGGCACATTCATTGAACAAAACTGGGATAAACAAGCACGGACTTATCTGATCACCCCTGTTCGTTTTGATTATTATTTAAGAGGGTATGAGTATAACGTAACTGATAGCGACGTAATTAAGACCGATTCTATGACTTCACCCTACAAGGCTGTAGTAGTAATAAAAGAAATGCTTTACGCTGAAAAATATCACCATCCTAATATTAGTGACACAAAATTATATTACTACACGGTTACAAATTTCTACACACTTGATTTTGCGTATAAAGATGGGGATTTTATCCTGGTAAGCAGCGATACTAGAATGGAGGGTATCGTAAATGAAATTTCCAATAAAGCCCGTAAAGACTGGCTGTTAAATAGAATATAGATAAAAAACTCTTGACAAGAATTTTTTTTTGCTTATAATTAGCACTCTAGAGAAACGAGTGCTAAGTTTTATTGATAACAGTAACACCCCGCGCTTATAAGGTATTGTGCGGGTGTGCCCATCTGGGCGAGGAGGTGACAAGATGGAGATTAAACCATTGGGAGATCGCATAGTAGTTAAACCTTTAGAAGCAGAGAATAAGTCTAAGGGAGGAATTGTCCTGCCGGATACGGCTAAGGAAAAACCGCAAGAGGCCAAAGTCGTTGCCGTAGGAAAAGGCAAGGTATTAGAGAACGGGACTGTGCAAGCTCCGGAAGTAAAAGTCGGGGATAAGGTATTATACGGAAAATATACCGGTAATGAAATTACTACCAAAGAAGGCGAAGAGTTACTCATCTTACGCGAAGAGGATATTTTAGCTATTATTAAATAATTAAGAAAACCGGGGGGGTGGAGGCCCTGATTCGCTTTCGCTCATCAGGATTTTTCTTAATAAAACATCAAGGAGGAAATTCATGGCAAAGCAATTGTTATATAGTGATGATGCCCGCCGCAAGATTTTAAGCGGGGTAGAGCAGCTGGCCGCTGCAGTAAAGGTAACCTTGGGGCCTAAGGGGCGTAATGTAGTCATTGACAAGAAATTCGGCTCGCCTACCATAACCAAGGACGGTGTAACAGTAGCTAAAGAGATTGATTTGGAAGATGCTTTTGAAAACATGGGCGCGCAAATGGTCAAAGAGGTCGCCGAGAAAACCTCAGAGATTGCCGGCGATGGAACTACGACCGCTACAGTCCTAGCTGAAGCAATTTACCGCGAAGGATTAAAGAATGTAACTGCCGGATCAAACCCTATGGAATTAAAACGCGGGATTGAAAAAGCGGTGACAAAAATAGTTGAGGAGTTAGGAAAGCTTTCTACTCCTATTAAAGACAAGAAGGAAATTGCCCAGGTAGCCAGTATTGCTGCTAATTCAGACACCACTATCGGAGAATTAATTGCCGAAGCAATGGATAAAGTAGGCAAAGACGGGGTAATCACGGTTGAAGAGGCAAAATCTACCGCTACTACTTTAGATGTTGTCGAAGGTATGCAGTTTGACCAGGGTTATTTATCTCCCTACTTCGTAACTGATGCCGAAAGAATGGAAGTGCTCCTGGAAGATCCATATATTCTTATCTATGAGAAAAAAATATCTTCAATCAAAGATATTCTTCCTCTATTAGAGAAGATTGCCCGCGTAGGTAAACCCCTATTGATTATCGCCGAAGAGGTTGAAGGAGAGGCTTTGGCAACTTTAGTAGTTAATAAGATCCGCGGCACCTTTGTTGCTTGTGCAGTAAAAGCTCCAGGCTATGGCGACAGACGTAAAGCCATGCTTGAGGATATTGCTATTCTTACCGGCGGTAAGGCTTTAACCGAAGATTTAGGTATAAAGCTTGAAAATGTTGATATTGAAGACCTTGGCCGGGCAAAGAAAGTAAAAATTGACAAAGAAAATTCTACTATTGTCGAAGGCGCGGGAAAGAACCAGGCGATTAACGCCCGGATTGCCCAGCTTAAAAAACAGATCGAAGACACTGATTCGGATTATGATAAAGAGAAGCTGCAGGAACGCCTGGCTAAATTAGCCGGTGGCGTTGCCGTAATTAACGTAGGCGCAGCTACAGAATCTGAAATGAAGGAAAAGAAAGCACGCGTAGAAGATGCGCTACATGCGACCCGCGCAGCTACCCAGGAAGGTATTGTCCCGGGAGGCGGAGTAGCATTAATCCGTACCATCGCTGCTTTAGATAAACTAAAGCTTGAAGGTGACGAAAAAATCGGTGCTAATATAGTAAAACGCGCCATTGAGGAACCATTAAGACAGATAGTTCAGAACGCAGGACTTGAAGGTTCAGTGGTCGTACAAAGAATTAAGCAGGAGAAAACTAACATAGGTTATGATGTAAGCCAGGATTCTTATGTGGATATGATTGAAGCTGGCGTAATTGACCCTACAAAAGTAACCCGTTCAGCGCTCCAGAATGCTTCCAGTATTGCCGCGCTATTACTTACAACTGAGACCCTAATTGCGGATAAACCGGAAAAAGACGATAAAATGCCGCCAATGCCCGGTGGTGGAATGGGTGGAATGGGTGGCATGGGTGGAGGAATGTATTAAACCTTAAAATAGGTTATAACAGCAAATAAAAACGGCTGATCTTGCAAAAGGTCAGCCGTTTTTATTAAAACACTATCCCCAAAATAAATATTGACAAACTAGTCATTCAGGTATAGAATTTACTATCCTTTTCAGATTTTTTCCCTTAATAAGGCCAAATTATCGTAACCTATTATAAAACAACAAGTTAATTCAAGGAGATTTCTAAAATGGCGGAATGGATAGGTATAGGAAGACGCGCAAGAAGGTGTTATGGTTTTGATGAGATTGCCTTAGTTCCGGGGGCGCAGACCGTAAACCCAAATGAAGTTGATACCAGCTTTGAATTTATGGGTAAAAAATTTAAAATACCTATTCTTGCCGCGGCTATGGACGGTGTTGTTAATGTCAAGTTCGCCATAGAAATGTCACGTTTGGGAGGCCTGGCGGTTTTAAACCTGGATGGAATTCAAACCCGTTATGAGAATCCCGATGAAGTACTGGAGGATATAGCAAAAGCTACTCCTCAAAAAGCTACCGAGCTCATACAGGCAGTTTATACCACGCCGATTAAAGAAAAACTGATTACCAAAAGAATTGCCGAGATCAAAAAAGCAAAAGCCATGGCAGTAGTCAGCTGTATCCCGGCTAACGCAGAAAGATTTTCAAAATTAGCTATTGCCGCAGGAGCCGACATCTTCGTTATTCAATCCACAGTTACCACCATTAGACACCTTTCTACGCAATATAAGACGCTTGATCTGATAAAATTCTGCAAATCCTTAAAAATTCCGGTTATCCTGGGTAATTGCGTAACCTATGAAACAACCCTGGAGCTCATGGATACAGGAGCCAGCGGATTACTTATTGGAGTCGGACCGGGAGCGGCATGTACCACGCGCGGGGTTTTAGGCATCGGGGTACCTCAGGTTACTGCGACTGTCGATGCCGCAGGAGCGCGAGATTTTTATTTTAAGCGCACCGGAAAATACGTTTCCATTATTACCGACGGCGGAATGAACCGCGGCGGAGATATCTGTAAAGCTTTTGCCTGCGGGGCTGATGCGGTTATGATCGGCTCGAGTTTTGCTAGAGCTAAAGAAGCACCAGGAAGAGGATTCCATTGGGGCATGGCTACTTCACATGTCAACCTTCCTCGCGGCACACGCATTCAAGTTGGCTCAACCGGAACGTTAAAGGATATTTTACTGGGCCCGGCAAAAGTAGATGACGGATCACAAAACCTTTTAGGGGCATTAAAAACTTCCATGGGTTCTCTAGGCGCATCTACTTTAAAACAGATGCATGATGTGGAGATTATTATCGCCCCCTCAATTCAAACTGAAGGTAAAATCTTTCAGGTAGGCCAAAGAGTAGGTATGGGCAAATAGGCCTAAAATAGATAGTACTTAAGGGAGGACCATGAATAGACAAACAATACTTATTTTAGACTTTGGTTCGCAATATACGCAATTAATCGCCCGCAGGGTGCGAGAGAGCAAAGTTTTCTCAAAGATCATCCCTTATAATACCCCGGCTAAAGAGATTGCCGTACTAAACCCCAAAGGCCTGATACTTTCCGGCGGCCCTGCCTCGGTAGTTGATAAAAAATCACCCTATCCCGATAAAGGTATATTTAAATTAGGCATACCCATACTTGGCGTTTGTTACGGGATGCAGGTTATCTGCGAGATGCTGGGGGGCAAAGTAAAACACACCCGCGAGCGGGAATTCGGAAAAACCGAATTATTTATTGACGATAATCGTGACCTTTTTAGCCATATGCCGGGTAACTTTACCTGCTGGGCCAGCCATGGAGATTATGTAACCAAGATACCCGCGGGATTTCATACCAGCGCGCATACCGCTAACACTCCGATTGCCGCCATATCCAACCAAAAAAGAAAAATATTTGCCGTGCAATTCCACCCGGAAGTAACACATACCGAAAAAGGCAACCAGATTTTAAGCAACTTCTTATTTAAAATCTGCGGATCTCTAAGCAGATGGACCATGCAATCATTTATTAAAGAATCTATTGATAATATCAAGAAGACTATTGGAAAAGATAAGGTAGTGTTGGGCTTAAGCGGCGGAGTGGATTCTTCCGTAGCCGCCTTATTAATCCATAAATCAATTGGAAAAAATCTACGCTGTATTTTTATTGATAACGGTTTATTAAGAAAAGGCGAAGCGGAACAGGTAAAAAGCGTTTTTAAGGATATGTACCATTTAAATTTAAGCTATGTAGACAGAAGTAAAAGATTCCTTGAGCGTTTAAAAGGAGTAGTTGACCCTGAGGAAAAACGGAAAATAATCGGGGGTGAATTTGTAAAGGTATTTGAGGAAGAGGCAAAAAAAACAAAAGGGGCAAAATTCCTGGGGCAGGGGACACTTTACCCTGATGTTATAGAATCAATTTCACCCACTGGTGGTCCAAGCAGGAAAATAAAAAGCCATCATAATGTCGGGGGACTGCCTGCGCAGATGCACCTAAAACTTATTGAGCCGCTAAGAGAATTATTTAAGGATGAGGCGCGAGAGATCGGCAGGCAATTGAATCTGCCGGATAATATCATACAACGCCAGCCTTTCCCGGGTCCGGGCCTTGCAGTTAGAATTATCGGAGAAATCACCATGGAGCGCCTGGAACTTTTGCGCGAAGCAGATAAGCGCGTAATTGAAGAGATCTCAAAAGCAGGCCTATACGAACAAATCTGGCAGTCATTTGCCATTTTACTTCCCATAAAAAGTGTAGGGATCATGGGTGATGAACGCACCTATGAAAATGTCGTGGCCCTTCGTTGCGTGTCCAGCTTTGATGGCATGACAGCTGACTGGGTAAAACTCCCTTATGAAGTTATGGAAAAAATCTCCAATCGTATTATCAATGAAGTTAGAGGTATTAATCGGGTGGTTTACGATATAAGCTCCAAGCCTCCAGCAACCATTGAGTGGGAATAAGCTACCGATAAACCTGCTGCTGAACAACTAATACATGCCTCACTCTGATTTTATTCATCTCCACCTGCACACGCAGTATAGCCTTCTTGACGGAGCCTGCCGTATTCCTGAAATTCTCGCCATCGCCAAAAGTTACAAGATGGATTCACTCGCCATAACCGACCATGGCAACATGTTCGGAGCAATTGATTTCTACCTGGAAGCGCAAAAAGCGGGAATAAAACCTATTATCGGCTGCGAAGTTTATGTCGCCCCAAAAAGCAGGTTGGATAAAGGCGGAAGCGGTATTGAAGATGCGGCAAATCACTTAATCCTGCTGGCGCGTGATGAATCCGGATACCACAATTTAATCAAACTGGTCTCTATTGGTTATTTGGAAGGTTTTTATTACCGGCCCCGTGTTGACAAGGAGGTCCTTTCTCAACATGCCCAAGGCTTAATCGGTTTATCCGCCTGCTTAAAAGGAGAGGTTGCCTGGCTTATCCAACAGAAGCGTTTTAACGACGCTTTAAAAGCCGCCGAAGCCTATCAGAATATATTCGGTAAGGGAAATTTTTACCTGGAGTTACAGGCCAACTCTATCCCCGAACAAAAAATTGTAAATGACGCGCTGATCAAGATCTCCAAAGAACTGAATATACCATTAGTGGCAACCAATGATGTACATTACCCTACCAAAGATAAAGCCGAGGCGCACGAAGCTTTATTGTGCATCCAAACGCAAGCCACTCTTGATGACCCCAAACATATGCGTTTTCAGACTAATGAATTTTATTTCCGTACACCCGAGGAGATGAAAGAGATATTCCGGCATTGCCCGGAGGCAATAAAAAATACCATAGAGATTGCCCAGCGCTGCAATTTAGAGCTAGACTTCACCCAGATGCATTTGCCTAAATATACCCCTCCGGAAGGAAAAGACAAAGAAGCATTTTTGCTTGAACTTTGCGAAAAAGGACAACGAGATAAAGGCCTTAAAGACAATCCCGAAGTGCGGACGCGCCTTGAACATGAATTAAAGATCATTAAACATATGGGTTTTATCAGCTATTTCCTTATTGTCTGGGATTTCATCTCCTATGCTAAGGCCCAGGGTATCCCGGTCGGACCGGGAAGAGGCTCAGCCGCAGGGAGCCTGGTAAGTTTTCTTTTAGGCATTACCGATCTTAATCCTTTAAAATACGGATTACTATTCGAACGGTTCTTAAACCCCGAACGCATGGGTCTGCCGGATATTGATATTGACTTTTGCTACGAACGCAGGCAAGAAGTCATTGACTATGTAACTAAAAAATACGGCAGAGAGAATGTCGCACAGATAATTACTTTCGGAACTATGCAGGCGCGCGCGGTAATCAGGGATGTCGGCCGGGTTATGGCAATTCCCTACGCGGATGTGGACCGTATTGCCAAAATGATTCCAGCTGAACTTGATATGACTCTTAAAAAAGCCATGGAAAGCGAACCGGAGTTGAGCAATCTTTACCGGAATGATCCGGTAATAACCAAACTGATCAATACGGCTTTATCTCTGGAAGGACTAAACCGTCATGCCTCTGTGCATGCCGCAGGCGTAATCATCGCGGATAAACCGTTGAATAATTATATGCCCATATTTAAAACCAGCGATGATCAGGTTACTACCGGATACAGTATGAGCACACTGGAAAAAATCGGGCTGCTTAAAGTTGATTTCCTTGGCCTAAAAACCCTTACGGTAATTGATGAAACTCTAAAACTTATCAAAAAAACCCGCGGCATAGAAATTAATATTAATAATCTGCCGTTAGATGATGCAAACACATATAAGCTATTAGCTTCAAGCCATACGATCGGAGTCTTCCAGGTAGAAAGTTCGGGTATGCGGGATTTACTTAAAAAGCTCGTACCCGAACGTTTTGAAGACTTGATTGCTCTTCTGGCGCTTTACCGTCCGGGGCCGATTGGTTCAGGCATGCTTGATGATTTTATGAAACGTAAACATGGGTTAATCCCCATCAGATATGAACATCCCAAATTAGAGCCCGTGCTTAAAGAAACTTACGGGATCATGGTTTATCAGGAACAAATCATGCAGATCGCTTCAACCTTGGCGGGATTTTCGCTTGCCCAGGCAGATATTCTACGTAAGGCCATGGGCAAAAAAATACCCGAAGTCATGGAAAAACAAAGGAGCAACTTTGTCCGTGGCTGCCTTAAAAACGGGATAAAAGAATTAACCGCGACAAAGATCTTTGATTTAATAGAATATTTCTCCGGATATGGCTTTAATAAATCACATTCAACTGCCTATGCGTTAATTTCTTACCGCACTGCTTATTTAAAAGCAAATTATCCCGTAGAATTCATGACCGCGCTGCTTACTTCAGAACGCGACAATACCGACAAAATCGTAACATATGTAAACGAAGCCCAGCAAATGGGCTTAAAGGTACAACCTCCGGATATAAATGAAAGCGAAGTGCTTTTTAAGGTTGAAGATGAATCTACTATTCGTTTTGGGCTGCTGGCGATAAAAAATGTAGGTAAGGGGGCATCTGAATCCATTGTAAGCGCCAGGGAGAAAACAAAGTTTAAATCATTAGAAGAGCTCTGCGGCCAAATTGATTTAAGGCTGGCAAATCGTAAGGTCCTGGAAAGTCTGATCAAATGCGGAGCCCTGGATTGTTTTGGCGCTGCAAGGGCTAAAATGTTCGCAAGCCTTGATACAATACTGGAAAGGTCGCAAAAGAATCAAAAAGAAAAATCCAGCGGTCAGCTTTCCTTTTTTGATCAAACCATTACTAGTAACGGTTTTGGAAAAACTACCGAGGTTTTAGTCGAATGCAAGGAATGGCCGGAACCACAGCTGCTTTCATTTGAAAAAGACATGCTCGGTTTCTACGTCAGCGGCCACCCTTTGGCGCGTTACGCCAAACAACTCAAACGTTTTGTATCCTGCTCAACTGCCAGCTTACATGAACATAAAGACCAGGATACTATAAAAATTGTCGGCTTAATCGCAAAAATTAAACAAACACTTACGCGCGCCAAGCAAGAGAAAATGGCAATATTAAAGCTAGAAGACCTGGATGGCGCCGTAGAATTACTGGTGTTTCCCCGTGCCTTTGCTAAGGTAAGCCGTTACATTATGCCTAACACAATAGCCCATATCCGCGGCACGTTAAATTTAACAGAAGATACCCCGAAGATAATTGTGGAAGACCTTTTTCCTTTTGAGGAAATTTACAAGCTGATTACAGCAATGAGCATAAATCTTTCAGGAATTAAGGAAAACATATTTGAGTCCCTAAAAACCCTGCTTTCTGAACATAAGGGCAATGTGCCCATATATTTACGCCTGGATACTCCCGCAAAATCACGGATACAAATGGTAGTAGGCGAAAACCTTTATGTTTTACCTTCAGAAAAGTTGATCCAGGACCTTGACGAGTTGCTAGGAGAAGACCGGCTTTCTCTAGTGCTATAATACTTGACACTGTAACTTTTTGTTGTTATTATATTTAGCAATACACCCCGCGCTTATTAGACTTGTGTGGGTGTAGCCTTGTGGGTTAACACCCGGCTTTAAATGATTAGCCGGTGTGTCCTTGTGGACTAGGAGGATGAAAGATGACCAAGAAGGATATTGTCTTAAAAGTATCTGACGAAACAAACCTAAAACAGATAGATGTCAAAAAAGTCGTACAAAGGACGTTTGATTGTATTATTGATGCCTTGGTTAGGGGAGAGAGGATTGAATTACGTAACTTTGGCGTTTTTAAGATAAAACAAAGGAAAAGCCGCACAGGCAGAAACCCGCGTACCAACCAGGTTATCCCTGTCCCGCCCAGAAAGGTAGTGGTTTTTAAAGCTGGCTTGGAAATGAAACAAAAAATTAGGTAATCCCGTATAAACCTTTTTTAAAAAAACCGAAAATAACTCATGTTCAAAAGGGTCCCCGGCACTAAAGATATCCTGCCTGATGAATCAGGTCATTGGCAAACAATTGAAGCGGCAGCGCGCAATATATTTTCTCTTTATAATTACCGTGAAATCCGTACCCCTATAATTGAAGAGGCAGCGCTCTTTAACCGTACTCTTGGCATTACCACCGAAATAGTACAAAAACAGATGTTCCTTATTCACAACCAGGAGGATGTGTACGTCTTACGTCCTGAAGGCACTGCCTCAATTGCGCGCAGCTACCTGGAAAATAACCTGGATAAAACCAGCCCATTCACAAAATTATATTATATTGGCCCAATGTTCCGCCTTGAGCGTCCGCAAAAAGGCAGGCTGCGCCAATTTCACCATATTGGCTGCGAAGTAATCGGCTCGCAGGAAGCAATACTTGATGTGGAAGTGATCAGCCTGGCCGGTCAACTGCTTAAAAGTTTTGCGATCACAGAATATAAAATTAAAATTAATAGCCTGGGATGCCCTAAAGACAAACAAACACTGAGCTTGAATTTAAAACAGGGACTGCAGAAAGAAAAACAAAGACTCTGCCCTGACTGCCAGATAAGACTGGAAAATAATATATTAAGGATATTGGACTGCAAAAACGAAGCCTGTCAAAAAATAGTCAGGGCGCTTGCTCTTAAAAATACACATCTTTGCCCGGATTGCCTGAACCATTTTAAAGAAGTGGAAAATGGCTTAAGCAACCTTGGCATTCCTTTTGAGGTAGATCCATTTCTTGTGCGCGGGTTGGACTATTATAACCGCACGGTATTTGAATTTACGCATTCTAGCCTAGGCAGCCAGGATGCTATCGGGGCAGGGGGCCGTTACAATAATTTGATTAAAGAATTAGGCGGGCCGGACATAGGAGGCATAGGGTTTGCTTTCGGTGTTGAAAGGCTGCTTTTAGCATCAAGAATATCCGTGGAAAAACCGCTAAATAAGTTGGTTTATCTAATTACCCTTGGAGAAGCTGCTAAAGCCGAAGGCGTAAAAATATTAAACCAGCTGCGCTGCTCCGATATACCTAGCGATATGGACTATCTGAACCGTTCGCTAAAAGCGGCGATGCGCGCTGCAAATGACACAGGCGTAAGGTATGTTTTAATTTTAGGTGAAGATGAATTAAAAAAGAATGTGATTTCCCTCAAAGACATGTCAAATAGTACTCAAAGAGAAATTAATATACCAGACCTAACCAAGGAATTAAAATGTTAAGAACGCATACTTGCGGAGAACTTAGCGGATCGGATGAGACAAAACAAGTTACGCTCTGCGGCTGGGTCGCCCGCAGGAGAGACCACGGTAAATTGATCTTTATTGATATCCGTGACCGTACCGGATTTACGCAGATAGTTTTTATCCCTAAAGAATCCGGAGAAGCTTACAAACTAGCGCAAGATTTAAGAAATGAATTTGTAATCAAATTAAGCGGCAACGTAAATAAACGGCCAAAAGGCACTATCAACGAAAAGTTAGCAACCGGCGAAATAGAAATTTTAGCAAAAGAATTAGAGATCCTGAACCCAAGTTTAAATCCTCCTTTTGAAATTGAAGAAGAGACAGAGATAACCGAAGAGATGCGGCTTAAGTACCGCTATCTTGATTTAAGGCGCAAAAGAGTTTTTAACAACCTTGTCCTGAGAAGCAACCTGTACAAGGTTATCCGTAATTACTTAGGAAGTAATAACTTTATTGAATGTGAAACTCCCATACTTACAAAATCCACCCCGGAGGGAGCCCGGGATTATCTTGTTCCTTCGCGGGTAAATATCGGCCAATTTTTTGCCTTACCTCAATCTCCGCAATTATTCAAGCAAATCCTTATGGTCGCCGGGATAGAGAGATATTACCAGATCGCCAAATGTTTCCGCGATGAAGACCTGCGCGCTGACCGCCAGCCGGAATTTACCCAACTGGATATTGAGATGTCTTTTATTAACGAAGAAGACATCTTCAGCTTAACCGAAGGATTGATGAAATTAATACTTAAAGAATTAAAAAATATCGATATCCAGATACCTTTTCCGCGCATAAGCTATTCCGATGCGATGGAAAAATATAAATCGGATAAACCGGATTTGAGGCCTGAGTTAAAAAACGATTTTGCCTTTTGCTGGGTGGTAGATTTCCCTCTTTTTAAATACAATGATGAGGAAAAACGCTGGGACAGTGAACACCACCCCTTTACCGCACCGGCTGAAGTTGACCTGGAAAACCTGGAAAAAGATCCGGGAAAAGTTAAATCCCGTTCTTACGACTTAGTTTTAAACGGCATGGAACTGGGAAGCGGTTCAGTAAGGATCCATCGCAGGGAACTCCAGCAGAAGATTTTTAATATTATCGGAATAGGTGAAGAAGAAGCCACTAAGCGTTTTGGCTTTCTTCTTGAAGCTTTTCAATTCGGTGCGCCTCCGCACGGAGGAGTCGCTTTTGGATTAGACAGGTTGCTGACTATTCTTTCCGGAGAAAACAGTATACGCGAAGTTATTACTTTTCCAAAGACTTCGGCTGCTTTCTGCCCCTTAACCAGCGCACCCTCAGATGTTGAAGATAAACAACTAACAGAATTAGGTATAACTATTAAAAGGAGGAAGCAAAATGAACAAAGTTAAGTTAGCTGGAATTTGCGTATTGACCTCATCCCTGGCTTTATCAGGTTGCGTAGCCAGGACATATAATTTAACCCGCGACAGGATCGATCAGGATATTTCCGCAACATCAGGTAACCGCGGCTATATTATGGGGACAGCTCCCGCTGAGCCAGCGGAAAGAAAAACTACCCGCACCACCAGAGTTTTTGAGATAGAGCTGGGGCTTGCCAAACCGTCACAAGCTAAATGCCCGACTATTATACCGATGACAAGCGGCGCGGAAGAACCCGTGATAACTCAAGAGGCACAAACTGAAAATACACTGGATCAAAACTTTGAAAGCTATACCGTAGGGAAAAATGACACATTACAAAAAATCTCCAAGAAATTTTACGGTACCACCAAAAAATGGCCGAAGATCTATGAAGCAAACAAAGATGTTTTACGTTCACCGGATAAGCTTTATGCCGGCCAAACTTTAAAAATACCATCTAGCCCGGAATTAAAAACTGAGCCCGCAGAGATGGCGGAACCAAAAGAAAACCTTAAATAGTGGATAAAATAATAAAGTTTGAATCCCAAAAGGAAGCGCAGGGGTTTTTTGGGGCGCATGATATCAATACAAGAAACATTGAGAAAGAGCTTAAGGTTAAGCTTACCTTGCGCGGCGATTACTTAAAAATAAGCGGCACAGCTAGCAATATCAAAAAGGCAAGCCAGTTGGTAGAATACCTGCTGGAAGGCCTGCGTTCGGGAAACGAGGAGGTAGGCAAAAACGATCTTTCTTATTTAATATCTAATTTTAAAAAAGGCGGGAAAAAACAACAACTGGCAGGATTAGATACGGGAATTACACAATCCTCGGCGGGGAAACAAATCGGGCCGAAAACTGCCGGCCAGAATGAATACGTTGAAGCAATAAAGAAACACGATATCGTTTTCGGGGTCGGGCCTGCGGGTACAGGAAAAACTTACCTGGCTATGGCCTGCGCAGTAGAGGCGCTAAAAAAACAGGAAGTCCGGCGTATTATTTTGACCCGCCCGGCTATCGAGGCAGGTGAATCCCTGGGGTTTCTACCCGGAGATATGCAGGCGAAAATCTCTCCTTACCTTAGGCCGCTTTACGATGCCCTATACGATATGATGGAGCCTGAGCGTATTGAGAAATACATAGAAACCGGAATAATAGAAGTCGCCCCGCTGGCTTATATGAGAGGCAGGACCCTTAACGACGCCTTTATCATCCTTGATGAAGCGCAGAATTGCACTGCCGAACAGATGAAAATGTTTTTAACCCGCCTGGGGTTTGATTCCAAAGCAGTAATCACCGGTGACATGACTCAAAGCGACCTTCCAAACGCCAAACCCATAGGCCTGCTTCAGGCGCAAGATATACTTAAAGAAATTGATGGAATAAAATTTATTTATTTTAGCGGCTCTGACGTGGTCAGGCACGCCTTGGTCCAGAGAATAATTGAGGCTTATGAAAAAACTGTTCGTTAAAAACAATTTTCTCCTTGCCGGACTATGCGTTTTCATTTTCATCTTTGGACATATCATACATATGAACCTGGCTATCCCGTTGTTTCTAATCGTTCTTTACCTTTGTTTTTACAATAAGTTTACCAAAATAAAAAACGCTAATTTAGCCAATTTAAGTTTCCTTTTCCTGGTTTCTTTCTCCATCGGACATGCACTACTTAAACATGGGCTATCTTTCTACTTTATCCCCATTGCGATTATCCCTATGCTTAGCGTATTATTATTCAATAATCTTGAGGTAGCCTACTTTTTATCGCTAGGAACTTCTTTATCGCTGGCCTCTTTGACCGCCGAGCCATTTAAAGCCTGGGTTATTTTCATGACCTTTTGTTCATGCGCAATACTACTGGTAAATAAAGCGCATAAACGAACCGCGGTTATTCAAGCAGGGTTTATAGCCGGCTTGATACAATTAATAAGCCTTATCCTTCTTGAGCACTTCTGGATCATGCAGCCTGAAAGGTATTTAATAATCATGATTAACAGCCTGATTTCAGGAGTTATTGTCTTAGGTGTCCTGCCCGTATTCGAATACCTCCTGCAGACAGTAACTAATATCAGCCTGTTGGAACTAGCAGACACCCACCATCCAATCTTACAGCGCATGATTCTTGAAGCTCCGGGGACATACCACCATAGCCTTATTGTCGGCAACCTCTCAGATACTGCCTGCACAACTATAGGGGCCAACGGCCTCTTGGCCAGGATTGGGGCATATTATCATGATATCGGCAAGCTGCAAAAGCCGGAGTATTTTATTGAAAACCAGCAGATAAAAAAGAACTTGCATGATACGCTTTCTCCTACAATGAGTAAGCTGATTATCATGAACCATATAAAGGAAGGGGTGGATCTGGCTAAAAAATATTCCTTAAGCCCGGTACTTTGGGATTTTATCCAGCAGCATCATGGCAATAGCTTGGTTTATTATTTCTACCGCAGGGCCCTGGAAGGCAGAGAGGAAGATCAGGAAGTAACAGAGGAGGGATTCCGTTATCCCGGGCCAAAACCAAATACCAAAGAAACAGCCGTTGTCCTATTGGCAGATTCTGTTGAGGCAGCCACGCGCACCCTTAAGGATCCCACCCCGGCAAAAATCGAAGAGGTAGTGCACAAGGTAATAAACAATAAGTTCATTGACGGCCAGCTTGATGAATGCGAACTTACCTTAAAAGATATAGAAAAAGTTTCCAGCGTCTTTACCAAAATACTAAGCGGCATATATCATAGCCGGGTAAACTACTCCTAAGAGAAGATTAACGCGCCTTTCGCCAATCCATTTTTCAGATATGCTGAATATAACTATAAGCAACCTGCAAAAAAAACTACCCATCTCCAAAATACGTATAAAAGACCTGATTCTCAAGATTCTTAAAGGGGAGGGGATTAACAAATCCGGATATATCAATATCTGCTTTACGGATAATATCCTGATTAAAAAACTTAATACCAGGTTTCTAAGAGCTAATAGCGCAACCGATGTAATAGCTTTTAATCTAAACGATAAAAAAAATGACCGCTCTGTCCTGGCCGACATCGCAATTTCTACCGATAGTGCGATAAGCAACGCCCGGAGCTTCAAGACTACGCCGGCAGATGAATTACAGCTCTATGTTACTCACGGCATACTGCATATATTAGGATTTAATGACCACACTAAGGCCGAAATACAACTAATGCGTAAAAAGGAAAAAGAATATGTCGATAGATAAAACCCAGGCCCTGATTTTAAACAAACGGGATATCCGCGAGACCTCAATAATCATAGATTTTTACAGCAAGGAGTTTGGAAAACTCAGCGGGTTACTTAAAGGGATACGCAGTGAGCCGGAAAAATTCGCCTCTAATTTAGAGCTTTTTTCGCTAAATGAGATTATCTTCTACAGAAAGACCCATTCAAGCCTGCACCTGGTAAGCCAGGCGGATAAACTGGATAATTTTACCCCGATACGCTCCAGCATTGATAAGACAACCCAGGCAGGATTCATGATGGAGCTAATTAATTCCATAATGCAGGCCGAGGATAAAAATGAAGAGATCTTTAACCTGGCCTTGATAAGCCTTAAAGAACTGGAGACCAATTATAACCCGGCTAGAATCGCAACTATATTTAAAATAAAAATGCTTAACCTTTCAGGGTTTAAGCCCCACTTTGATTCCTGTGTTTCCTGCAGCGATATAATTAGCGGCCAGGCAAGATTTAGCCTTTCCTTAGGAGGACTGCTTTGCCCGCGCTGCATGCAGAAAGATCCTACCAGTCGCTCTATATTCCGCGGGACAATCGCTACCGTACTGCATATTGAAAGAAATTGTTTTGCCGCCAGCCTTAACCTGGGGATGAACCCCCAGATAAAAAAAGAGCTGGACTTGATCCTGAACGCGTTTTTAAATTTCCATTTAGGAAAAGAACTAAAAAGCCAAAGGCTGCTCAATAAACTGGAGGTGGCAGTATGAAAATAGTCATTGTCGGCCCGGGAGCAATGGGATGCCTTTTTGCCGCTTTTTTATCAAAATCAAAGGAAGAAGTCTGGTTGTTGGACAAAAACAAGGAAAATGCCGCCAAAATAAATGAAGTCGGCATCTCCTTAGAAGGCGTATCCGGCAGCTGGCAGGCAAAACCAAAAGCCACGGCCAATGTGCAGGATATCGGCAAGGCCGATCTTATACTTATCTGCGTGAAATCATTCCATACCAAACAGGCAGTTGAACAGATTAAGCCTCTCTTGCAGCAAAACACCAAGATAATGACTTTACAAAACGGAATTGGAAATCTTGAAATTATCGCTGAGCTGGCAGGAGAAGATAAAGTGATCGGCGGGATAACCAGCGAAGGAGCAACTTTAATCGATACAGGAAGGATCCATCATGCCGGACACGGAGAGACTATTATCGGCACTCTCGACGGCAAAGTACCGGTTGAAATACGCAGTATCCGCGAAGTATTCAACAAGGTCGGCTTACAAACCAAGATGTCCCGCGACATAAAAGGGCTGGCTTGGTCAAAATTAATTATTAACGCAGGAATTAACGCCTTAACCGCTATTACCCGGTTGCCTAATGGCAAGCTGACTGAATTTGAAGGCACAAAAAGAATTTTAAGGGACGCAGTTACCGAGGCAACCCGCATTGCCAAAAGAAAACGTATAAAATTAATTTATGATGACCCATTGGCAAAAGTTGAGGCGGTTTGTGAAAGCACATCCGCCAATATTTCTTCAATGCTCCAGGATGTATTAAGAAAAAAACGTACGGAGATTGATTTTATTAACGGAGTAATCGTGCGGCTTGGCCAGGAATTAGGTATTGCCGTACCAACCAACAAACTCTTGGTTGACTTGGTAAAAACGATTGAATCAAGCTATAAATTAAGGCTTAATGCCTAAAATCTAATCCGATGGCTTTTAGTCCAAAATTACGCAGATATCTGGTTATCATTTTAATCATTGGCTGGGTGATCAGCTTAAGCTATTTTGCCTTGCGCTCCAAAAAACCTAACCACCGCCGGCAAGAAACTACCAAACTTTATCGGAATAACCGTCTTCTAATGGGGACTTTTTGGGAAGTAACCTCTCCGGATAAAGAAGCCAGCTCGATCGTTTTTACTGAAGCCAAACGCATCGAAAGCCTGCTCAGCAAATACCGGGAAGACAGTGAGGTCTCCCGGCTTAATCGCGCTGGTAAATTAAAGGTAAGCGCGGATACTTTTTATATCATTAAGAAATCAAAAGAATTTTGTCAGGCAAGCGCCGGGGCTTTTGACATTACCATTGCACCATTAGTTGATCTTTGGGGGTTTACCAATCAAGAACACATAGTGCCTAGTGATGATAAAATCAAAGCTGCTTTGAAGCTTGTTGGTTGCGATAAAATTATTTTGCATGAAAAAGATAATGTGATAGAATTTAAGCTTTCCGGCATGAAAATTGACCTGGGGGCAATAGCCAAAGGATTTGCCCTGGATTGCGCGGTTTCAAAATTAAAGGAAAAAAATATCAGCAGCTGTTTGATTAATGCCGGCGGGCAGATTTACGCTTTAGGAGAAAGATCCGGAGCCCCTTGGAAGGTCGCCATCCAAAACCCGCGCAAACCGGAAATCACAGGGATATTGGAATTAAAGGATAAATCCGCATCTACCAGCGGAGACTACGAACAGTTCTTTTTAAAAAACGGCAAACGTTACAGCCATATTATAGACCCTAAAACCGGCTATCCTGTTACCAGCGGGATTTCTTCCGCGACAGTGATTACGGATTCAGGACTTGAGGCTGATGCTTTATCTACGGCAATATTTGTTCTTGGTAAGGGAAAAGGCGAGGAGTTGTTGAAAAAATTTCCTCAAGCAACAACAAAAATATTCTGATGAACATATTTAATCAAACATTTCAAAAAAATATTTCTGCCGCAAAGATGTTTGTTTTCTTTTCGCAATTAATGGATAAACCTGTCTTTGATAGTGAGGGCAGGGATGTCGGCGAGATTTATGATATTGTAGTAAAACCTTCCCAGGTATACCCGCTTTCACACGGGTTGATTATCCGTAAAGGTTTTCCCAACCGAAAATATGCCCTGGTAGATTGGCAGGATATTGAAAGATTAGATAAGAATGAGGCAAGGCTAAAGATTGATAAATCCCGGATAAATTTCGGCGAAATACACGACGAAAAAAAAGAGCTTACCTTGAGGCGCGATATATTAGATCAACAGGTAGTAGATACTCACAATCATAAAGTTATCCGCGTAAACGATATACAGCTCTTAACAGTTGAGCAGGCATTAATGATCGCCCACGTTGATATCGGAACCCGCGGGCTTTTCAGGAGGCTGGGTTTTGAAAAAAGCATTGATTTGATCGTAAAACTTTTTAATCCTAAAGCAAGATATCTCTCCGACGAACGGCTAATCTCCTGGAAGTATATCCAGCCCCTTACGATTAACCCGGCAAGCATGACCATAAAGATTGATGTGCCGCAAAAAAACCTGGCCAATATCCCCGCAGCAGACTTAGGGGATATCTTCCTGGATTTAAACGTTAACCATCAAATCGCTCTTTTTAAGTCCTTAAACCTGGCTAACAAAACCAAGATCTTTACCAATATTGATTTTAAAACTCAACGTTCAATCCTAAACGAAATGAATGATCTTGAATTATCTGAGCTGCTTAATAATATCCCATCGGATGAAGCTACGGACTTTCTGGAGAAATTACCGCGGGAAAAAACTAAACATATCCTAAGCTTAATTGAAAACAAATACTCCAAGCGGCTCTCGCAACTTTTAGGATATTCCGGAGATTCTGCCGGAGGCCTGATGACCACTGAATATATTGCTTTCACAAAAGAGACGACCGTGCAGGAAGCCCTAAGCCAGATACGGGAACTTAAATTTAAATCCGAGCCCGCACAGTTTATCTATATAATTGATGAAACATACCATCTCATCAGTGCAACTAATTTCCGCAGGCTTATCCTGGCTACCCCCCAGGAAACCATTTTAAATTCTGCTTTCCCTAAGACATATTTTGTACATTTGGATTCCAGCGTCAAAGAGGTTGCGTACTTGATGGAAAAATACAAATATTTTGCTATACCGGTTGTAAATGAAGAAAATGTTTTACAGGGAATCATAACCGTTGATGATATTCTGAGCCAGCTGGTTGCTTTTGCCTGGCGCAGGTTAAAGAAAATAAAAATTATTCAGAAGGCATGAAGAATCTAAAAAGTTTCTGGGCTAAAACATTAATTTTTCTTTCGGTAATGGGGCCGGGAATTATCACCGCCAATGTGGATAATGACGCCGGAGGAATTACTACCTATTCAGTTGCCGGCGCGCACTTCGGCTATGCCCTGATATGGTCATTTATTCCGATTATTATCGCCCTGGTAATTATCCAGGAGATGTGCAGCCGTATGGCAGTAGTTACCGGAAAAGGCCTGGCAGATTTAATCCGCGAAGAATTTGGCGTCCGGGTAACTTTCTATGCCATGACCGTCCTGGTTTTCTCTAATATATTCAACACTATCTCAGAGTTTGCCGGTATTGCAGCCAGTGCCGAACTTTTCGGGATCAGTAAATACCTGTTAGTACCTGTCTGTGCGTTATTTGTCTGGTGGTTGATTGTAAAGGGAACTTATAAATCAGTTGAGAAAGTATTTTTGGTCGCTTGCTTATTCTATGTTTGCTACATCGTCTCAGGATTCTTATCTAAACCCGATTGGAAAACAGTTGCCTCAAGCTCAATCTCACCAAGTTTCCATTTTGATAAGGCTTATATTTTTATGCTTATCGGCGTCGTGGGGACCACAATTGCGCCCTGGATGCAGTTTTATCAACAATCCTCAGTAGTCGAGAAGGGGATCCGCATCGAAAATTACAAATACAGCCGCCTGGATGTAATTATCGGGGCCTTCGTAGTTAATATTATCGCAATCTTTATTGTCATAGTATGCGCCAACACCCTTTTTGTTCACGGCATCAGGATTGAAACTGCAAAAGACGCGGCCCTTGCACTAAAACCGCTGGCCGGACAATACTGTTTCTATCTTTTTGCTTTTGGCCTTTTGAATGCCTCGGTTTTTTCCGCCTGTATTTTACCGCTCTCAACGGCATATTCAGTATGCGAAGGCATGGGCTGGGAAATCGGAGTAAATCGCACATTTAAAGAAGCGCCGCAATTTTACAGTTTATACACTGCCATAATTGCCATCGGAGCAGCAATCATATTAATCCCCGGCGTAAAACTTGTGCCGATCATGCTTGTCTCTCAGGCAACAAACGGAATTTTGCTTCCTTTTGTATTAATATTCATGTTGCTATTGGTAAACAACAAAAGGCTGATGGGCAAATACACTAACTCCAAATTTTATAATTTCTGCACCATATCAATAATTTTAATAATGATTATTTTATCGCTGATTTTATTTTTTACCGCTTTTATACAATAAGCTATAACAATGAATATAAATGAAATAAAAAATTTAAAAGGCAAACGCAAGATCACTATGTTAACCGCTTATGATTACCCTATAGCCGAATTAGTTGATAAAGCGGGAGTAGACATGATCCTAGTCGGAGATTCATTGGCTAATGTGGTCTTAGGCCTTGATTCAACTACTAAAGTCGGCATGCCAGAAATGCTGCATCATGCCAAAGCTGTAAGAAGGGCAGTTAAAAATGCCCTGCTTATCGGAGATATGCCTTACAGCTCTTATCAAGTTCATCCTGAAGAATGCGTTAAAAATGCACAAAGGTTCATCGCTGAAGCAGGCTGCCAGGCAATAAAACTGGAATGGTTTGAGCGCTGCTTAGAGGTAACGCAGCAGATTATTAAAGCGGGAATACCTGTAATGGGGCATATTGGATTAACTCCGCAGACTGTAGATAAAATCGGGGGTTTTAAAGTTCAAGGCAAAGACGCAGAAGCCGCCCAACGCCTGATTGAACAGGCAATAGGATTAGAGAAGGCAGGGTGTTTTGCCATAGTTTTAGAATGCGTGCCGGATAAAATCTCCGGACTAATTAGCAGTAAAATAAAAATCCCCACCATAGGCATCGGTGCAGGAGTCCATTGTGATGGCCAGGTGCTGGTTATCCATGATATGCTCGGGCTTTTTACACGCTACACCCCGAAATTTGTCAAGAAATACGCCAACCTTTCACCGTTGATTTCTAAAGCAGTGGAAGATTTTAAAAACGAGGTTATTCAAGAAAAATTTCCCACTGAGCAACATTCTTTCAGCATTAAAGAAGAGGAGTTTAAGAAGCTAAATGGCAGCTAACCGATTCCTGAAATTCTTAACTAGCGTAACTATATTCATTCTCTGCCTGGTATTCGTTATCAAATTTGCCGGGCCGAATATCTTAAGGCAATATATCTCCTACGGGATCGGCGACTGCAAAACCATTCCTATTTTGTGCATGCAACCGGATGAAAAAACGTTGGCTCCCGGGCTTAATAAAGAATACATGGACACTTTGATCCCGCAAAAATTCCCAAAAATGTCTATCTCCATCCCCAAAGGTTTTAATTTAGTGCAAGAATTGATCAAAAGAAGATACTACAAAAAAAGGCACCCGGAAAATAACGCCGTCATTTACCTTTTGCGCCAGGAGCCGTATGCTTTTATCAAGCTTTACCCGGATGTACAAAAACAGGGAATAAAAGATAACTATGAATTTATGCGCCGGCTGATGTACGCCAACCTCAGTAAAATAAACAATGTCACTGATGCATTCTTTATTATCATGAAAAGCGTATTTACTCCGGATATAGGCCAACAATGCATTTGCCGGATGATCAAATTTGAACTGGGGGATAAAAGAGGCTTTATCAACTACAGTATGGCCAGGCCGAATAATTACTTTGACTGTAATGTGCTTGACCCTCAGGGGAATTTCTTTAAGGTATATATAAAAGATACCGGCGCCCGTTTGGATTTAAACAAGGTATTTGCGATAATATCAACATTAAAACCAATAGACTAATACTAAAATCTTCTTGCTCTTTAAGTTATACTGTGCTAAAAATATAGAACTATGACAGAAAATTTGATGGACAAGGTTGTTTCCTTATGTAAACGCAGAGGGTTTATTTTTCAGAGCAGCGAAATCTATGGGGGGCTGGCCAATACATGGGATTACGGCCCTTACGGAGTTGAGCTCAAGAATAACCTTAAGCGCGCATGGTGGAAATCCAATGTCTATGAACGCAATGATATCATGGGCATGGATTCAGCAATACTTATGCACCCTATGACCTGGGAGGCAAGCGGCCATGTGCAGAATTTCTTTGACCTAAAGAGCGATTGCAAAAACTGCAAACGGCGTTTTAAGAGCGCCGATTTAAAAGATAAGAACCATTGCCCGGAATGCTCCGGGGAGCTTACCGAATCCCGTCCCTTTAACCTGATGTTCAAAACCCACCAGGGGCCGGTTGAGGATGCCTCAAATGTAATTTATATGCGCCCGGAAACAGCCCAGGGGATGTTCGTTAATTTCTTAAATATCCTTGATTCGCGCCACCCCAAGCTTCCTTTTGGCCTGGCGCAAATTGGAAAATCATTCCGCAATGAAATAACTCCGGGAAATTTTACCTTCCGCACCCGTGAATTTGAACAGATGGAGATTGAATATTTCGTCAGGCCCAGCGATGCGGACAGGGCGCTTAGCGAATGGATAGATTACCGCTTCAATTGGTATTTAACACTCGGAATAAAAAGCGAAAATTTAAGAAAGCGCCAGCACGGTAAGGACGAATTGGCCCACTACGCCCACGCCTGTATGGACGTGGAGTATAATTTTCCTTTCGGCTGGAGCGAATTAGAGGGAATTGCTAATCGAGCGGATTTCGATTTAAAACAACACGCCCAGTACAGCGGGAAAGACCTGCAATATTTTGATGAGACAGTAAAAGAAAAACTTTATCCATATATCATAGAGCCTTCGGGAGGAGTTGACCGGGCAGTCCTGGCATTTTTAGTTGACGCTTATCATGAAGAAAAGGTCAAGGACGATAAACGCGTGGTCTTAAAAATTCACAAGGACCTGGCGCCTACTAAAGTAGCAGTGCTGCCGCTTTTACGCAATCGTCCGGAGATCACGGAACTGGCCAATCAAATATCCCGGGATTTAAAAAAATCCATGGTTGCGGTTTATGATGATACCGGCTCTATCGGCAAACTTTACCGCCGGCAGGATGAAGTAGGCACGCTTTATTGCGTGACCGTAGATGTACAAACACTAGAAGACAAACAAGTAACTGTACGCAGCAGAGACACTATGCTGCAGGAAAGAATTTCAGTAGACAGATTAAAGGAATATTTAACTCAACAGCTTAGCTAAGAAAGGAAGGGTTTAAAAAGTAATGGCAAAGAAATATATTTACAGTTTCGGCGGCGGCAAGGCAGATGGCAACGAAAGCATGAAGAACCTCTTAGGTGGAAAAGGGGCAAACCTGGCTGAAATGGCCGGAAACAAAAATTTGATGCTTCCGGTACCTCCGGGATTTACCTGCACCACAGAGGTCTGTACATATTATTACCAGAATAAAAAGAAATACCCTAAAGAGTTAAAAGCCCAGGTAGAAAAAGCCCTGGAAAGAGTAGAAAAATTAATGGACAGGAAATTCGGCGATGCCAGCAACCCGTTATTATTTTCCGTGCGCAGCGGCGCCAGAAAATCCATGCCCGGAATGATGGAGACGGTTTTAAATGTGGGCCTGACCGAAAAAACTATCCCCGGTTTAATTAAGCAGAGCGGAGGTAACGGCCGTTTTGTTTATGATGCCTACCGCCGCCTGATCATGATGTATTCTGATGTAGTCATGGAAAAGGCTGCAGGAATTGAGCCAAAAGGCGAAGAGGGGATCCGCAAGCGGCTGGAAAAGGTAATGGCTGAACTGAAAAAATCAAAAAATTATACCAGCGATACGGATTTAAATGTCGATGACTTAAAGAAACTTTGCGCCCAGTTCAAAATTAAAATCAAAGAAGTTTTAGGCAGGGAATTCCCTGATGAACCCATGGAACAGTTATGGGGCGGCATCGGCGCAGTCTTTTCTTCATGGAATGGAAAACGCGCCATCAGTTACCGCAGGATCGAGAATATCCCGGATGCCTGGGGTACAGCGGTAAACGTGCAGACCATGGTATTTGGAAATATGGGTAATGATTCGGCAACCGGCGTAGCTTTTACCCGTAACCCGGGTAACGGAGAAAATAATTTCTACGGCGAGTACCTGATCAATGCCCAGGGTGAAGACGTAGTTGCCGGCATCCGCACTCCGGCGCCGATCAACGAATATTCAACCAGCAGCCATAATAAAGAGTTACTTACCTTAGAAAAAGCAATGCCAAAGATATATAAAGAGCTTTACTCTATCCAAAACCGTCTGGAAAAACATTACCACGATATGCAAGACATTGAGTTTACCATTGAAAAAGGCAAACTCTTTATGTTGCAATGCCGCATAGGCAAGCGCAACGGCCCTGCAGCAGTGCGCATGGCAGTGGATATGGTTAAAGAAAAGATGATCAAAAAAGAGCAGGCGGTAATGCGGGTAACTCCATCACAGCTTGATGAATTGCTTCACCCGATTATTGACCCGAAAACAGAGCTGGGTGTCAAACCTTTTGCGAAAGGACTACCGGCCGGACCGGGCGGCGCTTGCGGACAGATTGTTTTCTCTTCAAACGACGCGGTAGAATGGGCAAAAACAGGTAAACAAGTAATCCTGGTACGCGAAGAAACTAACCCGGAAGATGTTGAAGGCATGCGCGTTGCCCAGGCAATCCTTACTGCCCGCGGCGGCATGACCTCACATGCGGCATTAGTTGCCCGCGGCTGGGGCAAATGCTGTATCGTCGGATGCAGCGCGATGCACGTAGAAATTGAGAAGAAATTAGTCCATGTGGCGGATAAAACCCTTAAAGAAGGCGATTGGATTACTTTAAACGGCACTAAAGGCAATGTTTACGAAGGCAAGCTTCCGATGATGGATGCCTCCGAGGAAAATACCATTCTTTCAGAATTCTTGAAAATGTGCGACGCTGTAAGAAAATTAGGTGTACGCACCAATGCGGATACCCCGGCTGATGCCCAAAAAGCGCGCCAATTCGGGGCAGAAGGTATCGGACTTTTCCGCACTGAACATATGTTCTATGGAAAAAGTGCTGATCAACCATTATTTCTGCTACGCAAAATGATTGTTTCTAATACTGTCGAAGAAAGACAGAAGGCATTGGACGAATTGTTCCCGTTTGTAAAGAAAGATATCAAAGGTACAATTGATGCCATGGATGGCTTTCCGGTTGTTATCCGACTACTGGACCCGCCATTACATGAATTCGTACCGCGCGAACAGGCAAAGCTTGAGCAAATAGCCAAGGATCTAAATATCAGCATGCAAGAATTATCCAATAGGGCAGAGGCCTTGCATGAATCCAACCCAATGATGGGCCATCGAGGCGTGCGCCTGGGAGTTACATACCCAGAGGTAAGCTCTATGCAGATCCGCGCCATCCTTGAAGCAGCTGCTGAATTGGTTAAAGAAGGCAAACATCCATACCCGGAAATCATGATCCCGGTTGTCTGCGATGTAAAAGAGCTTGAAGACCAGCTGGCTATCGCAAAACAGATATACAAGGAAGTACTGGCAAAATACGGACTAAAGAAAATCAAGCATCTTTTTGGGACAATGATTGAGATTCCGCGCGCTGCCTTTGTCGCGGATAAACTGGCAACTGTCGCCCAATTCTTCTCCTTTGGAACCAATGACATGACCCAGATGGGCTTTGGTTTCTCAAGAGACGATATCGGCGGATTCTTGCCGGATTACATTAAAAAAGGCATCTTGCCGGAAGACCCATTCCAGAGCATTGACCAGGAAGGAATCGGTGAATTGATTAAATTAGGCATTAAACGCGGACGCTCGACCAATAAAAATCTTGAGGTGGGGATTTGCGGAGAGCACGGCGGCGAACCTAAATCCGTGGAGTTCTGCCATAACGTAGGCATGAATTATGTCAGCTGCTCGCCATTCAGGGTGCCGATCGCGAAATTAGCAGCAGCACAGGCTGCATTGAAATAAGACTATGGAAGCATTAAGGACATATCTTAAAGAAGTCAGGCAAATCCCGCTTTTGACCGCTAAGCAGGAGGTTGAATTAAACAAGCGGATCCGCCGCGGGGATGAAATAGCACGCAAGGAAATGATCCGCGCAAACCTGCGCCTGGTAATCAACATAGCCAAAAGATACATGCGCCTGGGAACCCCCTTTCTGGATTTGATTGAAGAGGGCAACCTCGGGTTAATGAAAGCAGTTGAGAAGTTTGATCACCGTAAAGGTTTTCGTTTCTCAACTTACGCTGCCTGGTGGATCAAACAGGGAATTACCCGCTCTATCAGTGAACAGAGTAAAATGATCCGCGTACCGGTGTATATGAACGACCTGATCACCAAATGGAAAAAGAACAAAGAACGCTTAAGCCAAAAACTAAAACGCGTTCCTTCGGATAATGAAATCGCCAAGAAATTAAAGCTTTCCCCTGAAAAATCAGGCAAGATTAATTTCTGGATGTCCAGCACTACCTCTTCGCTAGACGCGCCGATTGGCGAAGACAGCGATAATCAGATGTCTGAATTAGTAGAAGACAAAAATGCCACCCCTCCTGACGCAGAGATTGAACATTTCCTGGACCGGGAGAGAGTGGATAATCTTCTGGAGGTTATGTCTGAGCGGGAAAGGGAGATCCTGGACCTGCGTTTCGGCTTAAGCCATACCAAACCGCAGACACTGGCAGAGGTCGCTAAAAAAATGGGTGTTTCGCGCGAAAGGATCCGCCAGATTGAAGAAGCGGCCTTAAGAAAATTAAGAAAATTTGTCGTTGGGCAGGAGAAAGAACTATGAAAAATAACTCATCTTTGGAAAAATCCATAAGAAGTATACCTGATTTCCCCAAACCCGGGATACTTTTTCGTGATGTAACCACCTTAATCCAAAATAAATCCGCATTTAAAAAATCCATTGATTTACTGGCTAAGAAATATAAAGGTAAGAAGATTGATAAGGTAGTGGGGGTGGAGGCGCGCGGTTTTATCTTTGGCGCGGCCCTGGCGCATAAAATCGGAGCCGGATTCATACCGGTACGTAAAAAAGGAAAGCTTCCCCGCAAAACAATTTCCGCAACCTATGAGTTAGAATATGGCACAGATACTTTAGAGATTCATGAAGATGCCATAACCAAGGGCGAAAGAATTTTAATCATTGACGATCTTTTAGCTACCGGCGGAACAGTTAAGGCAGTGGTTGATCTGGTAAAGCAGCTAGGGGGCAAAATCATTGGTATAGGATTTGTTATTGAGCTGGTTGACTTACATGGCAGGGATAAATTAAAAGAATATCCGCTATGTTCTTTGGTTAAGTTTCGCGGTGAATAGATGAATAAGGAAATGATTTTTGCGCCTGTAGCTCATAAGGATAGAGCAGCAGTTTCCTAAACTGCGTGCGGCAGGTTCGATTCCTGCCAGGCGCACTAAATAAAATGTATAACTTACACGCACACACATTCTTAAGTGATGGAGACCTGCTTCCCTCGGAAGTAGCGGTACGTTATCAGGATAAGGGTTATAAAGTGATCGCCATAACCGATCACGCTGACTATAGCAATATCAAACAAACTGCTAAGGCAATTGTTGAGTTCTGTAGGCGCTGGCCAAAAAACTCCGGAATTAAAGTACTTCCGGGCATTGAATTAACTCACCTGCCTCCGGAACAGTTTAAACCCTTAGCTAACTTAGCCAGAAAAGAAGGGATTAAAATTATCATTGCCCACGGGGAAACTCCGGTCGAACCTGTGGCGAAAAATACCAACCATCTGGCTTTAATGGCGGACATTGATATCCTGGCGCATCCGGGATTAATTTCCGACGAAGACACAAAGCTGGCTAAAGAGCGCGGGGTATTCCTGGAGATTACCAGCCGGCGAGGGCACAGCCAGACTAATACCCACGTAATTAAGCAAGCCAGAAAATTCGGGGCAAAATTAATTTTAAATAATGATAGTCATTCTCCGGAAGACATAATCACACCGGCCGAATTAATCAAGGCAGGGCTGGATTCGGGTTTAACTCAAACTGAAATTGATAAAATTTATGATGATCTCAAGATTTTCTTAACCAAGAAGGAGGGGAGATGAAACTTAAAAAATTATTTTTCCTATCTGCTACATTCTGTATCCTAACTATTGCCCTTATGGGTTGCGCCGGTTTATCAGGCAATAGCGACGCCAAATCCGCCAATCCCGGGGTACTTGAGCCACAGGCAATACTAAAGTTTAGCGACGTACCGGTTCCTGTCGGTTTAAAAAGCCTGCCTGCTCAGTCATACTCTTTTGAAAGCTCAGGTGTACGCGTAGGCGTCTTAAAATACCAGGGTAAAAATAACCCTGACCAGGTAGTTAATTTTTACAAAGAACAAATGGCGATGTACAACTGGAACCTGGTAAATATCGTCGAGTACGGCCAAAAGTTAATGAACTTTGAACGTGAGAATGAGACCTGCATTATTACCATGGAGCCGAAGGGAAGCAGTATGATTTTAATCATTTCTTTGGGCCCGAAATCGCAGATTTCAGCTAAAAAAGCTAAATCTCCGGTAAAGTAAAAAACTCTTGACAAGTATAAAGTTATAGGTAGAATATCTATAAGTATTTAGAAGAAATTATCCTAGGCGATAACTTTTATTGGCCTAGTTAACCATATATCTATAACAGTTAACAAAAAAGGAGGAGTAAGAAAATGAGTAAACGCTTGATAGCAGTATTAGCGCTTGCTTTGGTAGCCGGGTTAGCATTTAGCCCTGCCTACGCCGAAGTACAGAACGTAAAGGTAAGTGGCGACATTACCATGAGTGGTGTAGCAAGAAGTCATTTTGGAGTACAAATTCAGAATCCTGATGATAAAAGTGTTCTGAAGCAGAATTTCCTTATGACTCAAACAAGAGTACGCATTGACGCAGATCTTACTGACAATGTAATGGCTACCGTAAGACTGATCAACGAAAGAATCTGGAACGGACAGAATGACGCTAACTCTGCTAATTCTTCCAATTCAACAGACATTGATTTAGACTTAGCATTTGTTACTTTAAAAGAATTCCTGTATTCTCCTTTAACCTTAACTCTAGGCCGTCAGGAAATCAAATTCGGCAACGGTTTGATTATTGGAAAATCAGGTGCTGCAGCTGGCACAACCAACCTTCCTACAGATTTATCTGAAAGAAGCGCATTTGACGCAATACGCGCAACTTTAGACTATGATCCTCTAGTAGTTGACTTGGTTTATGCTCAAGTAAAACAGAACTCAACAACAGATAGAGAAACTGTTAGTTTAACCGGTATTAATGCTACTTACGCATTAAACAAAAAGGTCAATCTTTCCGGTTATTACTGGTTCAAGAAGAATAACGACACTAACCTTGATGCAGGTAGATCAGATAAAGTTAATACCATTGGCGGCTTGGTTTCCGCTACTCCGATTGAAAACTTATCAACTTCATTAGAAGTTGCTTATCAATTCGGCAGAAATACGGCATCAAGCAATCAGAAAAAACACGATGCTTGGGCTTTACAGGCAATGGCAGATTATACCTTTGCTAAAGTAAAAATGACTCCTAAGATCGGCGCTTCCTATACTTATCTTTCTGGTGGCGAAAGCAACACTACTGGGAGTGGCACAACCAGAAATAATGGCTGGGATTCAATGTTCTATGATCAGAAACTCAACAACATCGTTTATGCAATCCTGCCTATGACCAACATGAATGTAATCAACTTAAAGGCAAGCTTCAAACCAGTTGAAGATGTCACTGTATCTGCTGTTTATGGATATTACGATGTTGCAAAAGCAAATAATGGTGATGCTTTGTTAAGTCCTGGTTTTTACAATGGGGGCACCGCAAACACAGATAGATACTTAAATACTACATATACCGGAAAATCACATCTTGGTGATGCAGTTGATGCAACCATAACCTATGACTATACCGAAGATGTACAGTTTGGTATAACTGGTGGTATATTCAAAGCAGGCAATGGAATAAATGTAACCAATGATAAGAAAATGGCGCAGCAGTTAATCGGCTCCATGAAGGTTACATTCTAATACAACTTATGTAGAAATACTAAACCCTCGGGGGATGTAAATCCTCCGAGGGTTTTTTAATAACCAGGGACGGTTCTCAAACCAAAATGGTAA